>CP013997.1:2020439-2693919 GCA_001534745.1 Pseudomonas monteilii
GTACGACCCGCTTAGCAACTTGAGCACGCTGACCTTGCCCGATGGCCGCAAGATCAATCACCTGTATTACGGCAGTGGCCACCTGCACCAGTTGAACGTGGACGGCCAAGTCATCAGCGACATGGAACGTGATGACCTGCACCGCGAGGTGTATCGCACCCAAGGCAAGCTCACCAGCTGCTTTGGTTACGACGCCATGAGCCGCAAGGCGTGGCAGTACGCTTCGACTCTGCCTGCCGACAAGCTGTCACAGGTGCATAACGCCGGGATCCAGACGGCGCTGTATGTAGAGCATGCGTATAACCCAATTCACCGCCGTTACCAGTATGACCCGGCGGGTGAACTGGTGCGCACGCTGGACAAGCTGCGCGGTGAGATCACGTACGAGTACGAAGCCAATGGCCAGTTGCGTAGTCGCAATACCAGTTCAATCACCACCAGTGAGAGCTTCCGCTACGACCCGGCAGCCAACCAGCAGGACTTCAATGCGCGGCAGTTCGACAAGGTCAAGGACAACCGGATCCGGCAATGGCGGGACCAGGAGTATCGGTACGATCCATGGGGCAATCTGATCGAAAAGCGTTCGGGGCCCAGCAAGGTGCAGTACTTCAGTTACGACTGCGAGAACCGGCTGGTGCGGGCGGAGACGTTCCAGAGTGGGCGGTTGGAGAGCAAGGGTGAGTACCGTTACGACAGCCTTGGACGGCGGGTGGCCAAGCGGGCTGAAATCGAGGGTGTGGTCGAGCAGAAGCGCTTCCTTTGGCAAGGGCTGAGAATGCTGCGTGAGGAGACCCCTGGGCAGAACATCGTGTACGTGTACGAGCCAGGGAGCTATGCGCCGTTAGCGCGGATCGATCAGGTAGAAGGGGAAGAGCAGGAGGTCTATTACTTCCATACGGATCAGATTGGGACGCCGCTAGAATTGACTGATAGTAGTGGCAAAACAGTCTGGCAGGCGATCTATCGCTCTTGGGGCTCTATAGAGAATCTAATAGCTGATGAGGTTGAGCAAAGCCTGAGGTTCCAGGGTCAATACTTCGATGAAGAAACAAAGCTGCACTACAATACTTTTAGATTCTACGATCCAGAAGTTGGGAGATATTCAACACAAGACCCGATAGGGTTGGCTGGCGGAATAAATATCTATTTCTATGGCTCGAACCCTGTTCAAAACATAGATCCCTTAGGGTGGTGCTCAACAAAGCTGGGAATAAATATGGGTCATAGGCCCGGGGATGGGATGGCTAACCATCACCTGATTCCTGAGAAGCTAATGAAAGATCCTGTATATGGGGCAATGTTCAAGCGCCTTAAAAGTTTCGGCTTTAATGGGGACGGCCCTTCAAACGGAATATTTCTTCCCGATAAAGATAATGTCAGTTACATCAATTTGCCTGGGCACTGGACGAACCACGATGTATATACTAATAGAGTTGATGGGAAATTAATGGCACTCAATAATATGGCAAATGACTTGACTGACACTCAGTTGATTCTGGGTATCAAGAACATACAGGATTGGGCAAGATCTGGTCTCGAGAAAGGGCTGTTTGAAGTAGATTCAATATCTGGGAGGTTGCTGTAATGGCGTTGAAGGAATATTATGTAGTTAGCTACGAAAATGTCGCGGGCATTCCGCGTTTTTTTGAGGCGGAGTGGTATCCAAAGCTTCCTGAGCTTAACCAAACCAGGGAGAACCCTGAGAAAAGTTCCTTTGAATCTTCTTATGCGCTTGAGTTAAATCTGGAAAAATTTGAAATTGATGCTGTATTGGAGAAGTATATTGTTTCATCAAAGTTTGTAAGTTTATGCTCCAGGCTCGAATGTGAATATATTGACGTGCCGTTAGAAGTAGAATTAAGCTCCGGGGAAAAACTTGAAAATTTCAGATTTTTTTACGTTCTAAGCAGAGGTTCGTTGTTGGATGTTGAGAAGTCAAAGTTCGTGTTGACGGATAAAAGGCTTTTACGACCTGACTCGGAAAGATTGAGCGTGCTGCCCGTCTACGATAAGATTGATAGATTCGTTGTTAAGGAAGATATTCACAAGGATTTGCTCTTCTGCGAGGAGCTTAAGCAAGTAGTATGTTCTTCAGATTTCAAAGAAAACTATTTTGCTGAAAAGCTAGTCGGACTAAAATTCGAAAAAATTGACGAAAAATTTGTTTTTGATCCGTGGGGGGATTGGTAGCTGGCTAATTTTAACTGGTCAAAAATCTGAGGCACGCTTGGTCTAGGTTTGCGCGGCATGGCACGTAATGGGATTGTCGGCTGCATCTGGTAACAGCCGCAGTACTGACTGCAGATATTCGGCATTGTATCCTTTGTCAGCCAGCAACCATCGGCTACGCTCACGCATTAGTCCAGCTTGCCAGCAATTCTTAAAGCATCCAGCAGCGGCTGGGCGAGAGAGATATCACAGGTTTAACCTGGTGAAAGCCTGAAATACGGTAGCACGCCATTGGCATCACACACACGCCCGATAGCACGCTGAGTTATGAGTACCACCCTCTGAGCAACTTGACCACGCCGCCCCTGCCCGATGGACGCTAGATCAATCACTTGTACTACGGCAGCGGTCACCTGCATCAGCTGAACGTGGACGGCCAGGTCATCAGTGACATGAAGCGGGATGATCTGCACCGCGAGGTCTATTAGAACCCAGGGCAAGCTCACCAGTTGCTTCGGCTATGACGCCATGGGCCGCAAGGCCTGGCAGTACGCTTCGACGCTGCCTGCCGACAAGCTCTCGCAGGTGCACAACGCGGGGATCCAGACGGCGCTGTATGTGGAGCATGCGTACAACCCAATCCATCGGCGTTACGAGTACGATCCGGAAGGTGAGCTGGTGCGCACACTAGACAAGCTGCGTGGTGAGATCACGTACGAGTACGAAGCCAACGACCAGTTGAGTAGCCGCAATACCGGCTCGATCACCACCAGCGAGAGCTTCCGCTACGACCCGGCAGCCAACCAGTTGGACTTCAATGCGCGGCAGCTCGACAAGGTCAAGGACAACCGGATTCGGCAGTGGCGAGACCAGGAGTATCGGTACGACCCCTGGGGCAACCTGATCGAAAAGCGCTCGGGGCCGAGCAAGGTGCAGTACTTCAGCTATGACTGCGAAAACCGGCTGGTGCGGGCGGAGACGTTCCAGAGTGGTCGGTTGGAGAGCAAGGGTGAGTACCGCTACGACAGCCTTGGACGGCGGGTGGCCAAGCGGGCTGAAATCGAGGGTGTTGTCGAGCAGAAGCGCTTCCTTTGGCAAGGGTTGCGGATGCTGCGCGAGGGGACGCCTGGACAGAACATCGTGTACCTGTACGAGCCAGGGAGCTATGCGCCGTTAGCCCGGATCGATCAGGAGGAAGGAGAAGGATAGGAGGTCTATTACTTCCATACGGACCAGATTGGGACGCCGCTGGAGTTAACGGATAGTAAAGGGGAAGTTGTTTGGCAGGTTACGTACTGTTCGTGGGGTATAGTTGAGCACGTCCACATCGAAAAAATTCAGCAAAGCTTGCGGTTCCAAGGTCAGTACAGTGATAGTGAAACCGCATTACACTATAATACATTTAGATACTATGATGCTGAGAGCGGGCGATTTGTCACTCAGGATCCAATCGGATTAGGGGGTGGTTTTAATCTCTATCAGTATGCTGCTAACCCGTTGGGTTGGTTGGATCCAACCGGTCTGGCAACTTATAATACTATACCTGGCATTTCAGGTTTCCAGAAGCATCGTATCATTCCACAACAGCTGCATGATCATCCGGTTTTAAAAGCCGCAGGCATGAATATTCATGAGTCGAAAAACATAATTTATTTACCTAAATATGCTGAAAATCACCCGGTGAGAACTGTCCACAGAGGTTCTCACCCTGCATATAATGAGCAGGTTGTAGAAAGATTAAGGGAAATTGAACTAAGAGGATTGGAGCACGGGTGGACGAAAGATCAGTATCGTTCAGCAGTAAATGATCTCATCGCCGAAAATCGTCAAGGGTTACGTCGCGGCCAAATAAAGCTAAATAAAAATTCAGTGAGAGGAACTTGTTAAATGAAAATTATGATCCCCAATGATGAGTACCCTGAAAAATATTGGCTTAAGTATGATCATGAAAAAAATCCGAGTCATCTGGAATTTTTTTTAGCAAAAAAATTGGAGGCCTTTGATAGGCCAATAGTCTTTAGTGTAAAAAGCAAGGTTAGTTTAGCTAATTTTAAAAAATTCGATTTTCTTTACAGTGATGGCCCTATCTTGGTAAGTGAGAGGGTCTCTAAGATTCTTCGCGACAATTGTCCTGACGAAATTCAGCTTTTCCCCGTTATAGTCAATGTTAACGACGAAAGCCTTACGGACTATGCTATTTTGAATATATTGAAGTCGGAAGAAGCGTTTGATTTAGATAGCTGTGTATATGTCCCTCTAATTAAATCTATGCCGGACGGGCCCAAAAGGTTTAAAAAAATAGCTCTGCAAGACAAGCTATCGAGCGCGCATATTTTCAGGGCTTCCGAAAATAGAGGAAGTGTCATTTTTTCAGAAAAGCTTGCTCAGATTTTTACAGGCGCTTCTGTAAAGGGTGTTGAATTTGTTTCGGGGCTTGAAGGGATTTAATATTCCAAATCTTGCTGCGAGCAGTCATTTCCTTGACTGCGGCGAGTACTTACGTGTGTTCGAACAGTTCGTATATTTGATAACGTTAAAGACAACCGCATCCAGAAGTACCGGTACGATCCGTGAGGCAACATGATCGAGAAGCGCTCGGAGCCTAGCAAGGTGCAATACTTCAGCTACAACTGCGACAACCGGCTAGTGCAAGCGGAGATGTCCCAAAGTGGTCGGTTGGAGAGCAAGGGGTGAGTACCGCTACGACAGTCCTGGACGGCGGGTGGCTACGACGCCATGGGCCGCAAGGCCTGGCAGTACGCCCCGACACTGCCTGCCGACAAGCCGTCGCAGATGCACAACGCGGGGATCCAGACGGCGCTGTATGTGGAGCATGCCTACAACCCGATCCATCGACGTTACGAGTACGATCCGGCGGGTGAGCTGGTGCGCACACTAGACAAGCTGCGCGGTGAGATCACGTACGAGTACGAAGCCAACGGCCAGTTGCGTAGCCGCAACACCGGTTCAATCACCACCAGTGAGAGCTTCCGCTACGACCCGGCAGCCAACCAGCTGGACTTCAATGCGCGGCAGTTCGACAAGGTCAAGGACAACCGGATTCGGCAGTGGCGGGATCAGGAGTATCGGTACGATCCGTGGGGCAACCTGATCGAGAAGCGCTCGGGGCCGAGCAAGGTGCAGTACTTCAGCTATGACTGCGAGAACCGGCTGGTGCGGGCGGAGACGTTCCGCAGTGGTCGGTTGGAGAGCAAGGGTGAGTACCGCTACGACAGCCTTGGACGGCGGGTGGCCAAGCGCGCTGAAATTGAGGGTGTGGTCGAACAGAAGCGCTTCCTGTGGCAAGGGTTGCGGATGCTGCGCGAGGAAACGCCTGGGTAGAACATCGTGTATCTGTACGAGCCGGGCAGCTATGCGCCGTTAACGCGGATCGATCAAGTAGAAGGGGAAGGGCAGGAGGTCTATTACTTCCATACGGATCAGATCGGAACTCCGCTGGAGTTGACGGATAGTCAAGGGGAAATTATTTGGCAAGTGTCGTACTGTTCATGGGGAATATAGAGACATCAATCAAGGATGGTGTTGAGCAGAATTTACGCCTACCAGGGTAGTACGCTGATTTATAAATAAGCCTGAACTACAATACGTTCAGGGCTTACGATCCTGAGGTCGGAAGGTTCATATCCCAAGATCCGATTAGACTGCTCGGGGGTATAAGTTTTTGCCAATACGCCACTAACCCAATCGGATGGTTAGATTCATTAGGTTGGACTGGCAATCCAGCTAATGCTACACATAGTGCATATGAGGGCGTCAAAGAAGGTAAGCCTTAAATAGGCTATGCAAGCAAGCCAGGTTTGGATCATCCTGCCCAAGATGTGTTGGATTATAGATACTCGAATACCAGAATGTTTAATGTGCCACCTGAACCATTTTTTGTTGAAGATGGCCAGGCAGGGAAAGATATTGCAAGAGGGCTTGAGTAAAGAGTGTTTGAAGATAGAGATGGTTTAAAAAGGACCTCTAACAGGCAAAACCCTGCTGGCGTTGAAACCTCAAACAGAGATCGCTATCGTGTAGCTGCTGATAAGCATAGGGCTGAAACTGGAATGAAGAAATCTGGGGCGAAGGTTAAAGGGAGTGTGTCATGTTAAAGTCGTTAAAATGGCAAGAGGGATTGATTCTTAGCTTTGAAATTGAGAAAGGAATCTACGCAATTTCTCAAATGCGGGAAAATTATCTGTTGGAGGTATTTAACATATTTGCAGAAGGAGATGAGTGGGAGGGAATAGATCTCAATGGCGTTGAATTGTTATTTACGATATTTGTATCGATTAAAAATACTAAAAAGATTTTTTCGAGATTGATTGATGATGGGTCTGTTAAGCCTAATAGAAGGCCGGTTGAAAAATATATGTTGTCTGCTGTATTTGGTATTCCAGGGAATACAGGTGCTAGACTGATATGTTTATCGAAGAATCATTCAAATATCGGTGCGGAAATAATAAATGATTCCCTCTCGCCAGATGATGATTTGGAGACAATTTATCGATATGATCTTTGCGGCATGGTAGGAGATCCTGACAAAATAATTTCAAGGATCAATACGTATAGGAAGACTGGCGTTAATTGGGACTCTTCCAAAGAGTTTTTGTTTCCTGGCATTAAAAGGCCTGGTTAGTAAAGGGTTGAGCCATTATATATAATAGAAATAATTATTACTCAAGGAGGTAGTGTTGTAGATGTAAGGCACTGGCGTCCTGAGCCGCTGTGGTGAGTTCTTCTGCCTGCCTTATAAGAAAATCCTTTCGATGCTCTTCCGCAAAGCTGGCAAGTACTAAGCCAGCGGTTACTATAAGGCGATTTAAAGCAGCAGGCTTGACCGAAGAAAGCTGGTTGCGCTAACTTGAGGCGCACTATAATAACCCAGAGCTAGTAAATTATCGAGGGGATCTGAAAATTACCGAGAATGGTATGCCTGGTAAAATAATTGCATCAAATGTCTCGCCCTCGCAAGGGTGGGAGTTAACTAAGCAATGGGCAAGATCAAAAGGGGCAGCGATGCCTGGGTGTAGCTAATGAAATCAAGTAAAGTGTGCTATGTAACTGTCAATGACTCAAGGTTGCTAACTAGCGGTGCAATTAATATTGCTGGATTGAATATACCGATGTCGAGTTTTAACTTTGCGGAATTCAAGAGCTTGCAAAGAAAAACGCTTGTCAGCTGTAGTGTGATGGAGGAAGGGCCACTATATGGCTCAGCGATAGGTAGCCGAAAAATATCAGAACAAGAAATGAGGCTCAATATTTCAGAGGCTGGGCCTGTAGAAATAGAATTTGCAAAAGAAAAGTTTTTGGTGAGCGCTGGTGATTTGTCGTGCGGCACTTACTTGTTAAGTGTTGAGGTGTACTTGGAGGTACCGCTAAAAGCGCAAGGTGGTGTGCCTGAGCACATCAAACCAATTCTACACTACTCAGAGGTACTTCGAGTTATATTCAGGATAGGACGTACTGACAATACTGTTATGCAGCGGGCGGCTAAAAGACATCCGATATATGAAACTTATGGTGAGCTTGGTTTTTTTATAGCAGATCTGAAGAGGATGAATGAGTATGTGGTGTCTAGACTTGGCGAAGGTAATATAAATCTGAAAGATGCCTTCTGTGAAACAGAAATTGCGAATGAGCTATTTGATAGGGGATTGCTAATTTTAGTTTGGGGGGTGACGCCCTGGACATACTACTTTTACGACTTGGACTCAAGTGGTCATATTATGAAAGCTCCGAGTTTGAGTCGACCGCAATTTACTGGAGTTTACAAGTTTATATCTGAAATCGAAAATCCGAGCCTTGTGCCTGGTGATTTTTTAGAAACTTGGCCGGACTGCTTAGATCTGGATTTCCCTAGGATCTCTTTGCCCGGAAATGTTGACTCAGTGCAAGTCGATATACATGCAACAGGATTTTATATTCCAGGGGTTGGCATAGGGCCAAACTTGGCAGTGGTGACTGCGTATCGCAATGATGATTTTGTTGTGGGTCAGCCTTTGCTAACAGCTGATCTTGAAAGCGTTGAGTCAAAATTGTGCTTTCGAAACCCGCTTGGTAGGTAAATTTATTTTATATTAAATGTAGGGCCTTAAGTTTTTTGATAAATTCGGACCAGCCGGTGAACTAGTAAGCTCGTTAGACAAGCTGCATGGTGAGATCACGTACGAGTACAAAGCCAATGACCAGTTGCGTAGTCGCAATACCGGCTTGATCACCACCAGCGAGAGCTTACGCTACGACCCGGCAGCCAACCAGCTGGACTTTAATACGCGGCAGTTCGACAAGGTCAAGGACAGCCGGATTCGGCAGCGACGGGATCAGGAGTATCGGTACGATCCGTAGAGCAACCTGATCAAGAAACGTTCGGGGCCGATAAAGTGCAGTACTTCAGCTACGACTGCGAGAACCGGCTGGTGCGGGCGGAGACGTTCCAGAAGGGTCGGCTGAAGAGCAAGGGTGAGTACCGCTACGACAGCCTTGGGCGGCGGGTGGCCAAGCGCGCTGAAATCGAGGGTGTGGTCGAGCAGAAGCGCTTTCTCTGGCAAGGGTTGCGGATGCTGCGATAGGAAACGCCTGGGCAGAGCATCGTGTATTTGTAGGAGCAGGGAGCTATGCGCCGTTAGCGCGGATCAATCAGGTGGAAGGGGAAGAGCAGGAGGTTTTTACTTCCATACGGATCAGATCGGGACGCCGATGGAGTTGACTGATAGCAAAGGTGAAATTGTTTGGCAAGCAATGTACAGGGTATAGGGCAAAGTAGAGCGGTTGTTAGCGAATAAATTTGAGCAAAATCTTCGCTTTCAGGGCTAGTATTTCGATAAAGACACAGAGTTGCATTATAATACGTTCCGGTATTACGATCTGGAAGTGGCTCGATTTATTACGCAAACTCCTATAAGCATCTTCGGCGGATATAATCTTAATAGATATACGCCTAACCCGTTCGTATGGTCCGATCCGATTGGTCTAACACCGTGCGGGGTTAAATACGGTGAGCTAGAAGGCTTAGGTTGACCTATAGGCAGAGCAGAAGGCTCAGGTGGCTTGCTTGAAAACTAAACAGTGCTCAATCCTTCAGGGATGTAGATATGGCATTTAAAGAATTGCTTTCAATAATGGCTCCACCCCAGAAGCCAATAGACTCAGATGCAGGAAAGGCATGGCCAGAAATAAAATCTGGACTACCATTTCCTTCGGATTACATGGGGTTTATTAATGCTTACGGTTCTGGGAGGATCGCCGACTTCATTGTTGTATTTAATCCGTTTAGCAATGAGCAAGACGTAAATTTCTTCGAGCAATTTAAACTAATTTTGGGTGATCTCGATGAGCTGAATCAGTCAGATCCAGATTATTATACGTATCCAGTTTTTTCTAGGTCGGGTGGCTTGATCCCTATAGGTGTCACGGATAACGGTGATTATATGTTTTGGGCTGCAAAGTCAGGAGAAGATAGTGATTTCTGGAGAGTTGCTATAGTTGCGGCTAGATCTCCTGAGGTGGAGTATCTTAAGACGGGCTTAGTTTCTGCGCTTGCAGGCCTTTTAGCTGGAACAATCAAACCTACCAGCTTCCCTAGTTCTTTTGCTAAAGGTGTGACTAGGTTTGACCCTATTTGAGGCGGGTTAAATTTTTTGATCGTCTGTGTTGCGGCAGTGGTCACCTGCGCCAGCTGAACGTGGATGGCCAGGTCATCAGCGACATGGAGCGCGATGATCTGCACCGCGAGGTGTATCGCACCCAAGGCAAGCTCACCAGCTGCTTCGGTTACGATGCTATGGGCCGCAAAGCCTGGCAGTACGCTTCGACGCTACCTGCCGACAAGCTGTCGCAGGTGCATAACGTGGGGATTCAGCCGGCGCTGTATGCGGAGCATGCGTATAACTCGATCCACCGCCGTTACGAGTACGATCCGGCGGGTAAACTGGTGCGTACGCTGGACAAGCTGCGCGGTGAGATCATGTACGAATACGAAGCCAATGGCCAGTCGCGTAGCCGCAACACCGGCTCGATCACAACCCGCGAGAGCTTCCGCTATGACCCGGCAGCCAACCAGCTGGACTTCAATGCGCGGCAGTTTGACAAGGTCAAGGACAGCGGATTCGGCAGTGACGGGATCAGGAGTATCGGTACGATCCGTGGGGCAACCTGATCGAAAAGCGTTCAGGGCCGAGTAATGTGCAGTATTTCAGCTACGACTGCGAGAACCGGCTGGTGCGGGCGGAGGCGTTCCAGAGTGCTAGGTTGGAAAGCAAGGGTGAGTACCGCTACGACAGCCTTGGGCGGCGGGTGGCCAAGCGCGCTGAAATCGGAGGTGTGGAGGAGCAAAAACGCTTCCTTTGGCAAGGGTTGCGAATGCTGCGCGAGGAAACGCCTGGGGGGAACATCGTGTACCTATACGAGCCAGGAAACTATGCGCCGTTAGCGCGGATCGATCAGATGGAAGGGGAAGGGCATGAGGGCTATTACTTCCATACGGGTCAGATTGGGACGCCGCTGGAGTTGACGGAGTGCCGGAAGATTTATATCTCAGAATCCTGTAGGTCTAGAGGATGGGTATAATTTATATTAGTAGTATCTAACCCGCTTACATGGATTGATCCACTTGGATGGTGTAAAAGCGCTGCAAGTGGCAGGAAGGGAAATAATGAAGCTGAGTACGATCTTGAGCAAAATGGCTACACTGTTGTCGCTGAAGAACTGACTATGAAGGTAAATGGAAGTCGGATATGAGCAGACTTTGTAGCATGTGACAAGCAAGGGGGCTACATGTGTTTGAAATTGAGCATCGTACAGGAGCACTTACTAAAAACCAAAAGGCTGCTGGTGTTTTCGATATGAGCAATCCGGCAAACACAACGGAACATTTGGGTAGGGGTACAATAAAGCCATCGCCCGCGAGTAGCGCCAAGCTTAAGGCGGATACGAGTAGTATCCTGGACAAAGAGCTAAGCGGCAAAGGCACTGTACAAGAAGCTACCTTTCATGTACTTAAATATAGGTGGCGTATGACTGCTGACAATAGGCTGCATTTTGAAATTGAGTTGCTTAAAGAATTGAAGCTTATTTCATCGAGGCTTAATGGCGTAGTTGCGACGAAAAATAAGCTAAAATTCAAGTATAAACAAAAATATGTGGCCGAGCTTTATTTTACTCACATTCAGCGCTCCGATGCATACATACTAGGAGGGCGAGTGTATGGAGGCGATCTCTATGAATGCATGCTTAACTACACTCCTCCATACAAGAGCAATCTTTTTCAGGACGCTTGTTTTTCTTTCATAACCTCGGGCGAGCAAGGTAGGATTTTTAGCGGAAACATGATGGGTGCTATAGAGACACCGTCGCCCGAAAAAGCAGGGGGCGTATGCGAACATATAAAGTCAGTGTTAGAAAAAATTTACATCCCAAAGATTTTTTCATGCATTACGCCTACGGAGCAAACAGTTGAGGAGGTACTATTATCTCCCGATAACTATGCATACCCCGCAGTATTCATAAGCTGCGCGGCAAGCTTGGGCGGCTCTTACGACTATAGTAAGCAAATTAAAAAATCCATCAACTCTAAAAGAATAATTAAAAATAAATCCTATGATATTCCTTTGCTTTCTGATTTTATAAAGGCGGCAGAAATATCGAGTGCTGCATCTGAATAACCCGATGCGGTAAGCCAGTGCCTTGTCATGAATTCAGTGTTGAAAAGCGTATCTACTTCAAGTTGGCCAGCTCCAGTGACTGGGCTCTGTAAGAAAAGAGATGGATATCCTGATGCGTCTCAGGCGCGGCCGGTGGTACCGCCCAATTGATCAAGGCAGGTATGCAGGCCGTCATGCCCTGCGCACTGGAATTCACCGCAGGCTTCGTGGCGCGGTGAGGTCGCCAGCCGCTATGTGGTCGAACCGGTGGCACAACGCGCTATCGGCAACCCCGTGGACCTCACCACGGGCCGCAAGGTCATCCCCGACGAGCTCGACTTCAGCCTGCCCAAGCTGATGCCGATCGAGTGGACCCGCTTCTACGCCAGCGACCTCACCGTCGACAGCGTGCTGGGTCGTGGCTGGGTCTTGCCCTGGGAACAGAGCCTGCGTCGCCAGGACAGGTTCATCTACCTCACCGACAACCAGGGCCGTGAAGTGCCGTTCGCGGCCCTGCAGCCAGGCGAGCGCATCTACAACCCGCATGAGCAGGTGTATCTGGTCTGTACCGAGGGCGGTCATTACATCCTGCAGACGCTGGACAACCTGTTCTTCTACTTCGGTGAAGTGCCGGACACCAACACCAATGTCCCTCTCGAGCGTATCGAAAATGCGCTGGGGAACTTCCTGCACTTCACCCGCACGGTCCGATGGCACGTTGACCAAAATCAGCGCCACGGGCGGTATTCACGTGCACCTGCACTACGATCATCCTCTGAGGCGCCTGACCGACATCAAGCGCGTGGTGAACAATCAGTCGGTCGAAACGCTCACCCATTACCGCTACGACGAACACAGCTAGCTCAGCGCCGTGGTCAACCGCAACGGCGATAGCATGCATGCATCGAGTCCTATAACGTGGGTTGACCCTTTTGGACTGTCTGCCTGTCCCATGAGGGAGGTCAATGGCACAGAGGTATTTGGATGGGGTAGAAGGCTGGCGCACCTCGGCACGACCAGTTTGCTGAAGTCATTGCTAATAAATTGGCAATGAGTGGAAAATTCATGTAGATAGTTCCTAAGCTTTGCTAAGGCAAAGGTGTAACTGCTTGCTGTCTTAATATTATGCCCGTTGATAAGTCTGGAAGGGTTTATGCAATTGCGCCTGCCTCTACAATTATAGGGGAAAGCTGGGATTGTTATCGAATAGGAACGATGCTGCTGTGAGTGACGTGCCCAGTTCTAAGCAAGGATAAGTCATTGTGATGCATCATCCTTATAATGCTTTCCAGACAAAATTGTGCTGGACGATTTGATCGAGAGTATATGGGCAGAGGTGGAGGATTATGGATAACACAAGTGGAATGGCGATATACGGAATTGAAAGAAATAATCCTGAGTATATTTTCGAAGTAGGCGTCTTGTTTTTTGAAATAATAGGCGTGAGTATAACGGCGTCAGGGTATTATAAGTATCGAGAAGACAGGTCTGAGGAGGATCTTGATTTCATAGAGGTTTCTTTAGATGATTTAAGAGCTGCGATTAGAAGCGGTGATGCAACATCATTTAGGATCTTTCATGAAAATAAAAATGGTTATTTGTGGGGTGCGTCTTTCGGGTACTCGGCAAAAGATTTCGGAGGCTTTTATCATATTGATGCGCAAGGATATTCATCATGCTTAACCCAGGAGAAATTCATAGATTATATTGACCAGTTTTGTACGTCCGGTTCAATGGATTATGCGACATTTTACTATACTGGCGATGTGTCTGAGGCTATGGATTATGCAGCCGGTCAAAACCTAGTAAAACTATATAACTTTGAGAGTCCAAGTCTTTTTAATAGAGAGACAGGAGGTCGATTCCAAGGGTTAGAGCGATATCGAAACGAAAAGCTTAGAATGGTATACCCTGTTAATATTATAAATGACGCTCATTTAGAACTAAAGGTAGGCGAACTTTTTTTAAGAGAATGGATTCTGAGTGAAGCGTCACACGGTTCGCTGGAGAGAATGACAGAAAATTTATGGGTTTGGATTGTAAGCGGAAAAAATTTAGAGTTCGTCAATAATGAGCTGGGTCTTGAAGGGGTTTTGGTATCTTGGAAACCTCCCAGGCCGAATAAATTATCCAAAAAAATACCATGAGGTTGGTGTTCTACGATTGCTGATCGATTATCGTGATTCTTTAAGTTAGATTGTAGGGTTTAAGAGGGGCTTGTATTCCTCTATGTGGTGGTTAGTAAAAATCCCGGTGTGTAGATGATGGGTTTTCAAAAAATAAATCTCTAGGTTTAGTGGTTGAGTTGCTCTGGTACTTTTAATGGTTGTAATTACAGCTAGCGCGATGTTTTAGGCGCGGCAGCGGCAAAAGCTGAGTGTCACACCCGGCCAATCCGGTACGGTGTATGCCCATGTTCGACCAGGAGCTCTGCATCGAAGGGCGCGCCATAATCCAGATCGGCCCGTTGCAGGGGCTGAGCCAGAAGGCCATTGCCAGAGTGCTCGACCGAAGTCTGTCGAACGTCAGCAGCGAGTTGCGCCGTAACGCCAACGCACTTGACCGGTACTCGGCCAATCAAGCTCAGCAGCAAATGCCGCCAACCTTGCCGACCTCAACGTGAGCTATTGCCGGGTAACGAGCAGCTTGCCTGGTGGTTCATCTGCTGCGAAAACGCTTTTCTCCGCCGCAGATTGCCGGCGAGCTCTGCGCTAAGGAACGCCTAGATCTTGAGACACTGCTACTCTTACATTAGGTCTGCCGAAGCTCAGCTAAGGCGGCTTTAAAATGAGAAAAATCTTTGTATAGGTCCCTATGAAAATTCTAAATATTGAGAGTGGTGATGAAAGATTTGTCTGACGTAAACGAAAGTTTGTATGATGAGATTGTTTTGAATGTCGAGTCGGGAAACAGGCTGTCTAGCTCCAAATTATATGAATCTGCTCTGAAAGTGTACGCCACCGCTTTGGAGATGCTTCCAGAGCCCAAGAACAAATGGGAGCTGTATCACTGGATAGCTAAATGCAACTGCCATGCCCACCTTGGGTTAAAAGATTATATTAGTGCTAAAGAGTGGGCGCATAAGGCTGCAGAGACAAAGCCTCCACGAGATACATATAGTTTAATACTTCTCGGTGTTTGCTTGATCGAAACCAATGAAAAAGAGCTCGCCTACGAATCGCTGAAGAAAGCTTTTGATATGGGCGGAAATAGAGCTTTTCAGGCGGTTGAAAGAAAATATCTAGATTTTGTGAACTGTTATGATAAATAAAAATGGGTGGTTTGCCTGAGGATCTTTATAACGCAGATCGGGGTTTGCGCGGCATGGCACGCAATGGGATACCAGCTGCATCTGGTAACGGTTGCAGTACTGACGCAGGTGTTCGGCATCGTATCCCTTGCCATCCAACAACCACCGACTACGTTAACCCGCCGTCCTGGCTTGCCAGCAATTCTTACAGCATCCAGTAGGGGCTGAGCGTGGTAAATATCACTGGATTGTCCTGGTGAAAGCCTGAAGTGCAGTGGCACACCATTAGCATCGCACACCATGTAAATCTTGGTGAGAAGACCGCCTCGACTGCGTCCCAAGGTAGGGTCCGACGGTTCTTTAAAACCTTTTTTCCGGCGCTTGAAAAGGCTCGGGTTGCTCGTACTGTGGTGGAGGCGATCATTCAGGTGTCCAAGTCGATCAGTCTTTACCGGTTCAGCCGGATGTGCAGACGCTCCAGTACTCGCTCGCATGCGCCGCCGTCGCGCCAGTGAACGTCTGAGCATAGGATCCACAGGATTCCGTGCAGAACCTGACGGTCCTCACTGCCCTGACGGTCCTCACTGCGAGGACGGCTGCTCTAGAGAACCAAATCCGTTATCAGTTCCCATGATGCATCAGAGAGTGCGTAACGCCTTACCATGCGGGCCTCCAACCGTCATGGCAGTATTTTTAGGCGCAACGAATTTTCATACAAGGCCTAGAGAGCTTCCACTCGAAGCATGATAGAGTGCTGCACATGTATTCGAATTAATGGGATAAAAGCTGGGTTGGAAGTGATGGAGTGAAAAGGTTTACAACGGTACTCCGCCAAGTATGAATCGCGGACTGTCCAAAACCTGGAAAAAATGCGGGAAACACGTGCGTTAGATTTTTAGGAGCGAAAAATGAGTTACATAGATATCTTGGCGGCTGAAATTGATGCAAGTAGTGACGAGCCCGCTTGGGCAGGTGGGACTGACGATAGTGTAATAAGCGGTTTTGAGAAATATTTAGATGTAGTCTTTCCTGAATCATATAAACTTTTTCTGAGGAAGTATGGGGCTCTGTCGTTCGGCGGGGATACTTACTACGGTATAACTAAAGGTGGGTTGGATGCAACAGCTGTGCCGAGCGTAGCTTTCGTCACGAAAGGCGCCCGCGCACGTGGTGATGCTGACAGTTCAATGATCGTAGTAAAGTCGTCTGGCTATGGGCCAATTTATTCGATAGACACATCGATTATTGGTAGCACAGGTGAGCCTGCTGTAGTAGAGACTGAGCTTTCTTTTAAACGAACCGGCGAGAAAAATGTA
This sequence comes from Pseudomonas monteilii, assembly GCA_001534745.1. NCBI lineage: Bacteria > Pseudomonadati > Pseudomonadota > Gammaproteobacteria > Pseudomonadales > Pseudomonadaceae > Pseudomonas > Pseudomonas alabamensis. The sequence continues at coordinate 2,036,822 of CP013997.1, forward strand.
ATTTATCAAAATTTCGAAGAGTTTTTTGTAAGTATGATCAGAGAGGCTATTGCAGAACTCTGAGTTTCGTGCAAAGAAATTTTGCAAGTTGAGAAATTTGATAAGAGTTTAAGATTTGTTCAGCGATCGGTTTGCGCCAAACTGGCAATGAGTGAAAAGTTCCAATTCTGGAAGGGTTCATGCGATTGAAGGTGCCTCTAAGACTGATACGGGCAAAAAGGCCTCATTTTACGATCTCGTAATTGAGAGGGGATGTAAAACCCGCCCGCGTAAGACAGGGGCGTTATAGTAGTTCTGCAACATCCCTCCAATGCCTCAACAATAAACAAGAAGGTTGAACGGTTTGATTAGCGACATATAATTACAGGTGGATTAGTATGAGTGATGTAAATGCTTTGGCCATTTATGGGATAGAAGAAAATACCCCGATGCAGATCTATGAGCTGGGGTTGATATTCTTTAAGGTCTTGGGATTAAGTATCACGGCTGCTAGCTATTACAAGTATCGAGAAGATAGATCGTAAGAAGATATTGATCTTATAGAGGTTTCTTTAAGTGATTTGAAGCTTGCAATTGATGCTGGTAATGCAACCTCTTTCAGGCTTTATCATGAAAATAGTGACGGGATTTTATGGGGTGCTGGGTTTGGGTATTCAACAAAAGACTTTGGAGGATTTTATCACATTGATGCTCAAGGGTGGCCCTCATGTCTCAGTCAAGACAAATTTTTAGAATTCGCAAGTGAGTTTCTCAAATCGGGTTCAATGGATTACGCAATATTTTACCCTGCTGATAATGTTGCTGATGCGTTCGATTATGCAGCCGGTGAAAACTTTGTAAGCTTGTATGGCTGCGAAAGTTCAAAGCTTTTCTGTAAGGAAACAAGTTTATTTGATGGGCTGGAGCGTTACAAGAAAGAGAAACTCAGGATGGTATATTCTGCGAATGTTATCAATGATGCGCATTTGGAGCAGCAGGTTAGTGGGTGTAGTTTGCGAGAGTGGATCTTAAGTGACGCATCACATGGCTCTCTCAGGCAGAAGGCTAATAGTTTATGGTTTTGGACTGTGAATGATCAGAATTTGGAAGAGATTAATAATGAGCTGGGCGCCCAAGGTATTCTGATATCTTGGAAGCTTCCGAAGCCATCTGGAAAATTCAGGAAAATACCATGAGTAATCCTGTTGTTGTGATCTCGTAAAGCCATGAGTGCGTAGAGGAAATATTTGCGATGTTGGGCGGCTGGGATGTGTACAGGACATAGCTCACCCAGTAGGCAGCATGACGCCAAGTTTCAGCGGATCCGTTACTCATTGCACTTAACATGCATCCCTGGCGGCACGCTGACCGACATCAAGCGCGTGGTGAACAACCAAGCAGTCGAAATGCTCACCCAGTACCGCTACGACGAGCACGGCCAGCTCAACGCCGTGGTTAACCGCAACGGCGAAACCGTGCGCACCTTCAGCTACAGCGACGGGCTGATGGTCAGCCACAGCAACGCACTGGGCCTGACCTGCCACTACCGCTGGGACATCCTGGCGTGCAAATCCTGCGTGGTCGATCACTGGACCAGCGATGGCGAACACTACCGCTTCCGTTACGACATTGATGCGCGCATCAGTTGGGCCACCGACGTGCTCGGTCACGAGTTGCAGGTGCACTACAACGCTGACCATCGTGTTATTCGGCAGCCGTGAGTATGGCGGTGAGCGCTATGCTCTCGAACTGGACGGGCAAGGCAACGTGGTCGGCCTGGACCTGCCCGATGGCAACCTTCTGACCTTCGTCTACGACGAGTACGCCCGTCTGCTCGAAGAAGTCGATTCGCTGGACTGCAAAATCACCTATGAATGCCATCACCTGACCACGCTGGTGACCCAGGTCAGCTACCCCAGTGGCAGCACTTGGAAGGCGCGCTACGACGACAAGGTCAACCTGCTCGCCGAATTCGACGCACTGGGGCTCAAGCAGTGGTGTGATCAGGAATATGCCTATGACCCCTGTGATAGCTTGATTGAGAGACGTACGGGCCTGCGCAAGATATAGTCATCATTCAGAGAGATACCACTAAATTAAACAGAAAGCTGAGCTTGGAAGATGTAAAAAAGCTGAAGGCAAAAGATTGAGATGAATGGCCTGTGGTAATGTCTAAAGAAGTCGGTTAGGTTGCCAGTATAAGACACGTCGATCTTAGCGATAATCGAGGTGCAGGGTCTAACATAGACAACATATTGTCTGGTTTGTCAATCGCTCCCAAGATCAAAGTGGAGGTATACTAATGGTTGTCTCGATTCAAAAAGTTGATTTGCTCATATCACATAGCCAAATTCAGGTGCGCTCCCGCCCCTATGACGAGTCCGCGAGTCAGTGGGGGCAAAAAAATCTTGAGCAAGGCGCAGTTCTACATAGTGACTACGTAGTATTTGATCCACTTCCAGATGATGCGTTTGGGGCCAATGTGAAACTGTATCTTCGCGAAAGCTTTTCACTGGATGGGCTGTCCCAACGTTGTATTGTCGTCCCTTTCAAAGTAACAAATTTGGAGCATGTTGAGCTCGCTTCAGCTACCGAAAAAGCCAAAATTACCCTGAGTTTGGAACAGCGACAGTATGCCTTGTACTACGAGGTCTGTGAGGGTGATGAGATTTTTTATAAACTAACGTTTGTCCCGTCAGCAACAAAGGTCGACGCGGAGTTTTTGATTGACGATCCGTGGGGCGGCGTAAAGAGTCAGCGGCTGGTGCAAGGCGTCGCTTGAACGTGGACTTTGTGTCCATCCCAATAACGAGCCTCTTTTGGGGGGGTACCAAAAAAGTGGCTGTAGAATCTCTGTAGCCACGGCGCCTGCGCCAACCACTCTCTTACGATCTGCTAGGTAGATGACTGACATTAAACCTCAGTCATCTCTCTTCAAGGTTCTCTGGTAGCCGAGGTTGCGATCGCTATTAGATCGAGCTGGATGTAAACGGCAACATGATAGGGCTGATCCTGCCTAACGCTGACGGTGGTGTAGGCATCTCCGTCTATTGATCAGTACTCGCGATTGATCAATAGACCGATCCCCCTAAGGTGCACAATCGTCTATTGGCATCACCCTCTCGCCTGACTGGTCAAAAAACAGGGTCAGTATCCAGAGGGCAGCGTCTGGAAAGCCCGCTACGACGAGCGCCAGCACCTGGTCGCCGCCAGGACGCCAAAGGCCAGCGTATATGCTCCGAATACGACAAGGCCCTACGCCTCACCGCGCCGGTCAACGAAAACAACGCCACCTACCGCTTTGCTTACGACGCCTAGGACCGCGTGACCAAGGAACAGCGCATCGACAACCCGAGACGCCGTTTCCGCTACAACCCGGGCGAGCATCTCACGCATGTCGAAGAAACCGGCTACGGCGAAAGAGATGAACGACCACAGCGGACCACCGAGTTCGAGCGCGACCCAATTGGCCGTTTGCTGGCCAAGGCCTATGGCGATGCTCGTCAGGATTATGAATACGACGATGCCGATCGTCTGCGCAGCATTCACCGCCTGCCTACCAGCCAAGGCAAGCAACTCGGTGTGCATGAAGAAAGGCTGGATTTTGCCTACGACCTGCTGGGCTGGCTAATCCAGGGGACCACGCCGCAAGGCGCCTTGGCCTACGGGTTCAATTCGCTTAGCAATCTGACCACGTTGACCCTTCCGACCGGCCAGCACCTGAACCACCGGTACTACGGCAGCGGCCACCTGCACCCGCTTAACCTCGACGCCCAGTTGATCAGCGACTTCGAGCGCGACGACCTGCATCGCGAGGTCTATCGCACGCAGGGCAAGCTCACCAGCTGCTTTGGCTACGATGCCATGGGTCGCAAAGCTTGGTAGTTCGCCTCGACGCTGCCAGCCGACAAGCTCTCGGCAGTGCGGGGCAGCGAAAGTCCGAAACTGCTGGTCGAACACGCTTACAACCTGATCCATTCCGCTACAACTACGACCCGGCAGTCAACCAGCTGGACTTCAATGCGCGGTAGTTCGATAAGGTCAAGGACAACCGGATCCGGCAGTGGCGGGACCAGGAGTACCGATACGACCCGTGGGGCAACCTGATCGAAAAGCGCTCGGGGCCGAGTAAGGTGCAGTACTTCAGCTACGACTGCGAGAGTCGCCTGGTGCGGGCGGAGACGTTCCAGAATGGTCGGTTGGAGAGCGAGGGTGAGTACCGCTACGACAGCCTTGGGCAGCGAGTGGCCAAGCGGGCTGAAATCGTGGGTGCGGTGGAACAGAAGCGCTTCCTTTGGCAAGGGCTGAGGATGCTGCGCGAGGAGACGTCTGGGCAGAACACTGTGTATCTGTTCGACCCGGGGAGCTATGCGTCGTCAGAGCGAATCGATCAGGTGGAAGGGGAAGGAGATCTGCTACCTCCATACGGACCATATTGGAACACCGCTGGGGCTCACGGATAGTCGAGGAGAAATCGTTTGGCAGGCGACTCGAATCTATGATCTCGAAAATGGACGATTTATGACGCAAGATTCGTTTGGGTTGGATGGACCCTTTAATGTTTACTAATATGCACCAAATCCTAGAAGCTGGATAGATCCTTGGGAGTGGGAGTGCTGAAATGATGGAAGAAAAGACATGGGGGCTGAAGCTGGTTTGCCTAGGAGGAAGTATTCTTCTATTAAGGGAGCATGAGGCTTTCGATAGCTTTATATTTGTTGGTAATGATTTGGTCGGAAACGGAGACAGGGTTGGGATATGGTAGTCGTAGAGGATGTGAAGGCCTGGGTAAACAGCGTGGAGTATGAAAATTTACTACGAAGTGTCTGCGAAAAATTACAGGTCGACGTCAACCGTGAGTCGCAGCCCGATGTAATTTGGCAGCTGGATATTAAAAAATTGAATTTGGCAGAGCTGGATATCGATGATATATCAGCCGTGGCTGAAAACCATGAGTTGGTGGCCGGGTATGTCAAGGAAAAGCTTGGGTCTTCCGAGATAAATTCCGATGAGCAAGAGGGTGGGGATTCTGAAGATGATGATGATGAAGTTGAGGTCCACGCTTTTTATAAGAATTTTTTAAACTTGTATTTAATCGAGCTTCATATCCTTGAATTCGACCCGGTGGGTCTTGAGAGGTATTTGAAGTTGATTCGTATACCGTTTGCGAAAAAGTATGCCGCGCAAATCAGTAAGATTTATCGAGAGCTCACCTAGTCGAGATGATATATAACCCGCATGAAATCATTAATCAACGATTATTATGCCACCTAGGGCTTGAGCCAGGATTTTTACGAAAGTTATCGCAACTAAAATGGCTGTCATGCTGGTTGGAGGCCTGGATGACAAGGCGTTACGCACTCTCCGATGCATCATCGGAGCTGATCAAGGATTTGGTTTCTCCAGAGCAGAATGTGGGCTGTCCTCGCAGTGATGAACGTCAGGTTCTCCACGCAATCCTGTGGATCCTATGCTCAGGCGCTCCCTGGTGCGACCTGCCTAAACATTTTGTGCCTCGGTCGGCGGTGTATCAGCGTTTGTGATTGGCGCTACGATGGCACATTCGAGCGAGTACTCGAGCCTCTACACATCTCGCTGAACCGGAAGGGACTGATTGCTTTGGACACTTGGATGATCGGCTACGCCACAGTACGAGCAACTCGAGACTCTTCAGGCGCCGCGAAAAAGGGGGGCCAAGGACCGTTGGACTAGGCCTTGGGACGAAGTCGAGGCGGGCTGACCACCAAGATTCATATGGTGTGCGATGTCAATGGCGTGCCACCGCATTTCAGGCTTTCAGCGGGACAAACCAGTGATAGCTCTCCTGCCCGGCCGCTGATGTATGCTTTAAGAATGGTTGGCAAGCCGGGATGACCGTGTAACCGTAGCCGGTGGTTGTTGGCTGATAAGGGATACGATGCCGAACGTCTGCATCAGTATCGCGACCGTTACCGGATGCAGGCGGTAATCCCCTTGCGTGCCATGGCACGCAAACTCCGACCTGATTTGCCTCGGCTGTTTGACCAGTCAAAGGACCGCTAACGGAACATTATTGAGCGGATAGCTGGCTGGCTGAAGAAAATCGCGGGATCAGCACTCGCTATGACAAGCTGACAAAAAGCTTTGCAGACATGTTCACCTTGGCCTGCAGCCTACGCTGCAGGCGGCAGTATTTTTGTACAAGGCCTAGAGCATCGTTCACATAATAGATCTACTGGTGTAGGATTGGAATAACGTTGCAGGCTGCCAGATAGAATGAGTGGCTAAAATAAAAACTCGAGTACTAGGCTGTCATATGGAAGATCTATCTAAAATTGATGTGATTCAATATAACTTTATTGTTGAAACGGTAGAGGCAGGAAATAGACTTGAAGCCGACAAGAAGTACGACGCCGCCTTGGCAAAGTATTTTTCTTCTTTGGAGGTGTTGCCAGAGCCAAAAATTAGATGGGATATTTATAACTGGATAGTTTGTTATATTTGTGGAGTCTATTTAGAACAAGGCGAATATGAGAGCGCTAAAGAATGGGGTGTCAAAGGCGTTGAGTCAAAGCCGCTCAGAGACACCTCTAGTTATATTGAGCTTGGCGCTTGCTATTTGGGGTTGGGTGAGAAGGGGTATGCTTATGATTATTTCAAAAAAGCGTTTGATCTTGGGGCAAGAAGAGCTTTTCAAGGGTTTAATAAAAAATATCTAGACTTTTTCATGAGTTTTAAAGAGGTGTAATGTGGACGAGTTGCCAGACGAGATATACGATGAGGTCTTGGAATGTAGCGAAAAAGGCAATGTGCTGATGGAGCAAAAGGAATACCAGCGCGCGATAGATACCTTCGAGGCTGCATTCAAAAAGTTGCCAGCACCTGTCGAAAAATGGGACGCTTTCTTGTGGTTGAAAGCCAGCATCGGAGATGCTCGGTTTTTTATGAAGGATTATGAAGAAGCTGCCGAAATTTTCTTTGACGCCATGAACGGTCCTGACGGAGCGCACAATCCATTTATTCTTCTTCGCTTAGGCCAATGTCTTTACGAGCAAGGCTCAGAGCGTGCAATAGACTATATGTGCAAAGCATATTTTCTAGAAGGTGAAGAGATTTTTAGTGATGAGGACGAAAAATATTTTAATGCCGTGAAGGGGGCTTTGAGTGTGCGCTGATATAAGTCTGATTTTTTCGGTCATGTATGTTTTACGGGGTACTGTGTGGGTTGATCTTTAAAATGCCTGCTGACAAGCTGCCGCAGATGCACAACGCCGGGAGCCGGCCGGCACTGTATGTGGAGCTTGCGTACACCCGCACTCACCGACGTTACCAGTACGATCCTGCCGGTGAACTGGCACGTACATTGGGCAAACTGCGTGGTGAGATCAGGTAAGACCATGAGGCCAACGGCCAGCTACGCAGCCGTGACACCGGTTTGATCACGACCAGCGAGAGCTTCCGCTACGACCCGGCGGCGAACCAGCTGGATTTCAGGGCTCTGCAGTCGACAAGGTCAACTGGATCCGATAGTGGGGGGACCAGGAGTATCGGTACGATCCGTAGGGCAGCCTGATCGAGAAGCACTCGGGACCGAGCAAGGTGCAGTACTTCAGCTACCACTGCGAAAACCGGCTGGTGCGGGCAGAGGCATTCCGGGGCAGTCCGTTGAAGAGCAAGGGTGAGTATCGTTACGACAGCCTTGGACGGCGAGTGGCCAAGCGGGCCGAAACCGAGGGTGTGGTCGAGCAGAAGCGTTTCCTTTGGCCAGGGCTGAGGATGCTACGTGAGGAGACGCCTGGCTAGAACATCGTGTATCTATACGTGTTGAAGATTTATGCACTGTTAGCGTGGATCGGTCAGATAGAAAGAGAAGGACTGAAGGTCTATTACTTCCACACGGATCAGGTCGAGACGCAATTGCGTTGACAGATAGTCCAGGAGAAATTGTATGGTAAACGTCATATCGTTTATTGGGTCACGTACTTATACCCCGACACAGTTCAGCCACGCGACGAAAATCCTCATTGGAGACTCGCTCGGCATTGGCGGCAGTGGGACGGTACAGGACAGCGTTGGCAGTGAGGTAAAGAGCATTGCCATGGGCCTGTATGAGGAACTCGAGTGATGCTTGGCGTCAGCGAATTTGGCGCCTTCATGGCTCGCTACTTTGCAGTCTTCTTGCTTGGGTTCTTCGCAGTGGTCGTGTCCAGCACTTTGACATTGGCGCTCTTTTTCAATACCCACTGGAAGGGATGTCCGCATTATGCTGAGTTTTCCATGGTGGTGGTGTTCGTCGTTGGCGCGCTGATAACAGTAGGGCACGTCGCGATCGTTCGTGGGTGGCGCTGGGGGAGCTGGTTCCTACTGGCGGTGCTGGCCTCTCACATTCTGATGGCGCTGAGCCTGGCGTATGGGGACTGGTCAATAACGTGGTTGGGTGCTGTGCTCATGCTGCAAATGACCGCGCTGTTGGTGTTCAACAGCCAGCGCTACCGTGAGATGCAGTCCAGGTTGATTGAGTTGCGCGTAGAGCGCGCCGGTGGCCAGAAGGTTACGCCTCGGCTGGCGACATTGAAGAAACGTAGACGGCGTTAGAGGTTTATACAGCGGATCGATGGCAAACGCATCAATGCGGGAGTCTGGTGATCAGTCATGTGAGCGTTCCTCGCAATGGTGGCAGTTTGAACCAGACGCTCGTGCTACAAGTGAGCGCGGCAGGTACTAGGCTATGTACGAAATTTCAGGAAATCTAATCCGGCCCCCTGATGACCTAAGGTTTTGTAGAATTTTCGGCCATCTGCAGCAGTGGATTCTGTGTGATGGCAAAGCGTTATGAACTCTCAGACGAAGCCTGGACCATGGTGTCTGACCTGTTCGTGTAAAAGCGCAATCGAGGCCGGCCACGCTTGAGCGATCGCCCGATGCTAGATGGTGTTCTTTGGGTCCTGCGCTCAGGTGCCGCCTGGCGAGACATGCCTGAGCGATTCGGCCCCTGGTCCACGGTGTACCGGCGATTCCGGACGTGGCGTAATCTAGGCTTTGTACGAAAAGTGCCTACGCGACGATCATGCTGCGTTGAAAACAGGCTCGGAATGCTCATTTGCAACCAGCAAACTCCGCTTCCTCGCCTGTTTTCGCCTTGCCTGATCGCCGCTCGGCGACTTTTCGTACAAGCCCTAGGCACGTTCGACCAGATGCTCAGATGCTTGCATCTGAAGCGCAATGATCAAGGCCTCATAGACTTGCAGGTCTGGATGATCGATTCGACCGCTGTACGCGCTACCCGAGCCTCCTCAAGCGCCGGGAAAAAGGGGGCTGAAGAACCTGCCGATCATGCTGTAGGCCGCAGTCGCGGCGGGCTGACTACCAAGATCCATAGGCTGTGTGATGCCCAAGGTGTGCCGCTACGCTTCGTGCTTTCCGGCGGTCAGGCCAGCGACATTGCTTAGGCTCAGCCGCTTTTGGACGACGTCAGTATCCCTTCGAGCGGTTAAGGTCGTCCGCGCAAGCGATGCAAGTGGCTGCTTGCCGACAAAGGCTACGACTGCGAAGCGCTGCGCTGCTGCTGTGACGATTATCGGATGAAATTGGTCATTTCACTGCGCTCGATGAAGCGCAAACCCAGATCTGGCTTGCCCCGGTTGATTGACCGACCCAAGTACCGTAAACGCGACACCATCGAGCGTATGTTTGGCTGGCTGAAAGAGAACCGCCGGATCGTCACGCGCTTCGACAAGCTCGCAAAAATCTACGCCGCCATCAAAAAAATTTGGTCGCGACATTACTAAGGCTGGAGGGTGTTAGAGATGAAAGTTTTTAAAATAGTTAATATGCCTACGAGAGGGGGTATTATTTTTGGAGGTGATGAGGCCTATGTGGACAGCTGGCCTAGAAATCCCGAAGGTCAAGACCTTACGCTTATGTTTACTTTGGAGTGCACGGTCCTCAAGGAAAAATTGCAAAGGAACGATTTGCCATCACACGGGGTTTTACATGTCTTCTCGACGTATGATCCTGAAGAGTATTTTCTTGATCTAATCACTTATGATCAAGTGAGCCAAAAAAAGGATTCGCCTTCTTACACATTCGCTGTGCACTCGAATTCACAGAAAACTTGCAAGTCACCGTGTGCATCAATACCTCTGCAGTATGCGGATCTTGTTGAAGAAACGATCGACGATGAAGAAATAAGTGTAGCCTCTCTATTTGCTGACTATGCACCCATTGGCGCAATGGTGCCCAAAAATATAGAGCGCCACTATAATTTTTTGTGCCAGATATATTCTTCAGATTTTCCAAGCCCATACGAAAATGCTTTTTATCTGACAGGCGGTGTCGGATACCTTTTGATAAATAAAAATCTTGGGGATGAAAAGGCTGATGGTTGCTTTTTCGTACAGGTTGCTTAGCAAGGATGATAAGCAAAAGCTGATGAGGTTTTAGTATGCTCCTGTTGGGTGCAAGCTTTATGATGATCATCAAAAAATGTAATGGCTGGGTACAAAGCGTAAACCTTTATAGTGTGGCGCTGATAAGGGATCATCTCATAGGTAGTGCTTGTCGAAATCGAATAGCAGCCCAACAGTGTTGTAAATCGTCGTCAGGAGACAACCATGATCCCAGATAAATTTACTTGTCTGTTAAGTAAGGTGAAATGCAAGTTTACAGTAGATACTGATGATTTGAAAAGTTTTAGAAATCTTAAGGCATGTGCTGTGAGGTGGTCTGCAGGCCCGAGCATTGCAATCATGCCGTACGGCCTAGAGCTTGCAGGATTATCTCCATCGCCACTAACTATCCAGGAGCCAAAAAACAAAAAAAACTGTTTCAAATACTACTATGATCATGAGATTTTAGTTGGCGTTGACGTGTATGGGGCGGGCGGGGACCAAATAGAGTGGGAGGTTTTTCAGTTGGATGGAAATGAAAGCTTCTGCTTGCGCCTTGATGACGATGATGAGGTAATTCGCGTTTCTGGCGTTGTGTACAGCAATGGTCGCCCAGAAATAGCGTGCCGCTTTGAGGAAGATGGAGAGTATTGGTGTTATGAGTATGAGTACGAAAGAGATCAAGCTGTTTCTATGCGTGTGTATGCAACCAATAGCGCTCCAGGCACAAGAATATATATTGATAAGAAAGCTGAAGAGCTGGTGGGTCTTTACTTCTATAATGGATCATCAAAGGTTTATGTGTATAGGCGTAATTAGCTTTGGGCTTGGGTGATCTAAGGTTCGTATGAGCGGTCAGCCTCTTGATGCAAGTCAGTGCAACCGTGGTCTCGAAGCTGTTCGCGAGTGGGATATTTCAACAGTACCAGTCTGACGACTCCAGTCATTGAGGCAAGCGACGGACGAGTCGTGAAAGGGGGTTATCTCCTGCAAGCGTGATGCGTATTGAAATGCGCTAAGCACCAAGCGGGACTTGAAAAAGACTGTTAGCATGAGAAGTTGATCAGAGAGGCTCCGTTGGTGTTGATATGAAATTATGTTATGCCACTGGAAGGACTAGGGCCTGCCTCTATTACGTGCGGTGTATACTGCGAAAGCTAGAATCTTGGAGGTTTTTGTGATAGTTAAAATGGATTGTGAATATGATAAAAGTGATGCTGAAAGTACTTTGATAGCATTCATGCGTAATATGAACGCTTGGGAAGTTTATTTTTATACAGTTAAGATGGAAAACTTAAGAAAAGGTGTGCACAGTTTGGATATCTATTCGGATCATGTAAATTGGCTGGAGGATATATTAAGGGAGTTTTCTGCAGAAAGTAAAATGAATTGGGGGCGGCTGAGCGACATGGGGTGCATACGGCCTGCCACTTATAACGTGGATCGAGATGATATATTACTGTCATCAAGAGATGAGAGAAAATCAATGTTAGGTGGCAAACATTTTGCAGAAGAAGGTGGATAATGAAGCGAAGTGCGCTGTTGGAGCTATTTGCACCGGGCATTGTATTGTTTGACCCTGTGCAGCTTGCGGGGTTTGTGAAAAGCAAAGGACTCGCTGACACCAATATATTTAATGCTTTTTTGGCAGAGGAAACACTCGGGCAGCAGGCGATTGAACAGGGAGTGGTTGTTCCTATATGTCAAATTACAGAACAAGACTATTTTGTTTTTGCAGAGTCTCAAAGTAGAGAAATGGCTTGCTTGCCGGAGCCGGCGTTTACGTATTCGGGAATCCCTTTGTCAATAGTATCTGGTGTATTGGTCGTGTCAGATCTGAATGCGCTGCTTGATTGGGATGAGGGTTTTTTCCTGAATTACAAAGCCACGTATGAGTGTAGGTTGCCGAATAATGATTATATTGAGGTCGAGCCTGGGATTTACAGCTTGTCCATCAGAGGCTACACAGGGCTCCAACAGTGTAGTTCTGGGCAAGGGTATGGGCTCGAATTTTTCGCTGTTCCACGTCTGCCTGTGATTGCGGACGGTGCTGATGTGAGCGATCTGGATTTTGAACTGACGAGTCTTTGAATGCTACAGTCCTGACGCTTATTAGCACCACTGGGCATAGCTATATGGATAAGGACATGACACGGAACGCCTTACGTCCACTGATTACGCTTCCTGAAAATCCTGTTGAAGCAGGCGCAAGACAGGTCTGGCCTAAGATCAAACCTGGTCTGCCGTTTCCTGCTAACCATGAGGAGTTTGATTATTATGTGAAAGTTCAAGGCTTGAGTTATAGGGTTTCGGGCCAGCCATGTGTCGAGGTGGTGAGGTCAGCGCTGAAGCAGAAGCCCGAAGCTACCCTTACAGAATACACTGCGGCGTTGAATTATTACGCAGATCACGATACCGTCATGGGCGAGGGCTTTTAAGTTTCATCATCTAGGCGAGGTCGACAAAATGGATGCTTATGACATCGAGCGGTATCAGAAGATTCATGTGTGGGTAGGAAGCAATTTCTCTCCAGAAGAAGAGTATCTGAAATATTTCGAACTGGACTATACAGCCGATCTAGGCGATCCGGATTATAAAGTTTGTGGCTTTTGCAGGGACATCGGAACCGATTGGTATGATGAAGACTTTATCGGTATTATCCCTCGCAGAGAGCAGGAGATGAGTTTGGACGAAATTCTCTCAGAGTCATCTGTCGATCCTAGTGAGAAAAGCGCTTTGAAAACCGCCTGCCTGACGTTAGGCATAAACAAAGCCAACGCCATATTTTGGTATTCAGATGGCGGCACAGTGATTGCTGAGCCGATCCGGTCAGAGTATAACGGGTTACGCTATGTTGGGCTGTTTGAAGGGAATTGAATAGGGAGAAGCGTACGGTTGTGTGACTTGAAATGCTTGGTGTTAGTTGCTCTTCAAGGTGTGTCGGTGTGTGCTTCAACGAGAGGAAGATGTTTAAGGCAATCTGGTGGAATGCCTGCGTCAGCATACCAAGGCGTGTATCAAATATACATCGGGAGGTAAAAATGGAGCCGGACACACTGGAACAGTATGACAAGGTGCACGTATGGGTGGGTACGAATTTTTTGCCTGAAGGAGAATACCTGAGTTATTTCGAACTGGATTACTCAGTTGATATCGATGATCCTGCCTACCAAGTGTGCGGGTTTTGCAAAGACCTTGGCGTTTCTTGGTATGACGAGGACTTCATGGGGATCATGCAACGCAAGCCAGTGGAGGTCAGCCTCGATGAACTGCTGGTCGATTCAGCTGTTGACCGCGACCGTTTGCCCGATCTCAAAGCCCAATGCATGCATCTGGGTATTTTCAAGGCCAATACCATTCTATGGTACTCCGATGGGAGCGTGGAGGTCTCTGATACACCAGGCAAGCTCTATAATGGCTTGCAGTACATAGGCTTGTATGATGGAGAATCGTAGCGTGTGCTGAAAGACCATACGTTGACCTGCTGATTCACGGCTGCATCTAGGCTATGAACACGGCGCTCACGTACGCTTTTCGCCTGTCAGACTGTCCGTTGTGCGCCTGCAGTGCGGTTCCTCTCTTGAAGAAGGTTCAGGGCAGAGGGGGTGGGCTGGAGAAATATCTTGAAAGGAATGACCATGCATGGCAAAAAAGTTCAGTACATAACCACTAATGATTCAAGAGTGATTGCGAACGCTGTTCTCAAAGTGTCGGGAGTCGACATTGCCATGGCAGATTTCGATGCTGCAGAATTTGGCAGTGTGCAGAGAAAAGCACTGCTCAGTTGGAGCAGGGAAGAACAAGGTACCTACTATGGCGCCGCTGTGCGCAGCTCGAAGATCTCAGAGCGGGCACTGGATATCGAAGTGCGGGTGCCAGGGGACGTCAGTATAGACCTTGGCCCAGAAGAACTGGTCCTGGACAGTGGCCTGATTGTTCAAGGTCGCTATGTGCTGTCAGTCGAAATCTACTTGGACATCCCATTGAAACATTTCGGCGAAGTCCCGGATCATATCAAGCCTCTATTGAAGTACTCCCAGATTTTCCACGTTATCATCAGGCTTAGACGAGCGAGTGACCTGCCGTTGTGCATAAGCAAGGGACGAAATCCGGTGTACAACAGTTATGGCCAGCTGGGATTTTTCATAGCTGATCTTGAAAAAATGAACGCCTACATCATTTCCAGAGTGGGCGAAGGCGAAATCAATTTAAAAGACGCTTTTTGTGAGACTGAACTCGCTAACGAGTTATTCGAAGAGGGGCTTTTGATACTGGTGTGGGGCATGACGCCTACGGCATATTACGTATATGGGCTGGACAGTGCCGACGACAGAAATTTGGTACCAAGCATAGAACAGCCTCAGTTTACCGGCACGTACAAATTCAGGTCCGACGTACAGCATCCAAGCGTGGTGCCTGGAGAATATCTGCTTAACTGGCCTGCCTGCCTGAGTTCCGATTTTCCGAAAATGACGCTCGCTGGCAAGTGCGAATGGGTCCGCGTCGACGTGCACGTCATGGGCTATTATTACATGGGTATTGGCACGGGGCCGAATTTCCCTGTCATCACGGCTTATCGGAGTGAGGGCATCGACACCGGGCAGCCGTTGCTCATGGTCGATATGGCATATGCTACGCCACAGTTGTGCTTCTGACCAAGCTGATTTCAGGGGTGCATGGTAAGCGATTACGGTCACTGCGATCTGTGCACAAACGTGAATGTGTTTATTGATCGAAGGCATGAGGAAGCGAAAAGTTCAGCGGTCAAGGACAATAGGGCGACGCGTGCCGCTCAGAGGTGAGTCGATACGGTTCTTCAGTGAACCTGGTGGTACTCGTAGACTAACACATGATAAAGTGCATCACAGGTTTGCGCTGAGACGTTAATGCACACAGAGAGATTGACAATGGATTGGGATGGTCTCAAGGAACACATTGCAGACGCTGTAATACAATCATTGCCTGAGTTGCTGGCCGCGCATTCAGGCGAGCACGTCTATGCGATTGCCTTGTACACGGACTCCAGTGCCATGACGGTAGCATTGGCAGCAAATTCCTGGGAGGCACTGGAGATCAAACTAAGGGCAGAAGATGAACTGGATCGCCAAGATCTGGAAGCTGCCTATACGTGGGCGACTTCTGAGTGGGTCTATGAAGGGTGGGGCGGACAACACTTCGAACCTGTCTGTGAGCGTTTAAGGGAATCAGAGGCGCGTAGTGATTTCGACACCTTCAAGCAAACAGTGATCTCCTGCATGGTAGAAGCTCTTGAATGTGTCAGTAGAAAAGGGATTTTCGAGTCGATCTGTCATGTCAGGCCGATTCTATTCGTCAGTATGACTGACGATAACGCTGCCGAGGGCATTGAGAATTCATCGGCAAGAATGCTGAACTCGAATGAAGTGCTACACAAATTTCTGGCCCGGTATCAGGTGTGATGGACCACGCTCAAGATTTTTTGATGTTGGCTAACGCTTTCTGACTGATCTCGAGCTTTTCTACAGCTTAAAACGTGAGCTACCCTATGAGCTTCTTTTGTCTTGTAGCTCACGGGCAGTGCTAGAGAAAGACTCGGTCATGGATATATTCAGGCTGCCGTATACTCCAGAGGTGACCCCTTCGCCTTTGGAGGCGACAGAACCCTTAAGGATGAAAAATGAGCTATCTTGACACATTGGCTTTTGAAATACAGGCGAGTGGTGAAGAACCTGCTTATTCGGGCGGCGCTGCAGACGGCATGATTGCGCAGTTTGAAGAAGCATTGGGCGTAGCATTTCCCGACGCTTACAAATACTTTCTCAAGACATACGGTGCTTTGTCATTTGCTGGCGATACGTATTATGGGATCACGGGAAGCGGCCTGACGGCCAGGGAGGTGCCCTGTGTGGCGTTCGCCACTCAAACCGCTCGCAGGGAAGGCGATGCCGATAGTTCCATGATCGTGATCATGACGTCCGGTTATGGTCCGATCTATTCCATTGATACTTCGATCATAGGGGGGACGGGTGAGCCCGTCATAATCGAGACACCGCTTTCATTCAAACGCACTGGCGAGAAGATCATTATTTACCAAAGTTTCGAAGCGTTTTTCACGGATATGATTCGAAGCGCTATCCGGGAGCTTTGAGGTCTTGGATACGCTTGCCGTTTCAAGCAAAAAGCGCTGGCTTTCGGTCAGGGCCGTTCGCGTCCATAACTCAATCGTCGACATAGATACATGCCTCTCTTGCCTTCTAATGCCAGAGAGGAAGCGGCAATGAGCACTTCAGATAAAGGGGAAATTATGCAGACTTTCAATGGTTTCGAGGCATTGCTACGTCATGTCGATCGACTGCCTGAGACAGGCTGGATCTTTGTTGAGGGCAATGGGGATTTTGAATCTCCCAGTTCGATCATGGCGGCCACCTACTATTTGGCAGACACCGAAGTTGAAGAAATCACTCTGGAAAAGAGTAAAAGAACATTTGTGGAAGCCCCTACTCTACAGGATATCGTGTCCACTCTAGACCTGAGGCCGACTACTCAGCAGGTGAGTGACTATATAGAGGCGGTAATCTATTATCGTGTCAATGACGATTTTCTCGACTGATAGAGAGCATCCAGCGCCAGCGCCATGCTTCGAACGGTACCCCTTCGACTGGACGGCGCGTGCTTTCGGCTCGCTGTTGAGATGTATTCAACATTGGAAGCAACAAAGGACCGTGATGAAACAATACACGAGGGTTGACGTAGAGCGCAGGATACACACCGAGGGTTTCTTTGAGGCTGTCATTGCGAGCGTGGAGGACTGGAATGCGCTGCTCGCTCAGCGCGACGACGAACGTTTCGATACCGAATGGTGTTCTTCGTACCAGGCCCTGCTAAACATTCCATACCGGTCCCTCGAAGATGAGGAGGCGGCTGCAAGGTTTCGGGAGCATGTGTTCAAAAAGGTATTTGCCCTAACAGGAAGCTCAGAGGTGTCTGGGTATATCTCCGATGATTTCGGTTTGATCATGGACGCTGTTCTGAAGGCGTCCGATAACGCCTGGGCAAGCCTGATGTTCAGTAATTATATCGAAGGGGTGTTCCCTCATTGATCGTGTGTCTCGCCCATGGAAAGCCATGTCATCCCGCGTCACGTATTGCGCCCTTCAGGCCCCTGTGGCAACGTGTTCATCCCGACAGTTTCGGTATACCCATGATCACGCTGTCACGCTCCGATCCAGCGATTCACTCCTCCGATATCGCAGCGCTCGAAACACAGATTGCTGCTCGCTTGCCTGCTTCATTCAAACAGTTGTTCCTGTCATACAACGGCGGCGTTCCTAACAAAGATTGCTGGGAAGGTGATGACGACCATGACGTGATGCGAGTGAAAAAATTCAAGGCCCTATCGCCATCTGGCGCACAGGATGCGTCGGAAACCAGGTACCTTGGCGGATGCTACGCCAGGATGACGGAACGGCAGGTCGTGCCGATGACACTGCTGCCTTTTGCGATCGATGAAGGCGGTAATTTCTTCTGTCTCGACGTGGTTGACGGGAGCGTCTGCTTCTATGCGACTGATTCGTTCGATCCTGATTCGACGGTTGCCGACAATCAACGGCACGCCTATCGTCGGCTGGCTGAGACCTTTGACAGCTTCTTGTCTGGATTGAAGGATGAGTCGGAGATCGATGTGTGGGAGTAACGTCCAGATTTCAGCATCGTATGCGGGACAGCGCCCACCTGCACCGAGGCGAAAGGCCATGCAGGCTTAATTTTTATGATGTCAGTTTCAAAAAATGGGTTTCGGGATTCTGTATCTTGAGCGAGCTTTTGAAATGAGAAAAGAAAAATTATTCTTATCCATGGGTGATAACCCTGTCGAATTGTCAGATATCAGAAAAGTCGAAAGCGTCTTGGCATTTACTTTCCCTGATGAATTCAAGTCATTATATCTGGATTGTAATGGAGGTGCTCCAAGTCGACAGTGCTGGAATGAGGATGTTGATTATGAGCCTATCTTGGTCGAGTCCTTCAAGCCAATTGAAGCTGGTAGTCGTATGCTCGATGGTGATACTTCGCACCTTGTTGGTTTCGTTCTGAGTATGCAGGAAAAAAAGGTGGTGCCTTCACATATTTTGCCTTTTGCTGTGGATGAGGCTAATAACTTCATCTGCTTCGAAAAAAACTCAGGTAAGGTGCTGTATTTTGCAGTCGATGTGTTTCGTCCTGATGTTGAAATGGCTGTCAATCATTTGGCCGCACAGAAAATCTTGTCGGAATCATTCAAGGAATTTTCTGAATCTCTGTGTCTTGGTGAAGAAGAGGGCGACGAAGAAGATTGATAGGTCACCATAGCAACGCGCTGGGCATTGACCGCATTTGCTGCAAGTACGCCCTAGTGGGCGAGCTTCGCATGATTGATCGCTGGATCAGCGGTGGCGAAACTCTTTGTTCCGTTACGATATCGATGCGCACACCAGTAAGGCCGTCGATGAGCATGTTCACAGGTTACAGGTCTACTCCAACACCGACCACCGTTTCATCACCTCTATCGATGTGATCTTGGAATAAAAAATCGACCTATCAAGGATTTGGCGCGCCTTTCGTTGATGCTTTCGATGTCCATAAACGTGTATCGGAATTTTTTTCTCTTCTCTAATATCTTCAATTGCTTGTAGGCTAAAATATTATACCGGTGATAAAACACCAGGAACGCCGAAATTGCAATAAAAAAGCAAACCAATCCCGATGGGGTTGCATCGTGGTCTTTCAAAATCGGATAACACATCCCTCCTATCACCGCCGCAAACCCTCCATGCCATCCTTTGGTTTGCAATGGGCGTTCCACAGACTCGACGCGCTTCCCTTCGAAGCGCAGTGAGGAATTTTTACCAGCGCTTCCTAAGGTGTAGATTGCAAGGTACAAAAGTACAACCAGGCCCACAGGCAGCGACGCAAAAAATAAGGACGTGCTTGGGCTCAATTTCGAGATTTTGTAAGCGATAGCAAGTATGAGTAACGACGCGAATAAGGGCGCAAACGCTAGGTTAAATAAGAGCTGATGGCCTGCGTACGTGATGAAATGTTGTGTTCTATAAGCACAGTGGACGCTCCATGATGTCATCGCCACGACAACGGCCGTTGCCGGATACACCATGCCTGATGGACCTGATCCAACCATGAGGAGGGATATCATCACGATCAGAAACCATCCGGCTACTATATTTGCAAAAAAACGCTCTGTCGTGAACATAGGTTCGACGTTCTCCAGTCCGCTACCGCTTCCCAGCCAATTGTATCATTGCCTATAACACACTAAGTTGCACGACCTGCTGAGTTACAAATGTCACCACTGGATGACAGGGGTCGATGCTACAAGCATTGAAACGGAATTAAAACCTGAAGAGGCCCTGCCTGACAGTTGTCACGGTCCATCGCGATGAAAAGCAAGCGACAAAGCAATTCTTGCTGCAACGTCATATTGAGAGCGTCGATGCTGCGTTCTGCTACTGATCACCTGCTCTACAGGCCGCACGTCAGACCTTTCGGTTACTGCCCCGCCCTTGACGCGAACGATAATATGATCAAACTGGCAACGCCCGATTCCAGCGTCCAATGCCCGTGAAGGGAGATGAAGTGTTCCCATGGCCGACAAGAACATTATGCTCAACGCATTTCTCACCAGAATCGAACACCTTGAAGGCGATGACGAATGCCTCGAGCCCATCAAGCCTACCCTCACGGCATTGTCCAATGACGTCTTGAGCCACACCGACACGCCTGACAACGCCTTCCTGCTCTCACGCTTCGAGCACTGCATGCATGAAATCAACGCCTTCGAAGACTCGATCGAAACCGTTGAAAGGGAGTCGATCCTCGAGTTCCTGTACGCATTAGGGGACGCCGTGGGTCTCCCGAGCGACGACGACTACCTGGAAGCCTGGCGCGGCGATTGGTAGGCGCCATAGATCCGGCATGCCCTCGATCCCTCGATACGATCACCTCGCAGGCCTCGCATTCCACGACACAGGCGCATGCTACCGCCTCGCAAACCCAGTCCAACCCGACAAAACCTACCCAACTCCCCGTGACCCTCGAATTCCACCTGCACACCGACACAGCCACCCTGGCCATCTTCGACACACAAGCGGTACGCTACCGCCTGGACGACACCTGCGATTGGTGGAGCCTCCCGCACGACGAGCTACTGGAAATCAACGCGGGCGCCATCGCCTTCCTGAATCTGCCGAGCGACGGCACGTACCCGATCAGGGTCCAGGCGTCGCTGACGAACGAGGAGGCAGCGTGTACCTGCGCGTGCCCTCGGGTCAGGTCTTCATCGGATCAGGCGAGGACACCACCGGAGGCGGTCTGGAGCCCGACAGTTCCGACGTGAACCAGGGACAGTTCATCACCCTCGACAAGGGCACCTATTGCATGCGCTACAAAGGAGAGGCGGGCATCATTCACCTGGCCTTTTCACCGGCCATGACCTGCTGCAACCACCTTACCGACGCCATCAGATTGCCAATGCCGCATTGACGACCTGCGACAGCGCCCTCTGGCGCTCGTCCTCACACACTGTCCGGATCCCCGAAGAACACCTGAATCCGCGACCGCAACCACCGCTCCGCCGGGTCATTGTCCTGCGCCCCACGCCAGGCCATGTGCAACTCGAACGCCCCCACCTCGATCGGCGGCTCCTCCGCCCGCAGTCCACCCGCTGCCGTCAGCACCTCCGCCGTATAGTCCGGCACCGTCGCCAGGATGTCCGTCCCCGCGAGCAGGCTCCCCAGCCCGTTGAACTGTGGCACCGCCAGCACCACGTGACGCTTGCGCCCGATCGTGTCCAGCGCCTCGTCGATGAACCCCGACAGGTCCCCGGCGAACGACACCAGCGCATGGGGCCGGGCACAGAAGTCGTCCAGGGTGATCGCCCCGGGCACGCTGTCGGCACGCAACAACTTGGCCCGGCTGCGCCGCAGCACCTTGCGCTTGGCGTTGGCCGGCAGGTCGGCGGTGTAGCTCACGCCCACCGAGATCTCGCCCGAGGCGAGCAGGGCGGGCATCAACAGGTAGTTGACGCGGCGCACCACCAGCACGATGCCGGGGGCTTCGGCGCGGATGCGCTTGAGCAGCAGCGGCAGCAGGGCGAACTCGACGTCGTCCGACAGGCCGATGCGAAACACCGCGGTGCTGGTGGCCGGGTCGAACTCGGCGGCGCGGCTGACGGCGGTGGAGATCGAGTCCAGGGCCGGGGAGAGCAAGGCGAAGATCTCCTGGGCGCGGGCCGAAGGTTCCATGGTGCGGCCGGTGCGCACGAACAGCGGGTCGTCGAACAGGTTGCGCAGGCGCGACAGGGCCGCACTGATCGCCGGCTGGCCGAGGAACAGCTTTTCCGCAGCGCGGGTCACGCTGCGCTCGTGCATCAGGGTCTCGAACACAATCAGCAGGTTGAGGTCTACACGACGCAGGTCGTTACGGTTCATCGATCGTTGGGCCTGTATGCCGGGGGTGGGGCAGGGGTGAATACTAAAGCCAAAGGCTGTTACCCTGCACCGCTTTCCCGCACACCGGGTGCCGAGGCGCCTGGCCGATCGATGTCAGGCATGTCGACTATCGATGACCGCCCATGGCTTGGCGGGCGATGTCCCGATACAGTGCAGGGTAATACGAGGTTCATACAGGCGAGGTAGGCCATGTCGCGCATCATCCGTTTCCACAAGTTCGGCGCCGCCGAGGTGCTGCGCTGCGAGCAGCAGGCCGAGCCGACGCCGACGGCGGGCGAGGTGCAGGTGCGTGTCGAGGCGATCGGCATCAGCTGGTACGACGTGCTCTGGCGACAGAACCTGGCACCGTCCAAGGCGCGCCTGCCGGCCGGCATCGGCCAGGAGATGGCCGGGGTGGTCACGGCCGTGGGCGACGGGGTCGAGGACATCGCCGTCGGCGATCGCGTGGCCAGCTTTCCGGCGGCCAGTGCCAACGACCATCCCGTGTACGGCGACGTGGTGGTGCTGCCACGCACGGCCATCACCCGCTACCCGGACCTGCTGTCGCCGATCGAGGCGAGCGTGCACTACACCCCGCTGTTGATCGCCTACTTCGCCTACGTCGAGCTGGCCAAGGCCAAACCGGGGCAGACCGCCCTGGTGACCGATGCCAGCCACTGCGCCGGGCCGGCCTTCGTGCAACTGGGCAAGGCCCTGGGGTTGAAGGTGTTCGCGGTCACCAAGCAGGCCGAGCAGCGTGCGCCGCTGCTGGCGCTGGGGGCCGACAAGGTGATCGTCACCGAGGAACAGGACCTGCTGCTGCAGGTGGCCAAATACACCGACAGCCGCGGCGTGGACATGGTCCTCGACGGGCTGGGTGGCCCGCAGATGTCGCTGCTGGGCGATGTGCTGGCGCCACGCGGCAGCCTGGTGCTGTACGGCCTGCAAGGCGGCAACCAGACCCCGTTCCCGGCGTGCGCGGCGTTCCAGAAGAACATCCAGTTCCACGTGCACTGCATCGGCAACTTCACCGGCAAGCCTGAGCTGGGCATCGCCCAGGACCAGGCTGCCATGGCGCGGGCGCTGGACGCCATCAACCGCTTCACGGCCGATCGTCTGCTGACGCCGCAGATCGTCAAGGTCTACCCGTTCAGCCAGGTGGTCGAGGCGCATCGCTACATGGACGACTGCCCATGTGGTGGGCGTGTGGTGCTGGACATGGCGCTCGACTGAGCCCTCTGCGCGCGCATCGGCCAGCGGCAGGCATTGCCCCTGGTCGAGCAGTGTGCTCGTTTCCTTTCATAGAACGCGTGATGCGTGTCTTATCTCTTCCCTGAGAAATTTCCTACAGCACAATAAGTAATTGCCGATAGGCTAAGTGGCAAACTTTAAGTGCGCTTTTTGTTATTGTCGGCCCATTGAAAAAGTCTGAATGAAAGTTGGCCGATAATACCCGTCTGAATGGTTTTTTTACCGTGATCTGTATCTGTTATTCCTGCCTCGAGAATCGATAATGGCCCCGTGATAGCCGTCGGCCAGGCCGCGAAAGGCGCGGGCTGGGTCGAATGAAGGCCGCAAGTCGATTACCGCTGTCTCGGCCACGATGCGCCTGAGATGGCTCGTTTTCGAAGAGCGCTTTCATTCAATGACGTGTCGCGTGAAGAGCGAGCCCAGCTGCCAAGGAGGTGCATGACATGGCAAGTACGATTCATGACCAGGCTATGCGATACATATACAAGCAAGTCCTCGAGCGCGTGTTGGACGACATGAGCCGACCCCAGCGCGCTGCATTGCAGTTGTTGGTCCAGCGCCTGGTGGTTGCAGCCGGCGGGCCCGACGAGATCGCACGCTTTCGGGTGTTCTTCCCGTACAGCGGTGACGACCGCGGCAGCCATGCCCTGGCGTGCCTGCGGGCGGCGCAGCTGAGCCTTGCCAGCCGCGGGTCGGCGACCTTCGCGCTGCGGGTGCTGCTGTTGCCCCGGGGTGGGCGCCAGATGCCATTGGGCGAGCGGCTGGAGCGCTGTTTCAGCCGACTGTTCCTGGAGGACGACCCACGCGTCGAGCTGTTGATGGTCGACGGGGGCCAGATCGTGCCGTTCTGCGCGCGGCGCCTGCTCGACCCGCAGCTCGATGCCGTGGGGCGCGAGCGGTTGCTGACCCTCGGGCACCTCTGCCACGGCCAGCCCGAACGGGTGCTCGAGGGCTGGCACGTGCTGGCCCAGGCCAGGGCATGCCGGGCCGCGCTGGACCACGAGGGGCCCGTGGATGTGCTGGCCACCGAACTATCCCTGGCCCAGCAACGCCGGTTGCTGGCCTGGAGCCAACGCTGCCGGCGGGCGATGGGCCTGCCGGATGACCGCTGGGTGCGCTACTGCGCGCGCAGCCTGCTGGACAACCTGACCCAGGTCTACGAACACCTGCCGGCCCATTGCCTGGGTACCGAGCCTGCGCTGGCACACGTGGACGAGCCGGTGTCGAACGAGCCGCGCTTGCAGGTGGTCGATCTGGCCGACCTGCTGCCCGACGACCCCACCCAGGCTACGGTGAGCGACTCAGGGCCATGTCACGGGTTTCGGGAGCCGTCCCTGCCGTGCACGGTCACCCGGACGGGCGACCCTTGGCGCGAAGAGGCCTACCGCGTGTTCCTGCGCGCCCATGCGCTGTCGCCCCAGCAGCTCGACTGCCTGCTCAGCGCGCCGTTCGTAGGCCGTGGCGCGGGGCTGGAGGCCTTCGTCAGGCGCTGCTACCCCGAGATGCGCGTGGCACTGCCCTTGTTGCATCAGACCTTGCAGGGCCGACCTTGCCCGGAAGCGGCCGGCCGTTGGCTGACCACGGCCACCGGGCTGCCGGTCGATACCCTGCAAGCGTTGTACGCCGACCCGGGGCGGCCACAGGGGTGGCGGCACCTGTTCGCGCACCTGGCCTGGCGCCAGGGCGAGCTGCCCGACTGGGCCCGCGGCGGCCTGACGGTCAACGCGAGTCCGACCTCGCAGGTGGCGGCCCGATGAGCAAGTCGAGCCGGGGCGAATTCGCCTACCAAGCCGTGTACCGTTATCTGTTGACGCTGACCCGGCACAACACGGTGTGCAACGAGCCCAAGCTGCCTTCGCTGCGCGATCTGGCCAAGCGCCTGAAAGTCTCGCTCTCGACCGTGCAGCACGCCTACAACCAGCTGGAGCATGAAGGCTACGTGCGGTCGGTGCCCAAGTCCGGTTATTACATCAACCGTTCCATTGACGGTGCGCAGCGTGCACGTCCTCCCGCGCCGGCGATCTCGGCCGGCCACCACAGCCTGCACTTGCTCGAGCCGCCGCTGCCTGCCATGCCGGCGCTGGACCATGCACTGCTCACCGAGGAGCGGCGTCTGGCGCGTCAGGGCAGCCGCAGCGTGCACGAGCGGCGCCTGGCCGGGGAGCTGATGCTGCGCAGCGCCCTGGCCACGCGCTACACGCAGTCGTCGGTGCATTGCTGGAGCGCCGAGGACGTCTACCTGGCGACCGACCTGCAGACCTTGCTGGAAACCGTGTTCGCGGCCCTGCACCTGGAGAACGAAGCCATCCTGGTGCCATCGCCCGTCTGCGCCCGCCTGCTGTGGCTGCTGAACCAGACCGGTCGCCGCGTCGTCGAGCTGCCGCTCGACGCCCGGGGTTGTCCGGATCTGTGCGCGCTGGCGCACTTGTTGCGGCACGAGCGGATCGGGCTGGCGATGTTGCCGTCCTGCCTGGCCAGCCCGCTGGGGCGCGTGATGTCGATGACGGCGCAGCGGGCCATGGCGGCGTTGCTCGATCAGCACCGGGTCTGGGTACTGGAAAACGACCTGGACAGCGAGCATTGCTTCGATGGCCCACCGGTTGCGCGGTTGCGCGATGCGCTCGACCCGGAGCGCCTGCTGGTGCTTGGCTCGTTGCAGGCCTGCGTCGGCGCCGAGGCGCCCTACGTCTACGTGCTGAGCGACCACGAGCCGGTACGTCAGGCCTTCATCTGGCGCGACTTCCGCCTGCCGCCCCTGCGCCAGCACGCCCTGGCACGGTTGCTGGTCAAGGGCCAGGTCGATGCCCACCTGCAGGTGGTGCGTCGCGAGCTGGCTTCGCGGATGGACGCATTGTGCGCGGAGATCGCCCGGCAGGTGCCGGGGCAACTGGCCTTCGAACGTCCCTCGGGCGGGCGCGGGCTGTGGGGGCGGGTCTACCAGGAGACCGATGTGCAGCGTGTGCTGCGCGAGTTCTCGGCCAAGGGCCTGCATGCCGCGCCAGGGCCGATGTTCAGCGCGCGGGGCTGGCACCGGCAGTACATCCTGCTGGCCTGGGAGGGCGGCCGCCTGAACGACCTGCGCCAGGCCGTGGGCCTGCTGCGGCAACGGCTGGCACGGCATCGACAGCCTGACCGCTGATCCAGCCGATTTGCCTGGCGCCGCCGTCTGTATGTATAACCAGTGCGTCAATCCCTTTGCCGCCTGTCTACCGTGATCGCCCATTCCGTCGAAGAACCCTTCTACTACCTGTACAACTTCCAACAGGTACTCGACTGGGTCGAGCTGCGCTACGCCGACCTGCTCGACGAGCAGGAGCGCGCGTTCATCCGCACGTTCGCCGAGTTACCACGCCCTGCGCGTGCCTTGCTGGTGCGCATGGTCATGCGCAAGGGCGAACTGTTTCGTACCGACAAGCTCCAGTACGCCGAGATCGGCTGCACGCACGCGGCCCTGGCCCCCTTGCTCGACACCGGTTGGGTGGCCGAGCAGATCGAACTGGGCGTCGAGCAGCTGTTTGGTCTGCTGCGCAAGGATGAGCTGGCGCGGTGCTTCGCCGGGCAGTTGAGCCGGCCCAAGGCGCTCAAGCACGAGCTGCTGGCCGAACTGCTGGCCCTGGAACTGGCGCCGCGCACCCTGGCGTCGTGGTTCCCGACCTTTCCTGAGCGTGTGGTGCAGTGGCGTCTGCAAGCGTTGTGCGATCGGCTGCGGCTGCTGTTCTTCGGCAACCTGTACCAGGACTGGTCGGAGTTCGTGCTGGCCGACCTGGGCTTCGCCCGCTACGAGCAGGTGGCCTTCAGCGCTGATTCGCGGGCCTTGCGCAGCCGTGAAGACGTGACCGCGGCCATGGCGCTGCATGCCTGCACCGAACAACTGGAGCAGGGTGCCACGCCGCAGCAGGTGTTCGCCGCATTACCCGCGCTTGCCGCCGACAACCCCTGGCTGGCTCGGCGCCGGGCGCGTCTGCTGTTCGGCCTCGGCCAGCAGTGCGAACGCCTGGGCGACTGGGAGCAGGCCACGGCCATCTACGCCGAGTGCCAGCACCCGCAGGCGCGCATCCGTCAGGTGCGTGTGCTCGAGCGCAGCGAGCAGTGGGACGCCGCCCATGCCTTCGCCACCCAGGTGGCCGAAGCCCCGGCCAATGCCCTGGAAGTGCAGGCCCTCGAACGCATGCTGCCACGCCTGGCGCGCAAGCTGGGCGGCGCGCCGCGTTCACGTCGCAAGGCGCCGGCGGCCAACCTGATCCATCTGGTGTTGCCGGCCGAGCACGCCAGCCTCGGGGTCGAGCGCGCGGTCGGCCAGTACCTGCACCAGGAGCATGGCGGGCAGGTGCACTACGTGGAGAACACCCTTTTCAACGGGCTGTTCGGGCTGCTGTGCTGGGAGGTGATCTTCTCGCCTGTGCCGGGTGCGTTCTTCCACCCGTTCCAGAGCGCGCCGCAGGACCTGCACGAAGCCGACTTCCAGCTGCGCCGCGCCGAAGCCTTCGAGGCGTGTTTCGCCCGGCTCGACGCCGGTACCCATGCCGAGGTCATCCGCCAGGTTCACCAGGCCAAGCAAGGCTTGCAGTCGCCCTTCGTCTGCTGGCCGGCGCTGTCGCCCGAGTTGCTCGACCAGGCCCTGGGCTGCCTGCCGCCGGCGCACCTGAAGGCGTGCTTCATCCGGCTGTTGCAGGACATCCGCAACAACCGCACCGGCATGCCGGACCTGATCCAGTTCTGGCCCGACGAAGGCCGTTACCGAATGATCGAGGTCAAGGGGCCGGGCGATCGCCTGCAGGACAACCAGCTGCGCTGGCTGGAGTTCTGCCGCGAGCATGGCTTGCCGGTGGACGTCTGCCACGTGCGCTGGGACAACGCCGCTTCATGAGCTACACCGTCGCCGTGCGTGCCCTGTGCGAGTTCAGTGCCAAGGTGGGTGACCTGGACCTGCGCTTCACCCCATCGCCCACCGCCCAGGAGGGCATCGACGGCCATCGCCGCGTGGTGGCGCGTCGGGGCGCCGGCTATGAGGCCGAGGTCGCGCTGGAAGGGCAGTACCAGAGCCTAAGGGTACGGGGGCGGGCCGACGGCTACGACCCGGCGCTCAACCGCCTGGAAGAAATCAAGACCCACCGCGGCGACCTCTCGCGCCAGCCGGACAATCACCGGCAACTGCACTGGGCGCAGGCCAAGGTCTATGGCTGGCTGCTGTGCCAGGCGCGGCAGCTCGAGCGCATCGAGGTGGCCCTGGTCTACCTGGACGTCGACAGCGACCGGCAGACGGTGATCAACGAGTCCTGGCAGGCAACCGACCTGGAGCGCTTCTTCGACAAGGTCTGCGGGTATTTTCTTGGCTGGGCCCAGGCCCAGGAGCAGCGGCTGCTGGCGCGCAACGAGGGCTTGCAGGCGTTGCAGTTCCCGTACGCCGCGTTCCGCCAGGGCCAGCGACAACTGGCCGAGACCCTGTACAAGGCGGTCAGCACCGGGCGTTGCCTGATGGCCCAGGCCAGCACCGGCATCGGCAAGACCCTCGGCACGCTGTTTCCGCTGCTCAAGGCCACCACGCCGCAGCGGCTCGACAAGATCTTCTTCCTGACCGCCAAGACCCCCGGCCGCGCCCTGGCCCTGCACGCGCTGCGCCAGTTGACCGAGGCCTCGCCACAACCGGCGTTGCGAACCCTCGAGCTGATCGCCCGCGACAAGGCCTGCGAGCACCCGGACAAGGCCTGTCACGGCGAGTCCTGCCCGCTGGCCCAGGGCTTCTACGATCGCTTGCCCGCGGCACGCGAGGCAGCCAACCAACGGCCTCTGCTGGATCAGGCCGGCGTGCGCGAGGTGGCGCTGGCGCACCAGGTCTGCCCCTACTACCTGGCCCAGGAGATGGCGCGCTGGGCCGATCTGGTGGTGGCGGACTACAACTACTACTTCGATGCCCACGCCTTGCTCTTCGGCCTGGCACAGGCCAACCAGTGGCGCACGGCGGTGCTGGTGGACGAGGCGCACAACCTGGTCGAGCGCGGGCGGCAGATGTACAGCGCCAGCCTTGACCAGGGCCAGCTGGCCACCTTGCGCAAGCGCAAGCCGGCGGGGCTGACCGGCGTGCTGGACGGGCTCAATCGCGCCTGGAACGCCCTGTACAAGGAACAGCGCGCGCCCTATCAGGCCAGTGCGGCGGTGCCCGAACCTCTGCTGCGCGCCTTGCAGCGTTTCGTCGGGGTGGTGCAGGAGCAGATGAACCAGGCCCCGGTCGGCATCGAGCCGGACCTGCTGGCGTTCTACTTCCATGCCTTGCAGTTCACCCGCGTGGCCGAACTGTTCGACGAGCATTTCCTGTTCGACATCAGCGTACGCGAAGGGCCGGGCAAGCGGCGGCTGGCCACCTTGTGCCTGCGTAACGTGGTTCCGGCCCGGTTGCTGGCGCCGCGCATGAGCGCCGCCCGCAGCGTCACGCTGTTCTCCGCCACGCTCGGGCCGCGGCAGTTCTACACCGACTTGCTGGGCATGCCCGCCGACACGGCCTGGCTGGAGGTGGCCGCACCATTCCGGGCCGAGCAGCTGCAGGTGCGCATCGCCAGCCATGTGTCGACGCGCTACCGCGAGCGGCAGGCGTCGCTGGCGCCGATCGTCGAGCTGATCGCCGAGCAGTACGCACGGCAACCGGGCAACTACCTGGCGTTCTTCAGCAGCTTCGAGTACCTGGAACAGGTCTCGCGGTTGCTGGCCGAGCTTCACCCCTCGATCCCGCGCTGGGAGCAGGCGCCGGGCATGGACGAGGCGCGACGCGAGGCCTTCCTGGCGCGCTTCTTGCCGGACGGGCAGGGGGTCGGTTTCGCGGTGCTGGGCGGGGCGTTCGGGGAGGGGGTCGATTTGCCCGGTACGCGGCTGATCGGCGCCTTCGTCGCCACCCTCGGGCTGCCCCAGGTCAACCCGATCAACGAGCAGTTCAAGCAGCGCCTGGGCCGCCAGTTCGGTGCGGGCTTCGACTACGCCTACCTCTACCCCGGGGTGCGCAAGGTGATCCAGGCCGCGGGCCGGGTGATCCGGGGTGACCACGACCAGGGCACGCTGGTGCTGATCGACGAACGCTTCGCCGAAGCGCGGGTGCGGCAGATGTTTCCGTCGTGGTGGCAGTGTCCTGAGGGGTAGGGGCGTGTACAGGGGAATGGGTACCTTCATCCCTTGAGGAAAGCATTTTTTGCGCTATCCATGCGCCATTTACCTTGCGTGTTTTGGTGGGCCCTGCGGGCCCAATCGCGGCACTGGGGCCGCTCCTACACCCGTAGCCCCACCGCGGGGTTGCAGACTATCGCGGTCCCCTGTGTGGGCCCCAGCGCCGCGATTGGGCCCGCAGGGCCCATAAAATCATGCGGTGGTCAACTTTTTCCGGACACCTTGATCGGTGATTTTCAGGCGGCCTTCAGCTCGTATTGATTCGGAGCCAGGTAGCCTAGTGTCGAGTGCAACCGTGTCCTGTTGTAGAAGCGCATGATGTAGTCCGTGATGTCCTTGATCGCCTCGCCATGATTGGCGCAATCCTTGCGCCAGACGCGCTCCATCTTCAGGTTCAGGAAGAAGCGCTCCATCACGGCGTTGTCCCAACAGTTCCCCTTGCGACTCATGCTGCAGTGCATGCCGTGCCGCGCCAGCAGACTCTGATAGGCAACGCCGGCGTACTGGCTGCCGCGGTCAGAGTGGGCAATCAGGCCCGGTGGCGGCTGCCGTTGCGCAATCGCCAGTTGCAGGGCATTGCATACCAGGTCGGCACGCATGTGCGGCGCCATCGCCCAACCCACGATCTTGCGCGAGAACAAGTCCATGACCACGGCCAGGTACAGCCAGCCGCTGCGGGTACGGATGTACGTGATGTCAGCTACCCAAGACTGATTGACCCCTGCTGGCGTGAACTGGCGGTTGAGCAGGTTTGGGGCGACCGGGTAACTGTGCTTGCTGTTGGTAGTATGAACAAACTTGCGTTTCCAGACTGGGCGTAAGCCCTGTTGTTTCATGAGGCTGCGGACCTTGAAGCGACCGATGACCATGCCCTCATTGCGCAGTGCGCCGAGCAGGCGGCGGCTTCCGTAGCAGCGCTCCGTGGATTCGAAGGTGGCCTTGAGCCGGGCAGTGATCGGACAGGCCGGACGCGGTCTGGCTTGTTGCTGACGGGCTTCGTAGAACCTCGAGCGACTGATCCGCAGTACCCGGCAGACACGTGCCACCGGGTAGGCCTTGCGTTGCAATTGGTGAACCAGCTGGTGGATCACTTCAATTCGCGGGCAAAGAAGGCCGTAGCTTTTTTTAAGATGTCGTTGTCCATCTTCAACTCGCGAACCTGCTGCTCCAGCTGGCGAATCCGCTGCTGCTCACTGGTAAGCGGCTTGCCGATGCCCGGACCACCCAGCTGCTCGGCCTTGTACTGCTGAACCCAGCGGCGCACGGCCGTGTCGCTCAGGCTCAGATCCATGCACACCGAGTTCACACTCTGGCCCTGGTCGACGATCAGCCGGCAAACCTCCAGCTTGAACGCAGCATCGAATTGTCTGTATTTCTTGGTCATGAAAACTCCTCAGTAGGGGTATTTTCACCTATTGAGGTGTCCGGGGCCATTAGACCAGCTCATCAGCCAATCCTAACGATCCCCCTGATTCCCTTCCCAAAGCACCACCCATCTCCCGCAGGGGACCACGATCGCCTGTATCACGGCGGTATGACTACGGGTGTAGGAGCGGCCCCAGTGCCGCGATTGGGCCCGCAGGGCCCACAAAATCAGCCAAGCCCGACTATCCCCCTGACGCCCTTCCCAAAGCACCACCCATCTCGCTCGTCCCCCCCAAACAGATCCAACGCATCGCCCACCGCACAAACGCCCAGCCCCTTGCCCCACATCACCTCGCCGCGCCCGAGAACTCTCAGTACACTGCGTGTTCCAACCCCCCACACTCCAGAACACGAGGTTTTCATGACGCTCAGTCCCTTGGCAGGCAAGCCAGCACCTTCCAGTGTGCTGGTAGACATTCCCCGCCTGTTGACCGCCTATTACACCCACCGCCCTGACGCCAGCGTGGCCACTCAGCGCGTGGCGTTCGGCACCTCGGGTCACCGCGGCACCTCGTTGGAATCGAGCTTCAACGAAGACCACGTGCTGGCGATCACCCAGGCCATCTGCCTGTACCGCCAGGCCCAGGGCATCGACGGCCCGGTGTTCATCGGTGCCGACACCCATGCCCTGTCCGCACCTGCTGCCGCCAGCGCGCTGGAAGTGCTCGCCGCCAATGGCGTGCAGGTCAGGCTGTCCAAGGACGACGAGTACACCCCGACCCCGGCGGTGTCCCATGCGATCCTCTGCTACAACCGCGACCGCCAGCAGGGCCTGGCCGACGGCATCGTCATCACCCCGTCGCACAACCCGCCGCAGAGTGGCGGCTTCAAGTACAACCCGCCCAATGGCGGCCCGGCCGACAGCGACGTGACCAAGTGGATCGAGGCCAAGGCCAACGAACTGCTGGCCGCCGGCCTGGATGGCGTCAAGCGCATGGATTACGCCCAGGCCCTGGTCGCACCGACCACCCAGCGCCATGACTACATCGCCCATTACGTCGAAGACCTGCAGCACGTCATCGACTTCGACGTCATTCGCCAGGCCAACCTGCGCCTGGGCGTGGACCCCCTGGGCGGCGCTGGCGTCCACTACTGGCAGGCCATCGCCGACCGTTATCAGTTGAACCTCGAAGTGGTCAACACCGAGGTCGACCCGACCTTCCGCTTCATGACCGTCGACTGGGACGGCCAGATCCGCATGGACCCGTCCTCGCCGCACGCCATGCAGGGCCTGATCGGCCTGCGCGAGCGTTTCGACGTGGCCTTCGCCTGCGACCCGGACCACGACCGCC
The DNA here is from genome assembly GCA_001534745.1 of Pseudomonas monteilii. NCBI lineage: Bacteria > Pseudomonadati > Pseudomonadota > Gammaproteobacteria > Pseudomonadales > Pseudomonadaceae > Pseudomonas > Pseudomonas alabamensis. Next base: position 2,069,744 of record CP013997.1, read on the forward strand.
ACGGCATCGTCACCGCCGACGGCCTGCTGGCCCCGAACAACTACCTGGCCGTGGCCATTGACTACCTGTTCCGTCACCGCCCGCAGTGGCGCGCCGATGCGGCGGTGGGCAAGACCGTAGTCAGCAGTGGCCTGATCGACCGCGTCACCGCGCGGCTGGGGCGTCGTCTGCACGAAGTGCCGGTCGGCTTCAAGTACTTCGCCCAAGGGTTGTTCGACGGCTCCCTGGGCTTCGGTGGGGAAGAGAGCGCGGGCGCGTCGTTTCTGCGGATGGACGGCGGGGTGTGGGCTACCGACAAGGATGGTCTGATCCCGGCGCTGCTGGCGGCCGAAATGACCGCCCGCACCGGACGCACGCCGAGCCAGGCCTACGCTGACCTGACCGAGGCGCTGGGCCGTCCGTACGCCACCCGCGTCGAAGCCAAGGCCGATCCCCGTCAGAAATCCCTGCTGAGCAAGCTGGCGCCCGAGCAGGTCACCTCGACCGAACTGGCCGGCGAAGCCATCGAGCAGATCCTCAGCCATGCGCCCGGCAACGACCAGGCCATCGGTGGCCTCAAGGTGATGACCGCCAATGGCTGGTTCGCCGCACGGCCGTCGGGCACCGAAGACATCTACAAGATCTACGCCGAAAGCTTCATCGACGAGGCGCACCTGCAGCGCCTGGTGGCAGAAGCCCAGGTGCTGGTGGACGCTGCCATCGCCTGATGGGGCAGATGGGCCCCCCCGGTCGAAGGGGCCCGCATCATCGACCGGTCGTCGCCCTGGCGGCCGGACATCACGACTGCGCCGCCTTGATCGTCACCACGCCCTTGCCGGCCAGGGCGATCTCGATCACCGTTTCATGCTCGGCGCCACGGGGGCCGACCGACGCCGTTATGCCTCCCTCCGAGATGTTCTCCAGACGCGCGTGAATCGGTTGCCCGACAGGATCAATCAACGCGTCGTAGGCCAGCAGCTCGACCTGTTCGATCAGTTGTCGGCTACGTTCATCCGTCGCACAGAAGAACAGCACACCGCTCAGGTGCGGATCGTCGTCCGGGTTGTGCAGGTCGTGATCGACCAGTGCGCGCAGGGCGGTGCGCAGGGGGTGAAGGGCGGGGTCGCGGGTGGGCATGAGGGCGGATTCTCACAGACGGTAGGCCCGGGCCGGGCCAGCGCTTGATCATGGGTAGGGGGCGCAGGCCTGACAATGTTGTGGATTCCCAAGAGGTTGTAGGAAAAGGTTTAAGTTGTGAGTGGCAAGTGGCAAGTGGCAAGTGGCAAGCGGCAAGCGGGTAGGGCTGTGCGTCATGGTCAAGGGTAGAAACGGTGTGGCTGATTCTACGGGCCCGTTGGGCCCGATCGCGGCACAGGGGCCGCTCCCACACCCGTAGCCCCACCGCAGGGTTGCAGGTCGTCGCGGTCAACTGTGGGAGCAGCGAGCAGCGAATTGCAAGCTGCAAGCGGGTAGGGCTGTACGTCATGGCCAAGGGTAGAGACGGTGTGGCTGATTCTACGGGCCCGTTGGGCCCGATCGCGGCACAGGGGCCGCTCCTACAGGGTCCGCGATGACCTGCATCGCCGCGGTGTAACTATGGGTTGAGCGGCCCCTATGCCACGCCACGGTGTAACTACGGGTGTAGGAGCGGCCCCTGTGCCGCGATTGGGCCCAACGGGCCCACAAAACCAGCCAAATCCGGTTGGCTCCTTACACCGTTCTCAACGCACCACCCTTCCCAGCTTGCAGCTTGCAGCTTGCAGCTTGCACCCCCCACCCCCCACCCGACACAATTTTCACATCCCCTTGCTAGCATGCCCCCACCATCGACACACGAGGAAAGGTGAGTGGGCGTTCGTACGCGGCGTATCAAAGGCGTCATGCTGGTGTCAGCCGGTGTGGTGGTCAGTGCCTTGGGCTTCTTTGCCTGGCAGAGTTTCTACCCGGTCCAGGCTGCCAAGGGCTGGGCCGTGGAGGTGGTGCACGGATCGGTCGACAAGGCCGCCTCCCTGGTGCCCCTGGCCGACGGCAGCCTGCTGGTCAGCCGCGAGCTCAAGGACGGGCAGGGCAGTATCCTGCGCATCACCCGCGAGGGCGAGCGGGAGGTGATGGTCAAGGGCCTGTCCAAGCCCGACGGCATGATCGCTGCCCAAGGCGGCTGGGTGTTCAGCCAGGAGGGCGGCAAGGCGCCGGTCAGCCTGTCGCGCGATGGCCAGGTCACCCACCTGTTCGAGGGCGAGAACGTCCAGGGGTTGTGGAGCGATGCCCAGCACCTGTACGCGATCGAGGACCGCAAGGCCGATGGCCGTCTGATGCGCTACGACTGGCGCACGGGTGCACTCGACGTGTTGCGCTCGGGGCTGACCGAGGGCGAAGGCCTGACGCGCTGTGGCGAGGGTCGTCTGCTCTACACCGAAAAGGCCGCTGGCCAGGTACGGGCCCTGACCCCGGACAAGCGCGACCCAGTGGTGGTCGCCGGGTTGCGCAACCCGACCTTCCTGATGTGCGACCAGCGTGGGTTGTGGATCAGCGAGGACTCCACCCACCGCGCCCGGTTGCTGCGCATCGACCCCCAGGGGCATCAGCACACGGTGTTGACCTTCCTCAAGGCGCCCCAGGCGATCGTGCCGGACGGAGAGGGCGGCTACCTGCTGGCCGAAGGGGGACGTGACCGGATCCTGCACCTGACGCCACAGGCCGGGCAGCCCGACGCGGAAACGGTGGCCGAGAGCAAGCCGGGGGCCTGAGGTGGAGTGGGCCTGGAAGGCAGGGCACAGCTTGAACGGGCGGTGAGGCCACTGGCGTCATCGCGGGCAAGCCCGCTCCCACAGGTGACTGAGCTTCGCGGCCAGTCTTTCACTACTCGGCACATGCCCAACCGCATGCGGCACCTAGCAGGGCCTTATCGCTGGCAAGCCAGCTCCCACCCAGATCCCTGCAGCCGTCAATGTAGGCAGGGCTGCGCAAGCAGCTTGTGGGAGCGGGCTTGCCCGCGATGAGGGCGGTGCAGGCGATGCCAAGCCTGCCGCTTGAGCCTCGACACGCCGCCCGCACCACCGCCTGCCTTACACCCTGAACTGATCCATCAACCCCTGCTGCTGATTGGCCAGCCCATTGAGCGACTGGCTGACCCGCGCCGCTTCGCCGGCCTGTTCGGACAGCGACTCGGTCACGTCGCGGATGGTGGCGATGTTGTGGTTGATCTCTTCGGCCACCGCGCTCTGCTCCTCGGCCGCGCTGGCGATCTGCAGGTTCATGTCGCTGATCACGCTGACCGCCTCGCCGATGCGCTGTAGGGCGCTCACGGCATGGTTCACCTGCTCGACGCTGTCCTGCGCCTGGCGGTGGCTGCCTTCCATGGCCGAAACCACGTCGTGGGTGCCGGCCTGCAAGGCTTCGATGACCTGCCGGGTCTCTTCCACCGACTCCTGGGTACGCCGCGCCAGGTTGCGCACCTCGTCGGCGACCACGGCGAACCCGCGACCGGCTTCACCGGCACGGGCGGCCTCGATCGCCGCGTTGAGGGCCAGCAGGTTGGTCTGCTCGGCGATCGAGCGGATCACTTCCAGTACGCTGCCGATCTGTTCGCTGTTGCGGGCCAGGCCGCCGACCTGGTCCATGGCGCTGTTCATCTCGTGGGCCAAAGCATCGATGCCGGTGGTGGTGCGGTCGATCACCGCCAGGCCTTCGCGGGTCGCCTGATCGGCTTCGCGTGCGGCTTGTGCGGCCTGGGCCGCACTGCGGGCCACGTCCTGGGCGGTGGCGCTCATCTCCTGCGAAGCGGTAGCAGCCTGGTCGACCTGGCGGAACTGCTGTTCCATGCCGGCGCTGGTCTGGCTGGCGATGGCTGCCGACTGCTCGGCGTTGCCACGGGCAGCGGTCACCGACTGCTTCACCTCGGCCACGATCGGCTGCAACTTGTCCAGGAAGCGGTTGAACCAGCCGGCCAGCTGGCCCAGCTCGTCCTGCTTGGCGTATTGCAGACGGCGGGTGAGGTCGCCTTCGCCGCTGGCGATGTCCTTGAGCATCGCTGCCACGCCGAGGATCGGCCGGGTCACGCCGCGCGCCAGCAGCCAGACCAGCAGCAGGCCCAGCAAGGCCGCACCGATGCCCAGGGCCAGTTCCAGCCAGGTGCCCTGGGTGTTCAACTGGTCGAGTTCCTGCTCCAGCGCATCGGCCGGTTCGGTCAGGACTTGCTTGGGCGCATCCAGCATCACGCCCCAACGCTTGCCACCCGGGATCGGCGCGAAGGTCGCCAGTACCTTGAGGTGATCGGCATCCTGCACCAGGCTCATCGGCTTGCCTTCGCCCAGCAGGCGCGTCAGCTCGGCGCCCTGGGCGGTGTCCACCTGGTCGAAGCGCGTGGCCAGCTTGCTGGCATCGCCACTGTAGCCAGCCAGCAACCCGCCCGGGCTGAGGATGCCCACGCGGGTACGGCCTTCGTACAGGCCGCGGCTGGCTTCTTCGCTGAGCGCCTGCAGGCTGTTCAGGTTGATGTCCACCGACAGGGTCCCCATCACCCGATCGGCGACCATCAGCGGGAACACGATGCTGGTCATCAGCACCTGCTGGCCTTCCACTTCATAGAAATAGGGTTCGCTCACGCACACCTGGCGCGTGCGATTCGGGCAGGCCCACCAGGTGTTGGCCGGCTCGCCGCTGGGGCCGACGCGGGTGTCGGTCATGTCGCTTTCCGGCAGGGTGGTGGCGGTCAGTTGCCCGGCCCGCGGTTGTGACCAGTACAGCGCGAAACGCCCCTGAGGGTTGCTGCCCAGGGCGGCCTGGTCAGCGAACCGTGCATCCTGGTTGTCCAGTCCGTCCGGCTGGAACACCAGCGACAGGCCCAGCAACTCGGGTTTGCCACGCAGCGCGTTCTGCACGAGCGCGGCCAGTTCCTGACGCAGCTCGCGGGCGTCGATGCCGCGCTTGCTGGCCTGCTCGCGCAGGAACAGCACCTGCCGCACATAGCCTGCACCGTAATGGTACGCCTCGGTGAACTGACGGCGGATGTTCTGGGCCTGCACCGTGCCCTCGGCCTCGATGCGCGCCTGGGCCGCCTGGGTCAGCATCTGCGTGCTGCTGGCCTTGACCAGGTCGCTGGTGTGGTCCATGCGGTAGAGAGACAGGCCGACCAGCAGCGTGACGATGGCTGCCAGGCATAGCCCGGCCAGCAGGGTGATCTTCCATTGGATGGACAGTTGACGCAGTGGCATGAAGCGAGCCCCTTGGTGAGTTTCAAATCGGCATGACGGCGTATCGGCCGTGTACGGGCAATCTTGATGACCGTCATGACTTTGACATCCAGGGTGCCCTGCTTCAGAGTGTGCGCCCTTCGTGAAACCCGTTCCTGGGCCTTGGCGTGGCAGCCCAAGGCTGCACCCGCGCCTGGCCGGGCCGTTCGCACCCTGTCGGCGCTTTCCTGGTCGCTGGGCGGTGTCACGGTCCCTTGGCGCTAACGTTCAGCCGTCCGCGAACGTCCAGGTACAGGCAACCCGTCGCTTTTCATTCGTCGCAAGAGGTAGATCCGTTCATGAATGCAGTCATTGCCGCGGTCAGCGTCATGCTGGTGCTGAGCCTGTCCCGCGTGCACGTCGTCATCGCGCTGATCGTCGGTGCGCTGACCGGGGGCCTGGTCGGTGGGCTGGGCATCGAGGGCACGCTGGCGGCCTTCAACGGTGGTCTCGGGGGCGGGGCCACGGTGGCCTTGTCCTACGCGCTGCTCGGCGCCTTCGCCGTGGCCATCGCCAAGTCCGGACTGGCCCACGCCCTGGCCGACCGCGCCCTGCGCATGATCGACCTGCAAGGGCATGCCGAAGGGGGCAAGGTCAAATGGCTGCTCATCGGCCTGCTGCTGATGGTCGCGATCGCCTCGCAGAACGTGCTGCCGATCCACATCGCCTTCATTCCGCTGCTGGTGCCGCCGCTGCTGTACGTGCTCACCCGACTGAAGATCGACCGACGCCTGATCGCGTGCGTGATGACCTTCGGCCTGATCACGCCGTACATCTTCCTGCCGGTGGGCTTCGGCAACATCTTCCTCAACCAGATCCTGCTGGCCAACGTCAGCCGCGCCGGCGTCGACATCAGCGGCATCAACGTGACCCACGCCATGGCCCTTCCGGCCACCGGCATGCTGGTTGGGCTGCTGGTGGCGGTGTTCATCAGCTACCGGCGCAAGCGCGAGTACGACCTGTCGCGCATCGAGCAGGTCGAGCAGGTCGCCGTTCGCTACAACCCCATGACCCTGCTGGTGGCGGGCATCGCCATCGTCTTGGCGTTCGTCGTGCAGCTCTGGCTGGATTCGATGATCATCGGCGCCATGGCAGGCTTTCTGATCTTCTCGCTGTCGGGCATCGTGCGCTGGAAGGACACCGATGACCTGTTCACCGAAGGCATGAAGATGATGGCCATGATCGGCTTCATCCTGATCACCGCCTCGGGCTTCGCCGAGGTCATGAAGGCCACCGGCGACGTCCAGGCCCTGGTCACCAGCGCTGCAGAATGGATCAACCACAGCAAGGGTCTTGGCGCCTTGCTCATGCTGCTGGTGGGGTTGCTGGTGACCATGGGCATCGGCTCGTCGTTCTCCACCGTGCCAATCCTGGCCGCGATCTTCGTGCCGCTGTGCGTGCAGTTGGGCTTCGACCCGCTGGCCACCGTGTGCATCGTCGGCACCGCCGGCGCCCTGGGCGATGCCGGCTCGCCAGCGTCCGACTCGACCCTCGGTCCGACCTCGGGGCTCAACGTCGACGGGCAGCATCACCACATCTGGGACACCGTGGTGCCGACCTTCATCCACTACAACGTGCCCCTGCTGGCCTTCGGCTGGATGGCGGCGATGGTGCTCTGAACCCGCCGTCAGCCGCGTGAGGGGGCAGGGGAGATGCGGTTGAGGACGGTGCTGCCGTCCTGGCTGCGGGTCAGGTAGACCGGCAGCACCTTGGGCAGGGTGCGCACCAGGCCTTCGACATCATGGGTGCTGTAGGTGCCACTGATGCGGATCTGCCCCACGCTGCGGTCGGCCAGGCGCAGCGGCTTGGCCAGGTAGCGGTTGATCGACGGCAGGGCCTCGGCCAGGGTCAGGTCGTCGAGCACCAGACGCCCGTTGCGCCAGGCCAGGCTGTTGCCGTGGTCCTGGGTCTGGCTCAGCTGCGGTTCGAAGTCACCGGCCTGGTAGTGCGCCTGCATGCCGGGGTCCAGGCGATAGCCACCGGTCTCACCATCGCTGCTGACCTGTACCGAGCCCTCGACCAGGGTCACCTTGACCTGGTCCTTGTACTTCCACACGTTGAAGCGCGTCCCGGTCACGCGTGTCTGGCCGCTGCCGGCGCGCACGATGAACGGGTGGGCGCTGTCGTGGCTGACCTCGAAGAACGCCTCGCCCTTGATCAGCGCCACCCGGCGCTGGTCCTTGAAATTGAAGAAGCGCAGCTCGGTGTCCAGGTTCAGTTCCACCTGGCTGCCATCGCTCAGGCGCACGCTGCGGACCTGGTCGGTGCTTTCCAGGTGCTGGTAGGCATTGGGCACCCAGCCATGTTCCCAACCGATCCAGGCGGCCAGCGGCAGCCCCAGCAGGCCGATGACGGCCGCGGTCGCCAGGCGACGCAGTGGGGTCGCACGCGGGCGACGAGGCGATTCGACCGGATCGGGTTCCAGCACGAACGGGGTGCGCGGCAGCAGGTCGGTGGTGTGCCAGATCTGCTCCATGGCGCGGTACTCGACGGCGTGCCGCGGGTCTTCATCGAGCCAGCGGGCGAACGCCTGACGCTCGAGCCGGCTGCAGTCGGGCGCATGCAGGCGCATGCACCAGTACGCGGCGGCGTCGGTGATGGCGTCTTGTTCGCTGCAGGTCGGGCGGTCGGGGATCATCGCAACTCCAGTTTTTGCGCATTCTACCCATGGGGGTTGCCAGCGAGAACCGAGAACGCCGTGAATTGCTCTCATTTAAATTTTTTTTAAGGGCAGAGGCCTACAGACAGCTCGCTCAGTTCGCCGTCCATCGTTAGATAGATAGCGAGCTAATAACCTGTTTGACATTCACTGCCTAAGCAGTAATATTTGCACACATATTCCTGCGTGTTTTCGGGCAGGTGCAGGGCATGGAGCCGATTGACCTTATGTCCACGTTCGTCTAGGCGCGATGCGTATTCATCGATCGTCGCCGCTGTGCAGGTGCCCTTTGTCCCATTTCACGTCAGAAAACTTCTCGCACTGTGCCATCGGCCTGTTGCTGGGGCGTGCCGCGCTGCTCAAGGACCGTGTCCTGGACGGCCACCTCGAACCCTTCGGCGTCACGGCGGCGCAGTTCAAGGTGCTGATCATCGTGACCCAGTACCAGGTCGACACGCCCGCCGAGGTGTGCCGCTACCTGGGCCTGGACAGCGGTTCGATGACGCGCATGCTCGATCGTCTGGAGCACAAGGGCCTGGTGCGACGGCAGCGCTGCCCGACCGATCGGCGCGTGGTACGCCTGGAGCTGACCGAAGACGGTCAGGCCCTGGCCGACCGCCTGCCGGAGATCGGCGCGGCGGCGATGAACGACCTGGTCGGGGTACTCGAGATCGACGAGCTGCAGACGCTCGAACGTCTGCTGGCCAAGGTGCTGTGCAACGCCGGTGACCCATTGACCCTGCGCCGCTTCGGCGACCGCTGACCTTTTCCTGATTCGACTTCTTCCCAAGGTATCGCCATGGCCACTCCTGCGGACACTTCTTCTACTCCCCCGGCGCCCCAGTCCTCGCGCAAGCGCAAGGTGCTGCTGCTGGGCCTGCTGCTGCTCGTGATCCTCGGTGCAGCCGGTTTCTGGGCCTGGTATTCGCTCGTCGGACGCTGGTACGAAAGCACCGACGATGCCTACGTCAGCGGCAACGTGGTCGAGATCACCCCCCTGGTGACCGGCACCGTGACCCGCATCGGCGCCGATGATGGCGACCTGGTGCAGGCTGGCCAGGTATTGCTCACCTTCGACCCGAGCGACAGCGAAGTGGCCTTGCAGTCGGCCGAGGCCAATCTGGCCCGTACCGTGCGCCAGGTGCGGGGGCTGTACAGCAACGTCGACGCGCTCAAGGCCCAGGTGCAAAGCCGCCAGGCCCAGCTGAAGACGGCCCGCGACAATTACAACCGACGCAAGGAGCTGGCTTCCAGCGGTGCGATCGCCGCCGAGGAGCTGTCGCACGCTCAGGATGACCTGACCAGCGCGCAAAGCGGCCTGGACAACGCCCGTCAGCAGCTGGCCACCAGCACGGCCCTGGTCGACGACACCGTGGTGGCCTCCCATCCCGACGTGATGGCCGCCGCCGCCGACCTGCGTCAGGCCTATCTCGCCCATGCTCGTACCACCCTGGTGGCGCCGGTGACCGGCCATGTCGCCAAGCGCACCGTGCAGCTGGGCCAGCGCCTGCAGCCGGGCGCAGCGACCATGGCGGTGATTCCGCTGGACGAGGTGTGGATCGACGCCAACTTCAAAGAGACTCAGCTGCGCGACATGCGCATCGGCCAGCCGGTGGATGTCACCGCCGACCTGTATGGCGACGACATCGTCTACAAGGGCACGGTCGAAAGCCTGGGTGCCGGGACCGGCAGCGCCTTCGCCCTGCTGCCGGCGCAGAACGCCACCGGCAACTGGATCAAGATCGTCCAGCGTGTACCGGTGCGCATCCATCTGGACCGCGAGCAGTTGCAGCAGCACCCGCTGCGCATCGGCCTGTCCACCGTGGCCGAAGTCGACCTGCATGACCAGAGCGGCCCGACCCTGGCCCAGCAACCGCCGCGCCAGGCGCCGTTCGCCACCCAGGTGTATGACCAGCAGCTGGCCGAGGCCGACCAGCTGATCAGCCGCCTGATCCGCGAGAACAGCGCCGCCAGCGGCAAGTCGGCGTCCCGATGAGCCAGAGCGCGCCGGCCCAGTTCACCCCGCCGAGCCTGCTGCTGACCACCATCGGTCTGTCGCTGGCGACCTTCATGCAGGTGCTCGACACGACGATCGCCAACGTCGCCTTGCCGACCATCTCCGGCAACCTGGGGGTCAGCTACGAGCAGGGCACCTGGGTGATCACCTCGTTCGCCGTCAGCAACGCCATCGCCTTGCCGCTGACCGGTTGGCTGAGCCGACGCTTCGGCGAGGTCAAGCTGTTCATCTGGGCCACCTTGCTCTTCGTGCTGGCCTCGTTCCTCTGCGGCATCGCCCAGTCGATGCCCGAGCTGGTGGGCTTTCGCGTGCTGCAAGGGGTGGTCGCCGGGCCGTTGTACCCGATGACCCAGACCTTGCTGATCGCCGTCTATCCCCCGGCCAAGCGCGGCATGGCCCTGGCGCTGCTGGCCATGGTCACGGTGGTGGCGCCGATTGCCGGGCCGATTCTCGGGGGCTGGATCACCGACAGCTACAGCTGGCCGTGGATCTTCTTCATCAACGTGCCGATCGGTCTGTTCGCCGCCGCCGTGGTGCGCCAGCAGATGCGCGACCGGCCAGTGGTCACCAGCCGCCAGCCGATGGACTACATCGGCCTGTTGACCCTGATCGTCGGGGTCGGCGCCTTGCAGGTGGTGCTCGACAAGGGTAACGACCTGGACTGGTTCGAGTCGCCGTTCATCATCGTCGGCAGCCTGATCTCGCTGGTGTTCCTGATCGGCTTCGTGATCTGGGAACTGACCGACCGCCACCCGATCGTCAACCTGCGCCTGTTCACCCACCGCAACTTCCGCGTCGGCACCATTGTGCTGGTGGGCGGCTATGCCGGGTTCTTCGGCATCAACCTGATCCTGCCGCAGTGGTTGCAGACGCAGATGGGCTACACCGCCACCTGGGCAGGCCTGGCCGTGGCACCGATCGGCCTGCTGCCTGTGATCATGTCGCCCTTCGTCGGCAAGTACGCCCACCGCTTCGACCTGCGCGTGCTGGCGGCGCTGGCGTTCCTCGCCATCGGCGGCAGCTGCTACATGCGCGCCGGGTTCACCGATCAGGTGGACTTCACGCACATCGCCTTGGTGCAGATGTTCATGGGGATCGGCGTGGCGCTGTTCTTCATGCCGACCCTGAGCATCCTGCTCTCGGACCTGCCGCCCCAGCAGATCGCCGACGGTTCGGGCCTGGCGACGTTCCTGCGTACGCTGGGTGGCAGCTTCGCCGCCTCGTTGACCACCTGGATCTGGATCCGCCGGGCCGATCAGCACCATGCGTACCTGAGCGAGCACATCAGCACCTACGACCCGGCGACCCGGCATGCCCTGGAGACCCTCGGGGGCGCCAATGGGCAGAGTTACGCCCAGCTGGAACAGATCCTCAATGGGCAGGCGTACATGATGTCGACGGTGGATTACTTCATGATGATGACCTGGGTGTTCGCCGGGTTGATCCTGTTGGTGTGGTTCGCCAAACCCCCATTCAGCGCCAAGCCGGCGCCGGGGTCGGGGGGGCATTGAGGCGGTTGAGGGAAAGGGCGTCGTGGGGTGTTGGCCAGGGTAGTTTGAGAGAGAAGGGCGGCTTGGGTGCGTGATGCCTGACAGATGGAGGGGCTGATTTTACGGCCCCTGCGGGCCCGATCGCGGCACTGGGGCCGCTCCCACAGGTGACCGCGATAGCCTGCAACCCCGCGGTGGCGCTACGGGTGTGGGAGCGGCCCCAGTGCCGCGATCGGGCCCGCAGGGGCCGCAAGTCAGCCACCCCGAGCCATCAGCTTAACCAGATCTTCGCACCCCGCCTCACACCATCGCCAACCGCTGCTTGCGCGTCGGTGCCGGAAACGCCCGATCGATCGCCGCCAGATCCTCCCACGATAGAGACAATCACGCAGTCTGATTCACCCCGATGCCACTACGGGTGTGGGAGCGGCCCCAGTGCCGCGATCGGGCCCGCAGGGGCCGCAAGTCAGCCACCCTGAGCCATCAGCTTACCCAGATCTTACCGCGCTACTCCCTCACACGACCGCCAACCGCTGCTTACGCGTCGGCGCCGGAAACGCCTGATCGATCGCCGCCAGATCCTGCGCATCGAGCACCAGCTCACCCGCAGCTGCATTCAATCGCACATGCACCGGGTCCACGGCCTTCGGTATGGCGATCACCCCGTCCTCCCGCGTCACCCACGCCAGGCTTACCTGCGCAGCCGTCACGCCATGCCGCTCGGCGATCTGTGCCAGCACTGGATGCCCCAGCAACTGACCCGCCTGGGCCAACGGGCAATAGGCCATGGTCGGCAGGTGTCGCGCACGGCTCCACGGCAGCAGGTCGAACTCGATCCCGCGCTCCACCGGGTTGTACAGCACCTGGTTGGTCGCACAGTCCGGGTTGTCCAGTTCCTCCAGATCTTCGACATCGAAGTTCGACACGCCCCAGCGCTCGATCTTGCCCTGTTCGCGCAGCCGCTCGAAGGCCTCGACGGTTTCCTCCAGCGGGTAGCGACCGCGCCAGTGCAGCAGGTAGAGGTCGATGCACTCGGTGCCCAGCCGCCGCAGGCTGCGTTCGCAGGCTGCCGCCACGCCCTGGCGGCTGGCGTTGTGCGGGTAGACCTTGCTGACCAGGGTCACCTGGTCGCGACGTCCGGCGATGGCCTGGCCGACCACCGTCTCGGCGCCGCCTTCGGCATACATCTCCGCCGTGTCGATCAGGGTCATGCCGTGCTCGATCCCCTGTTGCAAGGCCGCCACCTCGGCCGCCCGACGGGTCGAGTCCTCGCCCATGTACCAGGTACCCTGGCCGATCACCGGCACCGCACGGCCGGCAAGCTTCACGTGACGCATGTCCACCTCCTGCAATCCTCTATTGGCGTGGCAGTGGACAGCACGCTGCGGGCAATGCTCCCTTCAGCGGCCGCGACGGCGCGACACGCGGGCCTCGATGTTCTTGCGGCCGATCAGCAGGGGCGGAGTCTCCACCACCGGGTCATCGGCCAGCCACTTGTACATCACCAGGCCATCGACCAGCCCCAACTGGGCATGACGGAACACCCGTGGCAGGCGCCCGACGGTGTCGAAGCCAAGCTTGGTCCACAGCGCCACCGCCACCTCGTTGGTAGCCACCACGCAGTTGAACTGCAAGGCCAGTAAACCCTCCTGGCGAGCCAGTTTCTGCGAGTGCTCGCACATCGCCCGGGCCACCCCACGGCCGCGCCCCGATTCGCAGACCATGTAGCCGCAGTTGCCGACATGGGCACCGGGGCCGGCGGCGTTGCGCTTGAGGTAATAGCTGCCCAGCAGCTGGCCGTCCGCTTCGGCGACCAGCGTGCGCAGGGGCAGCTCGAGCCACAGGTGCCGAGCCTGCTCGAAGGTCATCGCCGGGTCCAGGGCATAGGTATCGCCAGCGGCGACGATGGTCTGGAAGGTGGGCCAGAAGAGGACGAAATCGTCCTCGGTCATGGGGCGGATGTGGATCATGGGGGCTCCGGAGGGTAAGGCGTCAGTGAGGGCAAGGCACCCAGGGCCATGCCAAGGTGCGGCGCAGGGAAGAGCCAGGCTCAATCGCCCGAAACGGCGCGGCCTTCGGAGAAGGCCACCAGCCCATCGCCTTCCAGCCGGTAGCGAATCCACTCGTCCTGGGCCCTGGCGCCCACGGCTTCGTAGAAGCCGATCGCCGGGGTGTTCCAGTCCAGCACGCTCCATTCCAGGCGGCCGCAACCGTTGGCCACGGCTTCACGGGCGATGTGCTGCAGCAGCGTGCGCCCGGCGCCGCCCCCGCGCTGCTCGGGCGTCACGTACAGGTCTTCCAGGTAGATGCCGTGGCGGCCCAGCCAGGTGGAGTAGCTGTAGAAGTACACGGCAAAACCGATCGCCTGGCCGTCGCGTTCGCAGATCAGGCTGCGGGTCGTGGCGCCGTCGTCGAACAGTGTGCGCTCGATGTCGGCTACAGTCGCGATCACCTCATGGCGAGCGCGCTCGTACTCGGCCAGCTCGGTGATGAAGGAGAGGATCTGCGCGGCGTCGGCGCGGTGGGCGGGGCGGATGGACAGGCTCATGGTCAACTTCCTGGTTGGACAGCCTGCCATGGTAGCGACCCGCACCGCGCTTGCCGAGACCGAACGCGCACATTGGCCGCACGCGCCACCGCGGGATAGATACAGTGAAGTGTACGGCTGCGTTAGTAGGCAACTGTATGGGTCTGGCGCGCGTGCCGTCCTTTACCGTGGAACGACTCCAACAAAACGCTCTGGAACACGCCGCCATGCTCGATTCCTTCGACCTGCTCAGCGCCTTCGTGCTGTTCGCTTTCGTCTCCTCGATCACCCCTGGGCCCAACAACACCATGCTGCTGGCCTCGGGCGTCAACTTCGGCGTGCGTCGCTCGATCCCCCATGCCCTGGGGATCAGCCTGGGCTTCATGGTGCTGGTGCTGGCGGTGGGGTTCGGCCTGGGCGAAGTGTTCAAGGCCTGGCCGCCGGCCTACACCGCCTTGCGCTTCGCCGGCGCGGCCTACCTGCTCTACCTGGCCTGGAAGATCGCCACCTCCGGGCCGATGGCCAACGACGCGCCAGGTGCCCGCAAACCCCTGAGCTTCCTCGGCGCGGCGGCCTTCCAGTGGGTCAACCCCAAGGCCTGGGTCATGGCGATCGGTGCGATCACCACCTACACGCCGGCCCAGGGCTACGTGACCAACGTCATCGTCATCGCCGCACTGTTCGCCCTGGTCAACCTGCCGAGCGTGGGGATCTGGGTGATGTTCGGCAGCGCGCTGCGCAACCTGTTGCGCAACCCACGCTGGTTGACGCTGTTCAACCTGTTGATGGCGGCGCTGCTGGTGATCTCGCTGTACCCCTTGCTGTTCATGGACGCGGGTTTCTCCTGAGCCTTCAGCAGTGGGGCGCCATGGTTGGCCGGGCGGGGGAGTGGGGTATGATGCGCTCCCTTTCCTTCGAACGAGGCCCTGGCCATGTCCTTGAGCGCTGAACAGATCCGTGAGTACCGCGTTTTCGCCGAACGCCTGGCCGAGGCGGCCGCAGCGGCGATCCAGCCGTACTTTCGTGCCGACCTGGCGGTCGAGGACAAGGGCGGGCGCCTGTACGATCCGGTCACTGTCGCCGACCAGGCCGCCGAGGCCGCCCTGCGCGCCTTGATCCAGGCCGAGTATCCCGAGCACGGCATCCTCGGCGAGGAGCAGGGCGCGGTCATCGGCAGCAGTCCACTGACCTGGGTGCTCGACCCCATCGACGGCACCCGCGCGTTCATCACCGGCCTACCCCTGTGGGGCACCCTGATCGCCCTCAACGACGGCACCCGCCCAGTGCTCGGGGTGATGAACCAGCCGTTCACCGGCGAGCGCTTCATCGGCACCCCCGAGGGCGCCTGGCGAGGCGACACCGTGCTCAAGACCCGGCGCTGCACGGACCTGGCCTCGGCCACCCTGATGTGCACCACGCCCGACATGTTCGACACCCCGGCCCGCCGTCAGGCGTTCGACACGGTAGCCGGGCAGGCGCGGCTGATGCGCTATGGCGGGGATTGCTACGCCTACTGCATGCTGGCGTCGGGGTTCGTCGACGTCATCGTCGAAGCCAGCTTGCAGCCCTACGACGTCCAGGCGCTGATGCCCATCGTCGAAGGCGCAGGCGGCGTGATGACCGCCTGGGACGGCGGGACCGCGCAGCACGGTGGGTGCGTGGTGGCCTGTGGCGATCCGGCGCTGCACGAGCAGGTGGTAGCGCTGTTGCGCGGGGCGCTGTGATTCGGTAAGCAGGCAAGGGGTGGATGGCTTCGTGCTTACGCCTTTGTGGGAGGCTTGCCTGCGATGCAGGCGGTAACGGATTGGACGCCATCGCGGGCAAGCCCGCTCCCACAAGCTGCTTGCGCAGCTATGCTTAAACCGACGGCTGCCGAGATCTGGGTGGGAGCTGGCTTGCCAGCGATAGGGCCTTGTCAGGCGCCGCCTGCGTCGCGGGTAGAATCGGAGCCATCGCGGGCAAGCCTGCTCCCTCAAGGCCCGCGACAACCGACCAGAGGATCGCCTTATCGACGATCTGCCTCCATCCGCTCGATCACCGCCCACAACCGCGCGTCCTCGAAATCCTCTATCACCAGGTCTGCCCCTGCCTCGTGCAGGTCCTCGGCCCGCTGCGTGGTGCACAGCGCCACGGTGAACACACCCGCTGCCTTGCCGGCCTTCACGCCCGGCAGCGAGTCCTCGAACACCAGCGCCTGTCCAGGCTCGGCGCCGAGTCGTGCCAGGCCGGTCTGGTAGGGCAGGGGATCAGGCTTGGGGCGGGCGATGTCTTCGGCCGCCAGGACGTGTTCGAAGCGTGCACGCAGCCCCATGGCCTCGAGCATGTGCTCGGCGTTCAGGCGCGGCGCATTGGTCACCACGCACAGGCCGATGCCCTGCGCCTTGGCCTCGTCCAGCAGGCGCACCAGGCCTGGCATCGGCTCGAGCGTGGGCGACAGCTCGCGGAACAGCGCTTCCTTGTGCGCCGCCAAGGCCTGCTGACGCTCGCTATCGAGTTCGGGGAACAGACGGGCGAACAACGGACCGTTGCCCTGGCCACTGATCTGCGCCTTGAACTGGGTTTCGCTGAGTTCACGGCCGTCGTACTCATGGAGCAGGCGTCGGAAGGCCTGCAGGTGCAGGGTGTCGGTATCGGTCATGGTGCCGTCGAGATCGAACAGCAGGGCGCTCAGCATCAGCTCTCCAGACAACGTCAGGGATGGAAGGCCGACCATCATAGCGAAACCGGCTCGCGAAGGGGCTGGTCAGTTCGCCGCGAACAGGGTACAACCGTGCGCCATGGACACCTTGACCCCCAAACGCCAGGCGATTCTCGCCTTCATCCGCGAACGTATCGTCGACCACGGCCAGTCACCGAGCCTGGCCGACATTGCCGAGCGCTTCGGTTTCGCCTCGCGCAGCGTGGCGCGCAAGCACGTCACCGCGCTGTGCCAGGCCGGCTTCATCCACGTCACGCCGAACCAGGCCCGCGGCATCCGCCTGGCCGAACCCCTGCGCCGCCCAGAAATGCTCGAACTGCCCGTGCTCGGACGGGTCGCGGCGGGCGCGCCGATCGGTCCGGACGTGGACCTGCATGAACAGCTCCACATCGACCCCAGCCTGTTCCGGCGTACCCCGGACTACCTGCTCAAGGTGCGCGGCGATTCGATGATCGGCGACGGCATCTGCGACGGCGACCTGGTCGGCATTCGTCAGCAGGGCGAGGCGCACGAGGGGCAGATCGTCGTCGCACGCCTGGACGGCGAGGTGACCATCAAGCGCCTGCACCGTGGCCCGGAGGGTTATCGCCTGCTGGCGCGCAACCCCGACTACCCGCCCATCGAGATCGGCCCGGAGCGCGAATTCGTCATCGAGGGCATCTACTGCGGCCTGCTGCGACGCGACTGACGGGCTCGCCAGTGGGCCGTTTCAGGCCTTGTCCAGCAGCGAGCGGATGATCTGCCCGAGGGTCGCCATGGCCTGTTCCTCGACCGCCGTCCACGGCATGCCGTAGTTCAGCCGGATGCAGTGGGCGAAGCCTCGGGTGGGCGAGAAGATCGGTCCCGGCGCCAGGCTGATGCCCTGGGCCAGGGCGATGCGGAACAGCGCGAGCGAATCCACCTGCTCGGGCAGCTCCAGCCACAGGAAATAGCCGCCGCTGGGCTGGCTGACCCGCGTCTGTGGCGGAAAATACCGCGCTACCGCCGCGCGCATGCTGGCCTGCTGGCTTTCCAGGGCATGGCGCAGACGGCGCAGGTGGCGGTCGTAGCCCCCGTGCTGAAGGTAATCGGCGATGGCCGCCTGGGCCGGCATCGAGGCGCACAGCGAGGTCATCAGTTTGAGCCGCTCGACCTGGGGCGCAAACCGCCCGGCCGCGACCCAGCCGATGCGATAGCCCGGTGCCAGGCTCTTGGCGAAGGAGCCGCAGTGCAGCACCAGCCCTTCGGTGTCGAACGCCTTGGCCGGCTTGGGGGCCTGCGCCGCGTAGTACAGCTCGGCGTAGACATCGTCCTCGATCAGCGGCACCTGATGCTCGCGCAGCAACGCCACCAGCGCCTGCTTGCGGGCCTCGGGCATGCTGGCGCCCATCGGGTTCTGGAAATTGGTCATGCTCCAGACTGCCTTGATCGGGTGGGTCTGCAAGGCCTGGGACAACGCGTCGAGGTCCATGCCTTCGCGCGGGTGCACCGGGATCTCGATGGCCTTGAGCTTCAGGCGTTCGAGGATCTGCAGGCAGGCATAGAAGGCCGGCGCTTCGATCGCCACCAGATCGCCCGGCACGGTGACAGCCTGCAGACACAGGTTCAGCGCTTCCAGCGCACCGTTGGTGATCAGCAGCTCTTCGATGGGCAGCACCAGCCCGCCGACCATGTAGCGCAGGGCGATCTGCCGGCGCAGGTGCGGGTTGCCCGGCGACAGGTCGGTGACCACCACGCGCGGGTCCATGGCCCGGCTGGCGCTGGCCAGTGAACGCGCCAGGCGCTGCAAGGGGAACAGTGTCGGGCTGGGGAAGGCCGAACCGAAGGGCACGGTGGCCGGGTCCTTCATCGAATCGAGGATGGAAAACACCAAGCCGCTGACGTCCACCTCGGTGGACTGGCGGGTGAGGGTCGGTTGCGAGGGTTCGTGAAACGGCTGCGCCAGGTGCGCGTTGACGTAGTAGCCCGAACGCGGCCGGGCGCGGATCAGGCCACGGCGCTCGAGCAGGTAGTAGGCCTGGAACACCGTCGAAGGGCTGACCCCATGGGCCTGGCTGGCATAGCGCACCGACGGTACCCGTTGGCCAGGGCCGAGCACGCCGGAGCGGATCAGTTCGGCGATGTCGTCGGCGAAGCGTTCGTAGCGTTTCATGGGCAGGCTCTGGGGCAGCGGGGCAAAGGAGGGGTGACCGCACTATGCCCCGTCGCTGCCGCGCAGTACAGATGCAGCTGGCGACGTTGAAAGCGGATCAGATCCAGGCTCCCCCTGGCCATGGCCCGTAGCGCCACCCCGTTGGCGTCCATACCAGCTGGTGCGTCAGCGCCAGGGCCTGAAGGAAGTCGGCGTCGTGGGCGCTCACGATCAACGCGCCCCTGAACTGCCTGAGCAACTGCTCGACGGCCTCCAGGGCGGCAAGATCGAGGTGGTTGTTGACCTCGTCGAGCAACAGCAGCTGGGTGTTCTCAGGGCCCCCGGCCAACCAGGCGAGCGCTGCACGCAGGCGTTCGCCGCCGCTGAGCTGGCCGAAGGGCGTGGCCATCTGCCGGGCGTCGAGCCCTGCATTGGCGAAGACCTGTCGCAGACGGCCTTCCTCGGCCATGCCCAGCGCCTGACGAAGCACCTGCTTGATGCACAGGTCGGCGGCGAAGGTCTGCGCGTGCTGATCGATCAGGTGCGTCCGCGCGATGTGCCGCGCGTCGCCCCAGGTCGGCGCCAGTACGCCGGCCATGACCTTGAGCAAGGTCGATTTGCCGCAGCCATTGGGCCCGATCACGCCCACCCGCACCGGGCCCTGCAGGCTGAGATCGAGGCATCGGCTGGCGGCAGGGCCGTAGGGCAGCTCGCACTGCGCCAACGTGACCACCTGGGCCCCATTGGCGACCTGGCCGGTCGGGGTGGTCAGCTGGCTCGGACGCATCGGTTCGACGTTCGCGCGGGCCTGCTCGACCCGCTCATGAGCGGCCTGGCTGAGGCGTGCCTGCTGGATGCGCTGATGGCCGCTGTGCTGCTCGGCGCGCTCGGCCTGGGCGTTGGCGACGATGGCTGGGGTGCCGGTGGCACGCGCTACCTTGCGCCCATGGCTGGCGCGTTGGGCCTCGCGCTGACGCGCGCTGGCAATCTGCTGCTCGACGCTTTCACGGGCGGTGCGCGCCTTGATCAGGGCTGCCTGAGCGGTGCGCTGCTCGGCCTGGCGCTGCTCGCGGTAGCGGCTGTAGCCGCCGCTGTAGGTCACCAGGGCGTCGCTGCGCAGTTCCAGGATACGGTCGGCCTGCTCCAGCAAGGCCCGGTCATGGGAGATGACGATACGGGTCTCATTGCCCTGTGCCAGTTCCTCATTCAGTTGCTGGCGCGCAGCACGGTCCAGGTGGTTGGTCGGCTCGTCCAGAATCAGGATGCGGGCTCCGCCAAGGCGCAGCCCTGCCAGCATCAAGCGCACGGTTTCACCGCCGCTCAGGGCACTGCTGGGCCGGTCGAGCGGCAGATGGGCCAGGCCAAGCCGGGCCAGGCAGGCCTGCACGTCCCCCGGCAGGTTCCAGCGATCGTCGAGCAGGTCGAACAGCGCCGGGTCGCAGGCGCCGGCTTCGATCCGCGCCAGGGCTTCCAGGGCCGTGCGCACACCGAGCAGGTCGGCGACGGTGCCATCGAACGGTGTCAGCCATTGCGGCAGGTAGCCTATGCTGCCGGTGCACTGCACGCTGCCCTCGCTGGGATTCAGGCGTCCTGCCATGAGCGCCGCCAGCATCGACTTGCCGCTGCCGTTGGGGCCGACGATGCCGGTGAACTGGCGGCAGAAGGTCGCGTTCAGGCCCGAGAACAATGCGCTGCCGTCAGGCAGGCGCAGGGTGAGGTCCTTGACGATCAAGGTGGCGGTGTCGTGGCTCATGGAGACTCCCGATCCGATGGGTTTTGACGCCGCCTCATGCTGAGTTCGTTACAGAAAAGAGGCAACGGACGGCCAGCACGTCGCTGGCCGAGTGGTCATGCCTGACCGAGGATTCGGGACCGATGCTAGGACAGAAGTGCTGTCGAGGGAAGTGAGTCGTGGGGATCTGCGGCTTCGGCGTGGCGGACTTTAGGGTCCCTGGCGGAGCCGATCGCGGTCGGTCCGGTGCCCCGGCAGGGCTCCACAAAAGGCTGCATCCTCACGGTGCTGTCTGCTTGAACCAAGTGCCTATGGGAATTGGCTTGCCAGCGATAGGGCCTACCCATTCGCCACCTGCATCGCGGGCAAGCCCACCCCCACAAAAGGCTGAACCCTCACGCTGCTGTCTGCTTGAAACAGGTGCCTGTGGGAGCTGGCTTGCCAGCGATAGGGCCAGCCCAGTCGCCGCCTGCATCTCACGCAAACTGCCCATACCGCCCATTGGAATACAGCAATGGTGCATGCGCCGAGTGCCAGCAATGCTGCACCTCGGCAATGATCACCAGGTGCGAACCGACCTGGGACAGCTCCCGCACCTCGCAGTCGAACCCCGCGCTGCTCGCTTCCAAAGCCGGATTGCCGCTGGGCAGGCGGTGCCAGGCATGCTCGCCGAAACGCTGTTCAGGCGGCAGACGCCCGGCAAAGTCGCTGGCCAGTTCCTGGGCGTCGGCGCGGAGCACGTTGACGCAGAAGCGTCGCTGCACCAGCAGCTGGGCGTGCAGGCTGGCCGACTGGTTGATGGCGATCAGCACGGTCGGTGGGTCGGCGGTGATCGAGGTGAAGGCCGTGGCGGTCATGCCGTAGTCGCCATCTTCACCCGCGCAGGTAATCACGTTCACCGAGGCGGCGGTATTGCGCATGGCCTGCTTGAAGGCGGTAGGGTCGAGCAGCGGAGCGGTCGGGCGTTCGAGGGCATGGACGGTCATGGGTAGGCTCGTGATCTGGAGTGAAGGGCTGCGCACGAGGCGGTGCCCAGGACAAGGTAGGCACCTTAGGATGATTCGAAACACTTTGTAAAATACCTGTCGGGCCTATGCTGATAACCATCGCGTGCATAGAAAGGTGGGAAGACTATGCGTCGTGCAGGGCGTGCGAACCACTGCCGGCTTCCCAGGTTCCAATGGATGGCATCTCACAGAAAAGGAAAATCCCATGAATCCCGAAACAGCTGGTACCGAAGAGCAAGGCCCGAGTGGCGTTCCCTTCATCAACGATCCCGAGAAGCCGGCCTCGCGCCGGCAGGTCAACGAGAATGAGCCAGAGGACGAGGACATGCAGGATGAGATGCCGTCCTGAGGCGGATCTGGCCAGGGTAAGTAGATAAGCAGGTCACTGCGGCATGATTGACATAGGCGGTGCTTGCGCCGCCGCTATCGCTGGCAAGCCAGCTCCCACAGGGGGCTGGGCGACCGAGGGTATCAGGCGGTCAGGGGCGGTGCCTGCACCGCCGCCATCGCTGGCAAGCCAGCTTCTATAGAACAAAAGAGCCTGCTGATTTCAAAGGAAATAATTTTAGAATCTTGTGGGCCCTGCGGGCCCAATCGCGGCACTGGGGCCGCTCCCACAGGTGACCGCGATAGCCTGCAACCCTGCGGTGGGGCTACGGGTGTAGGAGCGGCCCCAGTGCCGCGATGGGCCGCAAAGCGGCCCTAAATCGATGAGCAGTAAAGCCCCGGACCCTGCTAACTATCGACATGTTCTCTGCGCGACAGCGCGGCGCCAAGGCGGCGGGCGGACTCCCACAGGTAGCCTAGGCAACCGAAGGTATAAGGTGGCCAGGGGCGGTGCCTGCACTGCTGTCATCGTTGGCAAGCGTGCTCTCGCAAAAGCCCACAGGTGACCGCGATAGCCTGCAACCCCGCGGTGGGGCTACGGGTGTGAGCGGCCCAGTGCCGCGATCGGCCTATATCAGCACTAGACAGAAACCATAGAATCTCCCACAGATGACCGCTATAGGCTGCAACCCCGCGGTGGGGCTACGGGTGTAGGAGCGGCCCCAGCCGGGGCGCCGGACCGGCCGCGATGGGCCGCAAAGCGGCCCTAAAATCGGTTAGCAAGGAAGCTCAGAATCCTGCCAGCTATCGACATGTTTTCTGCGCGACAGCGCGGCGCCAAGGCGGCGGGCGGACTCCCACAGATAGCATGGGCAACCGAAGGTATCGGATGGTCAGGGGCGGTGCCTGCACTGCTGTCATCATTGGCAAGCGTGCTCTGGCAAGCCTTGGGCGATTGCGGATCGGCAGGTGAGTAGAGATGACCCCGGCAACCAGGTCAGTGTGGGAGTCGGCTTGCCGACGATGAGTGCCAAGTCTTCGCCGCTGTCATTGCAAGGAGGGCGGAGGCTGTCAAAAGATGATAGCGAGAGCGGCGACAGGAATAAGCGCCATGGCCCTACAGGCAGCATGGCGCACGGGCATCAGCGGTTGAGCTTGCGCTCCACCTCGGCCGTCTTTTCGTTGATAGCCTCGGTGCTCTGCTCCATCACCTTGGTGCCCACGGGCGGCACCACTTCACCGGCGGTCCTGACCGCGCCATGGTCTTCGCGCATCACGCGTTCGGCCACGTTGACCTCATTGCCCTCGACATCGGTCGGGACGGCGTCATTCGGGCGTTGTGAGGTGTCTTTGTCATCGCTCATGCTGGCTCTCCAGTGTTCGGTTAGGCGTTAGAGACGCGCACGCCCGGCAGAGTTCAAGCGTGGAGCCTGCCAGGCACGGACTTCAATGCGCACCGCCATGCACCCAGGCCAGGTAGTCGTCGCACAGCGCTTGCGGCAGCTTGGGCAGCAACCGCTCGGCTGCACGCAAACCATCGGCGGTGCGGGTCCATTCGGCCACCCACGCGTAGAGACGCATCTGCGAAACCGGGCAGGGCGCCAGCTGCTGTTCCAACTGTTCAGCCAGGCGGGCGATACGGGCCAGGTTGTCATCCAGTGCGCTTATCGGGTCCATGGCAGCGTTACCCTTGTGTGAGTGAAGAGAGCGGTGACCGCGTTGGCGAAGGCCTCAGGCGCTTCTTGTGGAACGTTGTGGCCAATGCCCGGCAGTACTTGCCGTTGCAGCACCTGGCGAAAACCGCGCCGCGCATCGGCGTCACGCTGGGGCGGGGCGACGCCATCGTCGGCACCGGCCAGCAGGATGCTGGGTACCTCGATCGTCGGTTGCAGCGCCAGGTGCGCCTCGATGGACGAATAGGCAGGGTCGCCCGCCACCAGACCGAACCGGTGGCGATAGGAATGGACTACCACCTCGACGAAGTCCGGGTGTTCGAAGGCCTTGGCCGTTGCAAGGTAGGTGGCCTCGTCGAAGGCCCAGGACGGCGACCACTGGCGCCAGAGCAGTTGGCAGAAGGCACGGCGATGGGCGTGCAGGCCTGCCTTGCCGCGTTCGCCGTGCAGGTAGTACTGGTACCACAAGCGGTGTTCGGCTTCAGGCTCCGTCGGACGACTCGCCGTCGCGATGTTCTGGATGTTGTAACCGGGCTCGGCACTGACCAGACCCACCACTCGCTCGGGCCACAGGGCCGCGACCACGCAGGCGGCCCGACCGCCCCAGTCATAGCCGGCCAGCACCGCACGCTCGATCGCTAGCGCGTCGAGCAGCGCCAGCAGATCGGCCCCCAGCGCCGCCTGCTCACCGGAGCGCAGGGTGCCAGGGTCCAGGAACCGCGTGCCGCCATACCCGCGCAGGAACGGCACCACACAGCGCACGCCCTGCGCGGTCAGGCGCGGCACGACCTCATCGTAGGCATGGACATCGTAGGGGAAGCCGTGGAGCAACACCGCCACGGGTGCATCCCGCGGACCTTCGTCACGGTAGGCAACGCTCAGCACGCCGGCCTGGATCCGCTGCAGGTTTCGCTCGGTCATCACGCCTTGCCTCGGAACCGATCCAGACCTTCCACCACCGGCAGCCTGACCGGCTGACCGGTGCGGGCGCTTTCGTAGATGGCTTCCATCAGTTTATGGTCCTGCACCCCTTCTTCACCCGGCGTATGCGGCTCGCGGTCGTGCAGCACGCAGTCGGCCATGTGATCGAGCTCTTGGGTGAACTGGTTTTTCGGCTGCAGGGTGATCTCGCCATTGCGCGTGGCGTCGTCCGCGCGCTCGATGACCGACAGGCGCTGGCCTTGATAGGCGAAGGCATTGGGCATGTCGAGCACGGCGGTTTCCAGGTTCAGGCGCTGGTACTTGTCGTCGCGACCGCCATAACTGGTCAGGCAGTTGGCCACCGTGTGCGACGGGAAGCGCAAGGTGAACTGGACCGTTTCCTCGACTTCGGCGAAACGCGGATCGCCTGCGGGGGAATACAGGCTGGCATAGACCTCGATCGGCTCTTCGCCGGTGATGAAGCGTGCCGTATTGAGGCAGTACAGGCCGATGTCCACCAGCGAACCACCGCCGGCCATGTCTTTCTTGTGGCGCCACTGGCGTTCGCCATCCTGGGCCACGGTCTGCGTGTTGACGCCGTGGTAGGCCACCAGCCGGCCATGGGTCTTGTCGCGCACGAGCTGCTTGACGTGCAGGTTGTAGGGCTCGTACTGGATGCGGTAGGCGACCATCAGCTTGACCTTGGCCTGGCGACACGCCTCGACCATCGCCTGCCCTTGCTGGGAACTGATCGCCATCGGCTTTTCGGTCAGCACATGCTTGCCGGCCTTGGCCGCCCGTTCGCAGAACTCCAGGTGCATGGCATTGGGCAGGACGATGTACACCACCTGCACGTCGGGGTTGTCGCGGATGCGGTCGAAGTCCTGATAGCTGTAGCAGGCTTCGGGCTTGATGCCGTACTGCTTGGCCACGGCCTGCAGCTTGTCCGGGGTGCCGGAGACCAAGGCCACCGGCTTGGCATAGAGCGACTGGGCAAACGCCGGAAGAATTTCTT
This sequence comes from Pseudomonas monteilii, assembly GCA_001534745.1. Lineage (NCBI taxonomy): Bacteria > Pseudomonadati > Pseudomonadota > Gammaproteobacteria > Pseudomonadales > Pseudomonadaceae > Pseudomonas > Pseudomonas alabamensis. Next base: position 2,095,130 of record CP013997.1, read on the forward strand.
CGAGCGACAACCGACCCAGCCCGACGATGGCGAACCCGACACGCTGCTCGGGAGGCAGCGGCGCCGGCGGCGGCGAGGAGGGCGAGTCGGCAGGCCCGCGCCAGGCTGGAAATTTCACCTGTCCTCCTTCCACCGTGCCGACGTCCACCGGTGTCGGTGGCGTGTAGGCCTGGGCCATGACCTGCGGCGCCAGGGCCGCGGTGGAGGCACCGACGGCCATCCATTTGCACAGGCTGCGACGGTTGAGTTCTGGGGGCTTGCAGGTCATCTGAGCGTCCTCGCGGGTGTATTCCGTGGCCACGGCGCGGCCTGGGCTGGGGGGCGTGCTTATGCATGCCGACCGGTGGGCGAGAGGACAGGTTTCACCGAATGTAGGCAGGGGCGATCAATGGCGAGGGAGGGGGCTTTCGGAGGACGAGCGCCATCGATCAGGCATGAACGTCCTGCGTGTCGGTGTGGTGAGTGCAATGGCCCCTGGCGAACGCCGGGCCTGACCGTGGACCGGCGCTGCGTTCAGCACCGGTCCACCCTAGGCTTTGTACGTAAAGTGCCTGCGCGACGATCAGGCTGCGTTGAAAACAGGCTCGGGATGCTCATTTACCCACGTAAACTCCGCTCCCTCGCCTGTTTTCGCCTTGCCTGCTCGCCGCTCGGCGACTTTCCATACAAACCCTGGGACTCAGGTCGCGACTTGGTAGCACGGCACATAGGCCGCGCCACCCGGCAACTTCATGCGGTGCTGCTCGACGAAGGCCTGCAGCAGCCGGCCCAGCGGATCGAGCACGGCGCTGTCACCGCGGATCTGGTAAGGCCCGTGCTCCTCGATCAGGCGAATGCCCTTGTCCTTCACGTTCCCCGCGACGATCCCGGAGAACGCCCGGCGCAGGTTGGCGGCCAGCTCGTGGGGCGGCAGGTCGCGGCGCAGGGCCAGGTTGGCCATGTTTTCGTGGGTCGGGTCGAACGGACGCTGGAAGCTCTCTTCGATCTTGAGCAGCCAGTTGAAGTGGAAGGCGTCGTTGCGCTCGCGGCGGAACTGCTTGACCGTCTTGAGCCCTTCGACCATCTGCCGAGCCACCTGGGCCGGGTCGTCGATGACCATGGTGTAATGCCGCTGCGCGGCCTCGCCCAGGGTCGCACCGATGAAGTCGTGCAGCTGGCGCAGGAAGGGTTCGGCGCTGCGCGGGCCGGTGAGGATCACCGGGAACGGCAGGTCGTGGTTCTCCGGGTGCATCAGGATGCCGAGCAGGTACAGGAATTCCTCGGCCGTGCCGGCGCCCCCCGGGAAGATGATGATGCCATGGCCGACCCGCACGAAGGCTTCCAGGCGCTTTTCGATGTCCGGCAGGATCACCAGCTCGTTGACGATCGGGTTGGGCGCCTCGGCGGCGATGATGCCCGGTTCGGTCAGGCCCAGGTAACGGCTGCCGTGCATGCGTTGCTTGGCGTGGGCGATGGTCGCCCCCTTCATCGGGCCTTTCATCACCCCTGGGCCGCAACCGGTGCAGATGTCCAGCTTGCGCAGACCCAGTTCGTGGCCGACCTTCTTGGTGTACTGGTATTCCTCGCTGCTGATCGAGTGACCACCCCAGCACACCACCAGCTTGGGCTCCACGCCCGCGCGCAGGGTGCGGGCGTTGCGCAACAGGTGGAAGACGTAGTCGGTGATGCCTTGCGAACTCTCCAGGTCGATCCGCTGGCTGGCCAGTTCGCTTTCGGTGTAGACGATGTCACGCAGGGCGCAGAACAGCATTTCCCGGGTACTGGCGATCATTTCGCCGTCGACGAAGGCGGCGGCCGGAGCATTGAGCAGCTCCAGGCGCACGCCACGGTCCTGCTGGTGGATGCGCACCTCGAAGTCCTGGTAGGCCTCCAGGATGGTCTTGGCGTTGTCGACGTGGGCGCCGGTGTTGAGGATGGCCAGCACGCATTGACGGAACAGCGTGTACAGACTGCCACTGCCGAATTGACTCAGTTGCTGGACTTCACGTTGTGACAAGGTTTCCAGACTGCCCTTGGGGCTGATGGAGGCATTGATGACGTTGCGTTGGAGCATGCTGGGTTTCCTGTGCGGATGAACATCCTTTCTTTCCATGCCTTCACCATACCGCTAAATCCGTGCGACAACGAGGGGGCAGGCGAAAAGCGCGTCCGCGCCACTCGCCAAGTCGTCAGAACGTTTGCCCGGCCTTGCCGTCTAGAGTCTTGGACACGGTCATTCGCAGACACCGGAGGGGTTAGATGACGGCACCGGACAAGGCATACGTGGAGTGGCTCGAAGGCCAGTCCATGCTCAAGGCGGCCCAGGACAGGGCCCGGACGTACTCGGGGCAGTCCCGGTTGTGGATGAACCCCTACGCCGAAGCCCGGCCACGGCGCGCCATCGAGATCGCTTCGGTGTGGTTGACGGTCTATCCCGACTCGATCATCGCCGCCGAGGGCGACAGCGTGCTGCAGGCCCTGGGTCACACCGAGCTGTGGAAACGCTTGTCCGAGATCGGCGTGCAGGGCATCCACACCGGCCCGATCAAGCGCGCCGGCGGCATTCGTGGGCGTACGTTCACGCCCAGCGTGGACGGCAACTTCGACCGCATCAGCTTCGACATCGACCCGTTGTACGGCACCGAGCAGGAGCTCATCCAGATGAGCCGCATCGCCGCCGCACACAACGCGGTGACCATCGACGACTCGATCCCCTCGCACACCGGCAAGGGCGCCGACTTCCGCCTGGCCGAGCTGAGCCACGGCGCGTACCCCGGCATCTACCACATGGTCGAGGTCCGCGAAGAGGACTGGGGCCTGCTGCCCGAGGTGCCGGAAGGCCGCGATGCCGTCAACCTGCCGCCGGCCGTGTGCGACGAGCTCAAGGCCCGGCACTACATCGTCGGCCAGTTGCAACGGGTGATCTTCTTCGAGCCGGGCGTCAAGGAGACCGACTGGAGCGCCACGCCAGTGGTCGTCGGGGTCGACGGCAAGCCGCGGCGCTGGGTCTACCTGCACTACTTCAAAGAAGGCCAGCCTTCACTGAACTGGCTCGACCCGAGCTTCACCGCGCAGCAACTGATCATCGGTGATGCGCTGCATTCGATCGACTGCCTCGGCTCGCGCGGCCTGCGCCTGGACGCCAACGGCTTCCTCGGCGTGGAGATCCGCGCCAACGACACCGCCTGGTCGGAGAGTCACCCCCTGTCGCTCACGGGCAACCAGATCCTGGGCGGGATGATCCGCAAGGCAGGCGGCTTCAGCTTCCAGGAACTGAACCTGACGCTGGACGACATCGCGCAGATGTCCAAGGGCGGCGCCGACCTGTCCTACGACTTCGTCACGCGCCCGGCCTACCAGCATGCCTTGCTGACCGGCAACACCGAGTTCCTGCGCCTGATGCTGCACGAGATGCACCGCTACGAGATCGACCCGGCGTCGCTGATCCATGCGTTGCAGAACCATGACGAGCTGACCATCGAGCTGGTGCACTTCTGGACCTTGCATGCCCACGACATGTACCTCTACAAGGGCCAGACCTTCCCCGGCAGCATCCTGCGCGAGCACATCCGCGAAGAGATGTACGAGCTGCTCTCCGGCGAGCATGCGCCGTACAACCTGCGCTTCGTCACCAACGGCGTGTCCTGCACGACGGTCAGCATCATCACCGCCGCGCTGGGCATGCGCGACCTCAATGCCATCGGGCCGCAGGACCTGAAGCTGATCCAGAAGATCCACCTGCTGCTGGTGATGTACAACGCCATGCAGCCGGGCGTGTTCGCGCTGTCCGGCTGGGACCTGGTCGGCGCCTTGCCGCTGGAGCCCGATCAGGTGGCCGAACGCATGACCGATGGCGACACCCGCTGGATCCATCGCGGTGGTTACGACCTGGCAGGGGCGGCGCCCCAGGCCGAGGCCTCGGTGATGGGCATCCCCCGGGCACGGGCCCTGTACGGCAGCCTGGAGGCGCAGCTGGCCGAAGGCGACTCGTTCGCCTGCATGGTCAAGAAGGTGCTGGCCGTGCGCCAGGCGTACGGCATCGCCAGCAGTCGGCAGATCCTGGTACCGGACGTGACCAGCCCTGGTTTGCTGGTGATGGTGCATGAACTGCCTGCCGGTCGCGGCATCCAGATCACGGCGCTGAACTTCAGCAACGAGAACATCAGCGAGCCGCTGACCTTGACCGGCTTCACGCCGGGGCCGGTGGTGGACATGATCAACGAAACCGTGGAAGGCGATTTGAGCGAGGATGGGGTGGTGCAGATCAACCTGGATCCGTACGAGGCGTTGTCATTGCGGATCGTGAGCAGTACCGGGCATTTGTGAAGAGGGAAGAGGAGCTGAACCTGAGGTGGTCTGACTGATAGGTTGAGAGCGCTGGTTTGTGGGCCCTGGCGGGCCCAATCGCGGCACTGGGGCCGCTCCCACACCCGTAGCCACACCGCGGTGTTGCAGTTGTCGCGGTCACCTGTGGGAGCGGCCCCTGTGCCGCGATTGGGCCCGCAGGGCCCATAATACAGCCCATCAATGGCTCAGATCTCTACACCTGCCTCAGCCCCTCACCCAAACCACCCCGGCCAGGAACTGCGCTGTCGCCCCTCCACCTCCACGCAGGGAATCAACCGGTCGGTCAGCACCGCTGTCTGCCCGGTCGACACCGCGATCCGGTACTTCACCCCATGTACGCACTCTCGGTCGCCGAACTCGCAGCGGTTGAGCTGCGTTCCGCCACACGGGCCGTTGGCCAATCCCTTCGGGCAGGTTTCCGGGCACACGTACAAGGTGTCATGCAGCCGACAACTGCCACAGGTGTCGCAGCCTACCACCGGCCGCTTCAGGCCTCGCTCGAGCCGGTGCAGCCATTGTGCGCCCGTGGCGGTCTTCCAGACCGGACGACCCACCGCCCAGCCTGCCATCCTGCCCACCAGCCGCTCGGGCAGGAACACCTGATCGTGCAGCCCGGACAGCAACCGGTAGCGCCACCGTTCGCCCGAGGAGGCGCTCACGCGGCGCTCGCCCAGTCGCCAGTGGGCGCCCGGCGGATGAAAGGTGACAGCCGGCAGGTCCGGCATGCGCCAGCTGGCCTGCCAGGCCTCGGCCCATTGTTCGCGGGTGGTCAGCGCCTCGAGGGCCAGGGTCAGTTGCCGGTCCAGTGCGGCCAGCTGTGGCGCGTCGTGGATGCCGGACAGGTGGATGCCGGCGTAGCCCATCAACTTGAGCCCCACGATCTGGATCGCCAGCCGCTCCACGCTGCGCGTCTGGGCGTAGGCCTTGGACACCGCGTCCTCGGCTTCGAGCACCGCCCGCATCGACGGGGTGAGGACCACGCCAGCCACGTGCTCGAGCATCTTCGCCCGACCCAGGGTCAGGCCCATCACGCAGGCCAGTAGCGGTTTGGGCGATGGCTGGCGCGCCATCCAGGTCTGCGCTTCGAGGTGCTTGTCCGCATCGAAGCCCAGTTGCAGGGTCAGAAAGTCCGCGCCCGCCGCGAGCTTCTTGTGCGCCTTGAAGTACTGCGCGCCGCCTTCTTCCTCGTGGTACTTGAACGGGTTGAGCGCCGCGCCCAGCAGCCAGTCGGGGCGGGCCTGGCGCACCAGCTGCAGGGCCGCCACCGACTCCAGGTAGCGCACCGGGTGGCTGCCGGGTTCGTGGCCCGGCAGGCGGTCGCCGGTCAGCACCAGCAGTTGCCTGAGGCCGGCGGCGTCCATGCGTGCCAGCTGCGCCAGCAGGTCATGGGGCTCACGGTCCTTGCCGGAGAAGTGCACCAGGGACGGAATCGGCGGGTCGAAGGAGGCCACCGTGTCGAGGGGCGACAGGTCCAGGCGCCCCCCGACCCGGTCGGCCACGGCCGCCAGCATGGGCCAGCCGCACAGGCGGTTGCCGGCCATCAATCGCTGGAAGGTGTCGAAGCGCGCCGCCGAGGGCTTGGGGACGAATTCCATGATGCACGCGAAGGTGCCGTCATGCAGGGCTTGTTGCAGTACGCTCATCGGTCCGCTTCCTGGCCAGGTTGCCATAGGGGAGGGGACGGACGCCTTCGGTGGGCGGCCGTCCCGACCGTGCGCATTGTCGCGCATCGGCCGGGAGGTGCCCATGTCAGATTACGTACTCCAGCCGTTCGAAACGGACATGCAGGGGTGCTGCACGTCAGTCCTTCTGGGTACGGCCTGGCAGCACGCTGCTCAGTACCTGCTTGGCGGTCTGTTTGATCACGCCTGCCTCGTTGGGGTCGCCCTTGAGCAGGAACGAGGTGAACTTCTTGGCGTTTTCCAGGGTGATGTGCGGCGGCAGCGGCGCCACGTCCGGGTCGGTGCGGAACTCGATCACCACCGGTACGTCGCTGGCCAAGGCCTGTTTCCAGGCGCCGGCGACGTCCTCGGGCTTGTCGACGTAGATGCCCTTGAGGCCAATGGAGATCGCGAACAGGTGATAGGGGACGTCGGGCAGGTCCTGGGAGGCGGAGAACTTCGGATCGCCTTCCATCACCCGCTGTTCCCAGGTCACCTGGTTGAGGTCCTGGTTGTTGAACACCGCGCAGATCCAGCGGCCGTTGGCCCATTGCTTCCAGTACTTGGCCACGGTGATCAGTTCGGCCAGGTTGTTCATCTGCATGGCGCCGTCACCCACCAGTGCCACGACCTGGCGCTCGGGGTGGGCGAACTTGGCCGCGATGGCGTAGGGCACGGCCGCGCCCATCGACGCCAGACCGCCGGACAGCGAGCACATCATGCCCTCGCGGATCTTCAGGTCACGGGCGAACCAGTTGGCGCAGGAGCCGGAGTCGCTGGTGATGATGGTGTTGTCCGGCAACAGCGGCGACATTTCATGCACCACCCGCTGCGGATTGATCGGGTTGGCGCTGGTGAGGGCGCGCTTGGCGATCTTGCGGTCCCAGTTCTCGCGCCAGGCTTCGATCTTGTGCCGCCAGCTGCGCGAGGTCTTCTGCTCGATCAGCGGAAGCAGCGCCTCCAGCGTGTCGGCCGCGTCACCCACCAGGTTGACCTCCATGGGGTAGCGCAGGCTCAGCATGTCGGGCGCCAGGTCGATCTGCACGCCCCGGGCCTGGCCTTCCTTGGGCAGGAACTCGGCGTAGGGGAAGCCCGAGCCGATCATCAGCAAGGTGTCGCATTCGTCCATCATGTTCGAGCTAGCCTCGGTGCCCAGCAGGCCGATGGTGCCGGTGACCCAGGTCAGGTCATCGGGCAGCACGGCCTTGCCGAGCAGGGCCTTGGCCACGCCCGCGCCGAGTTTTTCGGTGATCGCCTTGACCTGTTCGCCCGCCTTCAGCGCACCGGCGCCGACCAGGATGGCGACCTTCTTGCCGCTGTTGAGCACGTCGGCCGCGCGTTGCAGGTCCTCGTCGTAGGGCACCACTTTCGGGCGGCTGTAGCCGACACCCGAATGCAGCGTACCGTGGGCACGGGCGGGCTCCTCGTAGGGCAGCTCCTGCAGATCATTGGGCAGGATCAGGGCGGTGACCTTGCGCTCGCCGACCGCCGTGCGCACGGCCCGGTCGACCAGATGGCGCACCTGGGACGGCTCGGCGGCCTGCTGCACATAGGCACCGGCCACGTCCTTGAACATCGACACCAGGTCCAGCTCCTGCTGGTAATGCCCACCGAGCGCGGTACGCGCCTGCTGGCCTGTGATGGCCAGGACCGGCACATGGTCCATGCGCGCGTCGTACAGGCCGGTCAGCAGGTGCGAGGCGCCAGGGCCTGAAGTCGAGATGCAGACACCCAGCTCACCGGTGAACTTGGCATGGGCGCTGGCCATGAACGCGGCCATCTCCTCGTGTCGGCACTGGATGAACTCGATCTTGCCGGAGCGGCGCAAGGCGCCGAACACGCCGTTGATCCCGTCGCCTGGGTAGCCATAGATACGGGTGACGCCCCATTGACTCAGTCGCTCGACCAGGAAGTCGCCTACGGTGATTGCCATGTGTCTTACCTCGTTCTGCACGGGTGGCTGATGAAGGTACGACTGGAGGGGGGAGTGGGCGTTCAGATGGATTGGGGAGGAGGGGGAGAGGGGAGTTACAAGCTACAAGCTACAAGCTACAAGCTACAAGCGGACAGTAGTGCCCTCACGTCAGTTGTTGACAGGACGTTTAGGCGATACTGACCCTCTGGCTTGCAGCTTGCAGCTTGCAGCTTGCAGCTTGCAGCTTGCAGCTTGCAGCTTGCAGCTTGCAGCTTACTGCAGATCGCCCTTCAGACGCTGCCCTGCATACGCCTGCGCTTCCTCGGCTTTCTTCACCACCGCCGCCGTACCGAAGAACTCGTGCGTCACGCCCGAGTACAGTTTGCGTTCGACACTCACGCCTGCGCTGCGCAGCGCCTGCTCCAGCTGGGCACCGTCGTCGCGCAGTGGGTCGATCTCGGCGTTGACGATGGTCACCGGCGGCAGCCCTTGCAGGTGGGCGTGCACCAGGTCGATGCGCGGGTCCTTCACGTCAGCCGGGGTCTTGCTCACCTTGTCGATGAACCACAGCATCATCGGCTTGTTCAGCGGCATGGCGTCGGCGTACTTCTGGTAGGACTCGGTGTCCGTGCTCGACTGAGCCACCGGGTAGACTGCCAGCACGTGTTTCGGTGCGGTCACGCCGGCCTTCTGCGCGGCGATGGCAGTGGCCACGGCGAGGTTGCCCCCGGCGCTTTCGCCGGCCAGGGCCAGGCGAGTCGGGTCGCCCTTGAGCGAGGCGGCATTGCGGCTGACCCAGCGGTAGGCGGCCAGGGCGTCATCGTGGGCAGCCGGGAACTTGGCCTCCGGCGCGCGGCGGTAGTCGACCGAGACCACCACGGCATTGGCCTGCTTGGCCAGGCCGCGGGCGCCGGCGTCGTAGACCTTGCGGTCGGCGAAGACCCAGCCACCGCCATGGAAGTAGACGATCACCGGGAACGGCCCGGTGCCTTCCGGGGTGTACACCGTCGCCGGCAGCGCGCCTGCGGCGCCTGGCACGGTGGTGTCGCGAGCAGTGACGCCCGGGACCAGCGCTTCGGGGCTGCTGTCGCGCTTCTCGTCGGCCAGCACGCCCTTGACCGCATCGGCGATGGTCGGCTGCTGACGGGCTTCGGCGGGAGTGATCTTCTCGACGGCCTTGGCGTCGAAGCTGGCGTACTTGTTGAGCACGGTCTGCATGTCCGAATCGGTACGCAGCATGCTCTTGGTGCTGCTGACCGCTAGTTCCGACACCGAGCGCTTCTCGGGGTCCCGGGCACAGCCGGCCAGTGCGGTGGTCACGCCTACGACGGCGAGGGCGATCAGTGTCATGCGATTGGGTTTGATCATCGGTCGTCTCCTGATGATGACGTTTGTGATGCGGCATACAGGGAAACCGACATTGGCATGCCCCGGCTGGGTGGACGAAAGTCACCCTACCTGCATGAGGCGTCCGGGGATGTGAAATCGTTCCAACGGGATGGTGACGGCGCGGACGCCATCGCGGGCAAGCCCGCTCCCACACCCGTAGCCCCATCACAAGGGCACAGGCAATCGCCGCTTATTCGAAGCGACACTGCCAGGGCGTCGAACCGCCCTCTGTGGGAGCGGGCTTGCCCGCGATGGCAGGCGACGCATGACCCGACCTCATCGCCGGCAAGCCGGCTCCCACACCCGTAGCCCCATCACAAGGGCACAGGCAATCGTCGCTCTTCGAAGCGACACTGCCAGGGCGTCGAACCGCCCTCTGTGGGAGCGGGCTTGCCCGCGATGGCGGGCGACGCATGACTCGACCTCATCGCCGGCAAGCCGGTTTCCACACCTGTCACCACGGCGCGCAGCAATGCCCGACCAGCAGCCCTGAAACGAAAAGAGGCGCCCCTCGGGGCGCCTCTCGATACAGCATCAACGCGACGTGATCACGCCTCGGCGTCCCACGGACGGTCGCCGTGCTCATCCTTGACGCGGGTCGGCAGGCCCATCACGTCCAGCGCCTTGAGGAACGGCTCGGCCGGCAACTCTTCGACGTTGACCATGCGCTGCACGTCCCACTGGCCACGGGCGACCAGCAGGGCCGCCGCCACGGGCGGTACGCCAGCGGTGTACGAGATGCCCTGGCTATCGGTCTCGGCGTAAGCCTCTTCGTGGTCGGCCACGTTGTAGATGAAGACCTCACGCGGCTGTCCGTCCTTGGTGCCCTTGACCAGGTCACCGATGCAGGTCTTGCCGGTGTAGCCCGGCGCCAGCGAGGAGGGGTCGGGCAGCACGGCCTTGACCACCTTCAGCGGGACCACTTCGAGGCCTTCGGCGGTGCGCACCGGCTGCTCGGAGAGCAGGCCCAGGTTCTTCAGCACGGTGAAGACGTTGATGTAGTGCTCGCCAAAGCTCATCCAGAAGCGCACGTTCGGCACGTCGAGGTTCTTCGACAGCGAGTGCACTTCGTCATGGCCGGTCAGGTACAGGTTCTGCTCGCCCACGACCGGCAGGTCGTCCGTGCGCTTGACCTCGAACATGGTGTTGCTGGTCCACTGGCTGTCCTGCCAGCTCCAGACTTGACCGGTGAACTCGCGGAAGTTGATTTCCGGGTCGAAGTTGGTCGCGAAATACTTGCCATGGGAACCGGCATTGACGTCGAGAATGTCGATCGAGTCGATGCGGTCGAAATACTGCTGCTGCGCCAGCTTGGCGTAGCTGTTGACCACACCCGGGTCGAAACCGACACCCAGAATGGCCGTGATGTTCTTCGCCTGGCACTCTTCGAGGTGTTTCCACTCGTAGTTGCCATACCAGGGCGGGGTCTCGCAGATCTTGCCCGGCTCTTCGTGGATCGCAGTGTCCAGATAGGCTGCGCCGGTATCGATGCAGGCACGCAGCACCGACATGTTCAGGAAGGCGGAACCGACGTTGATCACGATCTGCGATTCGGTCTCGCGGATCAGCGCCTTGGTCGCCTCGACATCGAGGGCATTGAGCGAGAAGGCCTGGATGTCGGCGGGAACCTTGAGGCTACCCTTGGCCTTGACGCTGTCGATGATGGCCTGGCATTTGGAGATGTTCCGTGACGCGATGGCGATACGACCGAGTTCGTCGTTATGCTGCGCGCACTTGTGGGCCACCACCTTGGCGACACCTCCTGCACCAATGATAAGAACGTTCTTTCTCAATTTATCCCTTGCTCCTCGTTGAAGCCTGTCGTCAGGACAGGCTGGACACGTAGTCGTCGAAACCGAACTCGCGCACCACCTCGACGTTGCCGTCGAGCTGCTTGACCGCGATGGCCGGCATCTTCACCCCGTTGAACCAGTTTTTCTTGACCATGGTGTAGCCCGCCGCGTCGATGAACGACAGCCGATCGCCGATGGCCAGCGGACGGTCGAAGCGATATTCGCCGAAGATGTCCCCGGCCAGGCACGATTTGCCGCAGACCATGTAGCTGTGCTCGCCGTCGCAAGGCGCCATCTTGGCGTCCAGGCGGTAGATCAGCAGGTCGAGCATGTGCGCCTCGATGGAGCTGTCGACCACGGCCAGGTGCTTGCCGTTGTACAGCGTGTCGAGCACGGTCACTTCCAGCGAGGCGCTCTGGGTGATCGCCGCTTCGCCGGGCTCGAGGTACACCTGCACGCCGTAGGTGTCGGAGAAGCGCTTGAGCCGCTCGCAGAACGCGTCCAGCGCGTAGCCTTCGCCGGTGAAGTGGATACCGCCGCCCAGGCTGACCCACTGCACCTTGTGCAGCAGGTGGCCGAAGCGTTCCTCGATGTGCGTGAGCATCTGGTCGAACAGGCCGAAGTCGCCGTTCTCGCAGTTGTTGTGGAACATGAAGCCGGAAATCTGATCGATCACGGTCTCGATCTTGGCCGGGTCCCATTCGCCCAGGCGGCTGAAGGGGCGCGCCGGGTCGGCCAGCAGGTAGTCCGAGCTGCTCACCTGAGGGTTCACGCGCAGGCCGCGGGTCTTGCCCTCGGACGCGTCGGCGTAGCGCTGCAGCTGGCCGATGGAGTTGAAGATGATCTTGTCGCAGTGCTCGAGCATCTCGTCGATTTCATCGTCGGCCCAGGCCACGCTGTAGGCGTGGGTCTCGCCCGCGAACTTCTGCCGGCCCAGTTTGAGCTCGTACAGCGACGACGAGGTGGTGCCGTCCATGTACTGCTCCATCAGGTCGAACACCGACCAGGTCGCGAAGCACTTGAGTGCCAGCAGGGCCTTGGCCCCGGACTGCTCGCGCACGTAGGCGATCTTCTTCAGGTTGACCAGCAGCTTCTGCTTGTCGATGAGGTAGTACGGCGTCTTGATCATCACAGGCCTCCCGGCCAGGCCGGCCAAAAAAAGATGCGCATTGTGCCTGCCCTCGGCCTAGATCGAAAGGGCGAAGCGCGCATTTCGTCCGCGCGGTCGTCGAGTGACCCGCAGGGGGCGACCCGTCATGAACCGGGCATCGTCCGCCCAGCGCTTTCCACCCTCGACCCGAGGGAATCTTCCCCCCGTCACCGGACTCAGTTGAACAGAGCCACATGACCGTTGTGTGGTGCCACTGACCGCTCCATCGTCGGAGCCAGGGAGAGAGCGATGAGTTCGAAATACAAGGTGGGCGATGCCGTGCGCTGGAATTCCGAAGCCGGCGTCATCCACGGCAAGGTGACCAAGGTGCACACCCGTGACGTGGAGTTCGCCGGGCGCACGCGCCACTGTTCGAGCGATGAGCCGCAGTACGAGGTCAAGAGCGACAAGACCGGCCACCTGGCCATGCACCGCGAAGACGCCCTCGACCGCGACTGAACCCCGGTAGCGTTCTGCCAGTCCTACAGATCACCTTCACACACAAAGGATGTTTCCCGATGAAAGCACTGACTCGACTGTTCACTGGTCTGGCCCTGGTGGGCTCCTTGGGCGCCACCGCTGCCTGGGCCGATCAGCCCGGCGCCGACTGGAAGGTCGACATCGACCAGGCCCTGCAAGCCGCCAAAGGCGCTGGCTACAGCCACATCACCGAAATCAAGATCGATGACGGTCATTGGGAAGGCAAGGGCACCAAGGCCGACGGCATGAAGTACGAATTCCAGATCGATCCGCGCTCGGGCGCGATCGTCAAGGAACACATGGATCACTGATTCTTGGACCCCTGTCCAGGGCCGGGCCTGTCCACGCGACACGCCCGGCTTTTTCATGTCCGCTCGTTCGCCTGGCTCAGCGACGCTGCCCAAGGCGTGAAGCCCTGCGATAGACTGTGCGGCCCACGCGCCGACCGTGGCGCCCATTCCCTTGCGCAGGATGCCCATGTCCGATTCTCCCTCGATCGCCTCGCCCATCACCGTCTTTCCCGCCGCCGCTTCCTTGAGCACGGCCCACGAGCAGGTTGCCCAGGCCGAACGGCAGTTGCAGCGCCGCCAGGGCCAGGTCATGCGGATCTTCATGGGCGTGCAGACAGCCTATTGCGCCTACCTGCTGCTCAAGTGGGTCTGGCAAGGCCACTACATCGGTGGGCCGATCTACGCGGTGCTGATCTGGTGCCTGCTGTGGCTGCTGGCCGTGCCGTTGTCGCTGCTCTGGCGTCCGCAGGTGCGGGCCCTGGATCGGGCCCAGGCGGCGCTGGGTTCGGCACGGCTGGAGGCCGACAAGGCGTTTTTGGCCAGCCAGTCGCTGGGCGCCTACCGCTGGGTCTGCCGCAGCGGGCGTATGCTCGGCGTGTTTCCAGAGCGCCAGGTGCTCTACGTTTCCGGCGGTGACCTGGGCGATCGGCAGGTATTGATCGACGCACCGCTGGCGGTCAAGCAGGTCCACGTCGACGAAAAGACCTTCAGCCAGAGCACGTCCCATACCACGACCACCCACGGGCGGCGTCACGTTTTCGCGTTCAGCAAGCACATGGGCATGGTCGGCAAGGGCACGTCGCGCTCGACCACCACCACGACCGACCGCACCTCGCGCAGTTTCACGCTGAACGTGCAGGTACAGGCCGCCGGGCAAGACCCGTGGTGGGTGCAGCTGCCGTTCGGGGCGGACTGGCAGGAGGCGCTGAACTGGAAGCTGCTGGTCGAGCAGGCCGCAGGACGGCAGTAAGCCTGAATGGCAGGGCGGCGTGCTAACGCGCCGTCAGCCTGCCTTGCGCAGGGTCAGGTTGATGCGCCGTTCACCCAGGCGAGGGTGATGCCCGGGCTTGATCGGCAACACGCCATGGAAGCGCAACCGGTCCTCGCCTCCCCAGACCAGGACATCGCCATGGCTCAGCGGTACCTGCGCGACCCGATCGGCGCGTTGCGACCCGCCCAGTACAAAGACCGCCGGCAGCCCGAGCGACAGCGAGACGATCGGCTGCGTGAAGTCGTGCTCGTCGCGGTCCTGATGCAGGCTCAGTCGCGTGCCGGGCAGGTAGTGGTTGATCAGGCAGGCATCCGGCACGAAACCGTCGAAGCCGGCCAGGGCGGCGGCACGTGAGGCCAGCGCCACCAGCAAGGGTGGCAGGGCCGGCCAGGGCTGGCCGCTGAGCGGATCGAGGGGCGTGTAGCGGTAGCCCTGGGCATCACTGACCCAGCCCAGCGCGCCACAGTTGCTGGTACCCACGGCCATGCGCCGCCCTCCAGGGGTGTACAGATGCCGAAAGGGCGCCGCACGCAGCACCGGGCGCAGGGCGTCGAGCAAGGGTTCGACGCTGTCCAGGGCAAAACCCGGCAGCAGGACCGTACAGGGCGCCAGGCGCTGTGGCGCCGGGCCGAACAGGTTCAGGTCCGACTGGATCAGAGGGGCAGCCTCGGGAATGGAAGGAGAGGGCAGTGTAGGTAGGGTAAGGGTGAGCGACAAGCCGTCAGCTACGAGCGGCACGCTGTAGCGTTTGCCGAAGGCTGCGAGGGGGCGGCTCTTGCGTCGTCTGCACCGGCTCAGGGCGACGTCATGGCCCTGACGTGGTGGAGCAATCGATGCCTGTCATGCACACGCCCAGGCACCACACTGCTTGCGGCTCACCGCTTCCCCACCAGCCCCGCCAGCACGCGCTCGAAAGCAGCGTCCCAGTTCAGTGCCGAAGGAGGTGCCTGCAGCACGGCCAGGCCCTGCGCGGTGAAGGTGCCGGGCGTGGCGATCGCCTCGCCCAATGCCTGGAGCGAACGTTCGGGCTGGGCGCGGACGCTGGTGAGACAGTCGTCCAGGTTGCCCAGCACCAGCGCCCGGGCCTGTTCGGCGGGCAGGCCCTGGTCGAGGAACCAGCGCTGCAGGTCGTTCAGCAGGAAATAGAACCAGCCATTCATGCATGCCGCCACGGTGGCCAGCTCGAAGGCCGGCTCGTCGTTCAGCGCCACCAATGTCCCCAGCGGTTCGAGCACGGCTTGCACCTGGTCGTCCGGCGGGCAGAGTGCGACGGTGGTGGCGGTGTGCTGCGCCGCATAGGACAGCATCCCCCGCAGGCAGCGCCCGCTCGGGAAGGCTTGT
Source organism: Pseudomonas monteilii (assembly GCA_001534745.1). NCBI lineage: Bacteria > Pseudomonadati > Pseudomonadota > Gammaproteobacteria > Pseudomonadales > Pseudomonadaceae > Pseudomonas > Pseudomonas alabamensis. The sequence goes on from CP013997.1 coordinate 2,110,466, forward strand.
TGCAGGCGCGCCAGGTTCACACCTGCCAGCAGCGACACCAGCGGCTGGCCTTCACGCAGTCGTACCTGCGCAGCCACCGTGTCCAGCGCATCGGGCCGTACGCCGAGGATCACCAGGTCGGCCGCGTCGACCACGGCCTGGTTGCTGTCCAGGACCTGGCAGCCTTCCTGCTCGGCCAGCGTGGCCGCACGTTCGGCGTTGCGCGGGGACAGCAGGAGGGTGCCGGTGTAGCCACTGCGGCGAAGACCGCGCACCACCGTCTCGGTCAGTTCGCCGACGCCCAGGATGCCCAGCGTGTCCATGTCATCTCCTTCGTGAGGGCGGCCTGCTCGATGCAGGCCGCCCGGGAACATGAGCGAAGGCTCAGTGGCCGCCGCAAGGCCGTTCACTATACGCAGGGCAGGTCTTCAGCGGCCAGCCCGAGCGCGCGCCAGGCGCTGTCGTGCAGAGAACATAACGATGACCAGCAAGCCCAGAGGCTGTGTCGCTGATCGAGTCGAACGCTGGTCTGTCAGCCCTGAAGTGGATGGACAGGCCCTATCGCTGGCAAGCCAGCTCCTATAGAACAAAAAATAGCTTGTTGATTTCAAAGAAAATAATTTTAGAATTTTGTGGGCCCTGCGGGCCCAATCGCGGCACTGGGGCCGCTCCCACAGGTGACCGCGATGACCTGCAACCCCGCGGTGGGGCTACGGGTGTAGGAGCGGCCCCAGTGCCGCGATGGGCCGCAAAGCGGCCCTAAATCGATCAGCAATAAAGCCCCGGACCCTGCCAGCCATCGTCATGTTCTATGCGCGACAGCGCGGCGCCAAGGCGGCGGGCGGACTCTCACAGGTACCCATTTCAAGCAGGCAGCCCCATGCCGGCAAAGCCGCCTGTGGGAGATTCTATGGTTTCTGCCAGTGCCAATGTGGGCCCTGGCAGGCCCAATCGCGGCGCTGGGGCCGCTCCTACACCCGTAGCACCACCGCGGCATGGCAGGCCATTGCGGTCCCTGTGTGCGGGCTTGCCCGCGATGGCGGTGGTAAAGCGCTGACCCGCGGTGACAGTTCGAATGCAGGCCTGTCAGCCCTGAAGTGGATGAACAGGCCCTATCGCTGGCAAGCCAGCTCCCACAGGTACCCATTTCAAGCAGGCACTTGCACGATCGCAGAGCCGCCTGTGGGAGCGGGCTTGCCCGCGATTAGCGGCGGTAAAGCGCTGACCCATGGCGATAGGTCGAATGCAGGCCTGTCAGCCCTGAGTGGATAACAGGACCCCGGATCCTGCCAGCTCTCGTCTGCCGGACCGACTGCGATCGAACTTGCAGAATCTACACAGAGGGCCATTCCAGAGCACTCACCACGATGGCTGCCCACCCTGCGGTGACGTGCGACCAGGAAACCAGACCCCCCGAGCGCTTGTCAAAGGCTGCGGCCGAGCCGATAGTGGGCCGTTTTCAATAAAAATGCAGATGTCCTGACCGGGCAGAGGTTCTGATGACACACGATATGACGACCGAGCCAGGGCTTCCCTGCCCGCCGGTCAAGGACATCCTGAGCGCGCCAGGCGAATGGGTCGAACCGCCGAACGTGCGCCGAGGGGGTGAAAGCGGTGTCTTGCGCGTCGCCCTCGGTGGCCTGACCTTCTACAAGAAGCAGCAGGTAGGCCACATCTACCGAAGCCTGCTGCACCCTTTCGGCTATCCGACGGTCGCCCGTGAGGTCAAGGCCATCCGTGCCGCCGGCGCCCTGGGCGTGACGACGCCGTCGCTGGTGTACAGCGACGTGCACAAGCAGGCGGGAGAATGGCAGGCGGTGATGGTGACCGGTGCCCTGGAAGGCTACATGTCGCTGGAAGACTTCTACGCGCAAGGGCTGGACAGGACAGTGGGGCACGCGCTTCACCACGAGATCCTGGAAGCCTACGGGCGCACGCTGGCGAAGCTGAACCTGGGGCGCTGGCAGCATGGCTGCCTGTACACCAAGCACGTGTTCATCGATGCGCGCCAGCCCGGCATCAAGGTCGCCTTGCTGGACTTCGAAAAGGCCCGCAAGCGCATGACGGCCAAGAAGGCCAGTCGGCATGACCTGAGGCAGGTCAAGCGTCGCTCGGGGTGGCAGGAGGCCGAGTGGCAGGCCTTCTGCAACGGCTATCGCTACGTGTTCGGCGCGGCGGCGGCCTGAGGGTCTCCGGCTTCGCCAGTAACGACACCACGCCCGTCTGACCTGATCCAGCGCGGCCTTGGGCGCCTTCGGCGTCGCAAGGCCGCGTCTGCGTTCAGGCGCGGCCCGGGCCTGCCTTCAGGGCACGGGCCGCCCTTTCATCCATCCCGTCTTCTCGTCGCTGCCGCCCACCTCATCGTGCAGCGAGATTCGCGACGTCTCCGGTAGCCCAAGACCGCCGGCCATCGCCACCAATGCAATCACGACCAGATAGAACGCCGGTGCCAGGCTGCTGCCCGTCGCGCTGATCAGCCAGGTCGCCACCAGCGGCGCGGTACCGCCGAACAGGGTATAGGCCACGTTGTAGGTGATCGCCGAAGCGGTATAGCGGGTGCGCGTCGGGAAGGTTTCCGAGAGCAGGGCGGCGGTGACCACGCCACTGAGCAGCGCACCGATGGCCAGCAGGATCACACCGACGATCGCCGCCGCCACCGACCCGGAACTGGCCAGCCAGTAGGCCGGGAACACGCAGAGCATCACCCACAGGCAGGTGAAGCCGATGGTTTTGCGTCGGCCCACGCGGTCGGAGAATGCCCCAGCCAGGGGGCAGGCCAGTGCGGCGAACAGCAGCGCCACGGTCGAGACCAGCAGCGATTGCGCGCGGGTCAGGTTGCCGACCAGCTGCAGGTAGGTCGAGAAGTAGGTGGTGAACATGTAGAACGACAGCGCCGTGAGCGAGATGAACGCACCCAGGTTGCGCATGGCACGGCCATGGTGGCGCAGCGTGTCCTTGAGCGGTGAATGCTCGCTCACCTTGCCTTCGCTCATGGCTTCGCGGAACGCCGGGGTCTCCTCCATGCGCCAGCGCAGGTACAGGCCCACGATGCCCAGGGGCGCGGCGATCAGGAAGGGAATGCGCCAGCCCCAGCTGGCCATTGCCTCGCTCGACAGGCTCGCTTCCAGGCCATAGGCCAACACCGCGGCACAGGCGAAGGCCGAGAAGGTCGATACCGGGACGAAGCTGCCATAGAACGCACGACGGTCGCGCGGTGCGTGCTCCATCAGGTAGGCGCAGGCCCCGGCATACTCACCGCCGGCGGAGAAGCCCTGGATGCAGCGCGCCAGGGTCAGCAGGATCGGCGCCAGGATACCGATGCTCGCGTAGGTCGGCAGCAGGCCGATCAAGGTGGTCGAGCCGGCCATCATCAGGATGGTCAGCGACAGGATGCGCTTGCGGCCCAGTCGATCGCCCAGCGCGCCGAAGACGATGCCGCCCAGGGGGCGCAGGGCGAAGGCCACGGCGAAGACCGCGAAGGTCTTGAGCAGGGCCACGCTGGCGTCGCCGCTGGCGAAGAACTGGCTGGCGATCAACGTGGCGAGAAAGCCGTAGACGGCGAAGTCGAACCATTCGACGAAATTGCCGACGGCGGCCGCGGCGATGACCCGGCGCAAGGTGGCCGGTGGTACGTCATGGAGGGTGGACATGTGTGTGCTCTCCCGATTCTTGTGCATGCCATGGGCCGGCGAGGGCCTGGGGCGTGTTGTTGTGATGAGACGGATCAGTGAGGCAGTGGTAAGGAAGGAGGGGTGTGCTTGTTATTGGAAACGCGCCGGCCAGGGCAGGATCACCGGGCCAGCGGGCGCGAACCATCATAGGAGCAGGGTCCGGAACAGGTCCATGCCTGACAGCGACCGGCGGTGTCGCATGCGCGCCCAGCGTGCGCCAACCCGAGGTCGGCGCCAGCGGCCATCAGGGGCGACCGACGCTCCAGGGCGCATAGTCCAGCTGTACCGTACCGGCGATTCGGCCGTCGTCATCGCGCGCCAGGTCCGGCACCTGGCTCAGGTCCAGCCCCGTGCACCGACGCGCCAGGCGTGCCTGCAGGTCGGCGTCGGGTCGAAACGCGTCGGGCCGGGCGGCCAGGGGCGTCAGGTTGACGACGCACGCCTCGACCGTGCCCCGGGAATCGGTGCGGTACAGCAGGCTCGCCTGGCCGATGCTGTCGACCCGCTCGCCCACCAGCACCCGCTGGCGCACGAAGGTGTGCAGCGCACCGCGCGTGCGAGCGCTGGCGTTGTCTGCCGCGGTCCAGTTGGCCGGCAGCATCACCAGCGGTGCCACGATCTCGACCGTACCGTCTGCCTCGCGCAGGGCGGGCGGCACGAGCGGATACACACTCTTCCAGCATTGATCGAGCACCACACGCCTGAGCGCGGCGGAACTGGCCGACTTGCCGGTCCGGTTGGCGGCCAGCAGCAGCGACGCATCGCGCACGCGTTCGACGGGCTGCAGGTCACACCCCGTGGTGCTGTTGTCGGCGGCCAGACGGATCTTCAGGCGCACCACGCCTGGCAGGTTGCGGACGTTGGCGTGGGCCGTGTCGCGCATCAGGATCGTCTGGGTATGGCGCGTGAACAGGTCGGCCGCGGCCAGGTCGGCGGCGGAGGGGGGCGGGTTGGGTCGAGACTGACAGCCGCCGACCAGCAGGGCCGTCGTGCATAGGAGGGTGGCGAAACAGGCGAGGCGAGGGGTCGGGCAACGTGGCAACGCGGGCATGTAGCTTCCTTGACATGAGAGGCGTTTACGGGCGGATGAAGAATCGCATGCGCAGCCTAAATCATCAGGGCGCGAACGAAAAATCAGCCTCGTAACGGTTCTTTTCCTGGTGGTGACGCCGAAGGCGGGCCAGGCGCGGGGTGAGAATTTCTGAACTCGCCCGGCCTGCATTTGCCCACATCCCTAGAGCCTTACATCCTATGACGAAGGAGCAGCACATGCCTAATTCAGATGGCAAGATCCGTTATGCGGTCGTTGGCGGTGGATCGATCTCCCAGGGGGCCTTCATGCCAGGCGTGGGCCAGACCGACAACTCCGTGATGACGGCCCTGGTGACCGGCGACCCTGAAAAGGCCGACAAGCTGGCCGGGCTGTATGGCCTGAAAAGCTACACCTACGAGCAGTTCCCCGACCTGTTGCAGTCCGGTGAGATCGATGCGGTCTATGTTGCCACGCCGAACTTCCGCCATACCGAGTTCGTGGTGCCGGCCCTCGAGGCCGGTATCCACGTGCTGCTGGAAAAGCCCATGGCTGCCACCTTGGAAGACTGCGAGCAGATGAACGCCGCGGCCAAGCGTTCGGGGGCCAAGCTGATGATCGCCTACCGGTTGCATGCCGAACCCGGCACGCTGGACATGATCGAGCGCGTCAACAAGGGCGACTTCGGCGATGCCCGGCTGTTCACCTCCACCTTCACCCAGACCGTGCGCCCGAGCAACCACCGCGCCCAGTGCGGCTTCGCCGCCGGCCCGGTGCCGGACATGGGGCCGTACCCCTTGAACATGGTGCGCCAGCTGTTCAACGCAGAGCCGATCGAAGTAAGCGCGGTGGGCGTGCGCTCTCCCGGCAGCGAGATCAACACCTGGGACACGGTGACGGTGTCGCTGCGCTTCCCGGACGAACGCCTGGCCCAGTTCACCGTCAGTTACACCTTGCCCAGCTCCGAGCGTTTCCAGCTACTGGGCACCCAGGGCGAAATCGAGGCGTCGCCGTGCTTCGGCTATGGCGAAGGGGTCGGCATCGCTTACCGCGCCACCTTCGACGACGACACCAAGGTGCACACCTTCCCGGTGGTGGACCAGTTCGCGGGCGAGACGGCCTATTTCTCCGACTGCATCCTGCAAAACCTGCCGGTCGAACCGTGCGGTGAGGAAGGCTGGCGCGACGTGCGCGTGATCGAGGCCATCGAGCGCGCCCTGGAGACGGGCACGCCACAACATCTCGAACCGCTGGCGTCCAAGCCCCATGCCCGGCGTGACCAGCAGCGCAAGTTCCCGTTGGCCAAGGTGCCGGAGTATGTGGACACCGAGGACCCTACGGAGTGAGGGGGTAGCTTTGAGTTTCAAGCTTCAAGCTTCAAGTTGAACGGTGTCGACTTGTAGCTTGTAGCTTGTAGCCTCCCAAGCGATGTCAGTGCTGTCGCGCACCCACCAGGTCGGCAGCCACATCGACGTCGCGCACGATGCCTGTATCTTCCACTTGCACATGCAGGCAAGCCTGCCGATGCTCGGCAATCACGGCCTTGCCGCCCTGGTCTCCGTGCAAGGTGGCCAGGGCAGGCCAGAACTGCCGGCCGAAGATGACCGGCTGCCCACGCTCACCGGCATGCCAGGGCAGCACGATGCGCGAGGAGCCGGCCTGAGCACTTAACGTGCGCAGCGTCGTCTCGGCGATCCACGGCATGTCACCCAGCAGGATCGCGGCGCTGTCTGCACTCGACACCTCCAGCAAATGTTCGATGCCCGCAGCCAGGCTGGCGCCCATGCCACGATCGGCGTGAGGGCTGCGGATGACCAAGACGCCCTCGGGAATCCCAAGTACCTGGGCATCGTCGTCTTCGCGCAGCACGACCCAAAGAGCCTCGAAGACTGCTCCAGCACGCACCAAGGTCGCTGCCAGCAACGTCTGCGTGTCGCTCAGGCGGGCGCGGCGCTTGTCGGTGCCGAAACGCCGTCCGAACCCGGCGGCCAGTACCAACCCGGCGCAACCGCCGGTCTTCGGGATGATTTGCTCTGAACACATGGCCAAACGCTCCGGTCGTATCTGGAAGATGCAGCTGACTGCACATTCGCCTATCCACCGTGAGACTGTTTCCCATGAGCGAGTTCAATCCGGCGTCGCACGCCGCTTCACCGGGCCAGGCGATCAGCCTGACCATCAATGGCCAGGCCCACCATGTGCAGGTGCAGCCCTGGATCACCTTACTGGACCTGCTGCGCGACCAGCTCGACCTGGTCGGCAGCAAGAAGGGCTGCGACCACGGCCAGTGTGGCGCATGCACCGTGCTGCGCAACGGCAAGCGGGTCAACGCCTGCCTGACCCTGGCGGTCATGTGCGACGGCGACCAGCTGACCACCATCGAAGGGCTGGCCGAGGGCGACCAACTACACCCGCTGCAGGAGGCGTTCATTCGCCACGATGCCTTCCAGTGTGGCTACTGCACGCCCGGCCAGATCTGCTCGGCCCTGGGGCTGGCCCACGAAGGCAAGGCCCGTACCCGTGCCGAGATCCAGGAGCACATGAGCGGCAACCTGTGCCGCTGCGGGGCCTACAGCAACATCATCGAGGCCGTGACCGAAGCCTTGCCGCTGATCCACGGGGGACGCGCCTCATGATCCCGTTCGCCTATGAAAAGCCCGGCAGCATCGAGCAAGCGGTTCGACTGGCGGACGCCAACAGCCGCTACATCGCCGGCGGGACCAACCTGGTCGACCTGATGAAGGAGAACGTCGAGCGGCCCGAACGGCTGGTCGACATCAATGGCCTGGACGCGCTGCGCGGCGTGCGCGAGACCGAACAGGGCGGCGTCTGGATCGGGGCGCTGGAAAGCAATGCCGACCTGGCCTGGCACCCCGTGATCGAGCAGCGCTACCCGCTGCTGTCCCAGGCGATCCTGGCCGGTGCCTCGCCCCAGCTGCGCAACATGGCCAGCACCGGCGGCAACCTGCTGCAGCGCACCCGCTGCTACTACTTCTACGACACCGCCGTGCCGTGCAACAAGCGTGAGCCCGGCAGTGGCTGCCCGGCCCGCGACGGCCTGAACCGTGCCCATGCCATCCTGGGCGCCAGCGACGCCTGTGTCGCCGTGCACCCGTCGGACATGTGCGTGGCCCTGGCCGCCCTGGAGGCCATCGTGCATGTGCACGGCCCCCACGGTGAGCGGCAGATCGCCTTTGCCGACTTCCACCGTTTGCCAGGTGACACACCGCAATACGACAACCACTTGAAGACGGGCGAATTGATCACCGGGATCGAGCTGCCTGCGGTGACGTTCGACCGGCATGTCAGCTACGTCAAGGTGCGTGACCGCGCCTCCTATGCCTTCGCCCTGATTTCCGTGGCGGCGGCCCTCGACGTGAAGGACGGGAGTATCCACGACGTGCGTGTCGCCCTGGGCGGCGTGGCGCACAAACCCTGGCGTCAGGCCGCGGCGGAAGAGGCCGTGCGTGGCCAGCCTGCCAACGCGCAGACCTACGCGGCCTTGGCGTCGCACCTGCTGGCAGGGGCACAGCCGCTGTCGCAGAACGCATTCAAGATCGAGCTGGCGCACCGGGCCATCGTCCGGGCGCTGACCACTGCCGCTGAAGGGGGCGCTCAATGAAACCTGTCGAACTGGCCTGTGGCCGCCCACTGGATCGCGTCGACGGCCCGGCGAAAGTCACCGGCAAGGCCCGCTATGCCGCCGAGTTCCCCCAGGACGGTCTGCTCTACGGCAGTGTCGTGTCCAGCCACGTGGCCCGTGGCCGTGTACGGCACATCGACTGCGAAGCAGCGCTGAAGGTGCCGGGCGTGATCGACGTGCTGCACCACCGCAACCGGCCACGGCTGGCAGGCGAGGACGAGCAGTACAGCGATGACGATGCCGCCGACGGCTCCCCGTTCCGCCCTTTGTACAACAGCCGGGTGCTCTACAGCGGCCAGCCGCTGGCACTGGTGGTGGCCGAGAGCCTCGAGCTGGCGCGCTACGCGGGCTCGCTGATCCGCATCGAAATCGATGCCGAGCCCCACGAAACGGACCTGCTGTCGTCGCTCGAGCGTGCCCATGACGCGCCCGCCGAGCTGCCCAAGGCACGGGGTCATTTCGAGCAAGCGTTCGCCAGCGCCCCGTTCAAGGTCGATGCGACCTATACCACCCCAATCGAACACCACAACCCGATGGAGCCCCATGCCTCCACGGTGATCTACAAGCCCGACGGCAGCCTGGAGGTGCACGACAAGACCCAGGGCACACAGAACTGCCGCACTTATCTGCACACGGTGTTCGGTATCCCCGAAGACAAGCTGCGGGTGCTGGCCGCCTACGTCGGCGGTGCCTTCGGCTCCGGTCTGCGTCCGCAATACCAGCTTCCCCTGGCGGTCATGGCGGCGCTGCAGCTCAAGCGTTCGGTGCGTGTCGTGCTGACCCGTCAGCAGATGTTCACCTTCGGCTATCGCCCACGCACCCAGCAGCGTCTGCGCCTGGCCGCCGACGCCCAGGGGCACTTGCAGGCCATCTCCCACGATGCCACCGGGCAGACGTCACGCTTCGAGGACTTTTCCGAGCACGTGGTGGAGTGGAGCGGCATGCTCTACCGCTGCGACAACGTGCGTTTCGGCTACAAGCTGGCACCGTTGGACGTCTACACCCCGCTGGACATGCGTGCCCCCGGCGCGGCCCTGGGGCTGATCGGCCTGGAATGCGCCATGGACGAACTGGCCACGGCGGTCGGTATCGATCCGGTCGAGCTGCGCACCGTCAACTTCACCGACACCAATGCCAACGAGGGCAAGCCGTACACGAGCAAGGCCCTGCTGGAGTGCTATCGCCAGGGCGCCGAAGTCTTTGGCTGGGCCAAGCGTGATCCGAAGCCGGCCAGCCGCCTCGAAAACCGCCAGCGTATCGGCTGGGGCATGGCCGGTGGCGTGTGGGAAGCCATGCAGATGAAGGCCAGTGCCAAGGCCTGTCTGGACCTCGACGGTCACTTGACGGTCAGCAGCGCCACCACCGACATCGGCACCGGTACCTACACCGTGATGACCCAGATCGCTGCGGATGCCATGGGCGTGGTGCCTGAGCAGGTTACGTTCAAACTGGGCGACTCCTCGCTGCCGACCGCGCCGTTGCAGGGTGGCTCGTTCACCGTGTCCTCGGTCGGTTCGGCCGTGCGCCAGGTGTGCGAGGTGCTGCGCACCAAGCTCATTCAGGCCGTGCGCGACCAGCACCCGGAACTTGGCGAATTCGGGGCCGAGTCCTTCGCCATCGGTGGCCAGCAGGTGTGGGTCGGCGAGCAGAGCCTGGCGCTGGGCGACGTGCTGCGGCAGATGCCGGCGGAGGCCCGCGAGGCGTTGATCGACAGCGAGCCCAGTGCCCGCCGCGAAGGCTTCTCCACGGCGAGCCATTCGGCGGTCTTCGTGGAAGTGCAGATCGACGAGGACCTGGGCACGATCCGCGTCACGCGGGTGGTCAGCGCCATCGCCGCCGGGCGGGTGATCAACCCCAAGACCGCACGCAGCCAGATCCTGGGCGGTGTGGTGTGGGGGCTGGGCATGGCCTTGCAGGAGGAGACGCATACCGACCATGCGCTGGGTCGATACATGAACCACAACCTGGCCGAGTACCACATCCCGGTGAATGCCGACATCGGCGACATCGAGGTGATCTTCGTCGATGAGCCGGACGAGATCGTCAACGCGCTGGGGTCCAAGGGCGTGGGCGAGATCGGCATCGTCGGGGTCGCTGCGGCGGTGGCCAATGCCATCTGCCATGCGACCGGCAAGCGGCTGCGCGACTTCCCGCTGACCTTGGACAAGGTGCTGGAAGGGTAGTGGCCTCGGGCGCAGGGGCAGACGCATGCCCCTGCGCTTCTCTCTTCAGAACTGGTAGGTCACGCCCGCGCCGGCGTACCAGGAACGGCCGGGCGCCGCCTCGTAGTAACGGCCGTTGCCATCCCCCACGATCACCGAACCGACGTACTGGCGGTCCAGCAGGTTGTCCAGGCGCACGGTCTGGTGGAAGGCCCAGGGGCCGACCTGCTGATCCAGCCTCACCCGCCCGTTGAATACCGTGTAGCCAGGTGCTGCGCGCTCGCTGTTGCTGTCCTCGACGAACACCCGGCTGCGGTACTGGCCTTCCATGCCCAGGCTCACGCCTGATCGCGGCTTCCAGACCAGTTCGCCGAACAGGCTGCTGCGCGGCACCCCGGGCAGGCGGTTGCCACGCTCGATCCGGTTGCTGCCGGTGAGCACGTCATCCTGGTACGTGGCCTGCAGCAGGGTATAGGCCAGTCGGGCCTGCCATTGCGCCGTCAGATCGCTCTGCACACTGAGCTCCAGGCCCCGGCGCAAGGTCTTGCCGGCGTTCTGGTAGCTGGTGCGCCCGTCCTGGGCGCTGTCGACCACCACCTCGTCCCGGGTCCTGATCTCGAACAGCGCCGCGTTGATCCGGGTGGCCTCACCCAGGCGGGCCTTGAGGCCGGCTTCGTATTGCAGGCTGGTGGCAGGCTGCAGGTCGAAGTTGAAGCCCTCGACCTGGCCCGGCGCGTAGGCCATCTCTGCCTGGGTGGGCGTTTCGAAGGCCGAACCGACGCTCAGGTAACCGTGCAGGTCGGGGGTGAAGGCGTACAGCACCGACAACGACGGCGTCGCCCGTCGGTAGCGCCGGGAGCCGCTGGCATCGCCGTTGGCCAGGTAGTGGTCGGCCACGTCCATGTCCAGGGTGCTGTAGCGGACACCGGTTTCGAGCGTCCAGCGCTGCCATTCCCAGTGGGCTTGCAGGTAGGGGTCGAGGCGGGTGGCGGTGTCCACTTCGTCACGGCGCAGTTCACCCTTGATGCCCAGGGTGGGACCGACGAAGTTCTGGTAGCCCCGTCGATCGTCATGGCTGCGGTCGTAGTCCAGGCCCGCCGTGACGGTCAAGGCGCCGGGCGCCGCCGCGATCGGCTGGATCCAGCGCAGCGTGCCGCCGTGGTAGGCCCGGTCGAAGTCCACGACGCCACCGCCGCGTTGGTTGGCTGCCGCCTTGGGCGGGATCGACAGGTACTGGACCACCTGGCGTCGGCCGCTGTACAGGTTGACCTGCAGGGTGGCGTCACCGATGTAGCGCTCATAGTTGAGGCCCAGCTGTTGCTGGTCGATGCTCTTTCGCGTGTCGTAGAGGCGCGCATTGGAGGCGACCGAGCGCGGATCCTGGCGGTAGCCGGCCCAGGTCTGGCCCAGGGGATCCTGGGTGTCGTGCTGTTCGAGGCTGCTGAAGATCACCGCCACACGGCTGTCGGCGTCCGGCTTGAAATGCCCCTTGGCGAACGTCTGGTCGCGGCGTGCGGCGCTGTGGTCGCGGTAGCCGTCGGTGTCCATGCGCGAGGCATCGAGCAGGAACCCGGCCTGCTCGCTGCCACCTTCGGCCTGCACGTGCTGCTTGGCGAACCCGTCGCTGCCCACCAAGGTCTCGGCGCCGAGGGTGCCGGGGCCTGTACCGTCGCGGGAAAACATCTGGATCACACCGCCCGCGTTGCTGCCGTACAGGGTCGAGGCTGGGCCGCGCAGGACCTCGATGCGCTCGGCCACGTCGAGGTTGAGCGACGAGGCTTGCCCCTGGCCATCCGGGGTGCTGGCCGGGATGCCATCGCTGATCAGCTTTAGTCCGCGAATGCCGAAGGCCGAACGCGCGCCATAGCCGCGCGAGGAGATCTGCAGGTCCTGGGCGTAGTTCTGCCGGTTCTGCACCACCAGCCCCGGTACGCGCGACAGGGCCTCGGACAGGTTGACACCCAATTGCCCGTCGGCGAACTGGGCACGCTCCACGGTATCGATCGAGAACGGCAGGTCGAAACTGCCCGCTGGCGCGGCGCTGCCGGTCACCACCAGCGGTTCCAATTCACTGACCGGTGCCGCCTGGGCCTGGAGACAGGTTGCCAGGCTGCACAGCAGCACAGAGGGCAGGGGCAAGTACTTGAACGAAGACGCTTTGGTATGACGTACTGCAAACACCGGTGTCTTCAACCTTTGGCCGCCATCGCCGTGACTTCGACGCGCATACCCGGCACGGCCAGCGCGGCGACACCGACGGCGGCCCGGACCGGCCACGGTTTCTTGAAGAACCGCTGGTACACCTCGTTGAAGGCGGCGCGGTCGGCCATGTCGGTGAGGTAGATGGTCAGGTGCAGCACGCGGCCCAGCGAGCTGCCGGCCCCTTCCAGGGCCTCCTTCAACGCTTGCAGGGTGCACTCGCTCTGCGCGGTGATGCTGCCCAGCTCCAGGCTGCCATCGACGCGGGTCGGGATCTGGGTGGTCACCAGCAGGTCGCCGAAACCGGCCACATCGGAGGAAATGGATTCAGGGTCGGCATCGGGCTTGAATGTGAGGTTGGCCATGGGCATTCCTTGTGCGTGGGTCGTCGAAAGACAGCGCAGCCTACGCGAGCGCGCCGACCGGGTCGAGCGCTGGCGCGTGCTGGTGAGCCCGATCGGCAAAAGAAGGCGGCGAGCGTTGTGAACGGCAGCAGTGCAGGGCACATGACGATGATCGACAGGGCGCAGGGGCTTCATTGCTGATCGATCTCCAAGATCGCTCGGCCACGCCCATGCTCATGCTCAGTGAGGCCGGCTGTCGTGGACCTTGTGGAAGCAACTGTCTTTTCTACTCCGTACATGCTCGATCGCATGCGGCGCCTGGCTGGGCCCTATCGCTGGCAAGCCAGCTCCCACCCAGACCTCTGCAGCCGTCAATGCAGGCATGGCTGCGCAAGCAGCTTGTGGGAGCGGGCTTGCCCGCGATAGCGTCAGGTCCGTCACCGCCTGCATCGCGGGCAAGCCCGCTCCCACATGGGAGTGCGTCGGCCTGACAGATCAACAATGCAGTTCAACCATGGATCGGCCGTGATCAGGTCCATTGAGCTCTCATGAATCCTGATCGCGTTGGTGGACGCGCAGACCGGGGAGCAAAGAAAGCGGTTTGCTCAAAAAGAAGCGGCCCAGACGCTCACCCCGACCCTCACTGCCCATACGTCCCCACCAGACTCTGCGCGCCCAGTGCATGCCCTTTCAATGCCTTCATCAGACCTTCCCGATCCAGCCCGGAGGACAGTTCACCCGGCTTCAGATCAGTGGCGATCAGCGTCAGCACGTAGTGATGGGGATTGTCATCCTGCGGCGGGCATGGGCCACGGTAGGTTTCGGCGCCGGTGGAGTTGCGCCCGACGGTCAGCGAGGTGGAGTTGAACCGCGCCGCGCCGGCATCCAGCTTGCGCATGCGTGGATGAATGTTGTAGGCCACCCAGTGCACCACCCCCAGGCCCTTGTTGCCGTCAGGGTCGACCATCACCAGCGCGACCGAGCGGGTGCCCTCGGGCAGGTCGTACCAGCGCACCGCAGGCGACCAGTCCTTGCCACCGCCGCACGACGGCCCCTTGCCCACCAGCTCGAGGGGCAGTTCATCACCACTGTCGAACGACGCTGACTCGATCCTCAGCGAATCGGCATGGACGACGGTGCTGGCAGCGAAGGTCAAGGCGATCACGCAGGAAGGCAAGATGGATTTCATGAGGGCGACATCTCCGATGATGATCGTAGGGCGGACAGGCTGCACGTGCCTGCCCCCGTTTCTCATACGGTAGACAGTTTTCGTGCCGTCCGCCGTCCGCCCTTCGATATTCATCACCCCCTGAGCAACCCAGCGCTCTGGGACAGCCCTCGGGTCAACCGACGAGGTCGGCGCTCTCCCGGCGTGTCTCGCGCTCGGTTTCCTGCGCCGGCGCAGGGGCTGCCGGTTCGTCGGCACCGGCAGGCTCGCTGTGCTCCATGGCCGCGTGCATCAGGTCTTCGGTCACGCGCAGCTCGGCACCGGTGAACGAGGAGGTCGTCGCCGGGGTGAACGGCGACGATGCCAAGGGCGCAGGCCGCTCGGTCCGGCGCCAGAGGAAGAACGCCACCATGGCCGCATTGATGCCCGCGAAGGCCCAGAACAGCCCGGCCTCGCCGAAGCGGTTCATGACCGAGGAGATTGCCAGCGGGCTCATTGCCGAGCCCAGGGAGTTGATCAGCAGCAGGCCCTGGATCATCGGCACCAGCTCTTCGGCCGGAGCACGGTCGGCGGCATGGCTCACGGCGACCGGATAGATCGCGAAGATGCCACCACCGAGCAGGAACAGTGCGCCCATCAGCAGGTAAGGCGAGGGTGGCATGACCAGGATCGCCAGCGACAGGACCACGCACAGACTGCCCAGGGCGATCAGCACGGTCTGCCGGTCGCGACGGTCTGACCAGCGTCCGACCGGGTATTGCAGCACCATGGCGCCCAGAATGGCGCAGGCCATCATGTGCCCGACCTCGGTGATGTCCATGCCGATGCGTTGCAGGTACAGCGGCAGCAGGGTATAGACCGCCGCGATGGCCACGCCTGAGCCGAAGCAGCCGATCAGGCCGGTCGGGGTCACGCCCAGCAGCTGGCGCGGCTTGAGCGGTTCGACCTTCTCCAGCAGCGGCGAGGCGCGGGGCAGGATCACGATCGGCACCACCGAAAGCGACGCCAGCATGGCCGCGACCATGAACGGGGCGGTGTCGCCCCAGCCGGCCAGCGCGCCCAGCTTGAGCTGGCCCAGCATGCCCGAGCCGTAGAGCGCGATCATGTACAGCGCCAGCAGGCGCCCGCGCACCTTCGGGGCCGCCGCCAGCAGCAGCCAGCTTTCGATCACCAGGAACACCCCGACCGTGGCCCAGCCGCCGATCAGGCGCAGCACGGCCCAGGCCCAGGGATCGTAGAACAGGCTTTGCAGCAGGATGGTCACGGCGATCAGCGAGGCGAAGCTGCTGTAGGCGCGGATGTGGCCGATGCGCAGGATCAGCCGATCGTTGAACAGCGCGCCCAAGGTCAGGCCGATGAAATAGGCCGACGAGACGATACCGATCATGGTGGCCGATTCACCCGCGGCATCCAGGCGCAAGGTGGTGAGGGACGACAGGAAGCCATAGCCGAGACCGACGATGAACAACCCGAGCAGCGGTGCCAGCGCCATCGCCAGCAGATGCGGAGACATACAGACCTCAAATGAAATAGGCAGACAGACGCCTGTCCAGAAGCACCCGGTGTCTTCAGGACGAAGACCGAGAAGGGGCAGTCGAAGCTGTGGATAGCTGCTGGAAAGGTCCGCGAATTCTAGGCCAAATCGCGCCTGCAAAGGGATGGGGTGAACGGTGTTTTTCGCCTGACTGCGGTGC
Source organism: Pseudomonas monteilii (assembly GCA_001534745.1). Lineage (NCBI taxonomy): Bacteria > Pseudomonadati > Pseudomonadota > Gammaproteobacteria > Pseudomonadales > Pseudomonadaceae > Pseudomonas > Pseudomonas alabamensis. The sequence continues at coordinate 2,126,356 of CP013997.1, forward strand.
GACCGGATGCCGCAGATAGCGCCTTGCCATGCCTTGGCTGCGAATCGGTTGCCGTGGCAGGCGGTCACGTCCTAGGATGAGCGGTTTCCAGGAAGAGACTTTGTCATGCTGGCTTCGCTGATCGCCATCCTCTCGCCCGTGTTCATCGTCGCCGGGCTCGGGTTCGCCTGGATCCGCAGCGGGGCCGATTACCCCACCGCATTCGTCGCCCGGTTGGTGATGAACATCGGCACGCCCTGCCTGGTGCTGTCCACCCTCAGCCGCACCCACCTCGACCCCCAGGCCTTCACCAGCATGGCCCTGGCCTGCACCGCCGGGCTGGCGGTCATGGGCGTGCTGGGGTGGGCGATCAGTCGCCTGACAGGCAGGCACTGGCGGGTGCTGGTACCGGCGTTCATGTTCCCCAACACCGGCAACATGGGCCTGCCGATCAGCCTGTATGCCTTCGGCGATTCGGGCTTGGCCCTGGCCGTGGCGTTCTTCCTCACCTTGTCGACGTTCCAGTTCACCTTGGGCATCGTGCTGTCGGGCGGCGCTGCCTCGTTCAGGTCGCTGGTGCGCAACCCCATCGTGATCAGCCTGGTGCTGGCGCTGCCGGTGATCTTCTTCGACCTGCACCTGCCGCGCTGGCTGGCCAATACCGTCGATCTGCTCGGCGGCATGACCATTCCGTTGATGCTGCTGACCTTGGGGGTGTCGCTGGCCAGCCTGCGCCTGCGCCAGGTCGGCAGCGGGCTGTTGCTGGGCGGGCTGCGCATCGTCCTGGGCGCGGCGGTGGGCTGGGGCATCGGGCAGGCACTGGCGCTGCAACCACTCGAGCAGGCCGTACTGATCATGCAGTCGGCCATGCCGGTGGCCGTGTTCAATTACTTGCTGGCGATCCGTGCCAACCAATCCCCGGAGCAGGTGGCCAATCTGGTGATGTGTTCCACCGCCTTGTCGTTCATCCTGCTGCCGGTAATCCTGGCGTGGTTGCTGTAGCGGAGCGCTACCAGCAGCCGCCGTGTCGTGCCCAGGGCCGACTCTCCGGCGAGAACCCTTCGAAGAAATGCTGAGCGCGCTGTGCGGGCAGGTCGGCCAGGGTCGGCGGGTTCCAGCGCGGCGCACGGTCCTTGTCCACCAGCAACGCGCGCACGCCTTCGAGCGCATCGCCCTGCTCGAACCATTGCTCAATCAGGTGCAGCTCCAGGGCGAAGCAGGTTTCCAGCGATAGTTCGCGGCCGTACCGGATCAGCTCGAGGGCGACCGCCATGGCGGTCGGGGAATGCGTGTCCAGCAGCCGGGCGGTCTTCAGGGCCCAGTCGTGGCTGTCGCCGATGCTCACCGCGCGCAATTGCTCGAGCATGCTCGGTACGTCAGGAAGCCCGAAATAATGGTCGATCACCGGGCGCAGCCCTTTGAGGGGCGCATCGGGCAGGATCTGGGTGCCAAAGCGGGCCAGCACGCCTTGCAGGTCTTTCAGGGGCACCGTGCCAAACGCCAGGCGGTCCAGACGGTCGTCCAGCGCAGCCAGCTTGCGGCTGTCCAGGTACCAGTCGGCCAGCCCGCAGAACAGGGCATCGGCTGCGCCGATCGTGTGGCCACTGACGGCCAGGTAGGTCCCCAGTTCGCCGGGCAGGCGCGAGAGGAAGTAGCTCGAGCCGGCATCCGGAAAGCCGCCGAGGGTCACCTCCGGCATGCCGATCCGACTGCGCTCGGTGACGATGCGCAGGTCCGCCGTCTGGGCCAGGGCCATGCCCGCGCCCAGCGTGTAGCCGTCCATGAGCACCACCACCGGCTTGCGATAGCGGTGAATGGCCAGGTCCAGGGCGTATTCTTCACGGAAGAAGTCGCGGTGCACGCTGTCACCGGCGGTGTAGCTGTCACAGAGCATGCGCAGGTCACCCCCGGCGCAGAAGCCCTTGCTGCCGGCCCCGCGCAGCATCACGGCCACGATGTCGGGGTCGTCCGCCCAGGTGTCGAGCTGGCGTCGCAGGGTGCGTACCATGCTCAGGGTCAGTGCATTGAGGCCTTGGGGGCGGTTGAGGGTGAGATGGCCGATGCCATTGCGGACATCGATCGATACATTGCCTGCATGCAGCGCAGAAACGGCAGCGCTCATTATTATCTCCCTGTCGTCTGATCACGTTCCTTCGGTGAGACGGCCTGGCGCATGGCGCGCGTGGTCGTTCAAAAAATGAGACAACAGCAGACAAACGATTGCTTAGTCAATTGCTGCATCGATGTCGGACGCAAGATGCACAGCAAGCTTGGCCCCTGTGCAGGCTTGCCTGCGAGGCAGGCGGTGACTGAGCGGACGCTATCGCGGGCAAGCCCACAGTAGGGTGAGCAGAACTTATTTCCCACCGTCGGGTTAGGTAGCCCTCTCTGTTGGCCTCCCACCGTCGGGTAGGCAACCCCTCTGCCCACAGGCTGCATTGGCCCCTGTGGGAGCTGGCTTGCCAGCGATAGCGTTTGTTCAGCCACCGCTTGCACTGACGGCCAGCCTGAAAACCATCCCCACAGTCGAGTAAGCAGACCGCATCCCTCTCAGTAGAGTGGGTAGACCTCATTTCCACCGTCGGGTTAGGTAGCCCTCTCTGTTGGCCTCCCACCATCGGGTAGGCAACCTTTCTGCTCACAGGCTGCCTTGGCCTCTGTGGGAGCTGGCTTGCCAGCGATAGCCTTTGCTCAGTCGCCGCTTGCACTGACGGCTAGCCCGCAGGCCCTTTCAGCGTGCCATGCGTCCACTGACGAAATGCGCCACGTCATTGAAGCCCGGCGTCGAAGCATGCCCGGGCGTGACCAGCGAATCGATGAACGCCTCGTCCTCGGCCGTGAGGGTGACCTCGAGCGCGCCAGCATAGGTATCCCACTGCGCCTCGGTTCGCGGGCCCACGATGGCTGAGCTGACCAGGCGATTGTTCAGCACCCAGGCGATGGCGAACTCGACGATCCCCACACCCTTGGCCTCGACATGGGCCTGGATGCGCTGGGCGATGGACAGCGACTCCTGACGCCATTCGACCTCCAGGATGCGTTTGTCCTGGCGACCGGCGCGGCTGCCGGCGTCGGGCGTGCTGCCAGGGGCGTATTTGCCGCTCAACACGCCGCGCGCCAGCGGGCTGAACGGAACGATGCCCAGTCCATGGAAGGCGGCAGCGGTGAACTGCTCCGGCTCGGCCTGGCGGTTGACGATGTTGTACAGCGGCTGGCTGACCACCGGCTTGTCCACGCCCAGCCGCTCGGCCACGTGGCACAGCTCGGCGATGCGCCAGCCACGGAAGTTGGACACGCCCCAGTAGCGGATCTTGCCCTGGCGCAGCAGGTCGCCCATGGCGCGCACGGTCTCCTCCAGAGGCACCTGGTGGTCTTCACGGTGCAGGTAGTAGAGGTCCAGGTAGTCGGTACCCATGCGCGACAGGGTCGCGTCGATGGCATTGAACACATGCTTGCGTGACAGGCCGCTGGCATTGGGTCGGTCCGCGGCGCCGTAGCCGACCTTCGACGCCACCACCCAGTCGTCGCGCCGACGGGCCACCGCCTGACCGACGATCGTCTCGGAGCGACCGCCATTGTAGACGTCGGCGGTGTCGATGCTGTTGACGCCCTGGTCCCAGGCCTTGTCGATGATGCGCAGGGCTTCCTCGTCCGAGGTCTGCTCGCCGAACATCATGCTGCCCAGGGTGAGTGCGGAAACCTGCAGGCCGCTTTGGCCCAGTGCGCGGTAGATCATGTCGAAGGTCCTTTTTCAATGGGTTGAGTGTCGAGTGGCACGCGACAAACGGCCGATCGTGCTGTGAGCAAGGTGTTGACGGAACGCTGACGTGGCGTCGACGCTCTCTAGGTAGCAGCTTACAGCTTACCCCGCCACCCGAGGATAGACCGTGGATTCATTGACACAAGCCGTACTCGGCGCCGCGCTCCAGGGCACGGTGCTGGGGCGGATACAGGGCAGGCGTTCGCTGGCCTATGGCGCCGCATTGGGCACCCTCCCGGACCTGGACGTGGTGATCCGCTACGCCGACCCGGTCTCGAGCATGACCTATCACCGGGGCTTCTCCCACTCGATCTTCGTGCTCACGGCCCTGGCCCTGGTGCTCGCCTGGCTGGTGGCCTGGCTCGGGCGACGTCATTGGCCGGACACGTCCTGCCCCTGGCCCCGGCTGTTCCTGGCCTTCTGGCTGGTGCTGATCACCCACCCGGTGCTCGATGCCTTCACCGTGTATGGCACGCAGCTGCTGTGGCCGTTCGCCGTCACGCCCCAGAGCTGGTCGGCGGTGTTCATCGTCGATCCGGTCTACACCCTGCCCATGCTGGGCGCCGTCCTCTACGCCGCCTGCAAGGGCATGACGGCCCGGAGCACGGCGTGGCTGCTGGGCACCGTGCTGTTCGGGGCCGCCTACCTCGGCGCAGGCACGGCGGCGCGGGTCGTGGCCGAGCATCGCTTCGAGGCTTCACTGCAGCGCCAGGGCATCGAGGTCACCGAGGTCAAGGCCATGCCGCTGGCGTTCAACTCGCTGGTCTGGCGCATCCTGGCCAAGACCGCCGACGGGCATTACTACGAAGGGGTGAGCAGTGTCTTCGATCGCGAGCCGCCCGAGCAGCTGCGCCAATCCCGTCACCTTGAGCAGGCTGCGGTGCTGCAGGGCACGCCCTTGCATGAGCGACTGCGCTGGTTCACCGGCGATTGGCTGCGCTATGACGAGATCGGTGATCAGCTGGTGGTGACCGACCTGCGCATGGGCATGCCAGGCAACTACACCTTCCGCTTCGTCATGGCCCGGCGCGACGCCCAGGGCGTGTGGCAACCGATCGTGCCGACCCGGGCGCCCGGCGGTGGCGCGCGTTCGCTGCTGCGTTCGAACGTGCTGGAGCAGGTCGGGCGACGCATCTTCGAGCAGCGTCCGCCCTTGCCATTGGCGCGCTGGGCTTCGCAGGATCAGGCGGAGCAGGGCGGTTGAACCCTCGCGTCGCGGGGCTGGACCTGGTGAAGTGGGTGGCCGTGCTGACCATGCTGGGCGACCACCTGCGCTACCTCTGGCCCGGCCTGCACGGGCTGGCCCTGACGGGTCGCCTGGCCTTCCCGCTGTTCTGCCTGGCCATCGCCTGGCACGTGGGACGTACGGCGTCAGACGCGTTCCGTACGGCGCGGCACGGGCGTTATTTGGCCTGGATGATGACCTTCAGTCTTCTCTCCGAGCCCGCTTATCGCTGGTTGGACACCGGTTCGACCACGCTCAACGTGATGCCGACGCTGACCCTGGGCCTGCTGGTGGCCTACGGTGTTCAGGTCCAGGATTCTCTGGCACGGATCGGTGCAGGCGTGGCCCTGCTGATCGCGCTGCTGGCCAGTCCTGTGTTGATGTATGGCCTACCGGGCGTGCTGTTGCCCGCGGGTTGGTTGTTGGCGTTGCGGTTCGGTGGCGTGAGTGTGGCGGTGCCCGCTGCCCTGGCGGTCGCTGGCAATCTGACCAACGACTGGTTGCTGGCCCATGCGCTGACACCTCAAGGAATGATGGTGCTGACGGCCGCTGCCTGTTCCGTTCCGGTAGGGCTGGGGTTGTTGCGCCAGCCAGGGATCAGGGTCTGGCCCGTGGGGCGCTGGGCCTATGGGTTCTACCCGGCGCATCTGGTGGCCATTCGGTTGTTGCAGGGGATCGTCTGAGGCGGGCGCAAGCGCTGCAGGGCGGGGGCTGTCCAGAGGAGGTGTGGTAGGCAGCCAGGGGCAGACCGCCCCTGACCACGCGTGCTCAGCTTGAGCGTTTCATTCCTTCGGGGCTTCCACGATCGCCAATGCGTCCGGCTCCGGCCCGGCCGGCCAGCGCTTGGCCACCGTCCAGTTGGACGTGTCGATCACCGCGATCTCGTCCCCGCCGCTGATGGCCACATAGGCATGCTTGCCATCGGTCGAGACCGTCGCCCCGATCGGCAGGGCTTCGGCCCCCAGTTGGGTGCGGCGGTACTGCGCACCTTCCTTGGCCAGACCGATGCGCTTGATCTCGCGCTGGGCCGCCACATCCATCACTGCCAGCTCTGCCGATTTGGCACAGGTCACCAGGGCGTACTTGCCGTCCGGAGTCATCGTAATCCGGATGGGGAACACGCCCGTGCGAATCCGTTGGGTGACTTCCAGGCGCTTGGCATCGACGATGGCCACGTCGTTGCCGTCGCGGTTGCTGACCCAGATCTGCGTGCCAGCGGGGTTGATGGCGATCCCTTCGGTGCCAGTGCCGGTAGGCACGGTGGCGATCTTGCGTTTGGCCTGAAGGTCCACCACCGACAGCGTACCGTTCTCGACGTGGGTCACGTAGGCCCGCTGGCCATCCGGGGATAGCACCACCATGTGCGGTTTGCCACCGCCGACGTCGATCTTGTCGAGGATCTTGCCCTGCATGACGTCTACTACCAGCAGGCGTTGGCTGTCTTCGGTGGTCACCACCACGCGCTGGCCATCGGGCAGGAAACGGATGCCGTGGGGCCGTGCGTTGTCGCCCAGGTCGATGGTGCGCGCCACCTTGCGCCCTGGCCAGTCGAGCACGCTCAGGCTGTTGTTGGGCTGATTCGGCGCGCCGTAGTTGCCGACCACGGCCAGTTGCCGGTTGCCTGACACGGCCACCTCGTGAGGGCCGGTCCCGACCGGGAAGGTCAGCACCGGGTGACCGTCGTCGGTGTTCAGCGCCGATACCGTGGCGCCGGCCTTGTTGCCGACCAGCAGGACGTCGTCGGCCTGAGCCAGTGGGACGCAGGCGAGCAGCAGGCCAGCGAGCGCCAGGGGGCGCGCATGCAGGCGAAGCAGGGGGAACGAGAAGCGCATGTCCAGTCTCCTTGTAAGGCACGGGTGTCCAGTGCAGAGGCACTGAGCGTGTGACCGGGCAACGGATTTTGGAGTTCGACTGGATCGAGGCAGGCGGTAGCGGGAGGGGGACAAGCTGACGACAAAGTTTTACGGCCGATTGAGGGGCATCACTGGACGTGCAGGCCCCTCGGAACGGTTGTCACGCCCCGGCGTGGACTCGCCGAGGTGTGCACGTGGGTCGGTTCAGCTGCCAGCGCCGCTGGAGCCGCTGCCCATGCCGGAGCCGCTACCACCGCTGCCAGTACCGACACCGTCACCGGTCGGGTTGCCGATGCCTTTGCCGCCATCGGTCTTGCCACCGACACCCGAGTTCTGGCCTGGCATGGTGCCAGCGCCACCCGAGGTACCGGAGTCCATGCCCGCGCCACCACCGGTGGAACCTTCAGTGCCGTTATTGCCGGTGTCGTGGCTGATACCGCTGCCGCTCGAGCCGGTGCCGCCGTTCATGCTGCCGGAGCTGGAGTTGTCGACGCCGCCGCCATTACCGGCACCGGCTGCAGACCCGTTGGTGCCTGGTGCGGTGGCGGGGCTGCCAGGCGTCTGGGCACCGGTAGTGGCCGCCATGGCCATGGGGGCTGCGATGCCAAGGCAGAGTGCAAGAGCGATATGTTGTGGACGAATTCGCTTCATGGTGAGTCTCCTGGATGGGATTGACCTACTGAAGATGGGGCAACGTGCAGGCACAGGCGTGCCCTCTAACGGACGGACGGTCATGGGCGTGAGCACGGACGTACGTAGTGGCGTGCTTAAGCAAGAAAGGTCATTGAGGAGAGAAATAGCGGGGAGGAGGAGAAGGCAAGGCGCAGAGACGACGGCGTGAGTATCGACCTGCCAGCACTAGAGGCTGACAGGCCGACGGGCAAGGTCTCAGCGACTGGCGACGCTTTCGTCGTGAGCCAGGATCGCCTTGGCCAGGTCAGCGTCGCTGGCTTGCAGGCCAGGATTGGACTGACGCACCTGTTGCAGGGCCGACTCGACATAGGCACCACGGATCGCGCCATCGCTGGCCACGAACGCGGACAGTTCGTCCTGGGCCGGGATGATGCGTTTGTCGTCCTTGAAGGTCGAATACAGGGAAGCCGAGATACCGGCCGACGTCGCCACGTGACGGACGGTGTTGTCGGCCAGTGCCGTGCCGACCGGCAGGCACAGCAGCAGCGAAGGAACCAGCAATAGATGGCGCATGACGTATTCTCCGAGAGCCTGGAGCCAATGGGGTACCACTGTCGCTTGAGATCGAAAAGACGAGGGAGTAGTTCAATCCTGGCCCTTTTCGGCATGCCGGGGGGTCGTGTGATCAAACTTTCTCGCCGCTGCGGCCTCTGCTTTAGCACACGCGACGCTCCCGTCGCCGTCATCACCGCTCAAGGAGGACACCATGCCCATCTCAAGACCCTCTAACCGGACCCTCATCGCCAGCCTGGGGCTGCTGTGCCTGGCGCTGCAAGGCTGCGCGGGTCGCGACACCGCGTCGCCCGTGGACGTGCCTGGCGCGCCCAAGCAGGCCGATACCCGCGCACTGGAGCTGGGCGCCGAGACCCTGCAAAGCCAGGCGCCCATCGACCAGCTCAACACCTACCTGGATGGCTTCCACTTCTATAACGGCCACCCGAACGTGCAGATGGAGGCGCATCACTACTGCGCCATCCTCAACGAAGAACTCATCCAGTGCGTGATCTATGACGGCAACCAACGCGATGCGCGCCTGATGGGGGTGGAGTACATCATCAGCAAGCGCCTGTTCGCGCAGTTGCCAGCCAAGGAGAAGGCGCTGTGGCACAGCCATGCCCACGAAGTCACCTCTGGCCAGCTGATCGCCCCGGGCGTGCCGCTGGCCGCCGAGACGCGTCTGATGGCCAAGCTGGCCGACACCTATGGCAAGACCTGGCACACCTGGCACACCGACCAGGACAAGGCGCTGCCCTTGGGCGTGCCGCAGTTGATGATGGGCTTTACCGCTGATGGCCAGGCCGATGCCGAAATGGTGCGTCAGCGGGACCTGCGCATGCAGGTCGATACCCAGGAACACCGCCGCGCGCGGGCCAAGATCCGGCCGGCACCGGTTGAGCGGGGCGCCGATGCCTGGCAGAGCGGGAACGTGGTGCAGATCCCCGACCCGACCGGTCATGACCATGTGAAGCCACGGCCGGCGACGCCGCAGGATGAGAATGCGCGGTCGGATGGTGCGCGCTAGGGAGGTGGTAAGGCAGCGCCAGGGCTGACACGATCAGAATGTCTGTCGTCGCTGCCAGTGCAATGTGTGCCGGAAAGAGCGAGTGAGAGATCTTGTGGGCCCTGCGGTCCCAATCGCGGCCGGTCCGGCGCCCCGGCAGGGGCCGCTCCCACAGATGACCGTGATACTCTGCCTCACCGCGGTGGAACTACGGGTGTAGGAGCGGCCCCTGCCGGGGCGCCGGACCGGCCGCGATTGGGCCCGCAGGGCCCACACCATCAGCCCCGCCAATGACCCGAGCCAATACCGCCGGTTCAGCGACAATTCCAAAAATCCCAAGTATCCACGCCTGTTCATGGATCAGGGATCACCTCGCGACTCAGCAGAAAAAACCCACCAAATCAACGACCTCGACACCCTTCACAAAACGTTTTAGCTACCTGTCAAGCCACCAACTATGACAAGATGTTAGCTAGCTATGAACCATCTTGCGCGCAAACAGTCGACTGCCTGACCCCAGGGATGTGTGGCAGATCGCCGCAGTGTTCATCGGCACCAGCTGACCGACAGAAGTCAGCGTATCCCGGTCCCTAGTGATCAGCCATAGGTGAATCCACAATGTTGTCGAAGCAAACCTCGCGAAGGAAGTTTCTGCTTTCTTCGCTCATCGCACTGCCTGCCATCGGGGTGACGATCCAGGGCCTGAGCGCCGCCGATGCCGCCGATATGATCGCGCCGCAACTCGACGCCTACCAGCCGACCTTTTTCAGCGCCACCGAATGGGCGTTCATCATGGCGGCCTGTGACCGTCTGATTCCGGCGGGCGGGCGCGGTCCGGGTGGCCTGGAAGCCAACGTCCCGGTCTTCCTCGACCAGCAGCTGGCCGGCGACCTGGGCAGCGAACTGTACCTGGAAGGGCCGTTCGACGTGAACGCGCCGCCCACCCTGGGTTACCAGCTGCCCTATACCCCCCAGGACATCTACCGCAAGGGCATCGCCTGCACCGAAGCCTGGTGCCAGTCCGCCCATGGCCGCGGCTTCACCGCGCTCGACGCGGCGACCCAGACCGCCGTGCTCAAGCAGTTGCAGGGTGGCCAGGTGGACTTCACCGCCGCAGGCGAAACCGCGCTCAAGTCCAAGCTGTTCTTCACCGAACTGCTGACCAACACCAAGCAGGGCTATCTGGCCGACCCGATCTATGGCGGCAACCGCGGCATGAAGGCGTGGATCGCTATCGGCTTCCCCGGTGCCCGCGCCAGCTACCTGGAATGGGTCGCCCAGCACAACGTCCCGTACCCCCTCGGACCGGTCAGCCTCAGCGGCGCGCGCGGTTGAACCCTGGACAAGCGGTAGCATTGAAGGATTGCAGAGATGGCACAGATTACCAATGACGAAGTCGACGTCGTCGTCGTCGGCCTCGGCTGGACCGGCTCGCTGATGAGCATCGAGCTGGCCCAGGCCGGCTTGAAAGTCCGCGCCCTGGAGCGCGGCGAAGACCGTACCAACGCCGAGTTCGCCTACCCCAAGCCGGCGGACCAGTATGCCTACGGGCTGCGCAACAAGATCATGGTCACGCCCAAGGCGGCGGCCCTGACCGTGCGTCACAACATGAGCACCGTGGCCTTGCCCACCCGCCAGTGGGGCGCCTTCGTGCCCGGCACCGGCGTGGGTGGCTCCGGCCTGCACTGGACCGGCGTGCTGATCCGTCCCACGCCCACCGACCTCAAGCTCAAGACCTACGCCGACCAGGCCTACAAACCCGGCCAGCTGCCCGAGAACATGGAAATCGGCGACTTCCCCTTCACCTGGGAAGAGATGGAGCCGTACATGGACAAGTTCGACAAGATCTGCGGCTTGTCGGCCAACACCGGTAACCTCCAGGGCCGCATCATCGAAGGCGGCGACCCGTTCGAAGGGCCGCGCTCCAACCCGGCCCCGCTGCCGCCGTTGCAAGACACGCTGAACAACACGATGTTCGCCCAGGCCGCCCGCAATCTTGGCTACCACCCGTTCCCCAACCCCTCGGCCAACGTGTCGCGGGCCTGGAAGAACCCCTACGGCAACCAGATCGCCCCGTGCAACTACTGCGGCTTCTGCAGCAAGTACCCGTGCCTGAACTACTCCAAAGCCTCGCCCCAGACGGCGGTGATGGATTCGCTCAAGCGCATGGAGAACTTCTCCTACCGCACCGGCGCCAACGTGCTGCGGGTCGACCTGCACCCGGACGGCAAGACCGCCCGCGGCGTGACCTATGCCGACAACGATGGCAACGAAGTCTTCCAGCCGGCCAAGATCGTCGTGCTGGCCGGGTTCCAGTTCGTCAACGTGCGCCTGATGCTGCTGTCGGGCATCGGCAAGCCCTATGACCCGATGACCAACGAAGGCGTGATCGGGCGCAACTACGCCTACCTCAGCGTCGGCGGCAGCACGCTGTTCTTCAAGGACAAGCGCTTCAACCCGTTCGCCACCGCCGGCGCCACCGGCCAGATGTTCAACGACATCTCGCCAGGCAACTTCGACGGCCCGGCACTGGGCGTGATCGGCGGCGCGAAGATCCACAGCTCCCAGGCGTCTGGCGCGCCCATCGGTGCTGCCTTGCCGCCGGGCACTCCGGACTGGGGCGATGGCTGGAAGGAAGGCCTGCAGGACTGGTACGGCCACTCCATGAAGGTCAGCATCTCCACCGGCTGCATGTCCTACCGCGAGCACTTCCTCGACCTCGATCCGAACTACAAGGATCCGTGGGGCCAGCCGCTGCTGCGCATCACCTTCGACTGGAAGCCCAACGAGCTGAAGCTGCAGCAGTACCTGCGCGGCATCGTCGGCGACATCACCAAGGAGCTGAACCCGGACAGCTTCAGCGAAAGCTACCTGACGATGGAATCGCACTGGGACATCACCCAGTACGTCTCCACCCACAACGTCGGCGGCGCGATCATGGGTGAATCGCCCAAGACCAGCGCGCTGAACCGCTACCTGCAGAGCTGGGACGTGCACAACGTCTTCGTGCCCGGCGGCAATGCCTTCCCGCAGAACTTCCAGGCCAACCCCACCGCGCTGATCGGCGCCCTGACCCTGTTCGCCGCTCAGGCGATCAAGGATCAGTACCTGAAGAACCCTGGGCCACTGGTGCAGGCATGAGGCGCGCGACGATGAAGACTCGATTCCGCTCCATCCTGCTGGTCCTGGTGATCCTCGGCCTGCTGGCGGTATTGCTGGGCTGGGCGGTGAGCCTGCTGCTCAACCGCTCTGGCGATGCCAGCGCGCAGATGAGCCAACCGGTGACCCCAGAGCTGATCGACAAGGGCGCCTACCTGGCCCGTGCCGGCGACTGCGTGGCCTGCCACACCAGCCACGACGGCGGCAAGCCGTTCGCCGGTGGCCTGGGCATCGCCTCGCCGATCGGCACCATCTACTCCACCAACATCACCCCGGACAAGGCCACCGGCATCGGTGACTGGACCTACGGCGAGTTCGAACGCGCCCTGCGTCGCGGCATCGGCCACGACGGCAGCGCCCTGTACCCGGCCATGCCGTTCCCGTCCTACGCCAAGGTCGACGACCAGGACCTCGAAGCCCTGTACGCCTATTTCATGCACGGCGTCGCGCCCGTGGCCCAGGAGAACGTCGCCAACGACATCCCCTGGCCCCTGTCGATCCGCTGGCCGCTGGCCTACTGGCGCGCGCTGTTCTCGCCAAGCGTCGAAGAGGCCTCCAAGCCCTCGCCGGGCGTGGCCGACGATGCCCAGCTGGCGCGTGGCGCCTACCTGGTGCAAGGCCTCGGCCACTGCGGCTCGTGCCACACCCCGCGTGCCCTGACCATGCAGGAGAAGGGCCTGGACGACAGCGCCAGCGACTACCTCGCCGGCGCCGAGCTCAACGGCTGGGCCGTTCCGGCGCTGCGCGGCATGAAGCACTGGACCGACGAAGAGATCGTCGACTACCTGGGCACCGGCCGCAACGCCAAGGCCTCGGTAGCGGGCGAGATGACCGACGTGGTCGCCAACAGCACCTCGCACATGACCGACGACGACCTGCAGGCCATCGCGGCCTACCTCAAGTCGATCGACGGCGAAGGCCATCGCTACCGTCACGAGCCAGCGCGCAGCGAGGCCACCACCGCCAAGCTGACCGTCGCCAAGGACCTGACCCTGGGCCAGCGCCTGTACCTGGACAACTGCAACGCCTGCCACTTCGTCTCGGGTGAGGGCGCGTCCCAGGTGTTCCCACGCCTGGACGGCGCCACCATCATCAACGCCGAGAACGCCACCGCGCTGATCCACGTGATCCTGGCCGGTGCGCAGACGCCATCGACCGAGCGCGCGCCTTCGGTGCTGCCGATGCCGGGCTTCGCCCAGCGGTTGAGCGATCAGGAGGTGGCGGAGCTGGCCAGCTTCCTGCGTCAGGGCTGGTCGAACGAAGCGTCGGTGGTCAGTGCCGAGGCGGTGGCCAAGGTGCGGGCGACACTGGATACCCATGGGGACAAGGTGCTCAAGCCGAGTGACAAGGAGTGAGCCGCTAGGGGTTAGCTGCATGGTGCAAGTGGTCAGCGGCGTTGGGTGAGCCGGGGGCTGCGAAGGGGAGGGGCGTATCGTGTGAGCGATGCGCCCCTTTTTTGTGTGCGGACGGGGGACTCATTTACTTGAGCAGTTAGCCAGGCTTGGGAGCAGAGCATGTTATCGGTAACGCCAAGAACGCTATCAGGGTCGGTATGCGCTCTTGCAGGGAAACCTATCGTTGAAAGGTGAATGGAAGTGAATTTGGATATTCCTCTATATGGAGTGACAACAATAAAGCAATGAACAGTGTGTTTATCCTTTTTTGATGCGGTCACGTTTGGATTCACACTTTGTGTAGAACAAAGACGTGTGTTTGATTTTTTGTAAAACTTGGTCCACTGATGTAATTGGACACAATTTTTAGTTCCTCCTCCGCAAGCCAGATTGGATAAGGGGTTTCCACCGGATCGAGATTGAACGGTCGTCTGTGGATGGGATCCAACCTGTTGACACGTGTGTTTCGGCACGCTTTCATAGGATGATTTTCCACTTGATGCAGGATGCAGTGATATGTTGATGGACGCGCTGGAGTCGATGCTTTCCCAGCACAAACGGCTGTTCACCTTCGATTCGCCGCTGCCACCCGAGCAGGAGCTGCAACTCCTGAGTTTCTCCGGCCGCGAAGCCATCTCCGAGCTGTTCAGCTTCCAGGCGCACCTGATCTCCCAGGACGCGCGCATCGAACTCAAGAAGCTGATCGGCAAGAAGGTCACCTTGGGCATTGCGCTGGCCGATGGCAGCACACGCTACATCAGCGCGCACGTCTCCGACTTCGTGCACACCGGGGCCGACGGCGGCATCGCCAACTACACCGCCCAGCTGGTGCCGTGGATCTGGATCCTCAGCCGACGCCGCGACTCGCGCATCTTCCAGGACAAGACCACCGAACAGATCATCAAGGAAGTCTTCGAGTACTACCTGACCCTTGCCGAGCACGAGTTCCGCCTGAGCAAGCCGCTCAAGCCCATCAGCTACTGCACCCAGTACCAGGAATCGGACCTCAACTTCGTGCTGCGCCTGCTGGAGCAGGAGGGGCTGTTCTTCACCTTCGAGCACAGCCAGGAAGGCCACCGGATGATCATCAGTGACGACAGCAGCGAGCTGCCGCCGCTGGAGCGCCAGCCGGTGATCCGCTACCACAGCGCCTCGGTCACCGAGACCGCCGACTCGATCACGGCGTGGTCGTCCAGCCGCCGCCTGCAGCCGACCCGACTGACCCTCAAGTCCTTCGACTACAAGCAGCCGCGCAACCCGCACCTGGTGCAGCTCGACTCGATCAACCAGCAAGGCGAGATCGGCCAGTACGAGATGTTCGAGTACGAAGGGCTGTACGGCTATTCCGACCTCGACGAAGGGACGCGCAAGGCCCGTCATCGCCTCGAGGCGATGGAAGTGCACGGCAAGACCTTCAGCGGCGAGAGCAACTGCCGCGCCATGGAGCCAGGCCGTCATTTCCAGCTCACCCAGCATTACGACCATGACAACGATACCCCGGAAGATCGGGCGTTTCTGCTGCTGTCGGTCAACCACTGGGGGCGCAACAATTACTCCAATGAGGGTGAGGCCGGCTATCGCAATGCCTTCACCTGCATCCGCCGCAAGATCACCTTCCGGCCTGTCCAGCAGACCCCACGCGGTGTCATCAGCGGCCCACAGACGGCCATCGTCGTCGGCCCGCCGGGTGAAGAGATCTACACCGACGCGCTGGGCCGGGTGAAGTTGCAGTTCCACTGGGACCGCAATGGCGAGTTCAACGACCAGAGTTCATGCTGGGTGCGGGTGGCGCAGTCTGGCGCCAGTGGCGGGTTCGGCAGCATCCTGATTCCGCGCGTGGGCGACGAGGTCGTGGTGGTGTTCCTCGACGGCAATCCGGACCGGCCGTTGATCATGGGCAGCCTGTACAACAGCAACAACACCCCACCGTGGTCGTTGCCGGCGAACAAGACCCAGAGCGGGTTCCTGACGCGGTCGATGAAGGGGGATGGCGCGACGGCCAACTTCTTCCGCTTCGAGGACAAGGCGGGCGCCGAGCAGATCATCATGCATGCCGAGCGCAACATGGATACGGAGATCGAGCTGGATGAGCGCCATGAGGTGGGTAATAACCGCACGATCAAAGTGAGCGGTCAGCACAAAGAGCAGATCCAGGGCGACACCTTGGTGAATGTCACCAAAGGCAGCTACACGCTGAAAGTCGACGAGAACCTCATTTACGTCAGCGCCCAACAGAGTATCGAGCTGGTCGTGGGTACCAGCACGATCAAGTTGACGCCAACGGAAATCACGCTTCAGGCAGACAACGTCAACGTCATCGGCAACAACCATACGTTGGTCAAGGGTGGTCGCGTTGATATCAACGAAGATTGAGGCGCTTTTCTGATGACCAGACCCAACATCTACGACAGGTTGCACCAAAAGCGACAGGCTGCCGAAGCGCTGGCGCGGCAGCAGGCCGAACAAGCGCGGCTTGACGCGGAAGCGGAAGCCGCACGCGTGGCGCCTCCTCCAGTACTGACGCCTGACGTCCGTATCAATGCGCTGTGCATTGCTGGGCTGACGCTACGCCTGCCCGGTGACATGACCTTTCAGAAAATGGAAGCCACGCTCGAGCGGGGTCACCGTCCTGTTTCATTTTCAGCGTGTATCACGAGTGTGCTGAAAGTCGCTGAACTCGCCGAGGCCACGGACCAGCTCAAGCAGCGCTTGCATGAGCGCCATCCAGGCCTGGACATGGTGCGGCAAGCGGACTACGTACTGGCTGGCCACCCCGCGATCAGCCTGGACTATGCCTTCGTCGTCGGACAACAGCGCCGCTATGGTCGCACGGTCGGCGCACTCTTGATGACGGCCGAGGATACGGGTCGCCAATGGCTCGAGGTGTCCACGCTCATCGACCCCAATGAATCGGCACTGGCCGACTGGCTGCCCGAATTCGACGCCATGTTGGCGAACATGACGACGTACCAGCACCCATGACCTTTGATGTTTTCAAGGACGTATCGCCCATGGATTATCAGATGCACGAAGGCTCCATCACGTTGCCGACCGGCTTTCAGGACCGCACGGTCAATCTGTTCATTCAAGACAACACTATCCCTGCGGCGCTGAGCATCAGTGTTTCACGCGATACGATGCTGCCGGGGGAAGACCTCGACACCTACGTGGCACGCCAGGTCCAACTCATTGGCGCTCAACTGCGCGGCTATACGGTCATCGATCAGTCGCCCGTGGCCCTTTCTCCCACGCAGTCCTTGATCGGGATACAGATCACGGCGCACTACCTGAAGGACGACAAACCCATTCATCAGCGTCAAGCGGCTGTCGAAGTCGGTCCAGATCGAGTTCTGGTGCTCTCGACGACAAGTCAAAACGCCTTTACTGCCGAGCAAGACGAGAATTGGCAGGCGCTCTTGAGCAGCTTCGTGCCTCGGCAGACAGATATTCCAGAGCATTCGACCCAGGGCTGATCCAATGTTCGAAGCAGCGCGTTTGCATGATGAAATCGAGCACACCAGTGCCTTGTCAGGGTTTCTTCTTGGGGCAGCCATCGGCATCGGGCTGGCACTGGTCGGCTCGTTCATGGTGTGTACGGGGGGGCTGGGCGGATTCCTGCTGGGCACCATCATAGGCTTGACGGCCAGCGTGCCGTCGCAACTGCTCGAGTCGTGGGGGGCCTCGCAAGGATCACCTGCAGGACAGATCGACAGGCCCGGCTGTTCGCCGAACGTGTTCATCAACAACCGCAACGCAGCCGTCGCCGTCGATAGCACGGCCAAGTGCGAGAAACACCCAGCCACGGTGAGGGTTGCCGAAGGCTCCACCAACGTCTTCATCAATGGAAAGCCCGCCGCGCGCAAAGGTGACAAGCTGACCTGCGGCGGACGGATTTCTTCCGGCTCGAACAATGTATTCATCGGGGGCGGCACTGAACGCTATCTGCCGGTGGATGAAGAAGTCACCGACAAGATGCGGATAGGCGCCGATCTTCTGATTTTTGCTGCGTCAATGGGGCGTCCGCTTGCCGCCGTGGGGAGGCTAGGACTACAAGCCGGCCTCAAGGCAGCGATGCCTTGCGCCTTGAGGACGGGGCTTTCCATGATCACTGGCTACATCGCCGGCATGTACGTCATCGGCCCTGCGATCGACCGGGCCCTGGGTGGGTTCATTGGCAACCCGGTGGACTTGTCCATTGGCCGAAAGGTGCTGACCGACGAAATCGACTTTTCTCTTCCAGGCTTGATGCCTCTGGAGTGGACCCGCTTCTATGCCAGCGACCTGACCGTCGATAGCGTACTGGGCAAAGGCTGGGTTCTGCCTTGGGAGCAGAGCCTGAGCCGCTGCGGCGGGTTCGTCTACCTCACCGACAACCAGGGTCGGCTCGTTCCGTTCGTTGATCTTGAGCCTGGGCAAAGCATCTACAACCCCCACGAAAGCATTCATCTGGTGCGCACCCAGGGTGGGCACTACTTGCTGCAGACACTGGACAATCTGTTGTTCTACTTCGGCGAAGTGCCGAACGACGACACGCCTGTGCCCTTGCAGCGCATGGAAAACGTCTTTGGCCATTACCTGCACTTCATGCGCAGTGCCGATGGCCGCCTGACCGACATCGTCGCGCCCGGGCCGCACCGTGTGCACTTGCACTACGATCATCCCTTGGGCCGCCTGACCGACGTGAAGCGTGTGGTCGACAACGTGGCTGTCGAGACCTTGGTGCGTTACCGCTATGACGATCACGGTCAACTGAACGCCGTGATCAACCGCAATGGCGACACGGTGCGCCGCTTCAGCTACACCGACGGGCTCATGACCCAGCACACCAATGCCTTGGACCTGACCTGCGACTACCGCTGGGAAGTCCTGGACGGCAAATCCCGCGTCGTCGAGCACTGGACCGGGGATGGCGAGCACTATCAGTTTCGCTACGACTTTGCCACGCGTACACGCTGGGCGACCGACGTGCTGGGGCGTGAGCTGGAGGTCCAGTACAACAAGGATAATCGTGTCATCGCCAGCCGCGACTTTGGCGGCGAACGCTATGCCATGGATTTCGATGAGTTTGGCAACCTGATCGGCATCACCCTGCCTGACGATAATCGATTGGCCTTCAAGTACGACGAGTACTCCCGGCTGATCGAAGAAACCGACCCACTGGGGCGCAGCATCCGCTACAAGCATCACCTGGGAACGCCTCTGGTCACCGAAACCCGCTTCCCCGATGGCAGCGTATGGAAAGCGCAGTACGACGACGAAGGCACGCTGCTGTCCGAGACCGATCCACTTGGGCAGGTCACCGAGTACCTGAACAGTCCGGACGGTCTGCCGCATACCATCATCGACCCCACCCACAAGTCCAAATACCTGTGGTGGAACAGCTACGCCCAGGTCGAACGCTTCCAGGACTGCTCGGGCAAGAGCACCTGGTACCGCTACGACGAGCGCCAGCATCTGGTCGAAGTCATCGATGCCTTGCAGAACGTCACCCGCCTCGAGCGCAAGCCCGATGGTGAGGTACTGCGCATCGCACACCCTGATGGCAGCAAGGAAACCTTCACCTACAACGCATTGGGCCAGGTCCTCACCCACACCGACGGCAAGGGCCAGACTACCTGCCTTCAGCGCACCGCCCGAGGCCTGCCCAGCGCGCGCCAGGATGCCAATGGCGAATGGGTGCGCTATGAGTACGACAAGGCCATCCGCCTAACGGCGCTGGTCAACGAAAATAATGCCAGCTACCGCTTCGCCTACGACGCTTCGGATCGTTTGAGCGAAGAGGTGCGGGTAGATAACCTGACGCGGCGTTTTGCCTATAACGTGAGCGGTCACCTCATCCGGCTGGATGAGATCGGTTATGGCGAAAATGGCGAGCGCCCGGAGCGGCACACCGAATTCGAGCGCGACACAGTTGGCCGGCTGATCAGCAGAACCAACACGGACGGCCAGCACTTCTACACCTACGATGACAGCGACCGCCTGCTGAGTATCGAACGTCAGCCTACAGGCCGTGCCAAGCGCACGATGGGCATCCTGCCGGAGAAGCTCGAGTACGCGTACGACATCCTGGGGCGACTGACCCAGGAGATCACGCCCGACGGCACCCTGGGCTATGAATACGATCCGCTGGACAACCTGACCACGCTGACCTTGCCCGATGGACGCAGGGTCAATCACCTGTATTACGGCAGTGGTCATCTGCACCAGATCAACCTGGATGGACAGGTCATCAGCGACATCGAACGTGACGACCTGCACCGCGAGGTGTATCGCACCCAAGGCAAGCTCACCAGCTGCTTTGGCTATGACGCCATGGGCCGCAAGGCCTGGCAGTACGCCTCGACGCTGCCGGCCGACAAGCTGTCGCAGGTGCATAACGCGGGAGTCCAGACGGCGCTGTATGTGGAGCATCGCTACAACCCGATCCATCGCCGTTACGAGTACGACCCAGCGGGGGAGTTGGTGCGCACGCTGGACAAGCTGCGCGGTGAGACGCGGTACAGCTATCAGGCCAACGGGCAGTTGCGCAGCCGTGATACGGGCTCGATTCTTAGCAGCGAAGAGTTCCGTTATGACGCGGCAGGCAACCGGCTGGATTTCAATGCGCGGCAGTTTGCCAAGGTCACGGATAACCGGATCGCTAAGTGGCGCAACTGCGAGTATCGGTACGATGCGTGGGGTAACCTGATCGAGAAGTTCTCGGGGCCTGCTACGGAGCAGCGATTTGAGTATGACTGCGAAAATCGACTAGTCCGAGCGGAAACGTGGACTAATGGAAAGCTTAAGCGTATCGCTGAATACTGGTATGACAGCTTGGGTCGCAGGATAGCGAAAACAGCCGGAGCGCAAGGAGCGCAAGAACAGAAGCGATTCATGTGGCAGGGCTTACGCTTATTGAGTGAGCATTCGCCTGAGCGCGAGACGCTATATTTGTATGAATCGTACAGCTACTCGCCTCTGGCGCGCGTAGATCAAGTGGAGGGTGTTGGACAGAAAATCTATTACTTTCACAATGATCAGGTTGGAACTCCGCTAGAGCTGACGGATAGTGAAGGTGAAATTGTCTGGCAAGTAACGTACCGTTCTTGGGGGATTATTGAAAGTACGACGGTAAACGAAATTAATCAGCCGCTCAGGTTTCCTGGTCAGTTTTTTGACGATGAAACAGGGCTGCACTACAATACGTTCCGTTACTATGACCCCGAGGTAGCGCGATTCACCACACAGGATCCGATAGGGCTACTGGGCGGAACTAATTTGTATGGCTATGCACCTAACTCTACAGGATGGCTTGATCCGTTAGGTTGGTGTGTAGAGACGAATGTGATACGTGGGCCGCAAGGACAGCCTCTTAGAGCTACCGCTACGATAACCGAGGAAAGCATAAGAAAGGGTGGGACTTCGACAAACGCCAGCTCACGGGCATGGGCGCGTATGATGGGAAGACCTAATGATGACGCCGGTCATATAATCGGTAAGCTTCTTGGGGGATCTGGCGGTAAAGATTGGGTATTCCCACAGCTATCCAAGATCAACCGTGGTTTATTTAGGGATTTCGAGAAAATTATCGCTAAAAGAGTAAGAGAGGAGGGGGCGATTGATGTAGAATTGATTTTTAAATATGGCGAAAATAAAACCAGGCCCACGCAGATAATTTATAATTTATTTAGGAATGGAGAGCACTTAGATGGAAGGAAATTTAATAACTAGCGCTGATGATTTTGCTAGTACTTTAAAAGGCTTTATGCAAAAGATGTTCGATTGGGAAATGAATTATTATGAAAAATGGATGAATGTATCTTGCGATGCCACTAGCTCAGAACTGGAGAGTAGGATGAGAGAGGATTTGCTCAAAATTTTCGATAAATATGTTGTGAGAGGTAGCAGAAACTACGATCGATTAGAGAATTTGGTTTGTGGGAAAATACCGGAGTATGATCATGTTCACGATAAAGTGGAAGTCATAAGCGTAGATGCCAATAAGATTTTAGTTGTGATCGAAAAACTTAGAGGCTTGAAGCCTACATATAGATTGACCTTTTCTAAAAGGAACGGGGTATTCATGCTTTTGAAGCGTGATTTTAAGGATGAGGGGGAATGGTGTAGGACCTATGTCTGAAAAATTTAATTAGGTAATAATTTTCAAGTCTGATGCAACTAGAAATAAGTCTTCGATAGTTGGGCCCGCAGGGTGACGATGATTGCAGGAATTGGTTGGTCCGAACGGAACCTAGACTAGCGGTAAGCTTGAGGATGCCGCTGAATATCGATTAGGAGTTTTTGTGACAGATAAAGATTTTGTCAATGCAATTTATTCCGAGCTTTTCAAAGATAATTTTGCTTATTACAAAGAGCATCTTGCGCTACCTCCGAACGACAATGATGATCCATACAATTTAGCGAGAAAAGCAATGGTTTCTCTAAGCGAATCTCAAAAAATGGATATCATAAACTTTTTGAAGGTAGTGATTGCTGATAGTGTTTCCGTGGTTTTCGGAAC
Organism: Pseudomonas monteilii; assembly: GCA_001534745.1. Taxonomy (NCBI): domain Bacteria; kingdom Pseudomonadati; phylum Pseudomonadota; class Gammaproteobacteria; order Pseudomonadales; family Pseudomonadaceae; genus Pseudomonas; species Pseudomonas alabamensis. The sequence goes on from CP013997.1 coordinate 2,148,420, forward strand.
CATAGATGGAGTCCATTTTCCTGGTGAGTTCGACGGTGATTTCGTTTTAAGTGTAGAGGGTGAAGAAATTCAAGGAGACTTGCAGGATATATTTATCGGTAAGGCGCAAGATGATGCGGCTCGAGAGTGAGCCTCTATTGCCTCGAGCGCTATTTACTTGCTCAGGCGTAAGAAAGTCCGCCTGCTAGGATCATTCACGGGGGTTGTATAAATTTATTTTCGTGGGGTAGATGGTGCTTAAAAACTACATCCTCACCATTTCAGAAGATTATCCAGAAAGTTATTGGCTGAAAATTAAAATACTTTCTGCAGAAGATCTTATTATCTTTAGTGGTGGTGCGCCTATAGAAAAATGTGTGAAGGTGAGGTTTGAGGCGGCAAAAAAAGTTAGCACGAAGAGATTGTTAACTTATGATTTTTTCTATGCTGACGGAGGTAAATTAATCTCCCCTAGGCTCTGCGAGCTTATGATGCGAGAAGACATCTCAGGTGTGCAATTTATAGATGCGGAATTGGTTGTAGGTGGTGAGGTACAGCTCGGCTACAAGCTACTCCATATTACGAAAATCGCACCAGCGTTCGATTTGGAGAAGTCTTTCAGTAGGCCATTGCTTAGCTATCTCCCAGAAGGGCCAAAATGGTTTGAAGTAATAGTGTTGAAAGAAAATTGCGAGCTGCCTAGTGATGTTGTAAGGGCTGAAGAGCAAGCAACGACTATTGTTGTTAATTCTCGAGTAAAATCTATTTTTGAAATTAACAACGTTCGAGGCGTAAGCTTTAGAGCTTGATGGCTTTGAATTGAAAGAGGCATGGTTGCCTGAACCTTTTCAAGAAAGGGAACACGATGGATTCAGTCAGTTTCATAAACGCAATTGATCTGACAGTCGTCAACGCTGCGGTGGAAGATGTAATTTCAGTATTGGAGTCACCGCCTGGAAGAAAGCCAGAGGATGGCTTGGCAAAGATGTCAGCGTTTTACAGAAGGCTAAACCCAGAAGAAAAAGCATTGGTAGAAAACCTCGTAAGATTCTCTGTGGAAGAGTCGATATTCGGGTTTCTTTGTGTATTGGACGGCGTAAGAGCCATCGAGAATGAGCCTGACAAAGGAGAGCTGGTCCTTACCTATAAAGCTGGCACAAGCACGCGGATCAATGGCAGCATGGACCTGCACGATATATTCAATGCCCGATGCTCCAACGGATGAACCAACAATAGATGCACATGACCGATACTTTGCGAGAGAGACAGAGGCAGGCAGTATTTCATCAAAAATAGTTGCGAGGAGTGACCCATGATTAAAGTAGAGGAGGTTAGCAACTGGGTGAACAGCAAGGAGTACAGGTGCCTGCTAAACTGCCTTGTTGAAAAATTAAGTCTGCAGATTAATGATGACGCCGTACCTGACATTCTTTTGCAATTCGATGCGGATAGCTTGAGTCTGTCAAGACTAGAGTTGGCTCAAATTTCCAACATCGCTGGAAAGACCGAGCTGGTATGCAATTATGTACGTGAGAAGCTAAAGTCTTTGGAGGGGACAGAGGATGAGCAGGAAGGGATGCACCCTGAAGACGAAAAAAGCGTGGTCATAGAAGAGCTTCCTTTTTATAAAAATTTTCTCAACGCCTATCTGATAGAGTTGCATTTTTTAATTTTTCATCCACATGGGCTAGAGCCTTATTTGAAATCAACTCGGATACCTAAAGCCAAAAAATACGCCAAGCTACTCAGCGATGCGTTTAGTGCTGCTAGCACGGATTGCGCTGATCAATGAAACGAACGTGATTTTAGGCTAGGCAGTACATTTACTTGGTACAACAATGATGGCGGAGATAGCGTCGTTAGAAGGTCTAAGATATTCAATAAAGCTCCATCCTAAAGACAATTTGCAGCGATAAATCGGCAATAATGCCTATAGCACAGACAATCTAGATACGTTGGTACCTTGGAAAACTGAAGCGTTCAACGCGTTCAGGTATACAGGCAGGATCCTAGCCAAGGTTCTTGAAGGGGGAAAAATGGCATCTGTGGAAGCTATCAGGCAGTGGATCAACAGCGAAATCTATGTGAATCTGCTGGAGCAATCGCGTAAACATCTAACCATCCACGTGGTCGAAGAGGATATTCCCGACGTAGTGTTGCAGTTTGATGCCGATAACTTAAAGTTGGCCAATTTAAGTATTTCCGCTATCGAAAATCTCGCTAAAAATCCCAGGCTGGTTTGTAACTACATCGCCAAAAAACTAAAGCTGCTTAGTGGGTCAGGTCATGAAGAGGAAGGCAAGCATCCTGAGGATGAAGAATCTGTTCTTATAGAGGAAATAGGATTTTACAGAAGTTTTATAAATTTATATCTGATCGAGCTGTATTTTTTGCAGTTTGACCAGGACGGTCTGGAAGCTTATTTGAAAGCTACCCGGGTGCCCGGAGCAAAAAAATATGGAGCTCAACTCAAGCTTATCTACTCCACTCTTATGTGAGAGAAGAATTTATCGAGTTGATTGAAAAAAATACAACGCAATGAAGGTGCTGAAGGTGAAGCAGACCACGATATTGATGTTCTGTGCAATAGCGTTGCAGATCCTCAGGCAGCTAATTATATCTTCCAGGAAGACCTAAGCGCTGAGGAAGTATCGGATAGGATATTGGATTATAGGACCATCCAACTATAACCAGTAGCCAAGATTGATCTTATTGTTTTCTGGATTTTGATCGTCAGCTATTGACCTGAGCCAGCAAATGCCGAGTGGGGATAATATTAAGAAATATAATCTATATGTCGAGCCTGTATTTCGCAAGCATATGATTGAGAAATTCGCTAGGCTTGAGGTAGAACTGTATACGCACATCAATAAAATAATTCAAAATTATTAGGGTTGGTTAGAGTGAAATGGTCTGAAGAAATGAAACGGGCTACGATGAGAAAGCTGAAGGAATATGATATATATTTCTCAGCGGATGAGGTCCCTCCGAATATTGTATTTCCCGACCAGTGGCGCAATTTTGGCCCGGCAAAAATTGGCGAATCCTCTGTTCCCGCTGAATGGGGTAATTATAGAAAGTGTCTGCCCTGGGTCTCTTGGTGGGTCGATAGCTGTGTGCTAGGTACGGTCTTGGCGATCAGTGATAGACCCTATTTGATGTATGTATACAGCAAGGATGGGAAATTTTATTACTATATGGGCGGAGAGCCCCTGCGTGCAGGTGATGTCAGGCTTGATAAGTATATTGGTTTTCCTGAAAGTTTGAAGAGGTTTTACTGTGAGCTGCACAATGGCTTTGGTTTTTATATAGGCTGCACCATGGGGCTGTCACAGGTTGAAGACTTTATTCCAATTAAAGATTTGTGTGATGACGAGTATCCAGACCTGCCTGACATGATGGCGATTTTTTCAAATGGTGCTGGGGATTATATGGCTTTAGGTGAAGGAGACGCCAGTGGCGAGGTATTTATATGGTGGCATGAAGAGCCAGATCAGCCCGAGCGGAATCTCAATTTATGGGAGTATATGGATTATTGGATGGCGATTGTTTTAGAAAATTCGGATGTCAATGATATTGTTGGTGAATGATTTTTGGCTTTTGAGATTTTTCAAAGGCTGTGAAATTATTTCGGTGGCGGGCCGCGGCGCTGAGTCTCTGTGTCCGGTCAGGACATCACTCCCTCGGACAAATTTCTGCCTAGCACGTGAACACGCTCAATCGCAATCACTTGCCGGTCGTTTTTTAACTGCATATGAGCAAGGAGGCAAGGTGAATCATGTTCGATGAAGCGGACATACGGCAGTCCTATTCAGATGTAGAGACGCACGCGGGTCACTACTTTTTTCAGCTGCATTTGGCTAAAACTTTTTATGAGTATTGTTTGAAGAGCACCGCAGACGTGGATTTGCTGGTGATCTCCGAAGCGATCGTCGACAGAGCGTTCGCCATGGACTTGATCCGCCAGGCCTCGGGCGACTTCAGTCAGGACAGGGTGTCGAGGTTCGACCTGAAGGCAAACCCCTATGGGTTCACACAGGCGTTGGTGTTGCCCAACACCTATCACGGCGCCTTCAAAGGTCGGTTCGACGCCAAGCGCGAACGCCTGTACCTCTGCGTGCCCATCCACCGCTGTGAATTCTCGGGTGATGAATCAGCGGATGAGTTCAAGGCCATGCTTGAGCGCACGGTATACCCGTTTCGCTGGAACAGGCCGGTGTCCCCCAAGATCAGGGTGTACTTCGACAATCCGATAACGGGCGCAGGCACGGATGAAGAAGGCGTACTGATGACGTACTCCACCATGCTGTCGGAGATCGGCAACCTGAACGGGGTCGTCAACGGCTTTATCGAGATCACGAACTACGCAGGCGAGGTCATCGAAGTGCTGTTCCCTGGGCAGAACCAGTTCACCCTGATCCGCCATCGTAGCGATGAGACAGCAGTAGCAGTGTCACTACCACAGTTGATGGACGCCTTGAACCGCTTCGTTTTCGATGGGCGGGCGAGGGCGCAGATGCGCTGGCGCGGATCTGTCGTTTGAGACGTGTCGATGATGGCGCACTGACGCAATGCATGAGCGCCTGCGTGTACCTATAAAGCAGGCTAAGGTACATGAGCCTACGCCGCAGGGCGTACCCTGGTAAGGAATACAGCATGACGTGGACTGAGTCGCAGAAGTCGGAGATGCTCGACAAATTGCAAGGATACGAGGTTTATTTCACGCCTGCCGATCTGACTTCCGGGTTTGAACTGCCTTTGGAGTGGCGTAACTTTGGTCCTGCAGATGGCGAGAAATCCTGCGTCCCTGCCGAGTGGGTCAAGTATGCTGACCTGCTGCCCTGGGTATGTGCCTGGATCGAACAGTGCGTGCTAGGGACCGTGATTGCGGTAAAGGACAAGCCCTACCTCATGTACGTTTATAGGGACCACGGGTTGGTGAGTTTCTATATGGGTGGGGTGCCTTTGGGGGCAAGTGACCTACAGCTCAATGAATATGCACACCTCCCAGAAAAATTGAAAGAATTTTACCGTGATCTACATGATGGCTTCGGGTTTTATATAGGGTGTACCATGGGGCCTTCCCAAGTTGAAGATTTTACCCCCATAAAAGATCTGTGTGATGAAGACTATTCGGATTTTCCTGATATGGTAAGCTTCTTCTCAAGCGGCGCTGGAGACTACCTAGCGTTAGGTAGGAAAGCGTGGGAGGGTGATTTCTTTATATGGTGGCACGAAAAGCCCGATGCTCCTGTTCGAAAAGACGACCTATGGGGAATCATGGATACATGGATGTCGATCTTTCTGGAAGATTCCGAGATGAATGGCTGTTAAGTGGGAGCTTTCAAAATCCATAAAAGCTTGTACGGACGACCATTGCCTGAAAACACGCCAGAGAGAAACTTGCTGGTGATCTTCGAAGACATCGTCGATAGAGCATAGGAAGTGATTTTTGCGGATAAAGGTATAGCTTACAATGGATACTATTAGCGACGTATTGAAAGGACTGAGCGCTGTACACGCCAAACATAAAATTTCTGGACGTTTTTTAGCGTCAGATGACGCATCGACTCGCTGGCCTCCAGCGCTTCCCTGTTCCGTTGAGCTTGAGGCTTTTTACAATCAAAGCGAGCCACATGGGGTTCAGATCGAAACCGGCCTTACGCCCTTGAAACTATTTGACGTCACAGCGCTTGAAAAGGCGCAGACTGGCTACCGATGGATTAACAACACAGGCGGGCTGGTCTTGAACGATGAGTGGCCAGCTCAAGACGTAGTCATAATGGATGATAGAGGTGGTGGCAAGCCAATCATAGCGGTTACTAATGTTAAAAACACCCCCGTGCTGGCGAGCTTCGATTGCGTGGAGCCATTCAAGATTGCTGACTCACTGGCCGACTTTATTTCGGCGCTGACCAAGTTAATCGATATTGTCTATGACGAATTTGATATTTTCGACATTTCGAATGACGACGGCATCAGCACTACGTTCATGGCCAGAGTGAATAGCGAAATCACTCCAATCTTGGGTGATGACAATAGAAGGCGGTTCGTGGATTATTTTTACGGTTAGCTTGGGCTGATTGGATCTTTGAATTGCAAATCATAGGGTGCTGAGGTGATCATGAAGACCTATCGCATAAGGGAAGTTCTCGAAAATCCTGACAAGGTACCCGAGGCTTGGTTCTTTCTGCCCAGTTCGAGCTGGACGCTGGACACACAAGGCGCTTTTTCTTTAGACAGTCGTGATTTTGAACCAGGCTCTACGGACTATCTTCCTCCTCAAGTAGCAAGTGAAGGGTGGATTGAAACCTTGGAGACTTCTATGATACAAGACGTGATTGAATATACAAATCAGCAACTCCCTGACGCTACCATCGACGACTATTTTATAGCCTTCAAATACTTCATTGAAAACGACGCATTTCTAGAGTTTTAAAATCTGTTGTCCAATAGAAAAGCAAATGTCCTCAGTGTAGGCGATTTATGACTTTAACAATAGGCTGCATTTTGAATGCCGAATTAGACAAGGCGTTAAAGCTTACGTCCTCAGCGTTCGAAAGGACCGTCATAACGAAAAAAGCTGCCATTCAAATACAAAAAAGCTCGTGTGGCTGATCCTTGCTCAAAGAGTAGAGCTAAATGGCAGATTGAATGCTGCAGGAAAGCGCAAGCGTCTTGAATAGCGCTGGGTGCTTAGACCTACTATAAGGTATGGGAGGTCACAGTCTTAGCTGGAGTAGAGCTATCTTTCTGGGCACATTGGTCGAGATGAAAAGGGTAGGGTTATGAGAGATAATGCCAGGTTTTGTCAAGGGGACTATTTCGCAATTCCTATGAAGGATGGGCGATTTGCTGTAGCCCAGATACTTTGGTTGGGCACTGATAGCATAGGTAACAAGTTTAGAAAAATTTTTGCTTTTGCTGTGAAATCAGTAAGCAATGATTTTAGAGTTTATGAAGACAAAGAATATTTGAGATTCAAAGATTGGAACGGTGAGGTTTCAGTTATATTTACTTCTGTAGAAAGCTTGGTGTCAGGGGGTTGGCCACGACTACAGGGTGGGGCTATTTCAGATGAAAAATATAAAGCATTAGAGTTCAATATGGCCGGGACCCTTTATCGAAAAGGGTTTCCGGTGCGGATTTTAGACATAAACGATTATAAAGATCATCTGCTGATGGGGGTGTCTGGTTATGCTTTGGTTGAGAATTACTTACAGCAATACTGATCTATACAGTGCTAGCATTCAACTTGTTGGCAATGTAATGGTTGAGTACGACAATAGTTATCGTGGAATCAATGGGCTTTAATCATTGGTGAAGTATATGGTAATGCCGGATTGCATATTTGCTAATAGGTAAATTTGCGCGCTATATCAAAGGGCTGAGTCGCGTTTATCCAGGCTTACTTAGGTGCCGCATTAAGCACTTGATCGAAATGAACAAATCCCTGTGTCCAGAAATGTGAAGCTAGGAGCCTGGCCGCGATGAGTAAAGATGAGCAGTTTATAAACGCAATCTCTTCTGAGTTGTTTGGGGAGCATTTTCGCCAGTACAAAGACTGGCTCACCAAGCCTGCCGATAATGACATAGACCCCTACGGCCTGGCGCGCAATGCGATGGCTTCGCTGAGCGATGCCCAGAAGATGGATATCATCAATTTTATGAAGGTCGTCATGGCAGACACCGCCTCTTCAATTTTTGGAGCTTTTGATGGCGTTCACTTTCCTAATGACCTCGACGGGGATTTCGTTTTGTTCCTAGATGGCGAGGAAATTCAGGGCGATCTACAAAGCTTATTTATCGATAAAGCCCAGCAAGAGGGGGCGTATGGATAATCCTTCATTGAAGGGTAGACAATGAACCTGATGTGCACGATTCATCACACAGAATCCGATAGGGCTAAACGACGGTTTACCCTTTATCAATATGCGCCGAGCAGTAATTCCTTGCATAGGGCAGGGGGCCTAAAAATAGAAAGGGCTGATATGTAAGCCTTTGCAAGATGTAGGAAGAATGTTTGCGGAGTATCAACTAGGAGCATATGTCATTCAATGATGCAAAAGGGTGGCTTGGAATTGTCTTCTAACTATATTTTTGTTAGCCGGTGTTTTTAAATGGAAGAAAATTTGATAGCCGCTTTGAAAGAGTCAATCTCCAATAGTCAGAGGATTAAGAGTCTCATCCTGCATAACATTGAGGCTACTGATAAAAAGGTTATTAGGTTAAACCTCGTTTATCTCACGTTCGATTTTTCATCCAAAACCATTTTGTTAGAATATTTTGTTGAAGATGATGAGTATCCGAATATTGAAATGAGCTTCTCTGATTTGGCGGCATTGCTGAAAAGCAAATAATTGACTGAGGCCGCAAGCGATCTTTATCGCTTTATTCGCGGGGTGAGAGCGATTGTTGTGTGCTCTAAATGTGATGTTCTTGCACTATCTTGATGTCGTGGGTAAAACACTAGGCACAGCTTTGCTCGATTAAAGCTTCCAGCGACAAATGCGAATATTGCTTAAGGGGTTCGGCGGCGATATCATCCATTCGACCAAAATATCCACAGACACGCTTTCGAGCAGACTGTGGGCACGCTTGAACGCAATCGTCCACCGGTCGATTTATCCAGCAACCGATCAGCAGGGAGGCAAGGTGAACCATGCTCCATGAAGCTGACATACGGCAGTCTTATTCAGATGTAGAGACGCACGCGGGTCATTACTTCTTTCAATTACGATTGGCCGAAACATTCGATGACCATTTGCCTGAAAAGCACGCCAGAGAGAGACTTGCTGGTGATCTCTGAAGCGATCGTCGACAGAGCGTTCGCCATGGACGTTATCCGCCAGGCCTCGGGCGATTTCAGCCAGGACAGGGTGTCGAGGTTTGACCTGACGGCAAACCCCTATGGGTTCACGCAGGCATTGGTGCTGCCCAATACCTATCACGGCGTCTTCAAAGGTCGGTTCGATGCCAAACGCGAACGCCTGTACCTCTGCGTGCCCATCCACCGCTGTGAATTCTCGGGTGACGAATCAGCGCATGAGTTCAAGGCCATGCTTGAGCGCACGGTATACCCGTTTCGCTGGAACAGGCCGGTGTCCCCCAAGATCAGGGTGTATTTCGACAATCCGGTAACGGGCGCAGGCACGGATGAACAAGGCGTACTGATGACGTACTCCACCCTGCTGTCGGAGATCGGCAACCTGAACGGGGTCGTCAGCGGCTTTATCGAGATCACGAACTACGCGGGCGAGGTCATCGAAGTGCTGTCCCCTGGACAGGACCAGTTCACTCTGATCCGCCATCGCAGCGATGAGACAGCAGTGTCACTACCACAGTTGATGGACGCCGTGAACCGCTTCGTTTTCGATGGGCAGGCGAGGGCACAGATGCATTGGCATGGATCTGTCGTTTGAAGCGTGTAGAGGACGCGATGCACGGTTGCCTGCGTGTAGCCATTCAGCAGGCCACTGTGCATGAGCCCAGGCCCGCCGAGCATACCCTTGCAAGGATTACAGCATGACATGGACTGAATCACAGAAGCTGGAGATCCTCGATGAATTGAAGGAGTACGAGGTCTACTTCACGCCTGCCGACCTGCCTTATGGACTTGAGCTGCCTGAACAGTGGCGCGGTTTTGGCCCCGCGGATGGCGAGAAATCCTGTGTACCCACCGAGTGGGCCAACTATGCCGAACAGCTGCCCTGGGTATGTGGCTGGATCGAGCAATGCGTGCTAGGGACCGTGGTTGCGGTAAAAGACCAGCCTTACCTCATGTACGTTTACAGCAAGGAAGACGAGCTGTATTTTTACAGAGGTGGTGTGCCATTAGGAGCAGGTAATACGAAGCTCAATAAATGCGCCCATCTTCCACAGCAGTTGAAGGATTTTTACCGAGATCTGCACGATGGCTTTGGATTTTACATAGGCTGCACGATGGGGCCTTCTCACGTCGAGGATTTTGTCCCTATAAAAGACCTGTGTGATGAGGACTATCCGGGTTTTCCAGATATGGTGAGTTTCTTCTCGAGCGGCGCGGGGGATTACTTGGCACTGGGCGAAGGGGCTTGGGCGGGCGTGTTCTTCATGTGGTTTCACGAAGAACCCGATACACCAACGCGAAACGAGGATGTGTGGGGGGTAATGGATGCATGGATGTCGATTTTTCTGGAAGACTCCGAGATGAATGCGCTGTCCAGGCAGTAATCATGAATCTCACGAAAGCGTGTATCGACAGGCGCTGCCGAATTTTCGCCGCTGCTGTAAGGACTCGCCTCTTCACTGAACTATGCCGCTCACGACGAACAGCGTAAACCGTTCATGATCTCTCGAAACGCATTGCTCAAGACTTACGACAGTGTCGAGGTATTGGCTGGAAACGTATATTTTTCCAGGATGAAATGCAGCCGCATACGTATAATTATTGGTTGTGTGCTTTCGGGGAAAAGGATTTGATTGTCGTCTCCCAGGACCACGTGATCACCTCGCTGGCTCTGGATGTCATTGCCTCGGCTTCCGCAGGGTGTGTGGCGTCTTCGACACCGACGATTGTCGACCTCAAAACATCGGCAAGTACCTTCACGCACCTCATGATTGTGCCCTCTCACTACCACGGTTACCTCAAGGGCGTTGACGGTGTCGACAGACGCGCGCTTTACTGGTGTGTGCCAATCCATCGGTGCGAATTTTCAGGGTCTGAATCCGAGGATGATTTCAGGGAAATACGCTTTCATTATGTGCCAGTATTGGATTGGAAGAGAAAAGCGCATCCTAAGTTGCTTGTCTACTTTGACAACCCTGAAACGGATGGGGGCACAGATGAGGCGGGTGCGTTTCACCAGTGGTCAGAGCTTTTGCAGGAGATCAGTGAGCTCAATGGTGTGACGAATGGGTTCATTGAGATTACAAACTATCAGGGCCAGGTAATGGAAGTCCTTTCTCCCGCGCAGGATGTCTTTTTACTGATGCGGAATGGAAAAGATGAGGAATATCTTGAATTCCCTTTACTTGTCGAGGCACTGACCCGATTCGCATTCGGTGAATGAGACAATTCGTGGGCACGGGTAATGGGCCGCGAGAGCATCCAGACCTTCCTGGGCCCAGTGAGGACCCAAACCGTCGGCTGCATGCGCATGCGCATGCGCTGTGGCGCAAACGCTGCGCGAAAGCTGTCTGAATGAGCAAGGAGGCACGCATGAAATGGTCTGAAGCAATGAAGCAAGCCATCGTCGAAGAGCTTAAGGAATACGAGGTCTACTTCTCCTTGGAAGAGGTGCCTGAAACCCTATCCTTTCCTAAACAATGGCTGAACTTTGGTCCTGCCGAGTCGGGCAAACGCTGCACGCCTGACGCATGGCGTCATTACGCTGAATGGCTGCCCTGGGTATCGACGTGGGTCGATAATTGCGTACTGGGGACGGTATTGGCGGTACGCGACAAGCCCTTTCTCATGTATGTGTTCAGCGGCGAGGGCAATCTGTATTTCTACATGGGTGGAGCGCCTTTGGGGGAAGGAAGCACTGCGCTCGAGGGGCGAGAGGGGTTTCCCGATAGCCTGAAAAAATTCTATGGCGAGCTGCACAACGGGTTCGGGTTCTATATCGGCTGCACGATGGGGCCGTCCCAGGTCGAACAGTTCGTTTCGATCAAGGATTTGTGCGACGAGGACTATCCAGATCTGCCTGACATGACGGCGATCTTTTCGAGTGGCGCTGGAGACTACCTGGCGCTGGGTGAAGGCGCTGCGAGCGGTGAGGTCTTCATCTGGTGGCATGAAAAGCCCGACGAGCCTGCACGCGATCTCGATTTGTGGGCTTACATGGATTCGTGGATGTCGATTTTCCTAGAGGACTCAGACGTATGTGTTACTGGGCAAGAAGGCGGTTCAAGAACCGAACCCCGAATCCATTCAGGAGGATAAATGGCACTAGTGGATAAGGTACTTCAACGCGTCGGCGAGGCTTTTCCGGGGCGAAGCGTTTTTTTCGACCCATCGGATGTGCCTGCGGACATTGAAGTCCCAGCGGCCTGGAGTGGCTTTGGGCTTTGTCATTCAGGTACGCCCAATTACCCGAAAGCATGGAACCAGTTTGTCGATGAGTTTCCTTCTGTAGTCGAGATTCACACCGAATGCCTTCTGGGGACGGCACTGCTGGTCGGTGAAGAACTGGAATTGCTGTATGTTTTTCATAATGCCAGTGGCCTTTACTATTATCTGGGTGGTGCACCCGTTGAGCCAAGTCTGTGTGAAACAGATCACTTCAGGAATCTTCCGGAAAAACTTCAAGCCTTTTACACGCACTTGCATGACGGGTATACGTTTTTCCCCGCTCGATCAATGGGCCCTCGGAAGCTGAGCGACATGATTTACGTGTCCGAACTCGTCGACGAAGAGGATGTCTCGTTTGCTGAACACTGGCTCACGGTGTTCTCCAGCGGAGGCGGAGACTTCGTTGCGCTGGATACCAAGTGCCCGAAAGGCTCTGAAGGGTTGGTGTGGTGGCATGAAGACCCCGAAGCGCCCGAGTTGGAGATCGATGTGTTTGAGGTCATGGACGCCTGGATGGCAATCTTTCTGGAAGAGACGGTGCTGCGAGACGAAGCCCTGGTGAAGCTGTCTTGACACCCTATGCACGTTTGAGCGCCGTGCCCCGCAGCGCTCATGCATGACGTGCCGCCCTGGTGCGTCAGCTCATGCCCTTTGAGTGGCATTTTTTGCAAGGAATACATCGTGACATGGACTGAATCACAGAAGCTGGAAATCCTCGAAGAATTGAAGGAGTACGAGGTCTATTTCACGCCTGCCGACCTGCCTTCTGGACTTAAGCTGCCTGAACAGTGGCGCGGTTTTGGCCCTGCGGATGGCGAGAAGTCCTGTGTACCCACCGAGTGGGCCAACTATGCCGAACAGTTGCCCTGGGTGTGTGGCTGGATCGATCAGTGTGTCTCAGGAACTGTGCTTGCAGTAAAAGACAGGCCTTATCTGATGTACGTCTACAGGGAAGCGGGGCAGCTGAATTTCTACATGGGGGGAGCACCACTGGGGGCTGACAGCGCCAGAATCGACGGATTTGCCCATGTTCCGGAAAAGCTGAAATGTTTTTACCGTGATCTGCACGATGGCTTCGGATTTTATATCGGGTGCACCATGGGGCCTTCACATGTCGAAGATTTTGTTCCTATAAAGGATCTGTGTGATGAAGATTATCCTGGTCTTCCCGACATGATGAGTATCTTCTCGAGCGGCGCTGGCGATTATCTGGCGCTGGGCGAGGAGGCTTGGGAGGGGCAGGTCTTTATCTGGTGGCACGAAAAACCGGATGAGCCCTCTCCGGAAAAGAACGTGTGGGACATCATGGATGCGTGGATGTCGATCTTCCTGGAGTGTTCTGATGGGAATGGGTTGTTCGAGGATTGACTTCATTCCTAGTTAGGTAAGGGTATCTCGAGACGGTATGGGTCCTGCTACGCCCGTGCCTCTTCTATTGCTCAGCGCCTACAGCCATCGGCATTCCGTGACGACCCAGGCGTTGCTGGAATTAATGCAGGTGAGGTTGGACTAAGTTAGTCAACGTCTCGATGAATCTGGGGCCTGCCTGAACGGGTTAGAATTGAAGCGCGCCCAGCGCTCGACACGCAGCCTCCTGATAAACGCACTTATCGACACGCACGACGACAAGGAACCTCACATGCCATGGACTGACGCCCAGAAGGCTCGCATCGCCGCCAAACTGAACGCGCACGACCTCTATTTTTTACCCGCCGAGGTGCCACTCACGGTTAATGTTCCGGAGGCGTGGCGTCATTTCGGCCCAATGGACGCCGACAGGACATGCATTCCGTTAGCCTGGCGCCACTTCACCCAGCGCCTGCCCTGGGTAGGTGAATGGGTGCACGACTGTGTGCTGGGAACGCTCCTGGCAGTCGGTGATCGGCCTTATCTCGTCTACGTCTATGACAGTAACGACGACCTCTACCTGTACCTGGGCGGCGCCCCACTGGGTCCTGACAGCCAGGCCTTCGAAAAACATCCTGAAATTCCAGGCCACGTCATCGAGTTCTACACAAGGTTGCACGATGGATTCGGGTTCTACATTGGCGGCGACATGGGGCCGTCTCCGGTCGAGGCGTTCGTTTCGATCAAGGACATGTGCGACGACGACTACCCAGGCCTCCCTGACATGACAGCGATCTTCTCGAGCGGCGCGGGGGATTATCTGGCGGTAGGGCAGGGTGCCTGGAAAGGTGAAGCCTTCATCTGGTGGCATGAAGAGCCCGATACACCGACATGCGACATCGATCTCTGGGTCTACATGGACGCATGGATGTCGATCTTTTTGGAGGATTCGACGTTGAACGCATTCGCCCAGCGCTGATGTCCTGGAGAGCCGACGCTGATTGGCGCTTGTCACTCTCATACGTCGCACAGCGCCCTTACTAACCCTGCTAGCGCGACACCCCCGGCACCGCCGAATCCACCGCCTCCAACCCCAACCACCCCGCCATCCGCTCCAGTTCGGCCCGCAGCGCCTCCACGACCGGTTCACCCGCACCCGGCTCCAGACTGGCCTGACGCACCACCAGCCGACCCTCCTGACGCATCGCCTTCAAATCCACCCTCGCCACCAACGCCCCGTCCAGCATGAACGGCAGAACGTAATAGCCATGCTCCCGCTGGTGCGCAGGCGTGTAGATCTCGAGCCGGTAGCGAAAGTCGAACAGGCGCTCCGTACGCTCGCGCTGCCAGATCAGCGGGTCGAACGGCGAGAGCAGTGCCGTGCCGCCCAGTCGTCGACCCAGGCGGGCGTCGCGGTGCAGATAGGCCTGCTGGCGCCAGCCCTGGACGCGGACCGGGATCAGCGTCCCGTCTTCGACCAGTTGCGCAAGAGGAGTGGGCATGTCGGCGGCGGGCAGGCGGAAGTAGTCGCGCATATCGCCTGCGGTGGCTACCCCGAGGGCCTGGGCAGCGCGTGCCAGCAGGGCGCGGTGGGCCGCTTCGGCAGAGGGTGTGGGCGTTTCGAGGATCGCTCGGGGCAGCACGCGCTCGGGGAGGTCGTAGACCCGCTCGAAGTTGCCGCGGCGATGGGAGGCGGCCACCAGGCCGGCCCAGAACAGCCACTCCAGGGCATGCTTGGTGGCGCTCCACGCCCACATGCCCGTGGAGCGTGCGGTGGCACTGGCCAGGGCCGAAGCGGCGAGCGGCCCGTGGGTCGCGATGTGGGCGAGCAGGGCCTCGGCCTCGCTGCGTCGCTCGGCGGCAAAGGGCTGGAGCGGCCGCCAGATGCCTTGGCCTGCCCGTGCACGCGCCATTCGCCAGCGCAGCAGCGGGTGGCACTCGACCGGCAGGAGCGAGGCCTCGTGCCCCCAGTACTCGAAGAAGCGCTTGGGCCGCTCGACCATGAAGCGGTCCAGGTCGGTGCGTGCGTAGGCGCCCAGGCGCGAGTACAACGGCAGGTAGTGCGCACGGGCCAGGACGTTGACGCTGTCGATCTGCAGCAGCCCCAGCTGACGGATGACACGCCGCAGCCGCGCCGGGTCGGGCACACGGTCGCGGTCACCGGCCTTGTTGAAGCCTTGGGCCGTCAGCGCGAGGCGCCGTGCGTCGGCCTGGGACAGCGTGATCAGGCGCGGCCTCCCGCCAGCGAGGCGATGAATGCACGCAGGTCGGCCAGCATGAGCGCCGGCTGCTCCAGGGCGGCGAAGTGGCCGCCCTTGGGCGGCGTGCTGTAGTGGACGACGTTGTAGGTCTGTTCGGCGAGCGAGCGTGGCGTGGGCAGGAACACGGGGTCGGGGAACGCCGCGATACCCACTGGCGTGTTCACCCGCGTACCGGCGGCGAACTGCGTCGATCCTTCTTCCTGCTGGCCCTGATAGATCCACTGGGCGGTCACCACTGCGGGCGTGGCCAGGTAGAGCATGATGTTGGTCAGCAGCGTGTCTTCGTCGAACTGCGCCCACAGGTCCGGGCTGCCGTCGTCCCGTGTGGGCAGGTCCGCCCATTGGCCGAACTTCTCCAGGATCCAGGCCGCCGCCCCGATCGGGCTGTCGGCCAGGGCGACGCCCAGGGTCTGCGGGCGTGTGCGCTGCTCGTGGCTGTAGCCGGACTCCCGGTCCAGCAGCGCCTCGCGACGGGCCAGCAGGTCTTGCGCTTCGGGCGTGGTGGGGGTGGTGCCCTGCGCCAGGATGTTCACCATGTTCAGGTGTATGCCGAGCAGGGCATCCGGGCGGTCGTGGGCCATCCAGCTGGCGATGTGCGCGCCCCAGTCACCGCCCTGGACGACGTAGCGGGTGCTGCCGAACAGCTGCTGCATCAACGCATGCAGCCGTTCGCCGGCCTGGCGCGGGCCGACCAGGTCGGCGATGGGCGTGGAGAAGGCGAACCCTGGCAGCGACGGCACGACCACATCGTGGCCGTCCGCCGCGAGCGGCGCGATCAGCGCTTCGAATTCGATGAACGAACCCGGCCAGCCATGCAGCAGCAACACCGGTGGTTTGCGCCCATCGCCCCGAGCGTGGATGAAGTGGAGCGGTTCGCCGGCCACCTCGGTGATGAAGTGGGGCAGGGCGTTGAGTCGCCGCTCCACGGCGCGCCAGTCGAAGCGCGTCAGCCAGTGCTCCACCAGACGGCGCAGATCGGCCTTGCCGACGCCCGATCGCCAGCCACCCGTGTCGGGCAGCCGATCCCAGTCGAACTGGGCCACTTTCTGCTGGAGGGCGGTCAACCGCGCGTCCGGTACCGAGATCGTGAAAGGCTTCATCCTGTGCGCTCCTGTGGCCAGAACCGTTTGGAACGTCACCACGGTCACAAAATTCCAGAGAGCGCCGCTCGACGCGCCCTGCCAACGCTAGAACGTGCCGGTCAGGGGGAACTCCACGGCCAGGCGGATCTGGTCGGCGTCCAGCTCGGCCTGGGCAGCGTTGCCGCGGTGGACGTTGTGGCGTACCGAGAAGGTCGTGCCCTTGGCCTTGCCGCTCTGGATGACGTACTTGGCTTCCAGGTCGCGTTCCCAGTGCTTGCCGCCCTGGCCATAGCCCAGGTACGCATAGCCCCCACGAGGATCGGCCTGGCGGCCATCGATGTCGAAACCGCGCACGTAGGCGGCCGAGAGGCTGAGGCCCGGTACGCCGTAGGTCGCCAGGTTCAGGTCGTAGCGGGCCTGCCAGGACTTCTCGTGGGGGGCATTGAAGTCCGACAGCTGCACTGCGTTGCTCAGGAAGATCGCGCCTCGGGTCACGTAGTCGAACGGCGTGTCGCCATCGACCTGCTGCCAGCCCAGGCTAACGGTGTGCGGCCCCTGGCTGTAGCGCGAGATCAGGCTCCAGGTGGTGTTGTCGATGCGCCCGGACAAGGCGCGGCCGGTATCGGTGGTGCGGTACAGGTTCAGGTCCAGGCTGAGGCTGCGCTGGTCATCGAACGCGTGGGCGAAGGTGCTGCCCAGGTAGTGCTGGTTCCAGGTGTCTTCGTAGCGTGAGGTGTACAGGCTGCCGGTGAACGCGCTCGAGGGGGCCCAGACCAGCCCCATCACGTCGACGCTGTCGCCCTGGCGGCCATTGGAGTAGTTCACCACGAAGCCCCGGTCATGGCTGCTGGCGTTGCGGTCGGTGCTTTCGGTGAAGTGGCCGGCGACCAGCGTCAGCGTGTCGATGTCCTTGCTGGTGAGGAACCAGCCGGTGGCGGTTTCCGGCAGCAGGCGGCTGTCGGAGGAGCTGAACACCGGCGTCTTGACCCGCTGTTCGCCGTACGCCAGCACCGTGTCGGCCATGCGCAGCTTGAGCGCCGCGCCGCCGCGGCCGTAGCTCGATTTCGGGTGGCCTTCGTTGTCCAGGCCCAGTAGGCGAGCCTTGCCGGCACGACCGCCACCGCTGTCCAGGCGCACGCCCAGGTAGGCATGGGCGTCCACACCGACACCGATCAGGCCGGGGGTGAAGCCGGACTGGAAGGTGCCCATCAGCCCGTAGGCCCATTCCTCGGCCTTGCCGTTGCGTGCGGCACGCGGCTTGTAGGCATTGCGCGCCGCGCCGTTGCGCCCGCCGTGGCGGTAGTCGCGCTGGTCGAAGACGGAGCGGTTGAGCACGCCCCAGCGGCTGTCTTCGAGAAAGCCGTTGGCGTTCGATTGCGCGGAGTCGGCGCTGGCCAGGGGGCTGGCCAGCATGACCAGCCCGAAGGAGCAGGTCGTCAGAGAAGTCTTCACGGAGCGTGGCCTATACGTTGAGCGGAGCGGGCGAAGGACGGGGTGAGGCGGCAGCGCTGGCGCAGGCAGGCGTGGGGGCCTGTACGCCCAGGCGAATGCGCTGGTCCGAGACGGCTTCGATCAGGGCTTCGTCGTGGCTGACCAGCAGCACGGCGGTGCCCTGTTCCCGTGCGGTCTCGACCAGCAGCGTCAGCATCTCCTGCTGGGTGATCAGGTCCAGGCGCGAACTGGGTTCGTCAGCGAAGATGAACACCGGATCGAGCAGCAGCACCCGCAGCAGCGAGAAGCGTTGCAGCTCGCCGCCCGAGACGTTGCCCGGCAGACGGTTCAGCAGCGCAGGCTCCAGGCGCAGTCGCGTCAGAAGCGGGCCGATGCGGTTCGCGTCGAGCCGGTGCAGCTTGACCAGATCGTTCAGGTTGCGCGCCAGCGTCACCGTCGGCGGAAAGGCCGCGACCGGGTCCTGGAACAGCTTCTGATAGGCCACGCGCGGTGTGCCGGGCTGTCGCTCGATACGGCCTTGCTGGGCCTCCATCAGCCCGAGGATGACGTCGCCCAGGGTGGACTTGCCGCACCCGGACGGCCCGGTGACGCCGACGATCTCGCCCGCCCGCACCTTGAAATCGAGGTGGCTGAACAGCGTCTGCCCGCCACGGCTGACCGACAGGTCGCGAACACGCACCACCGGTTCGCCGCCAAGGGGCCGAGGCGCCGGGGCCGGCCAGCGCGCGGGGTCGGCATTCAGCAGGCGCTGGGTGTAAGGGTGCTGGGGATGGTCGAGGACCTCCTCGGCCAGGCCGCTTTCGACGATCCTGCCCTTGAGCATGATCATCACCTTGCCGCCCAGGCGGCGGGCGACGTCCATGTCGTGGGTGATGATCAGCAGCGCACCGCCGTCCTCGAGGCCGGCCTTGAGCAGGCTGATGACCTCGCCGATGCGGGCGCTGTCCAGGCCCTTGGTCGGCTCGTCCGCCACCATCACCTTGGCGCCGCCGGCATGGGTGGCCGCGAACGCCAGGCGCTGGGCCATGCCGCCGGAGAGCTGGAAGGGGTAGCGGTCCTGGGTGTGGGCCAGGCCCAGGCGATCGAGGTCCCGGGTCGCCTGGGCGCGGGCCTGGTCGGGCGGTGTCCCGACGACGTATTGGTAGGTTTCCGAGACCTGGGCCTGGGCGCGCATGGTCGGGTCCAGGCTCAGCCAGGGTTCCTGGGGCAGCACGGCGATTTCCCGGCCCCACAGGGCCTGGCGACCCGTGTCCTGGCCGTCTTCGGCGAACCCGCTGCCGAACGCGACCTGGCCCCGGGCATGCAGGCCGGCCGGCAGGTTGCCGACCACGCCCTGGGCGAACAGGCTTTTGCCAGAACCGGTTTCGCCGATGATGCTCAGCACCTCTCCGGGGAACAGTTCGATCGACAGGGGCTCCACCAGTTGGGCGTGGGCGGTGCGGATTTCCAGTGCATGGGTATTCAGGAGCGGTTTCACGCTTTACGCCCTCCAGCGATCAACATGAGCGACAGCACGATGAGGAAGATGACC
The DNA here is from genome assembly GCA_001534745.1 of Pseudomonas monteilii. NCBI lineage: Bacteria > Pseudomonadati > Pseudomonadota > Gammaproteobacteria > Pseudomonadales > Pseudomonadaceae > Pseudomonas > Pseudomonas alabamensis. The sequence goes on from CP013997.1 coordinate 2,168,127, forward strand.
AGGATCGGCAGGGCGATGATGGACGGGGCCTCGGCGAAGTAGGGCAGCAGTTCGGTGATCATCAGGCCTAGCTCCGCGGTGGGCGGGCGCACGCCGACGCTGATGAACCCCAGCGCGGCGATGGCCATGATCGCCGACGCTGCGCCGAAGGCTGCGAGGGTCAGGATCACCGGGGCCAGTTCCGGCCACAGGTGACGGCGGATGATGTACGCCGGCCCGAAGCCCAGCAGCCGCGTGGCGGTCACCGCCGGCGAGGCCAGCACGGTGCGCGACAGGGCCCGGGTCATGCGGAAGTACTCGATCCACAGCACTAGGGCGACCGCGCCGTACAGCGCGATGAACGAGCCTGGCAGGATGGCCACCACCAGCAGCACCAGCAGCAGCCCCGGCAGCGCCAGGAACATCTCGGCCACCAGGCCGAGGCACTTGTCGGTCAGGCCGCCTTTCCAGGCGGCGAGGATGCCCAGCAGCACGCCTGGCACGGCGGCGGTGAGCACGCTGACCACGGCCAGCCCCAGGGACAGACGCACGGCCGAGGCCAGGCGGGCGAGCATGTCGCGCCCCAGGTGATCGGTGCCCAGCGGGTGGGCGGCCGATGGCAGCGAGAGGATGGCGTTGTAGTCCTGCCGGCCGATGTCCAGGCCCCGGAGCAGTGGCACCAGCACGGCCAGGGTCACCAGCAGGGCCAGCAGGGCGTAGCCGAGCAGGCGCGGCAGGTGGCGCGGCGCTGGCGCCGCGTCGGCGATGGCGAGTTCGAGGTTCATGCGTCTTTCCTGCGCGGGTCGATGAAGTGGTTGGCCAGGTCGACCGCGGTGTTGAGCAACACGAACATCAGGCCCATCGCCAGGGCCGTGCCCTGGACCATGGGCAGGTCGCGCTGGACGATGGCATGCACCAGCCCATGGCCGATGCCTGGCCAGGCGAACAGCGTCTCGACCACCACCACGCCTTCGATCAGGTACACCAGTTGCACGCCGAGGTAGGTGACCACCGGCACGCCGATGTTGCGCAGCCCGTGACGCTGGAACACTCGCGCCCCGCTCAGGCCCTTGAGCCGGCCGAAGGCATAGAACGGCGAGGCCGCGACCTTGAGCGTGGCGTCCCGCGCCACCCGCGACGACACCGCCGCCAGGCCCAGGGCCAGGGTCAGGGTCGGCAGCACGCTGTGCGCCCAGGTACCGTGACCGGCCGACGGCAGCAGGGCCAGCGACACGGCGAAGACCAGCACCAGCACCACGCCCAGGACGAAGTGCGGAACGGCGCGGGTGGCCGTGCTCAGCAGCAACAGCCCCTTGTCGAGCCAACCCCCGGGACGCAGGCCGGCCAGCACGCCCAGCGGCGGGCCGATCAGCAAGGACAGCAGCACCGCGCCCAGCGCCAGGCGTACCGAGCTGCCCAGTTCGTGGCGAACCACCTCGGCCACCGGGGTGCCGGAGACCAGCGAGGTGTCCAGGTCGAAAATCAGCACGTCGCCCATCCAGCCAACGAAGCGCCACAGCACCGGCTGATCGAGCTGGAGCTCGGCGCGCACGGCCTCTGCCGCCGCCCCGTTGACCATGTCGTAGCCGTAGCGGCCGGCGGCGATGCGGTAGGCGGCATCGCCCGGCAGCAGGCTCATCAGCAGGAAGGTGAGGGCGCCGACCAGCAGCGCCACCATCAGGGCCTGGAAGAGACGAAACCCCAGCAATCGGATCATTGGGCCCACCGCATCGTGCTCAGGCCGAAGGTGCGCTCGAACGGGTCGATGGCCGCGCCTTCCACGTCCTTGGACACGGCGATGGACTGGCGGTACCAGGCCACCGGAATGAGCGGCAGCTCGCTTTGCACCTGCGCCAGCATCTGGTGACGCAAGGCCTGCTGCTCGGCGGGCGTCTTGCTGTTCAGCAGCGCGGTCATGGCCTGGTCGAAGGCGGGGTTCTTCCAGCCCAACGGGCCCCATTCGGCGCCGCCATGGCCGAAGTCGCCGTACAGGGTCACCAGCGGGTCCGGCACCAGGGCGTAATTGCGCGAGAACAGCGCCAGTTGCAGGCTGCCGTCGTGATAGGCCGCCGGAATGGCGCTGAGGTTCTCCACCGCCACCTCGACCTCCACGCCCACCTCCTTGAGCTGGGCCTGCAAGGCGGTGGCGATCAGCGCCAGTTCAGGGCGATCGCCGAAGGTCAGCAGCTTGAGGTGCAGACGCTCGCCGTTCTTTTCCAGGATGCCGTCGGAGCCGGGAGTCCAACCTTGGGTCTTGAGCAAGGCCTTGGCCGCCTCGGGGTCATGGTGCAACGGGGGCAGGCTGGGGTCGTGCCAGGCCGTGACGTTGGCGGCGAACATCTGCGTGGCGGCGGTGCCCGGGGCGCGCAACACGGCTGCTGCGATGCCCTCGCGCTGCATCGCCAGGCTCAGGGCGCGACGCACCTCGACGGAGCCCGTGGCACCTGCGCCTGCGTTGACCGCCAGCATCACCACCCGGGGCACCGGGCCGGTCAGCACCTGCACGTTCTGCGCACGGGACAGCCGGGCGATGCTGGGTGGATCGAGCTGGAAGACCAGCTCGGCGCCACCGCTTTCAGCCATCAGCGTACGCGTCTCGCCACGGCCCGCGCCCAGGTAGGTGGCCTTCTCGATCACCGGCCGGGCACCCCAGTACTGCTCGAAGCGCTCGGTCTTCAGGCGTTGCGGCGGCTCGATCAGGGTGGCGCGGTAGGGGCCGGTGGCGATGATCGCTTTCACCGCGTCCTGGGCATCGTAGGCGGCCGGCGCCAGGATGCTGGTGGAGGAGTGGGCCAACAGCGACAGCAGGGGCGCAAAGGGCTGGTCGAGCTGGATGACCACGTCAGCACCCTCGGCGGTGATGGCACTGATCGCCGCATTGCGCAGGATGCCGGGCTTGCTGCGCGCCACGTTCAGGGCATGGGCGGCGGCAGCGGCGGTCAGGGCGCTGCCGTCATGGAAGGTGACGCCCTGACGCAGCGTCAGGTGCCAGGTCTTGCCATCCTCGGACACCCGCCAGCGCTCGGCCAAAGCCGGGATCGGCTGCCCGTCGGCATCGGCTTCGAGCAGGGTTTCGGTGACTTGCATGCGCTGGAAGATGAAACCGGACACCGAGGGGTCCAGGCCGACGATCTCGAACGGCGCCACGACGTCGAAGACGCGGTCTTCGGCGACCACGGAGGCGGACGAGACGGCGGCCCAGGCGGCGAACGAGGCCGCGAGCAGGTTCAGGCGGAGCTTGGTGACCACGGGGAGGCATTCCTTCTGGTTGACGACCGAGGGCAAGGTCGGCGTCGCCCGCGAAGCGCGCGGTAGGGCCGTCCCTGCCACCGAGGATGAACAATCGTTCATCGAATGAAGAGGTTGGCCATGATATGTAATGTGATTATATAACGTCTATATCTGAAACACATTGTTACATCCGTCCGAAACGCGCCCCAAAACGGATCGCGGCCAGCCCGATGAGGCGTGACAAGGGGTGACAGGTGAACAACCCCGGGGAAACACTGGCCAGCCGCCACTGTCCATCTTCAGACAAGCCACCTTGACCTGAGAGACCCCTAGATGAAGATTGCTTGCCTTGGCTGGGGCTCCCTGCTGTGGAAATCCGGCCCCCTGCGCGTGCGTGGCGACTGGCGTGCCGACGGCCCGGAGGTGTCGGTAGAGTTCTGCCGCGTGGCCGATGGTGGCGAGCTGTCCACCGCTTTGTGCCTGAATGCACCCGTACTCCCGGTCTTCTGGAGCCTGCTGGACACCGATGACCTCGACGATGCCTGCCGCATGCTGCGTGCACGCGAGCAGATCCCCGAACAGCGCACCGACGGCATCGGTACCCTGCTGGTCAAGCAGGGCCATGGGGGTCACCTGATCCCATGGGCGGCAGCACGCGGCCTGGATGCGGTCATCTGGACAGGCTTGCCGCCGCGTTTCGCCGGGGTAGAGAACCGCCTCCCGTCCCAGGAGGACGCGGTCCGCTACCTTGACGGGTTGCAGGGCGAGATGGGCGAGCATGCACGCCACTACATCCAGCAGGTCCCCCGGCAGTTGGACACACCGTACCGCGCGGCGATTCGTCGTGAACTGGGCTGGCAGTGAGCCGGAGACGTTCGAGGGCCTGCGCGCTGCTGGCGTGCTGGCCGATGCGCGCACCTTGCGCGGTACCGGGCATCGGCAGCTGGTCACGTTGCTGGGGCAGGGCGGGTATGCCCGTTACGACGAATCCACGGCCCGGCGCCTGCATGCGCTTGCCCTGCGACTCGAGCAGGCGCACGCGGGCGAGGTCGATCGGTTGCTCCACGACCCGGCACCGCTGATGCCCAAGCTGCTGGCCTTCGAAGGCATAGGCCCCAAGACGGCAGCCATCTTCATCGAAGGGCTGGGCTTGAACGACAGGCCATAGCGGTACTGACTGCACGATCAACCCTCGTTGACGAGCCAGCGCCCACACAGACCTCTGCAGACCGTCGGTGTAGGCAGGGCTGCGCAAGCAGGTTGTGGGAGCGGGCTTGCCCGCGATGCAGGCGGCGACGGCCCGGACGCTATCGCGGGCAAGCCCGCTCCCACAGAAAATAAATATCCTATTGATTTTAAAGGGAATAATTTCAGAATTTTGTGGGCCCTGCGGGCCTAATTGCGGCCGGTCCGGCGCCCCGGCAGGGGCCGCTTGTATGGTAGGACTTGAAGGGAGGAGGAGGGACTAGATCCGCTTCTGACTGTTCGCGCAGTACAGACCGTGGGAGATTTCGCCCCTCCTCCCTTCACCCAAGCGCCGATAAGGAATGCTTCCGGTTTTGACCGACGAAAGTACAAGCCTGCGCCTCTGGGTGGCCCTTCAAGCCCTTAGACCTTACCTGCGGAGACGCGCTCATGGCAATGCCATCATCCGAACACAGCACGATCATAGGCGTCGACGTTGCTAAGGCTGAGCTCGTCATTTACGAAGACAGCTCCGGACAGTTGAGCACTATTGCCAACAACAAGACGGCTATTAAACAATGGATCAAGGCATTGCACGGCAAGGTCTCGATTGCAATCGAGGCCACCAATGTCTATCACCTGCTGTTTACCGATATGGTCCATGAAGCAGGACATACCCTTTACTTGATGGATGGTTATGCCCTGAGTCACTACCGAAAAGGTATTGGCTCACGCGCCAAGACCGACCCGATCGATGCAAGGGTACTGGCCCGGTACCTCAAGAACGAAGGCGCTAATCTTACCCCCTGGATCCCCCCTTCGACACTCTATCGCGACCTTGTCAGCCTGTTTCGCAGGCGCGCGATGCTCGTCCAGACGCGTACAGCGCTGAGACTGAGCTGGGAGGGTGAGCCGCTGCTCAAGAACCTTTTGAAGTCCCAGCTCACCTCGATGAAGCGCCTTGAAGACCTCATTGAAAACATGATCAAGAAGCTGCTCGACCAGGCAGGACTGATGCCGTTAGTAAAGCAGTGTATGAAAGTTGAAGGTATTGGTTTTCTTACCGCTGCGCGTTTGGTCGCCACCTACCAGCGAGGCGAGTTCAAGAGTGCCGATGCCTTCATCGCCTTTTTAGGAATGGACCTGCGAGTGGCTCAGTCGGGCAAGAAAAAAGAACGCTCGACGTTGACCAAACGAGGCGATCCAGAGGTCCGTCGTTTGCTGCACAACGCGGCGATGTCAGCAGGCAGGACAGCTGCTTGGAAAACGTTTTACGAAGACAAGCAGAGCCGCGGTTTTAAAAAGACTCAAGTCCTGGTCATGCTGGCCCGCAAGCTGGCTCGAGTGGTCTTTGCCCTGATCAGAAGCGGAGAGGAATATCGCCCCAAAGCCGCTTAAGCGCTTGGCAATTACCATAGAATCTCCCACAGGTGACCGCGATAGCCTGCAACACCGCGGTGGGGCTACGGGTGTAGGAGCGGCCCCTGTGCCGCGATGGGCCGCAAAGCGGCCCCAGAAACCGATCAGAAATAAAGCCTCTGCACCAGGGAAGCTATCGCCATGTTCTCTGCGCGACAGCGCGGCGCCAAGGCGGCGGGCGGACTCCCACAGGTGACCGCGATAGCCTGCAACGCTGCGGTGGGGCTACGGGTGTAGGAGCGGCCCCTGTGCCGCGATGGGCCGCAAAGCGGCCCTAAATCGATCAGCAATAAAGCCCGGATCCTGCTAGCCACCGTCATGTTCTCTGCGCGACATCGCGACGCCAAGGCGGCGGGCTGAACTCCCACAGGATCCCGCGACAGCCTGCCACGCCACGGTGCGGCCACGTATGTGAGGCCCCCCGCCAGGGCCCACAGAACAGCAACAGCATCGTCTCGAAAAAGCGAAGGCCTAGCGCCCGGCTAATCGCACCAGCCCCCGCTCAACCGCCCCGGCATCTCGCCTCAGACCCCCACCATCCACCGCGTCAACCCACGCCGCCCACTCACCCCCAGCTTGGCCGTCGCGCGCTTGAGGTAGGTTTCCACCGAACTGCCCTTGACCTTCAACCGCTCGGCCAGCTCCGGCACGGTGACGCCGGTCAGCAGCCCCAGGCACACTTCCTGTTCCCGCGCCGACAGGGTCACCGCCTGGTGTGCCAGGCGCCCGGCGAAGGCCGAGCGCAGCGATCCCGGATCGACCGCAGCCGTCTCCGCGCCGTCCGTGCGCGCAGGCAGCGGGGTCAGCTGAGCATGCTGCTCCACCAGCGGCAGCAGGGTGTCGGACAGCACCTTGAGCAGCGACAGCTCGCTCAAGCTGAACCCCCGCAGTTGCGCCGAGCGGTGAAAGCCGATTACCCAGCGCAGTGGGCCTCGGCACGACACCACCGAGCAGGCATGCCCGATGCGAGCCGAGCGTGGCAGGTCCTGGGCCGCCCGGTACTGCACCAGCAGCGGCGCTTCCATGTCCAGCACGCTGTCGAGCATCGACGCGGCCAGCGCCTCGGGCGGCCGAGGCGGATGCTCGGGGGTCGCCTGGCCCAGGGCGCGCGAGACCTGTACCCGACGAGGGTCGGCCTGTACCGACCACTCCTGCAGGTCCAGGCCCTGGATCGGGACCTGGGCGCCGACGAAGGCGAACAGCTGCTCGGCGAAGGACGGCTCGCCCGCGCTGGCGATCAACTCGCCTAGACGCAGGTACAGCGCTGGATCGGGGTCATGGGTGCTGCAGTGGCTGAGTTTCATGCCGTCATCATCCTGGATTGGTTCGTCTAGGGCATCCGTGCCGTGCGTGACCGGACGGTCGGTCGGCAGTCAAGACGCCGATTCAAGCCCGAACGCCGCCCTGTGTCTGTACCGAAAAAAGGGGACAGTTAACCATCAGGCCCCACTGACAGACCAATGGTAGGGCAGTGGTGGCATGTTGACACCTTGACCTGGGACAGTGCCATCCGGTGTCCGGGTTTGGGGGGACATACAGGCCCAGACCGCGGTGCTTGAATCCCCGGCTCATTCGCCAGGAAGGACCTTGCCGCCATGTCTGTTACCGAAGTTTTGCCGTTGACCGCGGCTCAGCGTGACATCTGGCTGGATCAGATCGGACACGGCGATTCGCCGCTCTACACCATCGGCGGTTACGTCGATCTTCAGGGCCCCTTGCGGCCTGAACTGCTGGAGCGCGCGCTGGTCGACCTGCTGCGCGCCCACGAGGCCCTGCGCACGGTGCTGGTGCCCCCTGCACCCGGCAGCGACGCGCGCCTGCCCGGCCAGCGCTTCGTCGCCGACCTGTCGGTGGACCTGCCGCTGCATGACCTGAGCGAGGCCTGCGACCCGGTCGCCGCCGCACAGGCACAGGTGCGCACCGCCCTGCAGCACCACCACGCCCTGGACGGCGGCCCGCTGCTGCACTTCAGCCTGGTGCGTCTGGGCGCCGACCGGCACTGGCTGATCACCCACGCCCATCACCTGATCCTCGACGGCTGGGGCTTCGGCCAGATGCTCAAGGCCCTGGGCGAGCACTACACTGCGCTGAGCCAGCACCAGCCATTGCCCGGCACTGCCTCGTCGTATGCCGCGTTCGTCGCGGACGACCAGCGCTACCAGGCCTCCGAGCGCTACCAGCGCGACAAGGCCTATTGGCTGGACAAGTATCGCCACCTGCCCGCGCCGCTGCTCACGCCACGCCGTCAGCTGCGCCGCGCCAGCGACCCTTCACCGGCCGGCAACTGGACCCAGGCCTTCCCGGCCGAACTGCACACGCGCATGCAGCGCTTCGCCGATGCCCAGGGCGCCTCGGCGTTCCATGTCCTACTGGCGGCGCTGCACCTCTACGTCTGCCGCGTCTGGCAGCGCCAGGAGTGGGTGGTCGGGGTGCCGATGCTCAACCGCAGCGGGCGCTTCAAGGCCACCCTCGGGCACTTCGCCCAGGTCAGTGCCGTGCACCTGGCCACCCCCGACGACCTGACCTTCGAGGCGCTGGTCAGGCACGTGCGCGACACCCTGCGTCGCGACCTGCGCCACCAGCGTTTCCCCTTGAGCGACCTCAACCGCCACCTGGGCCTGGCCCGCGAGGAACGCGCGCAGCTGTTCGAGGTGTCGCTGTCCTACGAGCAGGACAACCACCGCTACGCCTATGGCCAGGCCCAGGCCGACACGGTCAAGGTCTGCAATGGCCATGAAGCCACGCCCCTGGCGATCCACGTGCGCAGCAACCGGCAGACCGACGGCGCCTGGCTGCACCTGGTGCACCACCGCGGCTGGCTCGACGACGACGAAGCCCAGGCCCTGGCCGCGCGCCTGCTGCAGGTCCTCGACCAAGGCCTGGCTGCCCCCGAGACACGCCTGTCGCAGTTCGAGCTGCTCACGCCGGCCGAACAGCGTCAGCTGGCGCAATGGAACCGCACTGAGCTGCCCGCCGCCGGCAGCCGGCAGGTCCATCGGCGCATCGAGCGCCAGGCCCAGGTGCGCCCGCAGCAGGTGGCTGCCGTGCACGAAGGCGCGCAACTGACCTACGCCGAACTCGACCAGCGCGCCAGCGACCTGGCTCACCGGCTGCGCGCCCACGGCGCCGGCCCCGAGCAGCGAGTGGCCGTGCTGCTCGAGCGTGGCCTGGACCTGATGGTCGGGCTGCTGGCCATCTTCAAGGCCGGGGCCGCCTACGTGCCGATCGATCCGGCCTTGCCCGCCGAACGCATCGCCTACCTGCTCGAAGACAGCACCCCCTGCCTGCTGCTGAGTCGCTCGGGCCTGCGTGCTCGCCGTCCCGACGGCACGCTGCCGGTGATCGAACTGGACGCACGGCCGCCGACCGGTGTCCAGGCGGGCACGCACGCGCCGGCCGCCACTGACGATGCCGATCTGGCCTACGTGATCTACACCTCCGGCTCCACCGGACTGCCCAAGGGCGTGATGATCGAGCAGCGCATGCTCGCCAACCTGGTCGACTGGCACCTGCAGGCCTTCGACCTGGGGCCGGGCAGCCACACCTCCTGCCTGGCCGGGCTGAGCTTCGATGCCATGGCCTGGGAGGTCTGGCCCGCGTTGTGCGCCGGCGCCACCCTGCACCTGGCCCCGGCCCAGCCCCAGGGCGAGAACATCGACGCACTGCTGCGCTGGTGGCGTGCGCAACCGTTGGACGTAAGCTTCCTGCCGACCCCGGTCGCCGAGTACGCCTTCGGCCTGGCCGAAGACCATCCGACCTTGCGCGTGCTGCTGATCGGCGGCGACCGTCTGCGCCAGCCGCCGAGCCCACGGCGTTACCGGGTGATCAACAACTACGGGCCGACCGAAACCACGGTGGTGGCCAGCTCCGGCCAGGTCGGCGCCGGCCGTGCCCTGCACATCGGCGCACCGGTGGCCAATACCCAGCTGCACGTGCTCGATGCCCAAGGGCGCCCGCTGCCGATCGGTGCGGTGGGTGAGCTGTACATCGGCGGCGTCGGGGTGGCGCGCGGCTACCTGGGTCGTCCCGACCTGACCGCCGAACGCTTCGTCGCCGACCCGTTCAGCGACCGTCCCGAGGCGCGCCTGTACCGCAGTGGCGACCTGGTGCGCTGGTTACCCGACGGCACCCTGGAGTACCTGGGGCGCAACGACGACCAGGTCAAGGTGCGCGGCATGCGCATCGAGCTGGGTGAAATCGAAGCGGCGCTCAGCGCCCAGCCCGGCCTGCAGGATGCCGTGGTGCTGGTGCGCGATGGCCGCCTGCTGGCCTGGTACACCGCCACCGCCGAAGACACCTCGCCCGACCCGCAGACGCTGCGCCAGGCCCTGCGTCAACGGCTGCCGGCGCACATGGTCCCGATGGCCTTCACCGCCCTGGCGAACTGGCCGCTCACCGCCAATGGCAAGCTCGATCGTCGCGCCTTGCCGGCCCCGGATCCGGCGCAGATGAGCGGCCAGGCCCACGAGCCCCCGCAAGGCCCGCTGGAAATCGCCATGGCCGCGCTGTGGTGCGAGGTGCTGCAGGTGACGAAGGTCGGTCGACACGACAACTTCTTCGAACTGGGCGGACACTCGCTGCTGGCGGTCACGTTGATCGACCGACTGCGCCAGGCCGGCCTGCCTGGCAGCGTGCACCAGTTGCTCAGCCACCCGACCCTCGCCGAGCTGGCGGCCCTCGACCCACAAGCCGCGTCCGTCGTCGAGGTGCCGGCCAACCGGGTGCCGCCGGGGGCCGAGCGCATCACGCCGGCCATGCTCAGCCTGGCCTCGCTCGAGCAGACGGCCATCGACCGCATCGTCGCCACGGTACCCGGTGGCGCCGCCAACGTGCAGGAGATCTACCCGTTGGCGCCCGTGCAGGCGGGGATCGTCTACCACCACCTGCGCGCCACCCAGGGCGACCCCTACCTGCTGCGCTGGCGCCTGGCCTTCGACAGCCTGGCGCGACTGACCCGTTGGGCCGCGGCATTGCAGCAGGTCATCGACCGCCACGACATCCTGCGCAGCGCCATCTGCCACGAAGGCCTGGCGCAGCCGCACCAGGTGGTGTGGCGGCAGGCGCCGTTGACGGTGGAAGCCGTCGAGCTGCCGGGCGCAACCGCCGGTGATACCCCCCTGGCGCAGTTGCACGCCCATGTGCAGGCCCACAGTGCCCGCCTGCCTCTGCACCAGGCCCCCCTGATGCGCCTGTATCGTGCCCAGGATCGGCACACCGGCGAGACCGTGGCGATCCTGCTGTTCCACCACCTGATCCTCGACAATCAGGCCATGGTCCGGGTCGCCCAGGAACTGACGAGCCTGCTCGCGCAGCCTGGCGTCGCCTTGCCCGAAACGGTGCCTTACCGCCAGTACATCGCACAGGTCGAACGCGCCGATCAGGCGGCGCAGACGGCGTTCTTCGAGGCCATGCTCGGCGACGTCGATGAGCCGACCTTGCCGTGCGGCCTGACCGTGCTCGAGGACGAGACCCCGCTGGAAGAATGCCGCCGGACCCTGTCCCCCGCGTTGAACCAGGCCCTGCGCGAGCAGGCCCGGTGCCAGGGCGTCAGCGTGGCCAGCCTGGTGCACCTGGCCTGGGCGCGGGTGGTCGGGGTGCTCGCCGGGCGTGACGACGTGGTATTCGGCACGGTGCTGCTCGGGCGCATGCAAGGGGGCGATGCCCGCCAGGCCCTGGGCGTGTTCATCAACACGCTGCCGCTGCGCATCGACACCGCCCAGCCGGCGCGTCAGGCCCTGCGCGACGTGCACGGTCGGCTCAACGCGCTGCTGGCCCACGAGGACGCACCCTTGGCCCTGGCCCAACGCTGCGCCGACCTACCCAAGGGCGCCACGCTGTTCAGCGCGCTGCTCAATTACCGGCACAGCGCCGAGGCCCGGCCGCAGGACGGCGAGGGCGCCTGGGCCGGAGTGCGCGTGCTCGACGGCGAAGTGCGCAGCCATTACCCGCTGACCTTGAGCGTCGATGACCTGGAGACCCACTTCGACGTCCAGGTCCTGGCCGTGCCGACCCTGGGCGCTGCCCGCGTGACCGACTGGGTCGAGACGACCCTGGCGCGCCTGCTCGAGCGCCTGGCCCAGCCTGCGCCTGGGCGTGTCGATCAGTTGTCGATCCTGGACGACGCGGCCCAGGCGAGCCTGATGGACCTTGGCCGCCTGCCGCGTGCCTATCCGCGTGGACAGACCGTGCACGCCCTGGTCGAAGCCCAGGCGGCGCGCCAACCGTCGGCGCCCGCGCTGCGCCAGGGCGAGGTTTGCCTGAGCTACGCCCAGCTCAACCAGCAGGCCAATCGCCTGGCGCACACGCTGCTGGCCCACGGCGTGCGTCCCGAAGACCGGGTCGCGGTCTGCCTGGGCAACACGCCGAACCGTGTGGTGGCCTTGCTCGCCGTCCTCAAGGCCGGTGCCGGCTACGTGCCGGTCGATCCCGGCTACCCCGCCGAACGCCTGGCCTACCTGCTCGGCGATGCCGCGCCGCGGCTGGTGCTGACCGAGGACGGCACCCAGGCCCGGGTCGGTGGCTGTGCGCAGTTGAACCTCGACCGTTTCGACGGCCACGGGCAGTCGACGCAGAACCCGCGTCTGCCGGGCCTGGACGACCGACACCTGGCCTACGTGATCTACACCTCCGGCTCCACCGGCCAGCCCAAGGGGGTGATGGTCGAGCACGCCAGCCTGGTCAACCTGGTGCACTGGCACGCCGAGGCCTTCGACCTGGGAGCGGGCAGCCAGACCGCCAGCGTTGCCGGTTTCAGCTTCGACGCCGCGGCCTGGGAAACCTGGCCGGCCCTGTGCCAGGGCGCGGTGCTGCACCTACCGCCGCGCGAGGTGGCCAGCGAGGCGCTGGACGACCTGCTGGCCTGGTGGCAGCGCACGCCGATCGAGGTGGGCTTCCTGCCCACTCCGGTGGCCGAACACTGGTTGCGCGGCGCTCCACGTCACCCCACCTTGCGCACTTTGCTCATCGGCGGCGACCGCCTGCGCCAGTTCGACCGCGACCCCGGCTTTGCCGTGATCAACAACTACGGTCCGACCGAGACCACGGTGGTGGCGACCTCGGGGCAGATGCAGCCAGGCGGCGCCCTGCACATCGGTGGGCCGATCGCCAACGCCTGTCTCTACGTGCTCGATGCCGGTCGCCAGCCGGTGCCAGTGGGCGTGGTCGGTGAGCTGTACATCGGTGGCGAAGGCGTGGCGCGCGGCTACCTGGGGCAATCCGCGCTGAGCGCCGAGCGCTTCCTGGACGATCCCTTCGCCGCCGGACCGGGCGCACGGATGTACCGCAGCGGCGACCGCGTGCGTTGGCGCGAAGACGGCACCCTGGACTACCTGGGGCGGGTCGATGCCCAGGTCAAGCTACGCGGCATGCGCATCGAGCCGGGCGAGATCGAAGCGGCGTTGCTGGCCCAGCCAGGTGTCGAGAGCGCCGTGGTGCTGGTCCGCGACGGGCGTCTGTTGGCCTGGTTCACCGGCGCCGTGGACGTCACGCCCGCTGCGCTGCGCGACGCCCTGCAACAGCGCCTGCCGGGTCACATGGTGCCGTCGGCATTCACCGCCCTGGCTGCGCTGCCGTTGACCCGCAACGGCAAGCTCGACCCGGCGGCCTTGCCTGAGCCGACGCCGGACAGCCTCATTGGGCAAGACTTCGAGGCGCCGCAAGGCACCCTGGAAACCGCCATTGCCGCGGTTTGGGCCGAGGTCCTGGGCCTGGCCCAGGTCGGGCGGCACGACGACTTCTTCGAGTTGGGCGGCCATTCGCTGCTGGCCGTGAGCCTGGTCGAGCGGCTGCGCGAGCGCGGCCTGGGCATCGACGTGCGGGTGCTGCTGGCACGGCCCACCGTGGCCGCCCTGGCCAGCGGCATGAGGGCGCACGCCACCCACGCCACGCCGCCCAACCGTGTACCGGACGGCTGCACGCACATCACCCCGGCACTGCTGGCGCTGGCCGAACTGGACCAGGCGAGCATCGACCACATCGTTGCCCAGGTGCCGGGCGGCGCGGCCAACGTGCAGGAAATCTACCCGCTGGCGCCTTTGCAGCAGGGCATTCTCTACCACCACTTCAGCACGCCCGAGCGTGACCCCTACCTGCTGCACCTGCCGCTGCGCTTCGACAGCCTGGCGCGTCTGCAACAGGTGGCTGCGGTCTTGCAGCGCAGCATCACGCGCCACGACAGCCTGCGCACGGCGATCGTCTGGGAAGGCCTGGAAACCGCGCACCAGGTGGTCCTGCGCGAAGCCCCGCTGCGGGTCGAGCAGGTGCCGGTCGCGCAGTTGGGCGACGCCCACGCCGCTCGTCCCCTGGCCCTCGACCAGGCCCCGCTGATCGAGCTGTGGCACGCAGCGCCGAAGGCCGAGGGCGCGGTGCAGGCGATCCTGCGCTTCCACCACGTGGTGCTCGATGCCCTGGCCCTGGAAGTGCTGCGCGAGGAGTGGCTCGACGATCTGGCCGGGCAGGGGATACCCCGCGCCCCGGCGGTACCGTACCGCAACTACGTGGCCCAGGCCTGCCAAGGCGCGGCACAGGCCGAGCACGAGGCGTTCTTCCGCGAGCAACTGGGCGACATCGACACCCCGACCCTGGCCTTCGACACGCCGGGCGTCGCCGCCGGGCCGGCCGAGCAGGCCCGACGCGCGTTGCCCGAGGCCTTGGTCGTGCGGCTGCGGCGCCAGGCCCAGGCCGCCGGCGTCAGCCTGGCCAGCCTGTTCCACCTGGCCTGGGCGCGGGTACTGGGCGTGGCCTGCGACAACGAGCGCGTGGTGTTCGGCACCGTGCTGCTCGGCCGTCTGCAAGGCGGGCAGGGCGCCGACCGTGGCATCGGCATGTTCATCAATACCCTGCCGCTGCGGGTCGAGCTGGGCGATCGCAGCGTGCACCAGGCACTGCGCGACACCCATGCCCGGCTGCTGGCCTTGCTCGCCCACGAGCAGGCACCGCTGGCCCTGGCGCAACGCTGGAGCGGCGTGCCCGCGCCCCTGCCGCTGTTCAACGCCATGCTCAACTACCGTCATGCGGCCGGTCAGGCCCGCCAGGACGCGCGCCAGGCCGCCTGGGAGGGCATCGACTTCGAACCGATCCAGGGGCCGGGCACCTACGCCCTGACGCTGGACGTGGACGACTTCGGCAGCGCCGTGCAGGTGGGAATCAGCGCCCCCGACACCGTAGGCGCCGCACGCCTGGCCGGGCTGGTCGAGCAGACGCTGGTGAGCCTGGCCGAGGCGCTGGACGATGCCCCGAGCGGCCGCTGCAGCAGGTCGTGGTGCTGGACGCCGAGGCCCAGCGACGTTTGCTGGCGACGGCCAACGACACCGCGCAGGATCACGACCTGACCCAGACCCTCCCGGCGCTGTTCGCCGAGCAGGTCCGGCGTCATCCAGAAGCCATCGCGCTGTACGCCGACGGTGTCGCGCTGCGTTACCGTGACCTCGACGCCCAGGCCAACGCGCTGGCGCATCACCTGCTGGCCCACGGCCTGGACCGCGATGACCGCGTGGCCCTGTGCGTCGAGCGCGGCCCGGCGATGGTGGTGGGCCTGCTGGCCATCCTCAAGGCCGGGGGTGCCTACGTGCCGCTCGACCCCGGCTACCCGGCCGAACGCCTGCGCACGTTGCTCGACGGCAGCACCCCGCGCGCGGTGCTGGTGCACGGCGCTACCCGCGATCGTCTGGCGCTGGCCGGGCAGGTGGTGATCGACCTGGATGCCCTCGAGCACCTGACCACGCGCACCGACGCGCCTCCCGTGTGCCGCCCGAGCGCCCAGGACCTGGCCTACGTGATCCACACCTCCGGTTCCACCGGCGTGCCCAAGGGCGTGATGGTCGAGCACCGCCAGGTGGCCAACCTGGTGCACTGGGCCCGGCGCATCTGGCCCCAGACGCCCGGGCGCGTGGTCCTGCACAAGACCCCGATCAGCTTCGACGCCTCGGTCTGGGAACTGCTCTGGCCCTTGTGCAGCGGCATCCCGCTGGTGCTGGCGCGCCCCGACGGGCAGCGCGACCCGGCCTACCTGACCGCGCTGGTCCGCCAGCACCGGGTCAGCGTGGCGCAGTTCGTGCCGGCCTTGTTGGCGCAGTTCCTCGACGACGACGGCTGCCTGGCCTGCACCAGCCTGGTGGACATCGTCTGCGGCGGCGGCGAGTTGACCGCAGCGCTGGCTGCCCAGGTCCGCCGCCGCATGCCGTGGGCGCGGCTGCACAACGTCTATGGGCCGACCGAGACCACCGTCGATTGCAGCCTGTTCACCCTGCACCCCGAGCAACCGGTGCCGGCCACGGCACTGCCGATCGGCCAGCCGATCGACAATACCCGGCTCTACGTGCTCGACGCCCAGCTGCAACCGGTCCCCGAGGGCGTGCCGGGCCAGCTGTACATCGGCGGCGCCGGGGTGACCCGCGGGTACCTCAATCGCTCCGAGGAGCAGGCCGAGCGCTTCATCGACAGCCCCTTCACCCCGGGTGAGCGGCTGTACGTCAGCGGCGACCGGGTCCAGCGACGCCTCGACGGCCAGCTGATGTTCCTCGGGCGCAACGACGACCAGCTCAAGCTCAACGGCCTGCGGGTCGAACCCGGCGACATCGAGCACAGCCTGCTGCGCGTGCCAGGCATCGCGCAGGCGGTGGTGCTGGCACGGCCCGACGCCCTCGGCGCCCAGCGCCTGGTGGCCTGGTACAGCGGCACGGCCTACACCACGGCCGAGCTGCGCGCCGCCTTGCGCGAGCAGTTGCCGGACTACCTGGTGCCGGCGCTGTTCATGCACCTGACGCACTGGCCCCTGAGCCCCAACGGCAAGCTCGACCGGCGCGGCTTGCCCACGCCGGAGGGCCAGGCACTGCCAGGCCGTACCTTCGAGGCGCCGGACGGCGAGGTCGAGGTCCTGCTGGCGCAGGTCTGGGCCGAACTGCTGGGCGTCGAGCGGGTAGGCCGACACGACAATTTCTTCGAACTGGGCGGCCATTCGCTGCTGGCGGTGAACCTCATCGCCCGGCTTCGCCAGGAAGGCCTGGAAGCCGACGTCCGCGCCCTGTTCGAGCACCCCACGCTGGCGGGTTATGCCGCCATCACAGAGAGCATGGAGATCATCCTGTGAGCATCGACCAACTACTGGCCACCCTGACGGCCAATGCCATCCACCTCAGCGTCAAGGACGGCCAACTGGCGGTCAAAGGCAACCGCCAGGCCTTGCAGGAACACGGGCTGGTCGAGCAGCTGCGCCAGCACAAGCCGGCGCTGATCGCCCTGCTCGAGGCCGGCCAGCTGGGCAGCGCCACGCCGTCGCAGACGCCGGTCAACGGCATCCCTGCCGGTTGCACACGCATCACACCGGCCATGCTCGACCTGCTCGCGCTGACGCCCGGCGGCCAGGTCCCGGACCAGGCCGCCCTCGACCACCTGCTGCGCGACGTCCCGGGCGGGCACGCCAATGTCCAGGACATCTACCCCCTGGCGCCGCTGCAGGCCGGCATCCTCTACCACCACGCCAGCGCAGGCGAGACCGATCCGTACCTGATGCAGGTGCGTTTCGCCTTCGCCGATGCCGCCCGCCTGGACGCCTTCATCGCCGCCTTGCGCCAGGTCGTCGCCCGGCATGACATCCTGCGCACCTCGGTGCACTGGCACGGTTTGCAGACCCCTGTGCAGGTGGTCTGGCGCGCGGCCGAGCTGAGCGTCGTGCGCGACACCACGGCCTTGCCGACCCGGCTGAGTCTCGACCAGGCGCCGCTGCTGCGGCTGGTCTGCCATCCCGAGGGCGCCGACGGGGCGGTGCAGGCCACGCTGCTGTTCCACCACATCGCCATGGACCACAGCGCACTGGAGGTGATCCGCCAGGAAATCCAGGCCTGCCTGAGCGGGCAGGCCGAGCGGCTCGGGCCGCCGGTGCCGTTTCGCAGCTACGTGGCCCAGGCCGTGCTCGGGCTGGGCGAGGCGGCCCACGAAGCGTTCTTCCGCGACATGCTCGGGGAGGTGGAGCAACCGACCCTGGCCTACGCACGCCAGCGTCTGGAGGACGACGAGGCGATCGTCGAGCACAGCCAGCCGCTGGACGCCGCGCTGGCGCAGGGCTTGCGGGCCCAGGCGCGGCAGCTGGGCATCAGCGTCGCCAGCCTGTTCCACCTGGGCTGGGCACGGGTGCTGTCACGCCTGGCCGGTGGCGAGCAGGTGGTGTTCGGCACCGTGCTGATGGGCCGACTGCTGGGCGCCGAGGCGACCGAGCGGGCCCTGGGCATCTTCATCAACACCTTGCCGCTGCGCTTGGACATCGACCAGCGGCCGGTGCTCGAAGCGGTGCGGGCCACCCAGGCGCGCCTGGCGGCGCTGATGCGCCACGAGCATGCGCCGCTGGCCCTGGCCCAGCGCTGCAGCGGCGTGGCACCGCCCATGCCGCTGTTCAACAGCCTGCTCAACTACCGCCACAGCGCGCCGCCGATCGAAGGCGCCAGCACCTGGGAGGGCATCGAGGTACTGCTGGCCGAAGAGCGCAGCAACTACCCGCTGGTGATGAGCGTGGACGACCTGGGCGAAGGCTTCGCCTTGACCGCGCAGGCGGCGCCGGGCATCGAGGCCGCGCGCCTGTGCGGGTACCTGGCCCAGGCCATGGCGCAGCTGCTCGAGGCCTTGGCCCAGGCCCCCCAGACCCCGGTCGACCAGCTCGACGTGCTGCCGGCCCACGAGCGTGACCAGTTGCTGGGCGCGCTGGCCGGCCCGTCTCCACGGCCGGCGCCTGCGCGCCTGCTGCACGCGCGCATCGCCCACTGGGCCCAGGCCACCCCCGAGGCGACCGCCGTGCGCGTCGGCGCGGCGCAGCTGAGCTATGCCGACCTCGACGCCCAGGCCAATGCCCTGGCTCACCGGCTGATCGCGCAGGGTGCGCGGCCCGACCAGCGCATCGCCGTGCTGGCGCGGCGCGGCCTGGACACCGTGCTGGCGTTGCTGGCCGTGCTCAAGGCCGGCGCCGCCTACGTGCCCATCGACCCGGCCCACCCGGACGAGCGCATCGCCTACCTGCTGCAGGACAGCGCGCCGGTGCTGGTGCTCACCCAGCAGCGCCTGCAGGCACGCCTGGCCGACACGACGGTGCCGGTGCTGCTGATCGACCGCCTCGAGGCACCCGTCCGCGCCGAGGCGCCGGAAGTGCCCGGCTTGACCCCGGATCACCTGGCCTACGTCATCTACACCTCCGGCTCCACCGGCCAGCCCAAGGGGGTGATGGTCGAGCACCGCACCTTCGACAATCTGGTGGACTGGCACTGCCAGGCCTTTGGCGTGGGGGCCGGCAGCCACACCGCCAGCGTCGCCGGCTTCGGCTTCGATGCCATGGCCTGGGAAATCTGGACGGCGCTGTGCGCGGGCGCGGTGCTGCACCTGCCGCCGGACACCGTGGACAACCAGCAGGTCGATGCCTTGCTCGACTGGTGGCAGGCCCAGCCGCTGGAGGTGGCGTTCCTGCCCACGCCGGTGGCCGAGCATGCCTTCGGCCGCGGCTTGCGCCACCCGACCTTGCGCACCTTGTTGATCGGTGGCGACCGCCTGCGTCGCTTCGATCAGGACCCAGGCTTTGCGGTGATCAACAACTACGGGCCGACCGAGACCACGGTGGTGGCCACCTCCGGCCCGGTGACCCCTGGCCAGGGCCTGGACATCGGCCGACCAATCGGCAACACCCAGGTCTACCTGCTCGACGCCGCGCTGCAGCCCGTGCCCCTGGGCGTGGCCGGTGAACTGTACGTGGGCGGTGCCGGTGTCGCGCGCGGCTACCTCAACCAGCCCGCGCTGAGCGCCGAGCGCTTCCCGCGCGACCCCTTCAGCGCGACGCCGGGCGCACGGCTGTACCGCACCGGCGACCTGGCGCGCTGGAACCCCGATGGCACCCTGGACTACCTGGGGCGCAACGACGACCAGGTGAAGATCCGCGGGGTGCGCATCGAACTGGGCGAAGTCGAAAGCCAGGTGGCGCAGCTGCCGGAGGTCGAACAGGCCCTGGTGCTGGCCCTGGAAGACAGCCCCGGCCAGGCCCGCCTGGTGGCCTACTACTCGCTGCGCGAGGGCGCGACGGCGACCCCCGACAGCCTGCGCACGGCCTTGTCGGCGCACCTGCCGGGCCACCTGGTGCCCAGTGCCTGGGTCGTGTTGCCTCACTGGCCATTGACCGCCAATGGCAAGGTCGACCGCCGCGCACTGCCTGCACCGGATCGTCAGGCGTTGGGCAGCGCGCCCTTCGAGGCCCCGCGTGGCGCCTCCGAGCAGGCCCTGGCGACGCTCTGGAGCGAGCTGCTGGGGATCGAGCAGGTCGGGCGGCATGACCGCTTCTTCGACCTGGGCGGGCACTCGCTGCTGGCCATGCGCATGGTCGCCCAGGTGCAGCAGCGGCTGGGCCGCGAGCTGAGCCTGGCGCGCCTGTTCGCCGACAGCGAGCTGGCCGCCGTCGCCCGCAGCCTCGACGAGGCGGCGGATGCCGAGACCTCCGCGCTGCCGCCGATCCCGGTGCTGCCTCGGGGCAGCCGCGTGCCGCTGTCCTACGCCCAGCAGCGGCTGTGGTTCCTGGCGCAGATGGAGGAGGCCAACAGCGCCTACAACATTCCCCTCGGCCTGCACCTCGATGGCCCATTGGACGTCGACGCGCTGCAACGGTCGATCCTGCGCATCGTCGAACGGCACGACAGCCTGCGCACGCGCTTCGGCCAGGACGACGGCCAGCCGTGGGCCGAGGCCGCGCCGCTGGACACGCTGCCCAGCCTGAGCTGGCACGACCTGCGAGGCCAGGACGCCGAGGCCTGGCGCGCCCAGGTGATCGAAGAAGCCCACGCGGCCTTCGACCTGCGCCACGGCCTGCCCATCCGCGGCCGGCTGCTGTGCCTGGACGACACTCGCCACGTGCTGCTGTTGACCGTGCACCACCTGGTGGCCGACGGCTGGTCGCTGGGCGTGCTGACCCGTGAACTGATGGCGCTCTACCCAGCCTTGCGCGATGGTCGCGACGATCCATTGCCGGCCCTGCCACTGCAGTTCGCCGACCACGCTGCCTGGCAGCGCGAATGGCTGGTCGGGCCGCGCCTGACCGCGCAGGCCGACTACTGGCAGCAGGCCCTGGACGGTGCGCCGGCCTTGCTGACCCTGCCCACCGATCATCCGCGTCCGGCGCGTCAGGACTACACCGGCGCCAGCCTGCCGCTGACCTTCGAGCCGGCCCTGAGCCAGGCCATCACCCGCACCTGCCAGGCCCGTGGCGTGACCCCGTTCATGCTCTTCATGGGCGCCTGGGCGGCGCTGCTGGCGCGCCTGGCCGGGCAACCGGAGGTGGTCATCGGCCTGCCGGTGGCCGGTCGCCGCCGTGCCGAGGTCGAAGGCCTGATCGGCCTGTTCGTCAACACCCTGGCGGTGCGCCTCGACGTGGCGGCGGTCGACGACGTCGACGGCCTGCTGGCCCAGGTCAAGGCCCAGGTGCTGGCCGCCCAGGCCCATCAGGACATTCCGTTCGAGCAGGTGGTCGAGCGGGTGCGCCCACCGCGCAGCCTGGCCCACAGCCCGCTGTTCCAGGTCTCCCTGGCCTGGGACGGCAGCCAAGGTGCACGGCT
This sequence comes from Pseudomonas monteilii, assembly GCA_001534745.1. NCBI lineage: Bacteria > Pseudomonadati > Pseudomonadota > Gammaproteobacteria > Pseudomonadales > Pseudomonadaceae > Pseudomonas > Pseudomonas alabamensis. The sequence goes on from CP013997.1 coordinate 2,189,510, forward strand.
CGACCTGCCGGGGGTGCAGGCCACGCCGCTGGACGAGCAGCCGACCTTCGCCAAGTTCGACCTGACGTTGAGCGTCAGCGAGCAAGCCGACGGCTTCGTCGCGGCCCTGGACTACGCCACCGCGCTGTTCGAACCGGCCACGGTCGAGCGGCACGGGGCGTACCTGCGCACGCTGCTCTGGGCCATGGTCGGCGAATCGCACACGCGCCTGGCGGACATCGAGCTGCTGTCGCAGGCAGCGCGTGCCGACCTGCTGGCCCAGGCCCAGGCCGAGGCCACGGCCCAGACGTTCGAACTGGACCGCCCCCTGCACGTGCTGTTCGAGGCCCAGGCGCGTCGCCAGCCGAATGCCATTGCGGTCACCCACGACGACGGCGAGCTGAGCTACCAGGCCCTCAACGAGGCTGCCAACCGTCTGGCGCACCACCTGATCGAGGAGGGCATCGGCAGCGACGATCGCATCGGCCTGTGCCTGGCCCGCGGCCCGGGCCTGGTGATCGGGCTGCTGGCGGTGCTCAAGGCCGGTGCCGCCTACGTCCCGCTGGACTCCAGCTACCCGGACGAACGCCTGGCCTACATGCTCGCCGACAGCGGTGCCAGCCGGGTACTGGTCGATGCCAGCACCTGCGAGCGATTCACCGAGGGTGCACCGCGCCTGCTCGCGCTGCACCGGCCCGTCTGGTCCGAGTGTTCCTGCGACAACCCTCGGCTGCCGGCCCTGGGCGGCCATCACCTGGCGTACGTCATCTACACCTCCGGCTCCACCGGCACGCCCAAGGGCGTGATGATCGAGCACCGCGGCGTCTGCAATCTGGTGCAGTGGAGCGACCGGCTGTGCCCGACGGCCGCCGCGACCGGCGCCGCCGTGCTGCACAAGACCCCGGTGAGCTTCGATGCCTCGGTCTGGGAGCTGTTCTGGCCCCTGTGCAGTGGCCTGCGCCTGGTGCTGGCACGCCCCGACGGCCAGCGCGATCCGGAGTACCTGGCGCAGTTGATCGCCCGGCAGCAGGTCAACGTGGTGCAGTTCGTCCCGGCCCTGCTGGGGCAGTTCCTCGACAGTGCCAACCCCGCCCAGTGCGCCAGCCTCACCGACCTGGTCTGTGGCGGCGGCGAGCTGACCGCCGAACTGGCCCGTCAGGTGCGTGCGCGCCTGCCGTGGGTACGCCTGCACAACGTCTACGGCCCGACTGAAGCCACCGTCGACTGCAGCGCCTGGACCCTGGCGCCCGATCAGCCAGTGCCCGAACAGACGCTGCCGATCGGCCGCGCCATCGCCAACACCCGGCTGTACGTGCTCGACGCGCAGGACCGCCTGGTACCTCCCGGTGTGGCGGGCCAGTTGCACATCGGTGGCGTGGGCGTGGCCCGCGGCTACCTGAACCTGCCGGCATTGCAGGCCGATCGCTTCATCGCCAGCCCCTTCGTCGCCGGCGACCGGCTGTACCGCAGCGGTGACCTGGTGCGCCAGCGCGCCGACGGTGAGCTGGAGTTCCTCGGCCGCAACGACTTCCAGGTCAAGCTGCACGGCCTGCGCATCGAGCTGGGCGACATCGAGGCGCGCCTGGCGACGCACCCGGCCTTGCGCCAGGTGGCGGTGCTGCTGCGCGGCGAGCGCCTGGTGGCCTGGTACGCCACCCACCCTGGGCAGGACGCACCGGGCATCGAGGCGCTGCGCCGTCACGTGGCCGCCGGCTTGCCGGACTACATGGTGCCTTCGGCCTACGTGGCCCTGGCGGACCTGCCGTTGACCCGCAACGGCAAGCTCGACCGTACGGCGCTGCCCGACCCGGACGAGTATGCCGTGCTCAGCCGCGCCTACCAGGCGCCGCAAGGCGAACGGGAGACGCGCCTGGCCGACCTCTGGTGCGACCTGCTCGGCGTGGCCCAGGTCGGGCGGCAGGACAACTTCTTCGAGCTGGGCGGCCATTCGCTGCTGGCGGTGACCCTGGTGGCGCGGCTGCGGCGCCTGGGGCTGCACGTGGATATCCGCGTGCTGTTCGCCGAACCGACCCTGGCGGCGCTGGCCGCCAGCCTGAGCGCGGACACCCAGCCCCAGGTGCTGGCCAACCGCATCCCACCCGGGTGCACGCAGATCACCCCCGAGCTGCTGCCGCTGGTGACGCTCGAGGCCACGGCGATCGAACGGATCGTCGCGGCGGTGCCGGGCGGTGCGCCGAACGTGCAGGACATCTACCCCTTGGGGCCCCTGCAGACCGGCATCCTCTACCACCACCTGGCCTCGCCGGAGGCTGACCCCTACCTGCTGGCCCCTCGTTTCGCGGTCAAGGACCGTGCGCGCCTGGACGCCTTCGTCCAGGCCCTGAACGCGGCGATCCAGCGTCACGACATCCTGCGCACGGCGCTGCACTGGGAAGGGCTGCCCGCGCCGGTGCAGGTGGTCTGGCGCGAGGCGCCGCTGCGCGTGGAGGCGGTCAGCCTGGAGACGCTGGAACGTCCGGCGCGGCTGGACCTTACCCAGGCGCCGCTGCTGCAGCTCGACTATGCCCCGCACCCGCAGGGCGAGGGCTACCTGGCCGTGTTGCGCTTCCACCATGTGATCATGGACCACGTCGCGCTCGAGGCCCTGACCGCCGAGCTGCGCGCCTCGATGCTCGGGCAGCAGGCCGCGCTCGCCGCGCCGGTGCCGTACCGCAACTACATCGCCCAGGTCGGCCAGGGGCTGGACGAAGCAGCGCTGGCGGCGTACTTCACGGCGCAGCTGGGCGACATCGACGAGCCGACCTTGCCCTACGGCCTGGCGCCAGGCGCGACCGATGCGCCGCTGCACGAAGCGCAGCTGGCCCTGGAACCGGCACTGGCCCAGGCCGTGCGCGCTCAGGCGCGTGCCCAGGGCGTCAGCGTCGCCAGCCTGGTGCACCTGGCCTGGGGCCAGGTGCTCGGGCAACTGGCTGGGCGTGACAGCGTGGTGTTCGGCACCGTGCTGATGGGCCGTCTGCAAGGCGGCGAGGGGGCCGAACGGGCCCTGGGGGTGTTCATCAACACCTTGCCGCTGCGCCTGGACCTGGGCGTCACGTCGGTCCGCGAGGCCGTGGCGCATACTCACCAGCGCCTGACCGGGCTGCTGGCCCACGAGCAGGCGCAACTGGCCCTGGCCCAGCGCTGCAGCGGCCTGCCGGCCGGCGCGCCGCTGTTCGCCAGCCTGCTCAACTACCGCCATGGCCAGGCCGCCGCCCCGGCCGACAGCGCCTGGGACGGTATCGAGGTGCTGCACGCCGAAGAGCGCAGCCACTACCCGCTGACCGTCAGCGTCGATGACCTGGGCGAGGCCTTGGCCATCACCACCCAGAGCGTGGCCGAGATCGATCCGCAGCGCATCTGCGCCTACCTGCGCCAGGCCCTCGCGGGCCTCGTCGAAGCCTTGCGCGAAGGTGAAGGGCCGTCGGCCGCCGAGGTCGACCTGACCCTGGACCGTCTGTCGATCCTCTCCAATGCCGAACGCGACCAGTTGCTGGCGTTCAGTGCGTCGCAACGCGACTACCCCCGCGACCAGACCCTGGCCCAGCTGTTCGAGGCGCGCGCGGCCCAGGCACCGGCAGCGTGCGCCGTGGTCGATGGCCCGCGCACCCTCAGCTACGCCCAGCTCGAGGCGCAGGCCAACCGCCTGGCCCATGCCCTGCAGGCACGCGGCGTAGGGGCGGGCGATCACGTGGTGCTGCAACTGCCACGCTCGCTGGAACTGCTCGTGGCGCAACTGGCGGTCATCAAGTGCGCGGCGGTCTATGTGCCGCTCGACATCCATGCTCCACTGGAGCGGCGCCGCTTCATGGTCGAGGACTGTCAGGCCGCGCTGGTCATCGGTCAGGGGCCGGAGCTGGACCGTCTCGGCGCACCGAGCCTGGACCTCGCTGCACTGGACCTGGCGAGCCTGCCGGAGCACCCGCTGCGTCGCACCCACGACGCCAGCGCCGTGGCCGCCGTGCTCTACACCTCCGGCTCGACCGGTGCGCCCAAGGGCGTGCAGGTGACCCACCGCGGCATCGCCCGGCTGGTGCTCAACGATGGCTATACCGACCTCGACGCCCGCGACGTGATGGCCCTGGCCGCCAACCCGGCCTTCGACGCCAGCACCCTGGAAGTCTGGGGCGCGCTGCTCAATGGCGCGCGCCTGGTGGTGATCGACCATGACACGCTGGTCGATCCCCAGCGCTACGCCACCGCGCTGGTCGAGGGCAAGGTCAGCGTGGCCTTCCTGACCACCGCATTGTTCAACCACTACGCCCGGGTGATCGGCCCGGCACTGGGCACGTTGCGCCTGCTGATGACCGGCGGCGAGCGCGCCGATCCGGCGACCTTCGCCTTGCTGCTGGCGCAGGCCCCCGGTCTGCGCCTGGTCAACGGCTACGGCCCGACCGAGACCACCACCTTCGCCACCACCTGCGAGGTGGCCACGGTGGCGCCCGACGCCCAGTCGCTGCCCATCGGCCGGCCGATCGGCAACACCCATGTCCACGTGCTCGATGCCCACGGGCGCCTGGCCCCGCTGGGCGTGGTCGGTGAGCTGTACATCGGCGGCGACGGGGTGGCGGCCGGCTACCTCGGCCAGCCGGCCTTGAGCGAGACCCGTTTCGTGCCCGACCCGTTCGGCACTTCGCCCGGCGCGCGCTGGTACCGCACGGGTGACCTGGGGCGCTGGCGCGCCGACGGTCAGCTGGAGTGCCTGGGGCGCAACGACGACCAGGTCAAGATTCGCGGATTCCGCATCGAACTGGGCGAGATCACCAGTCGCCTGCAGCAGTTGCCGGGAATCGAGGAGGCCGTGGTGCTGGCGCGGGCCGACGAACCGGGGCCGCTGCGCCTGGTCGGCTACTACACCTGCCAGGCCGGAGCCCCGGCCCTGGCGCCCGCCGAACTGCGCGCGCAGTTGCAGCAGTGCCTGCCCGACTACATGCTGCCCTCGGCGCTGGTCGAGCTGGCCGCGCTGCCGCTGACCGCCAACGGCAAGCTCGATCAGCGAGCCTTGCCCGTTCCGCTGCACGCCACGGTGTCCGGGCAGGCCTACGTGCCGCCCCAGGGCGAGCTGGAAATCGCCCTGGCGCAGATCTGGAGCGAGGTGCTGCAGGTCGAGCAGGTCGGGCGTCACGACCACTTCTTCGAGCTGGGCGGCCATTCCTTGTCGGCCATGCGCATGGTTTCGCAGGTGCGCCAGCGCCTGGGCCTGGAGCTGCCTCTGGCCGAGCTGTTCGCGCTGGGTGAGCTGGCCCGTGTCGCCGAGGTGCTGGGCGGCCTGGAGCAGGCGCTGCCCGAGCACATTCCGCGCCTGGGACGGGAAGGGCCGATGCCGCTGTCCTTCGCCCAGCAGCGGCTGTGGTTCCTGGCCCAGCTGGACGGCGGCAACCAGGCCTACAACATCGCCCTGACCCTGGGGCTGCGGGGCACCTTGCAGGACGCCGCCTTGGCCCGTGCGCTGACGCGCCTGGTCGAGCGTCACGAAAGCCTGCGCAGCCACTTCGTCAGTGACGAAGACCGCGTCGAGGTTCGCTTCGGTGAGCCATCGAGTGGGGTGCCGCTGCACCGTCACGACCTGCGCGAGCACCCCGAAGCCCTGGCCACGCACCTGGAGCAGGTCGCGCGGGCACCGTTCGACCTGGTCGAAGGGCCACTGCTGCAGGGTCACCTCTGGCAACTGGCCGAGGACTACCACGTGCTGGGCCTGACGGTGCACCACATCGTCGCCGACGGCTGGTCCATGGGCGTGCTGACCCGCGAGCTGCTGGCGCTGTACCAGGCCGACTGCCAGGGCATCGACCCGGCACTGCCGACGCTGCCGATCCAGTACGCCGACTACGCCGCCTGGCAGCGGCGCTGGCTGGTGGGCGAACGCCTCGAGCGTCAGGCCGACTACTGGCGCCAGGCCCTGGCCGGCGCGCCCGATCTGTCCAGCGTACCGACCGACCGCGCCCGCCCGGCGCAGCAGGATTTCGCCGGTGCGAGCCTGGCGATCCGCATCGATCCGGGGCTGGCCCTGGGGCTGCACGGCCTGGCGCAGCGCCATGGCGCGACGCTGTACATGACCCTGATGGGGGCCTGGGCCGCGCTGCTGGCCCGGCTGTCCGGCCAGGCCGACGTGGTCATCGGCAGCCCGGTGGCCGGGCGCAACCGCGCCGAGCTGGAAGGCCTGGTGGGGCTGTTCGTCAACACCCTGGCGGTGCGTGTCGATACGGCCGAGGCCACCGACGGCGCGGCCTTGCTGGCCTTGGTGCGTGAGCAGGTGCTGGCGGCCCAGGCGCACCAGGACCTGCCCTTCGAGCAGGTGGTGGAGCTGACCCGGCCGAGCCGCAGCCTGGCCCACGCGCCCCTGTTCCAGACCACCGTCAACTGGCTGCCAGGCGAGGCCGGTGCGCTGACCCTGGACGGGCTGCATATCGAACCGCTGGAGCAGACGGCCCAGGTGGCCAAGTTCGACCTGTCGCTGAACCTGGGCGAGCAGGGCGGCGCGCTGGTGGGCAGCCTCGACTACGCCACCGCCTTGTTCGACGAGGCGACCGTGCGCCGCTACGCCGGCTATTTCGAGCGTCTGCTGCACGCCCTGGTGGCCGATGACCGGGCGCCCCTGGCCGAGGTGGCGCTGATCGACGGTGCCGAGCGCGAGCACCTGCTGACGCGCCTGAGCGGCACCGCCCTGGCCGTGCCACGCGGGCCGACCGTGCAGGCCTTGATCCAGGCCCGTGCGACCGCGCAGCCGGAGGCGATCGCCGTGCAGGTGGGCGAGCGTCACCTGAGCTATATCGACCTCGAACGGCGTGCCAACGCCCTGGCGCATCACCTGCTGATGCAGGGCGTGCGCCCGGACGACCGGGTCGCGGTCTTCGCCCAGCGCAGCCTCGACACGGTGGTCGGCCTGCTGGCCGTGCTCAAGGCCGGTGCGGCGTACGTGCCGATCGATCCGGCCCACCCGTCCCAGCGCATCGCCTACCTGTTGGCCGACAGCCAGCCGCGGCTGCTGCTGGGGCAGCAGGCGCTGCTGGCGCGTCTGCCAGCGTCCAGCTTGCCCCGCGTGGCGCTGGACGACGTCACCTGGCCGGTCCACGACGCGGCGCCCGAGGTGGCGGGGCTGTGCGATCGCCACCTGGCCTATGTGATCTACACCTCGGGCTCGACCGGACAACCCAAGGGGGTGATGGTCGAGCACCAGACGCTGGTCAACCTGGTGCACTGGCATTGCCAGGCCTTCGAACTGGGCGCGGGCAGCCACACCGCCAGCGTCGCCGGCTTCGGCTTCGACGCCATGGCCTGGGAGTTGTGGCCAGCGTTGTGCGCCGGGGCGACGTTGCACCTGCCGCCGGCGGACCTGGGCAACGAGCAGGTCGAACGCCTGCTCGACTGGTGGCTGGCGCAGCCGTTGCAGGTGGCGTTCCTGCCGACGCCGGTGGCCGAGCACCTGCTCGCCCAGCGTCGCCCGCACCCGACCCTGCGCACCTTGCTGATCGGTGGCGATCGTCTGCGACGTTTCGAGCATGACCCAGGCTTTGCCGTGATCAACAACTACGGCCCGACCGAAGCCACCGTCGTGGCGACCTCGGGACGGTTGTGGGCGGGCGGGGCGCTGGACATCGGCCGGCCGATCGCCAACACCTGCGTCTACCTGCTCGATGCGCACCAGCACCTGGTGCCGACCGGCGCGGTGGGCGAGCTGTACGTGGCCGGCGCCGGGGTGGCACGTGGTTACCTCAACCAGCCCGAGCTGACCGCGCAGCGCTTCCTGCGCGACCCGTTCACCGCCGATCCCCAGGCGCGCATGTACCGCACGGGCGATCTGGCGCGCTGGAACGCCGACGGTACCCTGGAATACCTGGGACGCAACGACGACCAGGTCAAGGTGCGCGGTGTGCGCATCGAACTGGGCGAAGTGGAGAGCCAGCTGGCGGCGCTGCCCGAGGTGCGCGAGGCCCTGGTGATCGCCGAGCGCGGCAGCAGTGTCGATGCACGCCTGGTGGGCTACGTCATCCCTACCCTAGGCGCGGCACCGGTGTCGGTGGGCGACCTGCGCGCCACCTTGCAGGCACGCCTGCCGGCCTACCTGGTGCCGGCTGCCCTGGTGGTGCTGGAGGCCTGGCCGCTGACCGCCAACGGTAAAGTGGATCGGCGTGCCTTGCCGGCGCCCGACGCGCAGGCCAGTGCTGGTACCGCGTACCAGGCGCCCCAGGGCGAACTGGAAACCTGCCTGGCGACGCTGTGGTGCGAGCTGCTGGACCTCGAGCAGGTCGGGCGCAACGATCACTTCTTTGAGCGGGGCGGCCATTCGCTGCTGGCGGTGACCCTGGTCGCGCGCCTGCGGCGAATGGGCCTGGCCCTGGACGTGCGCCAGCTGTTCGCCCAGCCGACCCTGGTGGCCCTGGCCCGCGTCATCGGCACACCGACGCACACGGCGGTGCCGGCCAACCGGATCGAACCGGGCTGCACCCACATCACCCCGGCTCTGTTGCCCCTGGCCCGTCTCGACCAGCCAGCGATCGACCAGATCGTCGCTCAGGTACCCGGCGGCGTGGGCAACGTGCAGGACATCTACCCGCTGGGGCCGCTGCAGAGCGGCATCTTCTTCCACCACCTGACGGCGGGAGAGGACGACCCCTACCTGTTGCAGGCGCGCTTCGGCTTTGCCGACCAGGGTCGCCTCGAAGCCTTCGCCGAGGCCTTGCAGCAGGTGATCGCGCGTCACGACGTGCTGCGCACGGCGCTGTGCTGGGAAGGGCTGGAAGCGCCCATGCAGGTGGTCTGGCGTGACGCCTGGCTGCCGGTGGAGGCGGTCTCGCCGCAGGCCCTGGCACGACCGGGCGCGCTGGACCTGCGCCAGGCGCCGCTGATGCGCCTGCTGCACACCCAAGACCCGGATAGCGGTCGACGGGTGGGGGTCTTGCAGTTCCATCACCTGATCATGGACCACATGGCCCTGGAGCTCCTGGGGCAGGAATTGCAGGCCGTGCTGGCGGGTCAGCAGGCCAGCTTGCCGGCCCCGGTGCCTTATCGCCTGCACATCGCCCAGGCCCAGCAAGGCCCGAGCCAGGCCGAGCATGAAGCGTTCTTCGGCGCCCAGCTCGGCGACCTGACCGAGGCGACCTTGCCCTATGGCCAGGACGTCACCGCCAGCGGCGGGCTGCCGGACGAAGCGCGCCAGCGCCTGGACGCCGACCTGAGTCGACGCATACGCGAGCAGGCCCGTGTCGCCGGGGTCAGCGCCGCCAGCCTGCTGCATCTGGCCTGGGCCCAGGTGCTTGGACAACTGTCCGGGCGCGAGCAGGTGGTGTTCGGCAGCGTGCTGCTGGGAAGGATGCAGGGGGGCGAGGGGGTCGAGCGTGCGCTGGGGGTGTTCATCAACACCTTGCCGCTGCGCCTGGACCTGGGCGAGCAGAGCGTGCGCCAGGGCCTGACCCAGGCCCATGCACGCCTGAGCGACTTGCTGGTGCACGAGCATGCGCCGCTGGCCCTGGCCCAGCGCTGCAGCGGCCTGCCCAGTGGCGCGCCGCTGTTCACCGCCTTGTTCAACTACCGCCACAGTGCGCAACGCCCGCTGACCGACGAGCAGGTCACGGTCTGGGACGGGATCGAGCTGCTGCAGGCCCACGAGCGCAGCAGCTACCCGCTGACGGTCAGCGTCGACGACCTGGGCGAGGCTTTCGAGCTGACCGCCCTGACCACCAATGGTCAACCGGCCGAGCGGCTCTGCGCCTACCTGGACTGCGCCGCGCGGCGCCTGGTCGCGGCCCTCGAGACGCAGCCGGACACGCCGCTGACCCAGCTCAGCTGCCTGCCCGATGGCGAGCGTCAGCAGGTGCTGGAAACCTTCAATGCGCACGACGTAGCCACACCGACGGCGCTGACCGTGCACCAGCGCATCGAGGCGCAGGCACAGCAACGGCCCGAGGCGATCGCCGTGCAATGCGGCGTGCAGTGCCTGACCTATGCCGAGCTGAACGCCCAGGCCGAGGCCCTGGCCCGGCAACTGGTCGCCCGTGGCGTGGGGCTCGACGAGCGTGTGGCGGTGTTCGCCGAGCGCGGCGTGCAGACCGTGGTGGCCTTGCTGGCCGTGCTCAAGGCCGGAGCAGGCTACGTGCCGGTCGATCCCGGCCATCCACAGCAGCGGGTCGACTACCTGCTGAGCGACAGCGCGCCGACCCTGGTGCTGACCCAGCAGGCGCTCGCGCCGCGGCTGGCGCACTTGGACCTGCCGAGCCTGAACCTGGACCAGCCCGACTGGCCGAGTGCGGGCGCACCGGTCCGTCCGGCCGGGCTGTCGACCACGCACCTGGCCTACGTCATCTACACCTCCGGCTCGACCGGCGAGCCGAAAGGCGTGATGGTCGAGCACGGCACGCTGAACAACCTGATCGATTGGCATTGCCGGGCCTTCGCGCTCGGCGCGGGCAGCCACACCGCCAGCGTCGCAGGCTTTGGTTTCGATGCCATGGCCTGGGAAGTCTGGCCCGCCCTGTGCGCGGGCGCGGTGCTGCACCTGCCGCCGAGCGAGCTGGATCACCAGCAGGTGGAGACGCTGCTGGACTGGTGGCAGGCCCAGCCGCTGGAAGTGGCGTTCCTGCCGACCCCGGTGGCCGAGTTCGCGTTCAGTCGGCACCTGCGTCACCCGAGCCTGCGCACCTTGCTGATCGGGGGCGACCGCCTGCGGCAGTTCGATCACGATCCAGGCTTTGCCGTGGTCAACAACTACGGACCGACCGAAACCACCGTGGTCGCCAGCTCCGGCACCGTGCGCGTGGGCGGGCCGCTGCACATCGGCGGGCCGGTGGACAATGCACGGCTCTACGTGCTCGATGCCCAGCAACGGCTCGTGCCGCTGGGCGTGCCGGGCGAGCTGTACATTGGCGGCGCCGGTGTGGCGCGGGGGTATCTGAACCGTGCGGTGCTCACCGCCGAACGCTTCCTCGACGATCCGTTCAGCGCCACGCCTGGCGCTCGCATGTACCGCACGGGCGACCTGGTGCGCTGGCTGGAGGACGGTACCCTGGAGTACCTGGGGCGTAACGACGACCAGGTGAAGATCCGTGGCATGCGCGTCGAGCTGGGCGAGATCGAGCAACAGCTCGCCCGCTGCCCAGGTGTCGGCGAGGCGGTGGTGCTGGCCCGTTCGGCGGAACAGGGCGAGGCGCGCCTGGTGGCCTATGTCACCAGGCGCGACCCGCAGGTGCCGCTGGGTGACTGGCGCGCCTGGCTGGCCGAGCGGCTGCCGGCGCACATGCGACCGGCGACCTTGATGGTGCTGGAGGCCTTGCCTCTGACCCGCAATGGCAAGGTCGACCGCCGGGCCTTGCCGGCACCGGATACGGCCACCATTGACGTCGACGTGCAGCAAGCTCCGACGACCGAACGCGAACGACAACTGGCCCAGGCCTGGGCGCAGGTGCTGGAACTCGAGCAGGTCGGGCGTCACGACGACTTCTTCGAGCGCGGCGGGCATTCGCTGTCGGCGATTCGCCTGGTCGGCCTGCTGCACAAGGCCGGCGTGCAGGTGACCTTGGCCGAGCTGTTCCAGCACGCCAGTGTCGCCCGTCTCGCCGCGCTGCTGGACAGCCGTTCGGGTGACGGCGTGCGGGGTGCGCAACGGCTGCGGGGCGCGCCTGAGGATGCCCGTCCGGGGGTGTTCCTGATCCATGACTTCACCGGCCTGGACAGCTGGTTCCCGGTGCTCGCGCAGCACCTGCCCGGCGATTACCCGGTGTACGGGCTGGCTGGCGTGGCACTCGACGCGCCGCAACTCGACACCGTCGAAGCCCTGGCCGCACGGCTGGTGGCGCAGATCCTCGAGGCCCAGCCTCACGGGCCGTACCGCCTGGTCGGCTGGTCGTTCGGCGGGGTGCTGGCCTATGAGGTCGCGCAACAGCTCGACGGGCTGGATCGCAGCGTGGCCTTCGTCGGGTTGCTCGACAGCTACGTGCCGCGCCTGACCGATCAGGGCAAGGCACGCTGGGAAGGCGAGCGGGCGCTGCACCGTCAGTTGCTGGCGCATTGCACGGCCCACTGGCAGGCGCAAGGTGACGCCGGCAGCGCGGCGCTGGCGCGCTTGGCGACGCTCGAGCAGCAGGTCGACCTGGCGTTCGCGGCGCTGCTGATGGCGATCCGTGCCGAAGGGTTGCTGTACCCGGCGCTGGAGGAGGCGGACGACGCGCAGGTACGCCAGTACCTGGCACGCGAGGTCGCCCATGGGCATGCCTTGGCCCACTACCATTTGGAGCCGTCCAGCCTGCCGGTCTGGTTGCTGCGGGCCAGCGAGCGCGGCCAGGTGCCAGTGGGCACCACCGCGACGCTGGGCTGGGCCGAAGCACTGCCGACGCTGCCGTTGCACTGCCTCGATGTGCCCGGTGATCACCTCGGGCTGATGCGTGCACCGCACGTGCAGGCGGTGGGGCAGGTGCTGGGCGAGGCGCTGGCGGTGGCCGGTGAGGTCGTGCAGACCGTGGAGACCTTCCAGCCGCTGTTGACGATCCAGGCCGGTCGGCCCGGGCGGGCGCCGCTGTTCTGTGTGCCGGGAGCGGGTGACAGTGTGACTGGCTTCATCGGCCTGGCCGAAGCCTTGGGCGCGGAGTGGCCGGTCCATGGCCTGCAACCCCGTGGGCTGGATGGACGCCGCGCGCCCCATGCCAGCCTCGAGGTGGCCGCCGAGTGCCAGGCGCGGGCCATCGAGGCGCTGTACCCGGAGGGGCCTGTGCACCTGCTGGGGCATTCCTTCGGCGGCTGGGGTGCCCATGCCCTGGCCGTGGCCTTGCAGGCCCGCGGACGTGACGTGCTGTCATTGACCCTGATCGACAGCGAAGCGCCGACAGGACCGGGCGACGCACCGTCCGGCTACACCTTCGGCCGCGTGCTGGAGACCTTGATCGAGGCGTTGCAGGCGGCCAGCGGCAAGGACCTGGGCCTGAGCGGGCCAGACTTCCGGGTGGCAGACGAGACGGTGCAGTTGCAGCGGTTGCGCGACGCCATGGTCCAGGCAGGGCTTCTGCCCGCGCGGCTGGCCGAGACGGCGCTGGCCGGCATCGTGCGCACCTTCGGCACGGCGTTGCGCCTGCCGTACCGTCCCCTGGCCGGCTACGACGGCCCGGTCGGGCTGGTACAGGTGGACGACCCGGCCCAGGACACCGACGCCAATCGCCGTGAGCAGCAGGCGATGGCCGAGGGCTGGCGCCGGACGCTGCCGCAGCTGCGCGCCTGGAAAGGCCCGGGCGATCACTTCAGCGTGCTCAAGGTGCCACAGGTGTACAGCCTGACGGCCTGGTGGTTCGAGACCCAGGCCAACGACACGGCGCGGGTGACGTCTTGAACGGGGTCGCGGACGTGCACGCGGTCGATGGCGCGGCAGAGACGGGCAGGGCAGACGCGCTTCGGCGCTCGGCCCAGGGGCCGTGACGGTGGCCTTGAAGGGGACGTTTTGCCGGTGATGAGGCGGGTGAATGCACCGCCGCCATCGCCGGCAAGCCGGCTCCCACAGGGAACGATCGTGTCGACGGTTTTTGTGGCCCCTGCGGGCCCAATCGCGGCACAGGGGCCGCTTGTATGGTAGGACTTGAAGGGAGGAGGAGGGACTAGATCCGCTTCTGACTGTTCGCGCAGTACAGACCGTGGGAGATTTCGCCCCTCCTCCCTTCACCCAAGCGCCGATAAGGAATGCTTCCGGTTTTGACCGACGAAAGTACAAGCCTGCGCCTCTGGGTGGCCCTTCAAGCCCTTAGACCTTACCTGCGGAGACGCGCTCATGGCAATGCCATCATCCGAACACAGCACGATCATAGGCGTCGACGTTGCTAAGGCTGAGCTCGTCATTTACGAAGACAGCTCCGGACAGTTGAGCACTATTGCCAACAACAAGACGGCCATCAAGCAATGGATCAAGGCATTGCACGGCAAGGTCTCGATTGCAATCGAGGCCACCAATGTCTATCACCTGCTGTTTACCGATATGGTCCATGAAGCAGGACATACCCTTTACTTGATGGATGGTTATGCCCTGAGTCACTACCGAAAAGGTATTGGTTCACGCGCCAAGACTGACCCGATCGATGCAAGGGTACTGGCCCGGTACCTCAAGAACGAAGGCGCTAATCTTACCCCCTGGGTCCCACCTTCGACGCTCTATCGCGACCTTGTCAGCCTGTTTCGCAGGCGCGCGATGCTCGTCCAGACGCGTACAGCGCTGAGACTGAGCTGGGAGGGTGAGCCGCTGCTCAAGAGCCTTTTGAAGTCCCAGCTCACCTCGATGAAGCGCCTTGAAGACCTCATTGAAAACATGATCAAGAAGCTGCTCGACCAGGCAGGACTGATGCCGTTAGTAAAGCAGTGTATGAAAGTTGAAGGTATTGGTTTTCTTACCGCTGCGCGTTTGGTCGCCACCTACCAGCGAGGCGAGTTCAAGAGTGCCGATGCCTTTATCGCCTTTCTAGGAATGGACCTGCGAGTGGCTCAGTCGGGCAAGAAAAAAGAACGCTCGACGTTGACCAAACGAGGCGATCCAGAGGTCCGTCGTTTGCTGCACAACGCGGCGATGTCAGCAGGTAGGACAGCTGCTTGGAAAACGTTTTACGAAGACAAGCAGAGCCGCGGTTTTAAAAAGACTCAAGTCCTGGTCATGCTGGCCCGCAAGCTGGCTCGAGTGGTCTTTGCCCTGATCAGAAGCGGAGAGGAATATCGTCCCAAAGCCGCTTAAGCGCTTGGCAATTACCATAGAATCTCCCACAGGTGACCGCGATAGCCTGCAATTCCGCGATGGAGCTACGGGTGCAGGAGCAGCCCAGTGCCGCGATGAGCTGCATCACCGCGGTGGGGCTACGGGTGTAGGAGCGGCCCCTGCCGGGGCGCCGGACCGGCCGCGATTGGGCCCGCAGGGCCCACATTCGCACTTGGCAGAACCCTAGAATCCCTCACATGGACCGCAATCACCTGTACCACTACGGCAGGTGAGCGGCCACGAAATCGATCAGTCATTCGACGGTTTTGTAGCGCGCAGACCTACGAAATTAACCAGGGTCTGTATCACCACCCTGTGGGAGCGGGCTTGCCCGCGATGACGGCAGCCCAGGCACCGACCCAAAAAGGCCGGTGAGGCGTCAGGCCAGGCGCTTCAGCGAAAGCCGCCCGCAGGCTTCCAGGTGGATGCCGGGGCAGGTAGCTCGACATGACGGCCGTACCGTGCCGGCAGATCCAGCCAGCAGGCGACAGGTACCGGCTGGCCCGTCGCGAGCAGTCGAGGCGACGGCGCCTGCTCGACGTGCTCGCCTTCGGCATCCGCATACAGCCAGCGCATCAGCGAATGCCGTCCCCGGATGTTCAGTTTGACCGCCGCCCGCCGCTGGTAGCTGTCCACCGTGTTGACCGTCAACTGCAAGGCTTCGGCCTGCTGCGCGGCGGTACGCCCGGCCAGCAGTCCCAGGCAGACCTGTGTCTCGCGTTCGGACAGGCTCAGCCCGCTCTGCTGCAGGCGTTGGTGGAAGCGGCTTTCCAGGCTCTGTGCGGGCCGGTTGGCTTCGGCCAGCGGCAGGGCCAGGCGCTGGTGCTGGCCAAGCAACGAGAACAGCAACGGCGCGATGGCATGCAGGCGTTCGCGCTCCTGCTCGGAAAAAACCTGCCCAGGCGCCAGACGCTGGACGGTCAGGTGACGCGCCGCATCGTTCTGCGCCCGCAGGTTCAACGTGCGTCCGGCACGGGTTTCACAAGAACGAGCGTCGGCCCGCTCAGTGAACGGATCCCGGGCCGACGGCGGCGCGATCGGCTGCCAGTCGAGGCGGTCCACCGGTGCGGCGAGGTGGGCCTCGACCAGGGCGTGGAACGTGCGTGCGAAGTGTCGACTGCCCAGGCTGGCGATGACCTTGCCGATGTCGGCGAATGAGGTGGCGGTCATTGTGTCCTCCGTGACTCGACGAACGCGGGGCCTGGTCGTTCACCAGGCCTCGTCTTGATACGGTTCAAGGGTGCGCCGCGACCACGTCGACTTCCACCAACGTGCCGGGCAAGGGCAGGGCCACCACCTGGATCGCCGTGCGGGTCGGCTTGGCGGCCAGGTCGGGATCGTCGAAGAACGTCGCGTAGGCGCGCTGAAAACCGGCGAAGTCCAGACGTCCGCCGTGCTCCGGCGTGCCGACCAGAAACGCCCGCAACTGCACGATGTGACGCATCTGCAGGTCGTGCTGGGCCAGGATCGCCTGGATCTTGCCCAGTACCGACGTTGCCTGGGTCTGGGTATCACCATAGGCGGCAGGTGTCCCTGGCACCGCGTCGCCGTCCGCGACGTCGGCCAGGATGCCGCTGACATAGAC
This sequence comes from Pseudomonas monteilii, assembly GCA_001534745.1. Taxonomy (NCBI): domain Bacteria; kingdom Pseudomonadati; phylum Pseudomonadota; class Gammaproteobacteria; order Pseudomonadales; family Pseudomonadaceae; genus Pseudomonas; species Pseudomonas alabamensis. The sequence continues at coordinate 2,205,781 of CP013997.1, forward strand.
CAGCTTGGCTTCGGCGGGCAGGGCGATGGATTCGGCGTAAGGCGCCTGGGGGTTGCCGGTGCGCAGGAGGGTGTTGGACATGAAACGCTGCTTCCTTTCCAGATACATGGGGTGAGCGCCTGCCCTCCGACTGGAACGATCGTTCCAGAATTTGGCGGAGTGAGTCGTGGCGAGGCGTTCTTTTTTCAAGCTGCATCATCTGGACGAAGGGTGCAAGCACCAGATTTAGGCAAGAAACAAATAAAATTTGAACCATTGACGGTCCGCTCGGTCGGGTGGTACGTTCTGTACCGTTCGTTCCACAACCGGTGCAGAGATGAGATCCAGAGAATTCGATCCCGATGCCATCGCCGAGGCCGCTATGCGTGTGTTCTGGCAGCGCGGCTATGCCGGGACTAGCATCCAGGACCTGGTCGAAGGCACGGGCCTGGGACGCGGCAGCCTGTACAACGCCTTCGGCAGCAAGCAGGGCTTGTACGAATTCGCCCTGAGCCGCTACTACGACATGACCGCCTTCAACGTCGCCCTGCTGGCCGAAGAAGGCCCGGTCAAGGAGCTGATTCGCCGCCTGCTGCACAAGATCGTCGCCGAAGAGCTGCACGACACCGAGAACCTGGGTTGCATGGTTGCCAACGCTTCCCTGGAAGTGGCCCGTCACGACAGTGGCATCGCCGAGCTGGTGGCCAAGAACTTCAGCCGCATGGAGCGGGCGCTGACCGCGCTGTTCCTGCGCGGGCAGGCCGCCGGCGAGATCGAGGCTGGCCGTCGCCCCGAAGCCTTGGCCCGGTTCGTGGTCAGCACCATCCAGGGCATCCGGGTGATCGGCAAGGGCGGTGCCCGCGAGGACCGCTCCGAGCGACTGGCCGACATCGTCGAGGTGGCCGTCGGTGCGTTGTGATCCCCCGGGCTGCCGGACACGCTGTTTCGTTTCGTCATGATCGGTCAAGGTCCCGGCGCCTGCGTCGGGCCTGACCGCACACGCTTCAACCGCGCGGCCTCGTCGCGCCCCCGACATTTTCGTCTTCAACGCTTCACTAAAAGGACGTTCACATGACCCAGGTCGAACACGCAGACACCCGCTCCATCGCCGTTCTCGGCACCGGCATCATGGGCGCTGCCATCGCCCGCAACCTGCAGAAGAACGGTTTCCAGACCCGCGCCTGGAACCGCACCTTCGAAAAGGCCTCGGCCCTGGCCGACAACGGCGTGCAGGTCCATGAGCTGGCGGCCAACGCCGTGCAGGGCGCCGGTATCGTGCTGACCATGCTCAAGGATGGCCCTGCCGTGCTCGACGCCATGCGCGCCGCGCTGCCCGGCCTGGCCAAGGGCACCGTGTGGATCCAGGCGAGCACCGTCGGCGTGCCGGCCACCGAGAAACTGCAGGCCTTTGCCCAGGAACACGGTCTGGCCTTCTACGATGCGCCTGTACAAGGCACCAAGGGCCCGGCCGAACAGGGCAAGCTGGTGATCATCGCCTCCGGCGCCGAGGCCCAGCGCGACGTGGTCCAGCCGGTCTTCGACGCCATCGGCCAACGCACCGTGTGGGTGTCGGAGCAGCCCGGCGTCAGCAGCAAGCTCAAGCTCGCGCTCAACAGCTGGGTGCTGGCCCTGACCCATGGCGTGGCCGAGAGCCTGTCGATCGCCGAGGCCCTGGGCGTGGACCCTGCCCTGGTGGTCGACGTGGTCAAGGGTGGTCCGCTGGACAACATGTACTTCCAGCTCAAGTCCGCCGCGATCATGGCCGACGACTACAGCACCACCTTCTCGGTGGCCAACGCCGCCAAGGATGCCGAGCTGGTGATCGAGGCCGCCCGTGAGGCCGGCGTCAAGGTCGACAGCGTCGAAGCGGGCCTGCAGCGCTTCAAGCGCGCCCTGGAAGCCGGGCACGCCGAGAAGGACATGGCCGCCTCGTTCCTGGCCAAGTAGTCCCTGCGCTGCGTAGAGCGTGTGTTTCCCGTTCGGGGGTCGATGCTACTGCCGTCGACCTTGAGAGCCGTCATGACCGATTCACTTGGCAATCGCCTGAAGATGGGCATCATCCTGCCCTCGACCAACACTTCGATGCAGCCTGAGACCGATGCCCTGCGGCCCTACGGCGTGACCAATCACGCCAGCCGCATGCTGATCCAGGACGAGTCGATGGACCAGCGTCCTGGCTTCATGAACGTCTTGAACAACATCCGGCTGTCGACCTCCGATGCGATCCATGGGCTGCTGACCTGCAAGCCCGACCGGATCATCGTCGGCGTGTCCCCGGAAAGCTACTGGGACGGCCCCGGCAGCCACGAGATGGTCACCGAGTCGTTCCTCGACATGAGCGGCGGCGTGCCGGTCACCACCAGCCCGGACGCGTACCGCGCGGCCCTGGAGGCACTGGGCGGGATCCGCCGGATCGCCGTGCTGACCCCCTACCTGCCATTGGGCGACGAGACGGTCAGCCACTTCTTCACCGACAACGATTACCAGGTGCTCGCCGTTCGCGGCCTCGGGGCGTCCAGCCCGGCGAACATCGCGCACATCACCGAGCGGCAGATCTTCGACGCCATTCGCGCCGTGGACGGCCCGCAGGTCGAAGCCATCGTCCAGGTCGGCACCAACGTGGCCATGGCCCGCGCGGCGATGATCGCCGAGGCGTGGCTGGGCAAGCCGGTGCTGTCCAACAACGTGGTGCTGTACTGGCATGCCTTGCGCGCCAGCGGTATCGCCGACCGCGTCGGCGGTCACGGCAGTCTGCTGGAACGACACTGACCCTATCGCCTGACCGGTCAGTCCGCCGTGCCGGACACGCTTCGGCCACGGCCTCATCGATTCGACACAACGCCTTTTTGCAGCCGGTGCCGGCGTCGCTCGCGACCCGAGCGTGGGCAGGCTGCGCCTATCGATCACACGGGAGCGCGCTCATGGATGCGGTGAGTTCAGGAACACCACGGATGTCGGCTGACGGCACACAGGAAGCAGGGCCGTCGACAGACGCGCCGGCACGTACGCTCATCGAGCTGTTCGCCCGCCAGGCCGAGGCGTCGCCCGGTTGCATTGCCGTCAGCAGTCCGCAAGGCCTGCTGAGCTTCGCGCAGTTGCGTCGACGCAGCCAGCAGGCCGCCTGGCGCCTGCGTGATGCCGGCGTGCAGCCGGGGCAATGCGTGGGCCTGTTCGTCGACCCGTCCCTGGACATGATGATCGGCACCTGGGGCATCCTGGAGGCCGGCTGCGCCTACCTGCCGCTGGCCCCGGAATACCCTCGCGAGCGCATCCGCTACATGATCGAGGACGCGGGCATCACCGTGATCTACACCCAGCCGGCGTTGCTGCCGAGCCTGCGCGCCCTGGCCCTCGACGGCGTGCGCCTGGTCTGCGACGACGGCGCCGCGCGCCCGGCGGCCAATGACGCACGCACCCAGGCACCCGTGCTGGTCGAGGCGCACAGCCTGGCCTACGTCATCTACACCTCGGGGACCACGGGCCAGCCCAAAGGGGTGGAGATCACCCACGCCAACCTGATCCATCAGCTCGGCTGGCTGCGTGACGTCCATGGCGTGGATGCGCGCCAGACGCTGCTGCGCAAGACCCCCATGAGCTTCGATGCCGCGCAGTGGGAACTGCTGTCGGTGGCCAACGGCACCCATGTGGTCATCGGCGCCCCCGGCATCCACCGTGATCCCGAGGCGCTGGTCGCCGCCCTGATCGAACACCGCATCAGCGTGCTGCAAGGGGTGCCGACCCTGCTGCAGGCACTGGTCAACGAACCTGGCTTCGCCGACTGCCAGACGCTCACGCACCTCTACAGCGGCGGCGAACCCCTGACCCGCAAGCTGGCCCAGGCCTGCCTGGACTGCCTGCCACAGGTGCGCCTGGTCAACCTCTACGGGCCGACCGAGTGCACCATCAACGCCTCGTCGCGCCTGGTCGACGCGGCCTGCCTGGCGGACACCGCGCAGATCGTCTCGCTCGGCTTTGCGGCCCGTGGCACCACCTTCCACCTGTTCGATCCGGTCACCGGCGCGCCCATCGACGCGCCCGAGACGCCCGGCGAGCTCTACATCGGAGGCTGCCAACTGGCCCGTGGTTACCGGGGCCGCCCGGAACAGACCGCCGAACGTTTCGTCGAGCGCCAGCTGCCCGGCCAGGCGCACCCCGTACGCCTCTATCGCACCGGTGACCTGGCCAGCTGGAACGCCGATGGCAGCGTGCAGTTCATCGGTCGCGCCGACAACCAGGTCAAGCTGCGCGGGCATCGCATCGAACTGGACGAAGTGCGTGTGGCGATCGAGAACCATGCCTGGGTCAAGAGCGCTGCCGTGTTCGTCAACGCCGACGCCGAAGGTCAACGCCAGAGCCTGGTGGCCTGCGTAGCGCTCAACCCGCGCGAGGCGATCCTGATGGATCAGGGCCAGCATGGCGCGCATCACCTGTCCAAATCCAGCAAGGTCCAGGTCAAGGCCCAGCTCGGGCAACTGGGCGAGCGCGAGCCCAGCCGCGACCAGGGCAGGGCGGTGCTGCGTCTGCCAGGCGCCACGGCCAGCGCCGACCAGCGCGCCCGTGCCTTCGCGCGCAAGACCTACCGCCTGTTCGAAGGCGGTCGGGTGGACCGGCAGACGATTCTCGAGCTGCTGAGCCACCGGCCCACCCGGCCGTCGGGCGCCAGCGGTGACCTGACGCTCGATACCCTGGGTACGCTGCTGCGCAACCTGGGGCCGTTCCACAGTCAGGAGCGATTGCTGCCCAAGTACGCCTACGCGTCCCCGGGGGCCTTGTATGCCCATCAGCTGTACCTGGACGTCGAGGGCGTGGAAGGGCTGGCCGACGGCATCCATTATTTCGCGCCCACTGCCCATGAACTGGTCCTGATCCAGGCGCGACCGTCCTCGGGGCAGCCTCGCGTCGTGCTGCACCTGGTCGGCCGTGCGCGGGCCATCGAGGCGGTGTACCAGACCAACGTCGACGAAGTGCTGGAGATGGAAGCAGGTCACGTGCTGGGCCTGCTCGACCAGGTCCTGCCCGAGCAGGGCCTGGGCCTGGGTGCCGGCACGCATCGGCCTGAGGTGCTCGAGCATCTGGCCGTCGAAGAGGGCGACCGTTACCTGGGCAGCTACCCGCTGGTGCGCGCCGATCAGGCCACCGCAGACAACTCCGTGCAGGTCTACGTGCAGGCCCATGGCGAGCAGGTCGACGACTTGCCGGCCGGGCTCTATGCCGTGCGCGGTCAGCGTCTGGAACGCCTAGGCACCCGGGTGATCGAGAAGAACCAGGTGATCGCGATCAACCAGCGGTCCTACGCCCAATCGAGCTTCGCCTTGTCGCTGGTGGTCGGTCAGGCGCCGGCCTGGGAGCACTACATCAGCCTGGGCCGACGCCTGCAGGCCTTGCAGATGAACGACCTGCGCCTGGGCCTGATGTCGTCGGGCTACAGCTCGCGCAGTGGTCACGACCTGGCCACGGCCACGCGGCTGCGACAACTGCTGGGCCCGGCGCACCCGGTCGAGGCCTGCTATTTCGCACTCGCAGGCCGCGTCAGCGACAGCCAGGTGCGCAGCGAAGGCATGAAGGAAGACGCCGTACACATCCAGGGCCCTGCCGAGCTGCTCAAGCAGGAGCTGGAGAACCTGTTGCCCGAATACATGGTCCCGGACCAGTTCCTGGTGCTCGACGAGCTGCCGCTGACCGCCAATGGCAAGGTCGATGTGCAGACCCTCAAGGCGACGGTGCAGACGGCCCGCCAGGCGCGAACGCTGATCGCCCCCCGCACGGCGGGTGAACAGGCGGTCGCGGCGGTCTGGTGCCAGGTGATGCAGTGCGAGGCGGTGTCGGTCACCGACGATTTCTTCGAGGCCGGCGGCAACTCGCTGCTGGCCGTCGTACTGATCAACCGCCTCAACCGTGAGCTGGGCGCGCGGCTGCCCTTGCAGGCCATCTTCAGCCACCCGAGCGTCGAGGCCCTGGCGGCCGAGGTGCAGACGGCATCGCGGCAGACACACTCGCGGTTGGTGGACCTCAATGCCGTGCGCACGCGCCAGCGTCCGATCTTCTGCTGGCCGGGCCTGGGCGGCTACCCGATGAACCTGCGCGGCCTGGCCCTGAAAAGCGACCCCGACCGTCCGTTCTACGGGGTGCAGGCCATGGGCATCAACCCCGGTGAAGTGCCCCATGGCACCTTGGTCGAGATGGCCCGCGCCGACGTCGCCCTGTTGCGCGAGCGTCAGCCGGACGGCCCCTACACGCTGTGGGGCTACTCCTTCGGCGCGCGGGTGGCCTTCGAAGTGGCCCGCCAGCTCGAAGCGCTGGGCGAACAGGTCGAATCGCTGGTGCTGATCGCGCCGGGCAATCCACGTACCCGTCGCCCGGCCTACCGCCTGGCCGGTCAGCCCCGTTACGCCGGGCCGGCCTTCCTGTGCATTCTCTATTCGGTGTTCGCCGGTGTGCTGCCCACGGCCGAGGTCGAGGGCGCGCTGGAGCGCCTGCGCGACCGCGAGGATTTCGTGCGCTTCATCCAGGCGCGGTTCGACGGGCTGGACCAAGGCCTGATCGAGCGGATCACCGAGGTGGTCGAGCTGACCTACGAGTTCCGCTACAGCGTCGACGCGTTGCTCGAGCGCCGTATCAATGCCCCGGTCAGCGTGCTCAAGGCCACGGGTGACGACGCTTCGTTCATCGAGCAGGCGCTCGGGCAACTGCCCTGGACGCCGGTGCTGCTCGACAGCGTGGCCGATCACTATCAATTGCTCAAACCGACCGGGCTCGACGAACTGCTGGCGCTGATCCGGCAGGCCGAGGCCCTGCATCGTCCAGGCCGGCAGCGCCTGGCCTGACCCTTCATCACCGCGCACCTGCCCGCGCTCCGGTCATCACGGGGCGTGGGTGTTTTTTGTCACCGAAAGGACGCAGACCATGACACATCCTTCTTCCGCCACGGCCGATCCGGCCCCGCTCGAGGCGGCCCCCGAAACGACCCGTTTGCCGCTGGCCCAGCTGCTGGCCCTGACCCTGGCCGGGTTCATCGCCATCATGACCGAGACCTTGCCCGCCGGCCTGCTGCCGCAGATCAGTGCCGGGCTGGGGATTTCCCAGTCCCTGGCCGGCCAGTTGGTCTCGGTGTACGCGCTGGGCTCGGTGCTCGCCGCCATCCCCATCGTCGCCGCCACCCGCAGCTGGTCGCGTCGGCCGCTGCTGCTGCTGGCCATCGTCGCGCTGCTGGTGTTCAACGGCATCACCGCGCTGTCTTCCAGCTATGCCGTGATCCTCGGTTCGCGCCTGGTGGCCGGCATGGCCGCCGGGATCGTCTGGGGCGTGCTGGCCGGTTATGCCCGACGCCTGGTGCCCAGCGCCCAGCAGGGGCGGGCACTGGCCGTGGTCGGGGTCGGCCAGCCGATCGCCCTGTGCCTGGGTGTGCCCCTGGGCACCTGGCTCGGCGGGCTGACCGACTGGCGCGGGGTGTTCTGGATCATGTCCGCCCTGGCGCTGGTGCTGGCGGTGTGGGTGCGCTGGGGCTTGCCGAACTTCGCCGGCCAGCCGGCCGAACGGCGGCAGTCGCTGCGCGCCATCTTCCTGCTGCCGGGCATCCGTTCGGTGCTGGCCGTGATCCTGGTGTGGATCCTGGCGCACAACATGCTCTACACCTTCATCGCGCCGTACCTGGCCTCGGTCGGGCTGGGCGAGCGGGTCGACCTGGTGCTGTTGCTGTTCGGTGCATCGTCGATCCTGGGCGTGTGGGCGACCGGTCTGTGGGTGGATCGCGCCCTGCGCCGCGTGACCCTGCTCAGCCTGGCCGGCTTCGCCATAGCGGCGCTGGTGCTGGGCCTGGCCGGTGCGCACACCAGTGTGGTGCTGGCCGGGGTGGTGCTGTGGGGCATGACCTTCGGCGGCGCACCGACTCTGTTGCAGACGGCCATTGCCGACACCGCCGGGGAGGCGGGCGATGTGGCGCAGTCGATGCTGGTGACGGTATTCAACCTGGCGGTGGCCCTGGGCGGGATCGGCGGCGGGGTGCTGCTGCAGCAGTATGGCGCATCGGCTCTGCCGGCGGCCTTGCTGGGGTTGGCGGTGATCGGCGCGGCAGTGGTCTGGCGAGCGGACCGGGCGGGGTTCACGCCAGGAGCGCGGTAGGGCGCGGATGGGCGTGAAGCGGTAAGCTGCACGCTGTTGATGTGTGGCGGCGCCATCGTGAAGGGTCGATGGACAGGCGTGGCTGACTCCATGAGTCCGTGGGCCCATTGCGGTCTCTGGGCGTCCGCCCGCCGCCTAGGCACCATGCTGTAGCCTTATCGCTGCCACGGGTGGCTCACGACCCTGCGGCCCAGTCGACCCAACCCTGAGGATTTGATGTGAGCGACCTCTCGACCGTACAGGCGATCATAGCCGGCGACCCTGTCCGGCGGCGGTTGCTCGAGCTCGTGGCGTCTCTCGGGCTACCCGATTGTTGGATTGGGGCAGGCTTCGTTCGCAATGCCGTGTGGGACGCCTTGCACGGGCGTGACGTCTCGCCGATTTCAACCGATGTGGACGTCATCTGGTTCGATCCCGAACGGTGTAGCCCCGAGCAGGACAGTGCCCTGGAGCGTATCCTCGGCGAACACTGCCCAACGGTGACGTGGTCCGTGAAGAACCAGGCCAGGATGCACATTCGAAATGGCGACGAACCCTATCACTCGGCGACCGACGCCATGCGCTTCTGGCCCGAGACCGCAACGGCGGTGGCGGTCAGGTGGCGGGAGGGCGACGTCTGCGAGGTCGCCGCACCCCTGGGGCTCGAGGATCTGCTGGGGTTGAGGGTCAGGCCCGCAGGGCAGTTCGCCACGTCCAAACGACACCTTTATCGACAGCGTATCGCGTCCAAGCACTGGATCACCACATGGCCTCTGCTGACAGTGTCATGAACACATGCAGGGTGCGTCATATCCTCCTCACCGGTGCTGTCGGCGTCGGCACGATGATTTGAGCGTGGGCGTAGGCCAAAGCGTTGGGCGTCACGCACCGGCAAGGGGCGAATTCAGAGCGGGTCTGGCGAGCCGGCGCAATCCCATTGTGTGGGCTTGCTCGCGATGCCGGTGGTGACGGAGCTGCGGTGGTCAACTTTTTCCGGACACCTTGATCGGTGATTTTCAGGCGGCTTTCAGCTCGTATTGATTCGGAGCCAGGTAGCCTAGTGTCGAGTGCAACCGTGTCCTGTTGTAGAAGCGCATGATGTAATCCGTGATGTCCTTGATCGCCTCGCCATGATTGGCGTAATCCTTGCGCCAGACGCGCTCCATCTTCAGGTTCAGGAAGAAGCGCTCCATCACGGCGTTGTCCCAACAGTTCCCCTTGCGACTCATGCTGCAGTGCATGCCGTGCCGCGCCAGCAGACTCTGATAGGCAACGCCGGCGTACTGGCTGCCGCGGTCAGAGTGGGCAATCAGGCCCGGTGGCGGCTGCCGTTGCGCAATCGCCAGTTGCAGGGCATTGCATACCAGGTCGGCACGCATGTGCGGCGCCATCGCCCAACCCACGATCTTGCGCGAGAACAAGTCCATGACCACGGCCAGGTACAGCCAGCCGCTGCGGGTACGGATGTACGTGATGTCAGCTACCCAAGACTGATTGACCCCTGCTGGCGTGAACTGGCGGTTGAGCAGGTTTGGGGCGACCGGGTAACTGTGCTTGCTGTTGGTAGTATGAACAAACTTGCGTTTCCAGACTGGGCGTAAGCCCTGTTGTTTCATGAGGCTGCGGACCTTGAAGCGACCGATGACCATGCCCTCATTGCGCAGTGCGCCGAGCAGGCGGCGGCTTCCGTAGCAGCGCTCCGTGGATTCGAAGGTGGCCTTGAGCCGGGCAGTGATCGGACAGGCCGGACGCGGTCTGGCTTGTTGCTGACGGGCTTCGTAGAACCTCGAGCGACTGATCCGCAGTACCCGGCAGACACGTGCCACCGGGTAGGCCTTGCGTTGCAATTGGTGAACCAGCTGGTGGATCACTTCAATTCGCGGGCAAAGAAGGCCGTAGCTTTTTTTAAGATGTCGTTGTCCATCTTCAACTCGCGAACCTGCTGCTCCAGCTGGCGAATCCGCTGCTGCTCACTGGTAAGCGGCTTGCCGATGCCCGGACCACCCAGCTGCTCGGCCTTGTACTGCTGAACCCAGCGGCGCACGGCCGTGTCGCTCAGGCTCAGATCCATGCACACCGAGTTCACACTCTGGCCCTGGTCGACGATCAGCCGGCAAACCTCCAGCTTGAACGCAGCATCGAATTGTCTGTATTTCTTGGTCATGAAAACTCCTCAGTAGGGGTAGTTTCACCTATTGAGGTGTCCGGGGCCATTAGACCAGCTCAGAGCGGACGCTATCGCGGGCAAGCCCGCTCCCACAAGCTGCTTGCGCAGCCATGCCGACACTGAGCTGACAGGCTGCAGCGATCTGGGTGGGTGGGCTTGCCAGCGATAGGGCCTTGTCAGGCGCCGCCTGCATCGCGGGCAAGCCCGCTCCCACAAACTGCTTGCGCAGCCATGCCGACACTGAGCTGACAGGCTGCAGCGATCTGGGTGGGAGCTGGCTTGCCAGCGATAGGGCCTTGTCAGGCGCCGCCTGCATCGCGGGCAAGCCCGCTCCCACAAGCTGCTTGCGCAGCCATGCCGACACTGAGCTGACAGGCTGCAGCGATCTGGGTGGGAGCTGGCTTGCCGGCGATAGGGCTCTGTCAGGCGCCGTCTGCATCGCGGGCAAGCCCACAAGCTGCTTGCGCAGCCATGCCGACACTGAGCTGACAGGCTGCAGCGATCTGGGTGGGAGCTGGCTTGCCGGCGATAGGGCTCTGTCAGGCGCCGTCTGCATCGCGGGCAAGCCCACAAGCTGCTTGCGCAGCCATGCCGAGACTGAGCTGACAGGCTGCCGAGATCTGGGTAGGAGCTGGCTTGCCGGCGATAGGGCTCTGTCAGGCGCCGTCTGCATCGCGGGCAAGCTCCACAGATCCGTAATGATCGGTCTCTGCTGCCGTATCGGCTGATCGGCGCAAGGCACATTCACCGCACGCTTCCCTAGCCCCCTGTCCATAGCGCTGTTGCGCAATAGAAGGATCACGTGCGAAAGCGCGCCACCATGTGGTTGAGGTTGACCGCCAGCTGGGACAATTCCCCGCTGGCGATCAGGGTCTGTCGCGTGCCTTCGCTGCTTTGCAGTGCCAGGTCGCGGATGCTGACCAGGGCGCGGTCTATTTCACGGGCCACGTAGGCCTGCTCTTCGGAGGCCGTCGCGATCTGCTGGTTGCGGTCGTCGATCATCTGCGCGGCGTGGGTGATCACGTGCAGCGATTGCCCGGCATCGTCTGCGGTGCCTTGGGTCGTGTCCACTTCACGCAGGCTGTCGCCCATGGCCGTGACCACGGCGGTGCTGTTTGCCTGGATCGACGCGATCATGGTCTTGATTTCGCCGGTCGAGGCTTGGGTGCGGTGCGCCAGGGCGCGCACTTCATCAGCCACCACCGCGAAGCCGCGCCCTTGTTCGCCTGCACGGGCCGCCTCGATGGCGGCGTTCAGGGCCAGCAGGTTGGTTTGTTCGGCAATGGCCCCGATCACCCCCAGCACTTGGCTGATGTCCTGGGTTTGCCCGGCCAATGCCTGCACCTGCCCGGCGGTGAGGTCGACGCGGTCCTTGAGGCTGCGCATGGCCACCAGGGTTTGCGTCACCTTCTGGTTACCCGCTTGGGCCGCGGCGGTCGAATCCTTGGCTGCTTGCGAGGTGGAGGTGGCGTTGCGCGCCACTTCCTCGACGGCCGTGCTCATCTGGTTCACCGCTGTCGCGGCTTGTTCGATCTCGCTGTTCTGCTGGTGCAGCGTGCGGCTGGCGCTTTCGGTAATGGCCGTCATCTCGACCGCAGCGGCACTCAATTGCGCCGAGGCATCAGAAATTTCGCCGATGGTGGTGCGCAAGTTGCCTTGCATGGCATTCAGCGCGGTCATCAGCCGGCTGGCCTCATCGGCACCCACCACGGCCATGGACGCACGCAAATCGCCCTGGGCGATGTGCTCGGCCATCGACAGCGAGGCGGCAAGCGGCACCACGATGCTGCGCGTGAGCAGCACGGCGAGCACGAGGGTGAGCAACAGTGCGGCGGCCACCACCACGGCAATCACGACGTTGCTCTGGGTATACACGTCAGCGGCCTCCGCACCCGCTGCGGCAGCGCCTTTCACGTTATGTTCGCGCAGGCGGGTGAGCTCGGCCTGGTAGGCCTCGGCATTCACCTTTTGTTCGGTGTTGGCGTACGCCACCGCCTGGTCATGGTCAGTGGCATCCAGCGTGACGATGTGCGCCAGGCCGTCCAGGAAGGTAGCCATGCGCGCGGCAGCCGCTTCGAAGGTCTGGCGCTCCTGTTCGCTCGACAGCAGGTGCTGACGGTAATGATCGGTGCGGTCGTTGAGTACGTCGCGGGCGCTGTTCAATTGGGCGATGGCGGCTGTGCGGTCTTCCGGCCGGATGGCGGCCAGCAGGCGAATGCTCTCCAGCCGCGCCTTCAGCACCGCGATCTGGATATCGTCAGCGGTCTGGGTGCTGGCCAGCCAGTTGTTTTCGATGTCCTGTTCGGTACCGCGCAGCTTGCCCAGCTGCAGGTAGGCAAACCCGCCCAAGGCAATCACCAGCAGGGTGATCAGGCCGAAACACAGGGAGGCCCGAGGGGCAATGTTCAGTGAGCGAAGGTTCATCAGCGCGATTCCGGCAGTGGTCTCGCCTGCCGAGACCCTGCCGAAGTATCGGCCGCTTGAAGGGGAACATGAGCGCAGATGAAAGAGGAATACATTCAGGCGCCTTGCACGCTGAAATCCGCTGTTCCAGAGAGGTGAAGCGCAAGAGAGCGGCCTGTATCGCCCAGGCGAACGACAGGCCGCTTGCCCCTTACTACCGCGCCGCGAGCGTACCGGGCGAGCCGCTGGCCACGTCCCAACCACCGCCCAGCGCCTTGTAGATCGCCACGACCCCACGGTACAGCTCGACTTCGCCCAGGGCCTGGGCGTCTTCGGCGGCCAGGCGTTCGCGTTCGGCGTCGAGCAGCACCAGGTAGTCGACGGTGCCTTCGCGGTAGCGGATCGATGCCAGGTCGGCGGCCTTGCGGCTGGCCTCGCTCTGGCGCATCAGGGCGCGCACGCGCTGCTGGCGCTTACCGTAGTCGCTGAAGGCGTTCGACGACTCTTCCAGGGCCAGCAGCACCTGCTGCTCGTAGGTGGCCAGTGCGCCTTCGGCCTCGGCCTTGGCGCCGCGCAGGCGGGCCCGCACGCTGCCCAGGTCGAAAGCCGGCCAGGTGATGCTGGGCGCCAGTGCCCAGGCATTGGCCGCCGAGCTGCCGATCTGCGACCCGCGTCCAGCGGTGAAGCCCAGGAAACCGCTGAGGCTGACCCGTGGGAACAGGTCGGCCGTGGCCACGCCGACCTCGGCCGTGGCGGCGGCCAACTGCCGTTCCGCGCTGCGGATGTCCGGACGGCGGCGCAGCAACTGGCCCGGGTCGCCCACCGGCAGCGCTTTGGCGATCGCCGGCAGGTGCTGGGGCGACAGGTCGATGCTCAGTTGCTCGGGGCGCTGACCGAGCAGGGTGGCGATGCGGTTGCGTGCGCGGACCTGCTCGGCCTGCAGTTGCGGCAGGCTGGCTTCGACGGCGGCCAGGCGCGCCTCGGCGCGGACCACGTCCAGTTCGTTGCCCACCCCGGCGTCGCGCAGGGTCTCGGTGATCCGGCGTGAGTCCTGCTGGGTCTTGAGGTTGTCAGCGGCGATGCGCTCGCGCAGTTGGGCGCCCCGCAGTTGACCGTAGGCATCCACCAGTTCGGCGATCAGGCTGACCTGCAACTGGCGTAGGTCGGCCTGGGCGGCGTCTTCACGGGCCTGGCTGGCTTCCAGCTGGCGCTGGATGCGGCCGAACAGGTCCAGCTCCCAGGCCATGTCCAGGCCCAGGTCGTAGCGTTCGCTGTTGACCCGCTGCTCGGTCTGACCCGGAATCTGACCCTTGCCCAGCGTGCTGCTGGCGCCACTGGTCACCACCGGCAGCGCGTCGTTGGCCACGTCCTCGCGGATGGACCGCGCCGCCTTGAGCCGGGCGAAGGCCACCCGCAGGTCGCGGTTGCCGGTCAGCGAGGCCTGCACCAGGCGATCCAGGGTCGGGTCCTCGAACTGGTGCCACCAGGCGCTTTCGAAACGCGTCGAGTCGAACACGACCGCGCCCTGCGTGGCATCCAGGCGCGCCGGCTCGGGCTGGGGCGCGCGGTAGTCGGGGCCGACGGCGCAGGCCGACAGGGCCAGCACCAGCAGACTCGGAAGAAAAGGGGTGAACCGCATCATGCCTGGGTCTCCTGCAGCGGGGTGTGAGCGATGCGACGCGCCTGACGACGTTCGACATGGCGGCGGATCAGGACGAAGAACACCGGCGTCAGGAACAGGCCGAACACGGTCACGCCGATCATCCCGGAGAACACCGCCACGCCCATCGCATGGCGCATCTCGGCGCCGGCGCCGGAGGAGAACACCAGCGGCACCACGCCCATGATGAAGGCGATCGAGGTCATCAGGATCGGGCGCAGACGCAGGCGGCACGCCTCCAGCACCGCGGCCAGCGGGTCGAGCCCCTCGGCCTGTTTGTCCTTGGCGAACTCGACGATCAGGATGGCGTTCTTGCAGGCCAGCCCGACCAGCACGATCAGGCCGATCTGGGTGAAGATGTTGTTGTCACCGCCGGTGAGGATCACCCCGGTGATCGCCGACAGCAGCGTCATCGGCACGATCAGGATCACCGCCAGCGGCAGGCTCCAGCTCTCGTACTGCGCCGCCAGCACCAGGAAGGCCAGCAGCACGCACAGCGGGAAGACCAGCAGCGCGGTATTGCCCGCCAGGATCTGCTGGTAGGTCAGCTCGGTCCACTCGAAGGTCATGCCGTTGGGCAGCTCGGCGGTCAACAGCCGCGCCATGGCCGCCTCGGCCTGGCCGGAGCTGTAGCCGGGCGCCGCCGCACCGTTGATCTCGGCGGTGATGAAGCCGTTGTAGTGCATGACCCGGTCCGGCCCGGAGGTGTCGCTGACCTTGAGGAAGGTCGCCAGCGGGATCATCTCGCCACGGTCGTTGCGCACCTTGAGCTGGCCGATCTGCTCGGCGTCCAGGCGGAACTGCTGCTCGGCCTGCACGTTGACCTGGTAGGTCCGACCGAAGCGGTTGAAGTCGTTGGTGTACAGCGAGCCCAGGTAGATCTGCAGGGTGTCGAAGATGTCATTGATCGCCACCCCGTGGGTCTTGGCCTTTTCCCGGTCGATGGCGGCATCGACCTGTGGCACGTTGACCTGGTAGCTGGTGAACAGCCCCGCCAGTTCCGGCACCTGCTGGCTCTTGGCGATGATGTTCTGGGTTTCGCGGTACAGCGCCTCGTAGCCCAGGTTGCCGCGGTCTTCGACCTGCACGCGGAACCCGCCGATGGTGCCCAGGCCTTGCACGGGCGGCGGCGGGAAGATCGCGATGTAGGCGTCCTGGATGTCGGCGAACTGGGCGTTGAGCGCGGCGGCGATGGCTTGCGCCGACTGGCTCGGGTCCTTGCGCTGGTCGAACGGCTTGAGCGGGGTGAACACGATGCCGCTGTTGGGGCTGTTGGTGAAGCCGTTGATCGACAGGCCCGGGAAGGCCACCGAATCGGCCACGCCCGGTTGTGCCAGGGCGATCTCGCTCATGCGCTTGATCACCGCCTCGGTGCGGTCCAGGCTGGCGGCATCGGGCAGTTGCGCGAAGGCCACCAGGTACTGCTTGTCCTGGGCCGGGACGAACCCGGTCGGCGTCGAGGCGAAGCCCATGTAGGTCAGGCCCATGAGCCCGGCGTAGATGAACAGCGCGATGCCGCTGGAGCGGATCACCCGGCGCACGCCGCCGACGTAGCGATGGCTGGCGCGGTCGAAGAAGCGGTTGAACGGCGCGAACAGCCAGCCGCCCAGCAGCCGTTCGAGCAGGCGCGAGAAACGGTCCTGGGGCGCGTGATGGTCCTTGAGCAGCACGGCGGCCAGGGCCGGCGACAGGGTCAGCGAGTTGAACGCGGAGATCACCGTGGAAATGGCGATGGTCAAGGCGAACTGCTTGTAGAACTGCCCGGTCAGCCCCGAGATGAAGGCGGCCGGCACGAACACCGCGCACAGCACCAGCGCCGTGGCGACGATCGGACCGGTCACTTCGCCCATGGCCTTCTGCGTGGCGGGCACCGGCGCCAGGCCCAGGCCGATGTTGCGCTCGACGTTCTCCACCACCACGATGGCGTCGTCGACCACGATGCCGATGGCCAGCACCAGCCCGAACAGCGACAGGGCGTTGAGCGAGAAGCCGAATAGGTGCATCACCGCGAAGGTGCCGATCAGCGAGACCGGTACGGCCAGCAGCGGGATGATCGAGGCACGCCACGTCTGCAGGAACAGGATCACCACCAGCACCACCAGCACCAGGGCTTCGAACAGGGTGTGCACCACCGCTTCGATGGAACCGCGGACGAACACCGTCGGGTCGTAGACGATGCTGTAGTCCATACCTTCGGGGAAGTCCTTCTTCAGCTCGGCCATCTTGGCGCGCACGTCATTGGAGATGTCGATGGCGTTGGAGCCTGGGCGCTGGAAGATCGGCAGGGCCACCGCCGGCTGGTTGTTCAGCAGCGAGCGCAGGGCGTACTGGCTCGACCCCAGCTCGACCCGGGCGATGTCCTTCAGGCGGGTGATCTCGCCGTCGGCGCCGGCGCGGATGATGATGTTCTCGAATTCTTCCTCGGTGACCAGACGGCCCTGGGTGTTGATCGACAACTGGAAGCTGGAAGCCCCCGGCGCGGGCGGGGCGCCGAGTTGGCCCGCGGCGACCTGGCGGTTCTGCTCACGGATCGCCGCGACCACGTCGCTGGCGGTCAGGTTGCGCGAAGCGGTCTTGTTCGGGTCGAGCCAGACCCGCAGCGAGTAGTCGCCCATGCCGAACAGCTGCACGTCACCCACGCCGCCCAGGCGCGCCAACTCATCCTTGATGTTGAGAATGGCGTAGTTGGACAGGTAGAGCATGTCGTAGCGGTTGTCCGGCGAGGTCAGGTGCACGACCATGGTCAGGTCCGGCGAGGCCTTGTCCACGGTGATACCGATGCGCGTGACTTCCTCCGGCAACTTGGGCTGGGTGCGGGTGACGCGGTTCTGCACCTGGACCTGGGCATTGTCCAGGTCGGTGCCCAGGGCGAAGGTGATGGTCAGGGTCAGCTTGCCATCGGCCGTGGATTGCGAGGACATGTAGAGCATGTTCTCGACCCCGGTGATGGCCTGTTCCAGGGGCGCGGCGACGGTTTCACCGATGACCTTGGGGTTGGCGCCGGGGAAGTTGGCGCGCACCACCACGGTGGGCGGCACCACCTCGGGGTATTCGCTGATCGGCAACTGGAACAGCGCGATGCTGCCGGCGATCAGCAGAAGCAGGGAAAGTACCGCGGCGAAGATCGGCCGGGTGATGAAGAAGCGTGAGAAGTTCATGGGGTTCGATCCTTCAGCCGCGCGGTGCCGGGGCACTGGCGAGTTTCACGGCAGCGGCGGGTTGCCCGGCCTGACTGGCTTGCAACGCCTGACGTTGACGGGCGAGCGCGGCCAGGGTCTCGTCGCTGGCCATCGGCGTGTCCTGGGGTGTGACCACCGCGCCGGGGCGGACCCGCTGCAGGCCCTTGACCACGATGCGGTCACCCTTGTGCAGGCCTTCGCGGACGATGCGCAGGCCTTCGAGCTTGGGCCCGAGTTCGACGGTGCGGTAGCTGGCCTTGTTGTCGGCGTCCATCACCAGCACGAACTTCTTGCCCAGGTCGGTGCCGACCGCTTCGTCGTTGATCAGCGTCGCCGAGTAGGTGGCGCTGCCGACCAGCTTGAGCCGCGCGTACAGGCCGGGGGTGAACTGGCCGTCGCGGTTGTCGAACACCGCACGCCCACGGATGGTGCCGGTGCGCGGGTTGACCTGGTTGTCGACGAAGTTCATCTGGCCCAGGTGCGGGGTGCCGGCCTCGTTGGACAGGCCCAGGTACACGGGCGTGGACTGACCGCGCTGGCCATTGCGGGCCAGTTGCGTGTACTTGAGGTAGACGCGCTCGTCGGCATCGAAGTAGGCATACACCTTGTCGGTGGAGACCACGCTGGTCAACGGCGTAACGTCGGCGGTGACGATGTTGCCGGCGGTGAACTGGGCCCGGCTGACGCGGCCGCTGATCGGTGCGGTGACGCGGGTGAAGCTCAGGTTCAGGCGCGCCAAGTCCAGTTGCGCCTGGATCGCCGCCACGCCCGCGCGCGCTTCGGCGGCCGCGCTGCTGCGCGACTCGGCCAGCTCGGCGGAAATGGCGTTGCTGCTGCGCAGGCGCTGACCGCGCTGGGCTTCGTTCTCGCTGCGGCTGGCCGAGGCGCGGGCCTGTTGCAGTTGCGCCTCGAGCTGGCGGACCTGGGCCTGGAACGGGCGGGGGTCGATCTGGAACAGCAGGTCGCCCTTGTTGACCTGGGCGCCTTCGGTGAACGCGACGCGGTCGATCTGCCCGGACACGCGCGGGCGCACCTCGACGGTCTCCGGCGCCTCGAGGCGGCCGGTGAACTCGTCCCATTCGTTGATCGGCTGTTCCAGCACCTGGGCCACGCTGACCGTCGGTGCGCTGGCGGGCCGGGCGGTCTCCGGTGCCTGGCCGCATGCGCTGATCACCACGGCCGCCAGGGCGGCCAGGGGAAAGCGCAGGGATGTGAGTGAATGTTCCATGGAAAAATCCGCCAGAGTGAAGAAAGTGGGCGGATTCTGCGCGGCGCGCGCGGGGGGAACGAATCGAATGGGGCGAAGGTTATTATCACCCGGAGTGATGGGTGGGTAGGCAGGTAGGCCTGGCGGTCAGGATGGTGTCCTGTGTGCTCTGCCAGATCCCAAAGCCAGACTTCTAAAATCCGTCTCAAACTCGAGGGGCATGATCCCGAAGCGCCATAAGTCCATCGAATGCCTGCCAATTCGTTTCAACGCGCCTCGCAGGTCTACGGCGTATCCAAGAATCAGGAAAAACACTGTGTTGACGACGTAGATGCTTTCGTAGGCACGCGCCTATATGACAGCCAGAAGCGTCTGGCAGACAGATGAAAACTGCCGCTGATAACGTTTGATTGTCTCGAGGCGGATAACGCTCACGCGTGTTCATCTATCATCAAGGAGAGCAGGCGATGTACACAGGCATCATCAAGGAAGTTGGCGTATTGGCGGACATTGCCCAGCGCAAGGGTGTGGACGGTATCAGGGTCAGGACAACACGCGAGTTTCTTCGAGGTCTGGAGATCGGAGGCAGTATCGCCTTGAACGGAATCTGCCTCAGTGTGACGCGTCTGTACGAAGATGGCTTTGGTGCGGACGTGACGAACGCTACCGCCAAGGCAACCACCTTTCAGTTCTTGAACCCGCAGGATTCCGTGAATCTGGAGCGGTCTGCATCGCATGGGCAGGAGATAGGAGGGCATTTGACGGCAGGGCATGTGGACGGAATGGCGACTGTCACCCGTGTTGAATGGCTTGGCGAGGCGATGAGGCTGGGCGTCAAGGTTGCGCCTGAGCTTGTTCGGTATGTATTTGCCAAAGGGTTCCTCGCACTCGATGGGGCAAGCCTGACCGTTTCCAACGTCGTGTTGGATGCCGGGGAACTGGGGTTCAATCTGACGCCGGAAACCCTTCGGCAGACAACGTTTTCCAACATTGAGGTGGGGGACGTGCTGAACGTCGAAGTGGAGCCGACGACGCGGGTATTGGTCGATACGATGTTGAGAAGTCAGCGCTGACATGAGTCAGTTGTCTATGAGGTGAGTCATGTCGCGAGGGCAAGTTTTGGTAAAAGCCTCTTGTAAATGAACGACGCTGAATTAATAGACCTTTCAGGGCAGGCGGTGATGGACCGGACGCTATCGCGGGCAAGCCCGCTCCCACAGGCTCTGTGAAAACGCTTTCGTCGCCAAATTTCACACAGCCTGCACAGGTGGCGTTGCCATCGTGCTACTGCCTGCTTGAAATGAGTACCTGTGGGAGCTGGCTTGCCAGCGATAGGGCCTGTGCATTCACCTCAGGACTGCCAGGCCAGTGTTCAATCTGTCGGCCAGGGTAGGGTTCAGCACCGCTATCGCGGGCAAGCCCGCTCCCACAAAGTCCTGTGACACCCAGTCCCTCAGCCGCTGGACTGATCCTCCGGTGCCACCTGGCCTTCCGGCCAGTCGGGCCCTTTCTTGTGGGGTGGGTCGTCGGGGTGGGGTACGTAATTGCCCGGTTCCTTTTCGTCGTAATCGTCGACATAGGGATCCAGCGGGTAATCCGGCTCCGGCTCGGTGGGGTCTGACATGGCTGCTCTCCATCAATGAATGAATGGCTTGCTTGCATTAGGCTACAGACACGTCAAGCTGTTCACTCCCATTGCGGGCATAGGGAACCGTCGCCCCCGACAGGCACTCCATTTCTGCAACCGTTCGCGCCACCGAGGCCTCATGCTGATCAATACCTTGACCTTTCTGGTATCGCTGGCCGCCATGGAAGGCATCGCCTACCTGGCCCACAAGTACCTCATGCATGGCCCCGGCTGGGGCTGGCACCGCTCGCACCATGAGCCGCGCCAGGGCTGGTTCGAGAAGAACGACCTGTTCGCGGTGGTGTTCGCCGGGCTGGCCATCGTGCTGATCGCGTTGGGCAACGCAGGCTGGAACCCGCTGGAGTGGGTCGGTGCCGGGATGACCGCCTACGGGCTGCTGTACTTCGTCGCCCATGACGGCCTAGTCCATCGCCGCTGGCCGTTTCGCTACGTGCCGCGGCGTGGCTACTTCAAGCGCCTCTACCAGGCCCACCTGATGCACCACGCCGTGCAGGGCCGCGAGAACTGCGTGTCCTTCGGCTTCCTCTACGCGCCGCCTATCGATCGCCTGCGGGCAGAACTGCGGACGCGCCAGGGCGGTCCGTTGCGTCGCCCAGCGCGGGACGCTGCCACAGCCGAGCCGCGCGCTGCTTCGCCGGCCGTAGCCGAGAAATGAGCGCCTGGCCCAGGCCGACCGCGCAGGCGCCGAGCTTTTCCGCCTTCGAGGTGCTCAGCCGTCCATCCCAGGCCTGGGCACCCGCGGCCTTGACCTTCAGCCCGATCCGCCGGTAGACCCGCGCCGCCGTGGCCACGGCCCAGGCCGAACGCCAGGGCAGGGCGCCCATGCCGTCCCGAGCGCTGGCGTAGTACGGCTCGGCCTGCTCGACCAGGCGAACCGCCAGTTGCGCCAGCGCGGCGCGGTGCTCCGGCGCGGCCAGGCGGTCGGGCGGGATGCCGGCGGCTTCCAGCCATTGGCGGGGCAGGTAGCACCGCCCGACCTTGGCATCCTCGACGATGTCGCGCGCGATGTTGGTCAGTTGCATGCCCAGCCCCAGATCGCAGGCATGGTCGAGCACCCGTTCATCGCGCACACCCATGATCCGCGCCATCATCAGGCCGACCACCCCTGCGACGTGGTAGCAGTAGCGCAGGGTGTCGTCGAACGTGAGGTAGGCGTGGCCCTGCACGTCCATCGCAAACCCCTCGAGCAGGTCGAACGCTTCGCGCCGGCGGATGCCATGGCGCCGGGCGACGTACTGGAAGGCGGCGAAGGCCGGTTCGTGCATCGGCGCCTCGCCGTAGGCCGCCAGGGTCTGTTCGCGCAGGTGTACCAGGCGTCGCGCCGCCTCGGCCGGGTCGACCGGTTGCGCGTCGTGCCCGGCTTCCTGGCCATCGATCACGTCATCGCAGTGCCGGCACCAGGCGTAGAGCATCACCGCGCTGCGCCGGGTCGACGGCGCGAACAGCCGCGCCGCCGCCGCGAAGCTCTTGGAGCCGACGGCGATGCTGCGCTCGGCATGGGTCAGTAGCGCGTCGTCGCCTGTCGTCATCGGTGCAGGTCCTCGATCATC
Source organism: Pseudomonas monteilii (assembly GCA_001534745.1). Classification (NCBI taxonomy): domain Bacteria; kingdom Pseudomonadati; phylum Pseudomonadota; class Gammaproteobacteria; order Pseudomonadales; family Pseudomonadaceae; genus Pseudomonas; species Pseudomonas alabamensis. The sequence goes on from CP013997.1 coordinate 2,227,671, forward strand.
AGCCCGGCGGTGGCCTTGGCCGAGGCGATCACGCCAGGCACACCGGCGCCCGGGTGAGTGCCGGCGCCCACCAGGTAGAGGTTCTCGACCCGCGCATCGCGGTTGTGCGGGCGGAACCAGGCGCTCTGCTGCAGCACCGGTTCCAGCGAGAAGGCCGAGCCCAGGTGCGCGTTGAGGGTGTCGCGAAAGTCCAGCGGGGTGAAGATGCGGCTGGTCACCAGGTCACGCCGCAGCCCTGGCATGTAGTGGCGCTCGAGGTAGTCGAAGATCCGGTCGCGGTAGGCGGGCCCTTCCACCGACCAGTCGACCTCGGCGTTGCCCAGGTGCGGCACCGGTGCCAGCACGTAGTGCGCCGAACAGCCGGGCGGCGCCAGGCTCGGGTCGGTGGCGCATGGCGAATGCAGGTAGAGGGAGAAGTCCTCGGCCAGGTCCGGGCCATTGAAGATCGTGTCGATCAAGCCCTTGTAGCGCGCGCCGAAGCACACCGTGTGGTGCTCCAGCTGGGGTTGCGGGCGTGACAGGCCGAAGTGGATGACGAACAGCGAGTTGCTGAAGCGCTTGCCCTGCAGGCGTTGGCCTTCGGCGCGCCCGCGCGGGTGATGGCCCAGCAGGTGCTGGTAGGTGTGGACCACATCGGCGTTGGACGCCACCGCATCGGCCTGCCAGTGACGGCCGTCGTGGGTGCGCACGCCGGTCAGGCGATCGCCCTGGGTTTCCAGCGCCGCGACGTCGGCGTTGAGAGCCAGCTCGCCGCCCAGGTCCTGGAACAGGCGGACCATGCCATCGATCAGGGCGCCCGTACCGCCTTTGGGGAACCACACGCCCCACTGGCGTTCCAGGGCATGGATCAGCGTATAGATCGACGAGGTGGCGAACGGGTTGCCGCCGACCAGCAGCGCATGGAACGAGAACGCCTGGCGCAGCTTGTCGTTGCGGATGAAGCGCGACACCATGCCGTACACGCTGCGCCAGGCCTGCAGGCGCATCAGCTGCGGCCCGGCCTGGAGCATGTCGCGCAGGGACAGGAACGGCACCGCGCCCAGCTTCACGTAGCCTTCGTCGAACACCGCGCGCGAGTAATCCAGAAAGCGCCGGTAGCCGTCCACGTCGGCCGGGTCCAGGGCCTGGATCTGCCGCTCGAGGATGGCCTGGTCGTTGTTGTAGTTGAACACCGTGCCGTCTTCCCAGCACAGGCGGTAGAACGGATCGACCGGCAGCAGCTCGACGTAGTCTTCCAGGCGCTTGCCGGACACCTCGAACAACGCCTCGATGGCGCTCGGGTCGGTGATCACGGTGGGGCCGGCATCGAAGGTGAACCCTTCGTCCTTGTACACGTAGGCGCGCCCACCGGGCTTGTCGCGGCGTTCCAGCAGCGTGGTCCGTACGCCGGCGGCCTGCAGGCGGATGGCCAACGCCAGACCGCCGAAGCCTGCGCCGATGACGATTGCCGATTTGCCAGGGTTCATCGATGCTCCTTGAAATGCCTTGGGGAATGTCGCCACGCGGCGACGACGGCTTCACCGACCGGAACCGGTGGCTTGCCCATGAGAATCCGACTGCGGTCGCGCCAGGTGTTGCGACCCGCGTAGAAGCGTTCGATCAGCCCGTCGGGCAACTGGTAGAAGCGCTGCATCACCTGCCAGCGCTGCTCGGGCCGCCCGGCCAGGAACAGCATGCGGTTGAGTAGACGGTAAAAACCCTGGGTCCGCCAGTGCTCATGTGCATAGGCCCGCAGGTCGGCACCGAGTGCGGCGGCGTCGTCCAGGGGCTGGGTGACCAGCCAATCGGCCAGACGCACGGCGTCGGGCAGCGAGTAGCCGGTGGTGCTGTGGTACAGCCCGGCGCGCAGGCCGCTCAAGGGGTGCCCCTTGGCAGCGTTCCAGAACGCCTCGACGTCGCCGGCCAGGGTGATCGGCAGCACGCCGTGTTCCTCGCGCAGGCAGTCGACGATGGTCCAGCCCTGTTGCTGGGCGTACTCGGCGATGTGCGCACGCAGCTGCTCGGCGCTGGTGCGGTGCTGGTCCACGTAGTGGGTGTCCTCGATCAGCACGGTGTCGGCCGAGAACGGCAGTACGTAGACGAAGCGGTAGCCGTCGTGCTGGGCGACCCGGGCGTCCATGATGATCGGCGCGGTCAACCCGTGGGGGCGTTCCAGGCGCACCAGCTGGCCGAGGAAGGCCTGATGGCCCAGCACCAGGTGCGGGCTGCGCGGCGCGCCGCGACCATCGATGACTACCTTGGCGCGCAGGTGGCGGCCGTCGGCCAGGCGCACCTCGGTCGGGGTCAGCGAATGGATCGGCTGGTTCAGCCAGAGGGCGTCGCCCAGCGCATCGGTCAGGACCTGGGCAAACCGCTCGCCGGTGATGCTGGCATAGCCGCTGGGCAAGGTGCGGCTGTAGGCCGGGAAGTGCACCCGGTAGCTCGACCAGCGCTGGGCCACGAAGGGCGCGATCCACTGCTGCTGGTGCGGGGTCAGGTCGGTCGTGTGGAACGACCAGGTGTGGCTGCCGCCCAGTGCGTCGGCCTGGTCCAGGCACAGGATGTTCAGCTCGGGACGGCACTGGCGCAACCGCCAGGCGATCAGGCCGTTGGCCAGGCCGGTGCCGGCGAGAATCAGGTCATAGGTCATCGACGGTTTCCAAAGGTGAGGACGCAGGCACGCCCAGGGCGGCCTCGATCAGGTCCGCCGCGCGCGCCGCGCCACCACTGGCAGCCAGGGCCTCGGCCTGCCGGGCATGGGCCTGGGTCGGCAACGCGAGCACCTGGCGCAGGGCGTCGGCAATACGCCGGGTACTGGCGCGGCGCGACAGGCTCAGGCCCAGGCGGTGGTGCGCGACCCGGGCGGCGACGCCGTGCTGGTCGAAGGCAATCGGCATCACCAGCATCGGCGTATGCGCGACGATGGCGTCCAGCACGGTATTCAGGCCACCATGGGTCACCACGGCATCGGCCTGTTCCAGGATCCAGCGCTGCGGCGCGAAGTCGGTGACCCAAGTGGCGCCGCAGCGCTGCAAGGTCGCCTCCTGGGCAGGGTCGAGACCCCCGCAGTGGGCCACCAGCAACTGGACGTCCAGGGCGCGGCAGGCGCGGGCGATGCGCTGGAACTGGCGCAGACGCCCGCCTTGCAGCGTCCCCAGGCTGGCGAACACCAACGGCCGGTTCGGGTCGATGGGCCAGGCGCCAGGGCGATCGGGTGTGGCGCGGCGCAGCGGCCCGACCGGGTGGAAATGCGCCGGCAAGCTCTGGCGTGGAAAGTCCAGCGCGGCCGGTGTCTGGCTCAACTGCAGCCAGGGCGACAGGTAGGCGTGCAGGCCACGGCGCGGTGGCACGCCCAGGCGCCGGGCGCCCTGCATCAACGCGGCGTCCACCGGTTTCATCAGCCAGTCGTAGACCTGCGTGCTGGCGTGGCAACGTCGCAGGCTGTAGGGGGCCTGGCCGGGGGCGAAGGGCATCACCGGCAGGGGCAGGCCGTCTTCCCGATTGACCGGCAAGGCGCAGGCCAGCGACACGAAGGGCAGGCCCAGTGCTTCGGCCACCAGGCCACCGGCGCCCTCCATCTGGTCGCAGAGCACCGCCTCAATGTGCTGGGCGGCGAAGGCGGCGGGCAGGTGCTCGATGAACAAGCGACTGGTATCGGCCAGCTGGCGGATCAGTCGGTGCAAGGCCCACGGCGTGGAGGGCGACGCGGCCAGGCGCAACTGGGCGTCCAGGGTGCCGGGTGGGCGACTGTCCACACCGATCGGCTGGAAGCCGATACGCCGGTCCTGAAGCCAACGCGCGGCGTCGACCTGGTGAAAGAAGGTGACGCGGTGGCCACGGTCGAGCAGGGCGCCGGACAGCACCTCGAACGCCTGGAAGTGGCTGGCATAGGCGGGCGCCACCACGGCGAAATGGGTCATGGCAGCAGAGGCGCCTGACGCAAGGCGGCCAGATCGGCCGAGCCGGTGCAGAAGCAGGCGATGCGCAGCTGCTGCAGGAGGATACGGAAATGCTCGACCACCGCCTCGGTGGAATCCGTGGCGGCGACCAGCACCCCGGCGGCCTGGCCGACCAGGTCGGCGCCCAGGCGGATCGCCTTGGCGGCGTCCAGGCCAGTGGCGATGCCGCCCGAGGCGATCAGTGGCGTTTCGGGCAAGGCTTCGCGCACCTGGCGCACACAGGTGGCCGCCGGAATGCCCCAGCCGGCGAAGGCGTCGGCCACGGCACGGTCACTGGCCGACACGGCGCGCTCGGCTTCCACCGCCGCCCAGCTGGTGCCGCCGGCACCGGCCACGTCGATCACCTGCACCCCGGCCTCCACCAGTTGCCGTGCGACCGCCGCCGAGATCCCGGCGCCGACCTCTTTTGCGATCACCGGCACCGGCAAGCGCTGGGTCAAGCGCTCCAGATGCGCCAGCACCCCGCGCCAGTCGCGATCGCCTTCCGGCTGTACGGCTTCCTGCAAGGGGTTGAAGTGGATGATCAGGCCATTGGCCTCGAGGCTGTCGACCGCGCGTTGCGCCAGGTCCAGGCCATCGGGCTGGAGCAACTGCGCCGCGCCCAGGTTGCCCAGCAGGGGGATGCGCGGGGCCAGTCGGCGCAGTTCGCGGGTCAGGCCATGGTCATGCACCGAGGTCAGGCTGACCCGCTGCGAGCCTACGCCCATGGCGATGCCCAGTTCCTGCGCCGCTTCGGCCAGGTGCCGGTTGATGTGGGTCGCGCGACGCGCCCCGCCGGTCATGGAGCTGATCAGCAGGGGGGCGTCCAGCGCGATGCCCAGCAGTTGGCTGCGCAGGTCGATCTGGCGCAGGTCCAGCTCTGGCAGGGCGCAGTGTTCGAAACGGATCGCCGACCAGCCGGCATCGACGTCGACGGTCGCGCGGCGGGGGTCCAGCACGATGTCCAGGTGTTCATCCTTGCGACGGGTCAGGTCGGGTTCGCGCATGCTTGCTCCAGGTAGCCAGGAATCATCGGTACGGCGTGTTGTCAGTGCACATGGGTGTTGTACAAGATCGGTAGGGCTGTACAGCTTTGAGTCGCATCAAGGCTCAGGCAACGCCGCATTGCAGACGTTCCCGACAGGCCGAAAAACCTTGGGCTACGCTCAACACGTGAGCGACAGGTCCGTTTCGACGCCGTACATTCACCACCTGGCCCGCCGAAGGCCTGATAACAAGCACAGAGGGAACGATGGCCGCACACTTGTCCGCAACTATAGACACAGGGATCGACATTCACCTGCAGCAGCTGCGCGAGGGCTTGGAGCGTCGGCTCGACAGCCTGTTGCCGGTGGCGGGCAACGAGCGTGACCTGGTGGCGCTGGCGATGCGTGACGGCACCTTGGCGCCGGGCAAGCGCCTGCGTCCGCTGCTGCTGATGCTCGCCACCGAAGGCCTGGGTGGCCCGGCGCAGGCGGCCCTGGACCTGGGCTGCGCCGTGGAGATGGTGCATGCCGCCTCGCTGGTGCTGGACGACCTGCCGTGCATGGACGATGCGTTGATGCGCCGTGGCCGTCCGACCGTGCACCTGACGTTCGGCCAGGACGTGGCCATTCTGGCGGCGATCGCGCTGCTGTCGCGGGCCTTCGCGGTGATCGCGGCGATCGAGGACGTCCCGGCCCTGGCGCGTACCCAGTTGGTGACCCGGTTGTCCGAGGCCGTGGGTAGTCAGGGGTTGGTGCAGGGGCAGTTCCAGGACCTGCACGACGGCACCCAGGCGCGCACCGCTGCGCAGATCGCCACCACCAACCAGCTCAAGACGGGGGTGCTGTTCAGTTCCATCCTGGACATGGCCTGCATCATCAGCGACGCCTCGCCCCATTGCCGGGCGCTGCTCGGGCAGTTCGCCCAGGACCTGGGCCAGGCCTTCCAGCTGCATGACGACCTGTGTGATTGTGACCCGGCCAGTGGCAAGGACCTCGGTAAGGATGCCGGCAAGTCGACGCTGGTGGCGCTGTGTGGCGAGGCCGAGGTACGTGAGCGGCTGTTGGAGCACTTGGCACGGGCGGATGACTGTCTGGCGCAGAGTTTGGGGGGGAGCGATACCTTGGGGCGGTATGTGCAGGCGATGTTTGCCAAGATGCGGGGGTGAGGCCAGTGTCTGGCTTGGCTGGTGAAGCCTGGGTTGTCTGACACATTGATGTTGCTGATTTTACGGGCCCTGCGGGCCCGATCGCGGCACTGGGGCCGCTCCCACACCCGTAGCTCCACCGCGGCGTTGCAGACTATGGCGGTTCCTGTAGGAGTGGCCCCTGCCGGGGCGCCATACCGACCGCGATAGGGCCCGCAGGACCGGTAAAGTCGACAGTGCGACGCCAATGGGGTAGGCGGACTCTTACAAGAAGCGCAATGGTTGCAACGCTGCGGTGGGGCTACGGGTGTGGGAGCGGCCCCTGTGCCGCGATCGGGCCCGCAGGGCCCGTAAAATCAACCACGCGGTATCCTTTCAAGGCGCTGCCTGCACCGTCGCCGCCACCACTGCCTCCAACCCATTCAGGTAATCCCCAAACCCTTCCCGCGCCCGGCAATCACGTCGGCTGCTGGTGGCCACGCTGTGCCGGGCCGTCCAGACGATCTGGGCGCCGTGCGCTTCCAGCGCCTTGACCAGGTGCACGTCCTCGTGGGCCGCCAGCGCCGGGAAGCCCCCGACCCGCTGATACGCCTCGGCCGACACGCCCAGGTTGGCCCCATGGATGTGTCGATGGCCTTCGATGGCCTGGTAGCGGCTGTTGTACAGCTCCCGCAGCGCCATTCCTTGCCACGGCTGCCAGCGGTCGATGTGCACGGTTCCGCACACGGCATCGGCGGCGCAGTGCACCTGCCAGGACAACCAGTGCGAAGGCACGCGGCTGTCGGCGTCGGTGCAGGCCAGCCAGCGGGCGCCACGCTCGAGCATGAACGCAGCGCCGGCACGCCGGGCGATGCCGACGTTGCCGGCATCCACCTTCAAGGTCAGTACTCCATGACGCCGCGCGATCGCTTCGCTGCCATCGCTGCAGCGGTCGAGCACCACCACCACCTCGACCCGATGCCCGGCCTGCTCGACGTCCAGCATCGCCAGCCGCAGCGCGCGCAAGCAATGGCCTAGGCGCCTGGCCTCGTTGTGCGCCGGGATCACCACGCCGATCATGAGCAGGTCTCGTCGAGGTCGACCACGCTCGGCTGGCAGGACCAGTATTCGAGCAGGAAGTCCGCCTCTTCGTGACGGAACACCGAGTACAGCGGCAGGTGCTTGGCCAACAGGTCGTGCACCTCGCGACCGTCCTGCGGGCAACCGGCGATCGGGTGGCGCCAGTGGCAGGCCAGCAGGCCCCCGTCGTAGGTCAGGCTGGCCACCGATTGCTCGATCACCTGCAGCCATTCGGTCGGGTTGAGGTAGTAGCCCACTTCGCTGAGCACGATCAGGTCGAAGCTGCCACCTGGCCAATCCGCCGGCAGGTGACCCTGTTCGACGCTGGCATTGGTGAACCCGGCCAACCGCGAGCGCGCCAGGTCGACCGCATTGGGGTCCAGGTCCTGGCAGAGCAGGGCGGCGCAACGCTCGGCGAGCTGCGCGCTCAATTCACCGTTGGCGCAGGCCGGCTCGAAGATGCGTTCGTAGCATTGCCGGGGCAGGCTGGCCATTACCAGATCACGCTTACGCCGCTCGTACCAGCGCGTGCGGAAGGCCCATGGGTCGTCGTTACCGGCGTACAGGTCAGCGAAATATTGCGCGTCGAGGCTCATAGGAACACCAGTTCGAAAGGTTGCAGAAGGCAGTCCAGCAGCAGCGGCGGGACCACGGGAGGGCGGTCGCCATCGGGTTGCAGCTGCGTGAGATGGGCGTGGATGGCCTCGCGCTTGCGCGCCAGGCGTTCGGGGTTCAGGCGTACACGGCGGGCACGTGACCAGGGCAGCCGGGGATCGTCGGGCTCGGCCCAGTGCCAGGCCCAGACCGGGATTTCGCACAGGGTCGCCTGGCGGGCGGCCGCCACCTGAGCGCAGGCGCGGCCAATGGCTTCATGGTCGCAATGACCGTCGCCGCGCCAGGTGGTGATCAGCAGATCGCCCGGCGCGAGCAGCCGGTTGAGGTGGCTGACGAGGTAGGCCTCGTCATGGGCGACGCCGCCGTCGGTCAGGTTCAGGCGCTCCCAGGTCAAGGCGTTGAGGTCGAGCTTGAGCCGCTGCAGGGCATGCCGACTCTCCTGGACGCGCTGGCGGCGCAGGGCAGGTTGCGGCCATTGCTCGGAGCCTGGGTGGCTGCCTTCGCCATCGGTGGCGGAAACCAGGACCAGGTCCTGTTCACGGCCTTCGAACCCCGCCATCAGGCCACCGGCCATGAGGATCTCGTCATCCGGGTGCGGGGCGACGATCACGGTGCGGCGACCTGGCACGCACAGGGTCTCAGGCTCGATCCAGCCGGCGCGCGCCAAGTGGGCCGACCGTTTCCAATCGGACCAAGGCCTGCCCTGGCTGGCCTGGATCAGGTTTTCGCTCATAGTCGCCAGGCCTTCTCTGGAGTGTCGATGAGGTGTTCGCCCAGGCCGGCCAGGTCGCGTTCGGCGTGGCTCTGGCGCAGGTATACCGGCAGGTCCGCACTCAAGCGGGCGAAGTGAGGCGTGCGGCAGAAGGGCGTGGCGCCCAAGGCGCGGCCGACGTGTTCGATGACCTGGGTCACGGCGTGCTCGACATGCGCCCTGGTACGGCAGACCGGGTATTGGGCATTGGCTTCGGGCTGGGCGTCGATCCACGCCGCACAGTCGCGCAGCGCGGCCCGCGCGCCGAACAGGGCAGCGTCCACGGCGCCGAGGTGGGCCAGGGCATGGGGGTCGTGACGACGTGCCTGGCAATGGGCACGCAGGTACTCGGCCAGGGCTTCGGCCGCCCCGTACCAGCACGCCGCGATGCCCGCGCCGCCGTGCCAGAAGCCCGGTCGCGAGAGGTATTGCCCCGGACCGCCCACGGCAATCCCGGGCGTGTCGTCGAACAAAACGTCGACGCTGGCAGTGCTGGCCATGCCCACAGCCTGCCAGCCCTCGGTGTGCAGGCGCAGGCTCGGGTCCTTGAGGTCGATGGCTACCAGCTGCGGCCGGTCATCCTGGTCCCAGGCGGTGATCAATGCACGGTCGATCTGCTGCGCGCCGGAACACCAGGCCTTGCGTCCACCGAGGCGGACCTGGTCACCGTGCTGGGCGGTGATCTTGGCACGTGCATCCGGCGGTTCGGCGGCCCAGACACCCCACAGTTCGCCCTCCACCAGGTGCGCACCCGCGCACTCGGCAAGGATGGCCAGGGCATCGGTATGACCTTCGTAGAGTTTCGCCAGGGCCAGGTCGCACCCGGCCACCTGTGCCAGGGTCTGCCAGCGTTGCAGGGTATGGCCCTGACCGGGCAGGGGCAGACGGTCGAGCTCGGCGTCGCGCAGCAGGCCCATCAGTTCGGCCAGGCGTGGCTCGGGGGTCATCGTGCGCAGGCGCTCGCCGAAGGACGCAAGCAGCGGCGCCAGGGCCGTAGGGGTGGGCTTCATGACGCGGCCTGCGTCAGTGTGTTCTTTTTCCAGCCCCTGAGGTTCATGCCGCAGAGCACGAACTGCAGCACGATCAGGGCCCAGGCTTGCAGTTGCCAGCCCCAGACCACCCACAGCAGATTGCTGGCGATGAAGCAGCAGAACCCCACACGACGGCGGTTGGGGCGGCGTGAGCCGATGCACCAGGCCGCCAGCACCGTCAGCGCCATGGCCGGCCATTGCAGCAGGTCGATCAGTCGTTCCATCAGGTCATTCCCATTGTCTTGCGCATCTTCGCGGTGATCGATTGGCGAACGCTCCAGAACGCCGCCCACGGGTCCTGCGTCTGGCGCAGGCGTTCACCGATGTTGCCCAGGTGCCAATGGTTGGCACCCTTGAGCGTGGGGAGTTCCTCACGATCGATCGGCACCGACACCGGCAGGCCTTCGCGGGCGCGCAGCGAGAAGGGGCACACCGTGGTCGCGCCACGGCCATTGCGCAGGTAATCGATGAAGATCCGCCCGACCCGGTTCTGCGGGCCGGCCACCCCGGACAGACGCTCCGGGAACAGCCCTGCGAGGTAATCGACCAACGCGTGGGTGAAGTCCTTCACCTCGTCCCAGCCCGCTCGACGGGTCAACGGCACCACCACGTGCATGCCTTTGCCGCCGCTGGTCTTGAGGAACGCCTGGAGCCCCAGCTCGTCGAGCAGCGTCAGCGTCAGTTGGGTGGCTTCGACCATGGCCTTCCACGGCAGGGCCGGGTCGGGGTCCAGGTCGAGCACGAAACGGTCCGGGCGGTCGAAGGCCTTGTCGGTGGCATTCCAGGTGTGCAGCTCCACGGTGTTCATCTGCACGGCGCCGAGCAGGGCCTCGGGACCGTCGATGATCATCACCGGCTGCCCGACCTCGGTCTTGGGGTAGGTACGCAACGTCGGGATCTTCAAGTGACCGGCGTTCTTCTGGAAGAACAGCTCGCCGCCCAGCCCGTCAGGCGCACGGACCAGCGCCACGGGGCGGGCCAGCAGGTGCGGCAGGATGCGCTCGGCCACTGAGGCGTAGTAGTCGGCCACCTGGCGTTTGGTCAGGCCATGACTGGGGTCGATCACCCGCTCTGGATGCGTCAGGCGCAAGGTGGTGCGTGGTGCAGACCGGGCGATGTCGGCCGAAGGCAGGGGACGCTCCAGATCGATGGCCTTGGCCGGTTTGTCATCGCGCACGCCGTGGAACACCGCATGGCGCACCAGGCCGTCACGGGTCATCTGCGCGTAGGCGACCTCGGCCAGCAGGTGCGGGCGCAGCCAGTGCACACCACGGGCCTGGGCACCGCTGGGTGGGTTGGCGAGCGGAGTGTGCTTGGCGTGCAAGGGCGTCAGGCGCTGATGAAGGCTGTCCAGGGTCTCGGCGGTGAACCCGGTGCCGACCCTGCCGGCATAGCGCAGGGTATCGCTGTCTGGGTCATGCAGCCCCAGCAGCAGCGCGCCGAAGCGGCTGCGGCTGCCTTTCGGATCGGTGTAGCCGACGATCACGAACTCCTGGCGCTGCTTGCACTTGAGCTTGATCCAGTCCTGGCTGCGCTGGCCGCTGTAGAGGCTGTCGGCGCGTTTGCCGATCAGGCCTTCGAGCTGCAGCGAACAGGCGCTTTCGAGCAGGGAGTCGACCGGTTCGTCGAAATCCTGGGAGTATTTGAGCAGCGGGCTGTCGCTCCCGGCGAGCAGGGCCTGCAACGCCTCGCGCCGTGCGCTGAGAGGCTGCTGGCGCAGGTCCTGGCCGCCAAGAAACGGCAGGTCGAACACGTAATAGGTGATCGACTCGCCGTGCGCCGTGTCGAAGGCATTCTGCAGCGCCTGGAAGTCGGCATGGCCTTCGTCGTCGGTGACCACCACCTCGCCGTCGAGCCAGGCCGAGTCCACCCCCAATCCACGCAGCGCCTCGACCTGGTGCGTCAGCTTGGCGCTCCAGTCGTTGCCACTGCGGGTGAACAGCCGAACGTCGTCGCCCTCGATGCGTGCCAGAATGCGGTAGCCGTCGAACTTCACCTCGTAGCGCCAGTCGCCGTCGGGCGGCGCATCTACCGGGGTGGCCAGTTGAGGCGTCAGGGTGTCCGGTAGCGTGCGCTCCTGGGGTGTGGAGGCACGTGGGCGGGCCTTCGAGGTCTTGGCGGTGCGTTTGGAGGCCTTAGGCGGGGCGGATGTCGCCTTGGAGGCTGGCGCGAGGGTGCGGTCGCTGATCACGCTGTCCGGTTGGGCGTCGACGATGCTGTAGTCCGCCTCGCTGCGCGCCTGATCATCGTGGGACTTGACCAGCATCCATTGCTCTTTCTTGCCCGCCAGACGGGTGCGAAACAGGTTCCAGGTGCCGGAAAGCTTCTCGCCATTGAGGCGAAAGCGCAGCTTGCCCTTGGCATAGGCGGCCTGTGCATCGCCCTCCGGCTCCCAGGTGCCCCGGTCCCAGACAATAACGTCGCCTGCGCCGTAATGACCTTCAGGGATATGGCCTTCGAAGTCAGCGTAGTCGAGGGGATGATCCTCGACGTGCACGGCCAGGCGCTTGACCGACGGGTCCAGCGACGGCCCCTTGGGCACCGCCCAGCTCTTGAGCGTGCCGTCCAGTTCCAGGCGAAAGTCGTAGTGCAGGTGGCTGGCGTCGTGTTTCTGGATGCAGAACTGCAAGGCGTGGCGCGTCGTAGCGCCCTGGGTCTTGCCAGAGGGTTCCGGCGTGGCGGCGAAGTCGCGCTTGCGCTGATATTCCTGCAGAGGCTTGGCCATGCTCGCGTCCCCGTGCGGTTTGCCTGTCCTGTTGGTGGGAGGCACGGGCGCCTGTCAGAGTTCCCTTGCCGCCTCGCCAGGGCCGTCGACAAAAAGTCTGAATCATTGCGCGGGGCAGGGGGTCGATTGTCATGAACCCACTTGATGGAGCGCCGACATGGCCAAGGCAGATGAACCCCAGACCTGGAAGCGAACCGAGATCGACACCATCGAGGACCGTATGGGCAGCGTGCACGAACTCGACTTCAACGAGTCCGACGAACATGAAGGCCGTGCGGGCGACCTGCGCGATCCTCGGGAAGTGGCCCATGAATTTCCGGCCGAGCGCGTGGCCGAAAGCGGCATGACCGGCGGTGAGGCCCTGAGCGATACCGTTCAGGAAGACGGCGTGACCATGGACGACATGAGCCCCAGCACACTGCTGGACGAGACCGGTGCACGCGACCCCGACGAACTGGGCTCCGGCCGGCCGGCCGACCAGTCGCTGACCCACGTCGATGCCGAAGAGATCGGTGGCGGCCTTGGCCTGGACGAGGCCGAACTGGCGCGCTCCAACCCGTTGGACGGCAAGCCGTGGACCGATGACGTTGTAGACGACGACACTGAGAGGAACTGATCATGAGCGAACAACGCTGTGCCTGCGCGCACTGCTCGTGCACCGTAGACGCCACCACCGTGACCCAGGGTGACAAGGCCTACTGCTGCGAAGCCTGCGCCAACGGCCACAAGGACAACCAGCACTGCCGCATGAACGACTGCGATTGCGCGGCTGCGGTGCAACCCAACGAGAAAAACGTCGACAACGCGCTCGACGAGACCTTCCCCGCGAGCGATCCGATCTCGCCGTGAGGCCGTGACCCAGGGCCGGCTGCCCGCTGAAACGCACGTGGCCGTCGCTGCGTGCCGGGCTTGAGCCGGCCCCGGGCGTCTCAAGCCCTGACCTGCGACTACAGCGTGCGTGTCATCATCACCGTGTTGCCAGGGCCCTCTGGCGCCTCTTCATGGCGCCTGTATCCCATCCTTTCGTAAAAGCCCACCGCCGTGGTCGACGAGCGAACGTGCAGACGTTCCAGCCCGGCCGCCACCGCCAGTGTATGAAGCGCCTCCAGCAATTGCCTGCCCACGCCCAGGCCTTGGCAGTCAGGTAGGATGAACACGGTCCTGACGAATCCGGCATCCAGGCTGGCCGTGCCAACTACGTGGCCGTCACGCGTGGCCACCAGCATCCAGCGCTGCTGTAGCAGGTCGTCGATCGCGGCAGGCGTGAAACGCTGAACGAGCCGTTCGATCGCCGCCGGTGGATAGTCGAGTGTATCGAGCGCTTGCAACGCACGGGTCACGACGTCGCTGATGGGTGAGGCGTCGGCAGCGGTAGCGCGACGGATGACGAGGGACATGAGGCCTCCGGATGCGGTCAGGGCAACGCGTACCAGGCGCCACACGCGACGCTCGCCTGGCAGTGCGACAGGCTAAGCCTAGCAGGTCGGCCCAGCGTTCCGGGCGTGGGCTTACGCCTGCCACGCCTGCACGAAGGCCAGCGCCTGCTGGCGCGACAGCGGTGTACGCAGCCGGCGTGCCAGGGCGGCCATCAGCCCTTGTCGCTCGCAAGCCACCACCGCTTCGACGCGCTCGCCGACACATAGCACGGCCACGAAGTCCAGGCCTTCGGGATCACCCAGGTACTCGATATCGTCCCAGTGCTGCGCATGCCCCAACACCTCGAGCGTCTTGCCATGGTGATAGGTCCAGAAGAACGGCACGTCCAGGTAGCGCCGATCCTGTCCGAGCATGTTGGCAGCGGCGATCACGCCATGCTGCTGGGCGACGCGCCAGTGCTCGATGTGCGTTCGCTCACCCAGCAGCGGAAAGCTCACCAGATCGCCCGCGGCCCACACGCCCTCGGCCAGGCGCATGCCGGCGTCCACGGGCAGGCAGTCGTGCCCGTCGCGCAGTGCCGAGAGCAGGCCGCTGGCCGGTTTCACCCCCGTGCCTAGCAGCGCCACCGACGTCTCCAGGCGCGTACCGTCTGTCAGGATCACCGCCTCGAGCCGTTCGCCGCCTTCGAAGCGCACAGGCTCCGTCGGGCCATGAAAGACTGTGCCATGCCTGACATGCAGTGCACGTACGGCGCGACCCAAACGCTCGCCGAGCTGACGTGCCAACGGCACCTCATGGCGCGTCACCACGTGCACGTCGGCGCCATAGCGGCGCAGGGCCGAGGCAGCCTCCAGGCCGATGAAGCTGTCGCCGATCACCACCACCGGCTGGCCGGGCTCGACCTGATCGAGCACCCGTTCGGCGTCCTCGCGCGAACGCAGCAGCAGGACGCCAGGCAGGTCCGCCCCCGGCAGCGCAGGACGCACCGGCACGCCGCCGGTCGCCAGCAGTACCTCGTCGTAGTCGAGGGTTCGACCTTCGGCCAGCAGCAACTGCCGGGCGTTGACGTCGATCGACTTGACCTTGCCGCGTATGCGCTCCACATCGGCCCCGCGATAGAAGGCCCGCTCCAGCAAGGGCGGTACCTCGTCAGGGCTCATCTCCCCGGCGATGACGAACTTGCTCAACGCCGTGCGATCGTAAGCCGGCGCGGCTTCGGGATCGATCCACACCAGCCGTCCGGCGAAGCCTTCGGCACGCAACGTGGCGACCGCCGCCGCGCCCGCTGCGCCTGCGCCGACCACCACGAAACAGCGGCCTCTGGCCCGTGCCGGTAACGAAGGGGTGGGCAAGGGCTGGTCCTCGACCCAGACCATGCCGTCCTTCACCTGCGCGGGATAGCGCTTCAGGCCACGCAAGGCGGGTGGTTCCTCGACGGCGCCACTGTCCAGGTCGAACACGGCCTTGTGCCAGGGGCACACCAGCACGCCTTCACACAACGCGCCTTCCTCCAGTGGCGCACCGGCGTGGGGGCAATTGGCCTCGAAGGCCTTGACCGCATCACCCCGACGCACCAGCAGGCATTCCTCGTCGCCCACCTGGACGCGGGTCAGGGCGGGGTCGGACAGGGCATCGAGCAGGGTCACGGCGTGCAGGGTCATGGGTGAGCCTCCAAGGCAGATCGACGACAGGGCCATGCCGATGTCGACCATGGCAGGCGAGCATCCAGTGCGCTGGCCTGACGACTGGCAGGGAACGCCCGATGCAGACCGCTGCCCATGCTGGAGACCCTTCGAACTGGAGAAGACCCATGGCCACGTCGCCGGTACCCGAGACCGTCACGCCCGCGCCCCGTGAATGGCGCTTTCAGTCAGCAGGCACGCTTCCGAACAGCCCCTTGCCCGTACTGGCCTATGCGGTGCCCTGGCCGGCGGGCACCGACCTGGGGGAGGCCTTCGAGGCCCTGTTCGCCGCGCACGGCTGGACGCCGCTCTGGCGCGCCGGCATTTTTTCGTACCATCACTTTCACCCCGATGCCCATGAGGCCTTGGGCGTGTTGCGTGGTTCAGCCACGGTGCTGATAGGCGGTGAGCAGGGTGAGACGATGACGCTGAACCCGGGTAATGTCCTGATTCTGCCGGCCGGCACGGGTCATCGCTGTCTGGACAGCCGGGATGGGTTCGAGGTGATGGGTGCCTACCCGCAAGGGCAGGAGAGGTTCAGCACCCTGAGGCCCGGGGCCGACGATGCGGCCGGCAGCCGGGCGCGCATCGCCCAGGTGCCGCTGCCGGTCGCCGACCCGGTCACCGGGCCGACGGGCCGGCTCATGGCCGCCTGGCGGGGCTAGGCCTTGGTGGCCGGACGGCGAATGGTCTTGAGCAGGTCGTCCGGGCTGATGTGGCCGACCACCTGCGCCACCGCGCTGCCCGGTGTCGGCAGGTCGATGATGTGCGACTTCATCTTGCCGATGATGTGCATCTCGCACGGCTTGCAGTCGAACTTCAACGTCAGCACTTCATCGCCCTGGATCAGCTGCATCGGCGCGACCTTGGTGCGCACGCCGGTGACGCCCTTGGCCTGCTTGGGGCACAGGTTGAAGGAGAAGCGCAGGCAGTGCTTGGTGATCATCACCGGCACCTCGCCATGCTCCTCGTGGGCCTCGTAGGCGGCGTCGATCAGCTTCACCCCATGGCGATGGTAGAAGTCCCGGGCCTTCTGGTTGTAGACGTTGGCCAGGAACGACAGGTGCGACTCGGGATAGACCGGCGGCGGCGTGGTTTCGGCCTTGCGTGCGCCGCGCGGGTGAGCGGCCACGCGGGCGGCCGTCAGGGCCTCGATGGCTTCGCGGCGCAGGGCCTTGAGCTGCGAGTTGGGCACGAAGTAGGCCTGGGGCGCCTGCAACTCGACGGCCGTGGCGTGGTACTGGGTGGTGCCCAGCTGGCCGAGCAGGTCACGCAGCTGGTCGAGTGCCTGCTCCGGCTTGTTGGCGGCGCCGAACGGCCCGTCCAGGGCGACGCTGACCCGGATGCCTTCCTCGCTGGTGGCGGTCAGCTCGAGACGCTGCTCATCCAGGCGCGCCTGCCAGGCCAGGCCCACACGGCGCTCGGCGGAGGTACGCTGCAGGGCCTGCTGCCAGTTGTGGTCGAGGTTGCGGCTCAGCGGGTGGTGCGGGCGCAGGCGCTGCAGGCCCGCGGGCATCTCGTTGGGCTCGACGCGGTAGCGATAGCGCGTCTGGCCGTCTTCCTCGAATTGGCCGCGTGGTTCGCAGATGTTGGCGCGGAAGCCCACCACCTCGCGCTTGACCAGCACGTTGAGGCCATCGCCGTTGGACAACGGCACCTCGGTGACCACCTGCAGGTCACGCTTGCCGACGCTCTCCACGGTGCCGACGGGCAAACCAGTGAAGGTCGGCGAGTCGAACGCGCCGATGTCGATCTTGCGGTCGCTGACGAAGTAGTCGGTGCTGCCACGGTGGAAGGTCTTGTCCGGGTCCGGCACGAAGAAGTGATCGGTCCGGCCGCTGGAGGCGCGTGCCAGGTCCGGACGGTCTTCGAGTACCTGGTCGAGCAGTTGGCGGTAGTGGGCGGTGATGTTCTTCACGTAGCCCATGTCCTTGTAGCGCCCCTCGATCTTGAAGGAGCGCACGCCGGCCTCGACCAGCGCGCGCAGGTTGGCGCTCTGGTTGTTGTCCTTCATTGACAGCAGGTGCTTCTCGAAGGCCACCACGCGGCCCTGGTCGTCCTTGAGGGTGTAGGGCAGGCGGCAGGCCTGGGAGCAGTCGCCCCGGTTGGCGCTGCGCCCGGTCTGGGCGTGGGAGATGTTGCACTGCCCGGAGAACGCCACGCACAGCGCGCCATGGATGAAGAACTCGATGGCCGCGTCGGTGTGGTCGGCGATCGTGCGGATTTCCTGCAGGTTCAGCTCGCGGGCCAGCACCAGCTGCGAGAAGCCGGCCTGGTCGAGGAAGCGGGCGCGTTCCAGGGTGCGGATGTCGGTCTGGGTGCTGGCATGCAGCTCGATCGGCGGGATGTCCAGTTCCATCACCCCGAGGTCCTGGACGATCAACGCGTCGACACCGGCATCGTACAGCTGGTGGATCAGCCGGCGCGCCGGCTCCAGTTCGTTGTCGTGCAGGATGGTGTTGATGGTGGTGAACACCCGCGCATGGTAGCGGTGGGCGAATTCCACCAGCGCGGCGATATCGCCCACCTCGTTGCAGGCGTTGTGACGGGCACCGAAGCTCGGGCCGCCGATGTAGATGGCATCGGCACCGTGCAGGATCGCTTCGCGGGCGATGGCCACGTCACGGGCAGGGCTGAGCAGTTCGAGGTGGTTCTTCGGAAGGGACATGTCGTTATCAGAATCAGGCTCACGGTGAGGGCCGGCATTGTACCGGTCAAACGCAGCCGGGGCACGCGCAGGTTGCCAGGCGGCGTGCCCGGCAGGCGCGAAGGGCAGGGCACATTCGACGAAACGACCGCAGGGCCGCTGCGGTCACAGCCCTGTACCCTTTGATCGAGGCACTTGCCCATGGACACCTATCACGTCGTCACCCACGGACAAGGCTGGGCGCTGCGCCGCTCCGGCTCGGAGGTCGTGCTGGCCCAGGCCGCCACCAAGGCCGAACTGGTCGGCCGGCTGGCCGAAGTGCTGCAAGGCAAGACGGCCTCGGTGAAGATCCACCACGTCAACGGCACCATCGAGGAAGAACGCACCTACCCGCGTTCGGCCGACCCGCGTCGTACCGAAGGCTGAAACGCACCCATGCCGATCTCCAGAACCCTGCTGGCCGCCGTCCAGGCCGCCCGTCATGCCCATGAAGACTGCGTCCTGGCCACGGTGGTCAAGGTCGAAGGCTCGGCCTACCGACGCCCGGGCGCGCGCATGCTCATCCCGCGTATCGGGCCGCACCAGGGCACCGTGAGCGGAGGCTGCCTGGAGCGCGAGATCGCCCGCAAGGCCTGGTGGCTGACCGAGCAGGGCGCCCAGGTGCAGTGCTACAGCACCGCCGAAGAAGGCGAGGCGGGCGAGGAAGCCCTGGGGTTCGGCCTGGGCTGCAACGGCCGTGTGCACGTGCTGTTCGAACGCATCACCGGCCAGGGGCCGTCGCACCTAGTCGAGACCCTGGCCGATGTGGACCGTGAAGGCACCCCGACCGTGGTGGCCACGGTGATCGACCCTGGCCGTTCTGCGCTGGCGGTCGGCGAACGGCTGACGCTGAGCGCGGCGCACCCGATGCCACCGTTGTCCGACGCGCGTCTCGAGCGCCCGATCCGTGAAGCCGCCGAGGCGGTGTACCTGGCCAGGCGTTCCCGTGGGGTGGTGCTGGATGAGCGTTTCGGTGCAGCCGAAGTCTTTCTGGAATACCTGACGGCCATGCCGCGCCTGGTGGTGTTCGGCGCCGGTCACGACGCCCAGCCCCTGGTGCGCATGGCGCGCCTGCTGGACTGGCACGTGACGGTGATCGACGCGCGCAGTCATTTCGCCCGACGCGAGCGCTTTCCCGAGGCAGACGAGGTGCTGGTCAGGACGCTGGACACGGAAGCCGACCTGATGCCGCGCCTGCAGGGCGCGCTGGTGGCCGTGATGTCCCATAGCCTGACCCAGGATGCCCATTGGCTGGCCTTGGCCCTGCGCGCCGAGCCGTGCTACGTCGGACAACTCGGACCCCGGGATCGGACCGAACGGCTATTGGCCGACATTCGGGGGGACACCGGACCTCTGCCTGGGTTGCCGGTGCTGCACTACCCCATTGGCCTGGACCTGGGCGGCGACGCCCCGGAAAGCGTGGCCATGGCCATACTGGGGGAGATGCAGGCCCATCTGCATGGGCGAAGTGGGGGATCGCTGAAGCTGCGGCCGATGCGTATTCATCAGGAAGAAGCGAAGGTCAGAGCTGTGCCGATGCCTGAGGCGACTGCGCGTGAAGCCATATGATCTTGAAGACTGGTCCATCGTCACTCTGCCGCACCACTTTTAGAAGTCCGCTTTAACAAACCTATTGGAGCGGGCCTGCTCGCGATAGCGTCCGGTTCAGCGCTGCCTGCATCGCGGGCAAGCCCGCTCCCACACAAGAATTGTGTCGGCCTGTCAGATCAGCAGTGCGGAGCCCAGCCATCCATGTCCACGCCGCGTTGAGGCAGGCTGCCACGGGCCTGTGGGAGCGGGCTTGCCCGCGATTGGTGTCCGATCCGTCGCCGCCTGCATCGCGGGGAAGCCCGCTCCCACATGAGGATTGCGTCGGCCTGTAAGATCAGCAGTGCGGTGTTCTGCCATCCGTAATCACGCCACGATGAGGCAGACTGCCACGGGCCTGTGGGAGCGGGCTTGCCCGCGATGGCGCTCGGTTCATCGCCACCTGCATCGCAGGCAAGCCCGCTTCCACATAAGGATTGTTTCGGCCTGTCAGATCAGCAGTGCGGTATTCTGCTATGCATAACCACGCCGCGGTGAGGCAGACCGTCACGGGCCTGTGGGAGTAACTGTCTTTTCTACTCCATACATATCGATCGCATGCGGCGCCTGGCAGGGCCCTATCGCTGGCAAGACAGCTCCCACCCAGACCTCTGCAGCCGTCAATGCAGGCATGGCTGCGCAAGCAGCGTGTGGGAGCGGGCTTGCCCGCGATGGCGTCCGGTTCATCGCCGCCTGGATCGCAGGCAAGCCCGCCCCTCAGAAGGAGGTCACATCGATCTGTCGAGCCAGTGACGCGGTTAATTACGCTTAGGTTAACAATTAGCCTTGCAGGTTGATTGATACCCCCCTACGCCCCCCAGTACCGTCACTCCACGACAACGCCTCCGTGGAGTCACCCCATGACGACAAGACCTGCCCCTCCACCCCAGTGGTCCCGACGACGTGCCGAGAAGCAGCGGCGCCTCGATCAGGCCCGGCACCTGGCCGAGGGGGTGGTGATCCCCAGCGAGCGTATCGTCGAGGCGCTGGAAGCCTTGATCGCCCCTGGCGACCGGGTGGTGCTCGAGGGCAACAACCAGAAGCAGGCCGACTTTCTCTCGCGGTCGCTGGCCAAGGCCGATCCCGCCCGGCTGCATGACCTGCACATGATCCTGCCCAGCGTCAGCCGCGCCGAACACCTGGACCTGTTCGAGCAGGGCATCGCGCGCAAGCTCGACTTTTCCTTCGCCGGGCCCCAGAGCCTGCGCATTGGCCAGTTGCTCGAAGATGGGCTGCTGGAAGTTGGTGCCATCCATACCTACATCGAGCTGTATTCGCGCCTGCTGGTCGACCTGATTCCCAACGTGGCGCTGGTGGCCGGCTTCATGGCCGACCGCCATGGCAACATCTACACCGGTCCCAGCACCGAAGACACCCCCGCGCTGGTCGAGCCCACTGCCTTCAGTGACGGCATCGTGATCGTCCAGGTCAACCAGCTGGTCGACGAGGTCAGCGACCTGCCACGGGTGGACATCCCGGCGTCCTGGGTCGATTTCGTGGTGGTGGCCGACCGGCCGTTCTACATCGAGCCGTTGTTCACCCGCGACCCCCGGCACATCAAGCCGGTCCATGTGCTCATGGCGATGATGGCGATCCGCGGGATCTACGAGCGGCACAACGTGCAGTCGCTCAACCACGGCATCGGCTTCAACACCGCCGCCATCGAGCTGATCCTGCCCACCTACGGCGAGTCCCTCGGCCTGAAGGGCAAGATCTGCCGCAACTGGACGCTCAACCCGCACCCGACGCTGATCCCGGCCATCGAGACCGGCTGGGTGCAGAGCGTGCACTGCTTCGGCACCGAGCTGGGCATGGAAGACTACATTGCCCAGCGCCCGGACGTGTTCTTCACCGGCCGCGACGGCTCGATGCGTTCGAACCGCATGATGTGTCAGCTGGCCGGGCAGTACGCGGTCGACCTGTTCATCGGCGCGACCTTGCAGGTCGATGGCGATGGGCATTCGTCCACCGTCACCCGCGGCCGCCTGGCCGGTTTCGGGGGGGCGCCGAACATGGGCCATGACCCGCGCGGTCGCCGCCATGCCACGCCGGCCTGGCTGGACATGACCGAGCCGGTGACGCTGCTCGAACGCGGCCGCAAGCTGGTGGTGCAGATGGTCGAGACCTTCCAGGAGGGCGGCAAGCCCACCTTCGTCGAGACCCTGGATGCGGTCGAGGTGGCGCGCAAGACCGGCATGCCGCTGGCGCCGGTGATGATCTACGGTGACGACGTCACCCACCTGCTGACCGAAGAAGGCATCGCCTACCTGTACAAGGCCCGCACCCTCGAGGAGCGCCAGGCGATGATCGCCGCCGTCGCGGGCGTCACCGCCATCGGCCTGCGCCACGACCCACGCGAGACCCAGCGGTTGCGCCGCGAGGGCCTGATCGCCTTGCCCGAGGACTTGGGCATCCACCGCACCCAGGCGACCCGCGAGCTGCTGGCGGCCAAGAGCATCGCCGAGCTGGTGGAGTGGTCCGGCGGCCTGTACACCCCACCTGCACGCTTCAGGAGCTGGTGATGAACCTGTCCAGACGATCCGAACACGCGCCTGCGCTGTCACAGGCGCTGGCCGACCTGGCGGTGGAGGCGCTGCTCGACGAGGCCGACCTGTCGCCCAAGCCGGCCCTGGTCGACCGCCGCGGCCAAGGCGCCCACCATGACCTGCACCTGGGGCTGATGCACGCCTCGGCGTTGTCCTTGTGGCCTTGTTTCAATGCCATGGCCGAGGCGGCAGCCGACTTCGGCGAAGTCGGCGTGCCGCTGCGCGAAGCCCTGGGCCGCCTCGGTCGCGATGGCGAAGCCGCGATGCTGGTCACCACCGGTGGCGTCAACACCCACCGGGGCGCGATCTGGGCACTGGGCCTGTTATTGGCTGCCCGCGCAATGGGCCCCGCGTCAGGAGGGGCTGCGGCCCTGGCCGCCCGCGCAGGTCGCCTCGCGGTGCTCGACGACCGTTTTGCCCCGCGTACCGCTGCCAGTCATGGCCAGCAGGTCCGGCAACGTTACGGCGCCGGTGGGGCACGCCAGGAAGCGGCGCTGGGGTTTCCGACGGTCATCCAGCACGGCCTGCCGCAGCTGCAGCGCAGTCGCGCCCAGGGCGCCGGGGAGCAGAACGCCCGGCTGGATGCCTTGCTGGCGATCATGGCCTGCCTGAACGACACCTGTGTGCTCTGGCGGGCTGGCCCGGCAGGCGTGCAGGTCATGCAACACGGCGCACGCGCAGTGCTCGACGCAGGGGGCAGCGCCAGCCTGGCCGGGCGCCGTGCCTTGCGCACGCTGGATCAACGCCTGCTCGCCCTCAACGCCTCACCCGGTGGCGCAGCCGACCTGCTGGCCGCCTGCCTGTTCCTCGATCGGCTCGGGAGCCTCTGACATGGAAACCCTTTCGTTCACTTACCCCGCCGGGCAACCGGCCAAGGGCCGCGCGCTGGCAGGCTGCGTCGGTTCCGGCGACCTGGAAGTGCTGCTCGAGCCTGCCACGAACGGCACGCTGACGATCCAGGTGCTGACCTCGGTCAATGGCAGCGCCGACCGCTGGCGCCACCTGTTCGAGCGCCTGTTCACCGCACAGGCGTGGCCGGCCGCGCACCTGGACATCCATGATTTCGGCGCCACCCCAGGGGTCGTGCGCCTGCGCCTGGAACAGGCGTTCGAGGAGGTGGCCCCATGACCGACACCGATCGCTTGCTGCGCAGCCGCAGCTTCGTCGAACTCGGCGCCCGTCAGCGCGCCCAGGCGTTGCTCGACGCCGGCTCCTTCCGTGAACTGCTCGGCCCGTTCGACCGGGTCATGTCGCCCTGGCTGCCCCAGCAGGGCATCGTGCCTCAGGCCGATGACGGCGTGGTCGTGGCCAAGGGGACGCTGAACGGCCAGCCCTTGCTGGTGGCCGCCATCGAAGGCGCGTTCCAGGGCGGCAGCATGGGCGAGGTCGGCGGCGCGAAGATCGCCGGGGCCCTGGAGCTGGCCGTCGAGGACAACCAGAAGGGTATCCCCACGGCGGCCGTCCTGCTGCTGGAGACCGGCGGTGTGCGCCTGCAGGAAGCCAACCTGGGCCTGGCCGCGATCGCCGAGATCCAGGCGGCCATCGTCGCGCTGCGCCAGTACCGCCCGGTGATCGGTCTGATCGCCGGATCGGTGGGGTGCTTTGGCGGCATGTCGATCGCCGCAGGGCTGTGCAGTCGGGTGATCGTCACCCGCGAAGCCCGTCTGGGCCTCAATGGCCCGCAGGTGATCGAGCAGGAGGCCGGGCTCGACGAATACGACTCGCGCGACCGCCCCTTCATCTGGAGCCTGACCGGCGGTGCGCAGCGCCATGCCAGCGGCCTGGCCGATGCTTTCGTCGCCGACGAGGCGAGCCAGGTGCGCGAGGCGGTGGTGACGCAGTTGGCCGCCGGCGAACCTGCGCAGCCGCGCACCCGCCAGGCGGCGCACTTCCTGGCCCGGCTGGGCGCGCTGGGGGACGATTGTGAACAACTCGACGCGGCCGGTGCCCGCGCCGTACTCAAGGGGGACGTGCAATGAGCCGTGGAGTGAACTGGCTGCAGGCCTTGACCGAGGGGACCGCGCTGCCGGGCTACCCGGCCTCGGTGCGGGTGGTCGATGGTGAAGTGGGCAATCGTCCTGCACGCTTCCTGGCGGTGGTGCCGGATGCGCATAACCCGTTCCCCCGTGCGCGGCAGGGCGAGGTCGGCCTGCTGGAAGGCTGGGGCCTGGCCAAGGCGGTCGACGAGGCCATCGAAGCTGACCGCGGCGGCGTGCCACGGGTCCTGGTGTCGGTGGTCGACGTGCCCAGCCAGGCCTACGGTCGACGCGAAGAAGCCCTGGGCATCCACCAGGCGCTGGCCGCCGCCGTGGACGCCTATGCCCGTGCCCGCCTGGCCGGGCACCCCTCCATCGGCCTGCTGGTGGGCAAGGCCATGTCCGGGGCGTTCCTGGCCCACGGCTACCAGGCGCAGCGCTTGATCGCACTGGACGACAGTGGGGTGATGGTCCACGCCATGGGCAAGGCCGCCGCGGCGCGCATCACCCTGCGCAGTGTCGAGGAACTTGAGGCCCTGGCCGCCCAGGTCGCACCCATGGCCTACGACCTGGACAGCTACGCATCGCTGGGCCTGCTGTGGGAGCGCGTGACCGTGCAGGCCGCCGAGCGGCCTGGCCCGGCCGATGTCGAGGCAGTGCTCGAGGTACTGGCCCGCGCCGTGCAGGACATCGGCACCTGCAGCGACCTGGGATCACGCCTGGGCGCACCGAACCGCGCCTTGTCGTCCGAGGTACGGCAACGCTTGCGGGACCAGTGGTGAATCCTGCGCGCCTTTCAGGACGTGAAGATGCAGCAGAGGGAGAGGGACATGACGATGACATACCGGGCACACGATCTGCTCTGGGGCATGACGCCGACGGACCTGCCGGCCCAGGCGCCTGACTGGGCCCACGCGGTGCTGCGCGCCGGGCAGCCGGTAGTGATGCGTCGGGCCGTCGGCGCCCCAGGCCAGGTGGCCGTCGGCATTCGTGGCGCGCAGCGTCATCAACGCCTGGCCGCCTGGCTGGCCGCCTCGATGATCCGCCAGCAGCGCAGCCCCGAACAGCTGCGCCTCGAGGCGGACGCCCCCTTGAACTGGCCGGCGCTCGTGGCGCTGGCCCGCGTCACGCCTTACCTCGATGCCCAAGGCCTGGCCTGGGGGCCGACCGGGGGCGTGGGCTATCAGCTGGCAAGCGGCACCCAGGTGCTGCATGCCGACAGCGACCTGGACCTGGTGATCCGTGCGCCACAGCCGATGCCGCGCGAGCAGGCACGGGCCTTGTGCGCACGCTTGCAGGCCAGCGACTGCCGCATCGATACGCAGCTGGAAACCCCCTGGGGCGCGGTGGCGCTGGCCGAATGGGCTGGCTCGGCACGGCGCGTGCTGCTCAAGCGCGATCACGGTGCCTGCCTGGTGGACGATCCGTGGCACGTGCAGGAGCACGCCGCGTGAGCGTGCTGTTCGCCTTTCCAGGCCAGGGCGCGCAACGCCCCGGCATGCTGCGCCATTGGCAGGACGAGCCGGAGACCCGCGCCTGCCTGGAGGAGGCCAGCGATGCACTGGGCGAGCCGGTCGAGCAGCTGGACAGCCGCGAGGCGCTGGCCGATACCCGCGCCGTGCAACTGTGCCTGCTGGTCAGCGGTGTCGCCGCTGCACGCCGCCTGATGCGCGACGCGCCGCCGCCGACCTATGTGAGCGGCCTGTCGATCGGCGCCTACCCGGCGGCGGTGATCGCGGGCGCGCTGTCCTTCGCCGATGCCGTGCGCCTGGTGGCACGGCGCGGCCAATTGATGCAGCAAGCCTATCCCAGCGGCCATGGCATGACGGCCGTGGTCGGGTTGTCGCGTTCGACGGTCGAGGACCTGATTCGGCAGGCCAGCGCGCCGGTGTACCTGGCCAACCTCAATGCCGATGACCAGTTCGTCGTCGCCGGCAGCAATGCTGCGCTGGCGGCCTTCGCCGAGCGCGCACTGGCCTTGGGCGCCCGGGCGGCCAGGCGATTGGCCATGAGCGTGCCGTCGCACTGCCCGTTGCTCGACGCACCCGCCGCCGAGCTGGCCGCCGCCTTCGCCAACGTTGCACTGCGCCGGCCCACCTTGAGCTACCTGAGCGGGAGCACGGCCCGGATCATTCGCCAGGTCGACGCACTGCGCGACGATCTGGCCTTCAACATGTGCCGCCCCGTGGACTGGCATGCCACCCTGCGCGTGGCCTACGAGCGCGGGGTGCGCCTGCTGGTCGAGCTGCCGCCGGGTGCCGTGCTCAGCGGCCTGGCCCGGCCCGTCTTCACCGAGGGTGTGGTGGTCGCCTGCCAGGGCGCCCGGCTCGACACGTTGCAGGCGCTGATGCGCCGGGAGGTGAGCGCCGAGCAGTGAGGCCGTGGGTTTTCGAACAACAAGAACAAACACATCGATCCATCACGAGGATAACCACAATGATCATCTACGGAGTGGCCCTGCTGGCCATCTGCACGCTTGCCGGTGTCGTCATCGGTGATTTGCTGGGCGCCTTGCTCGGTGTCCGGTCCAACGTCGGCGGGGTCGGCATCGCCATGATCCTGCTGATCTGCGCACGCCTGTACATGCACCGGCACGGTGGCCTGAGCAAGGAGTGCGAGTTCGGCGTCGGTTTCTGGGGCGCCTTGTACATCCCGATCGTGGTGGCCATGGCCGCGCAGCAGAACGTGGTCACCGCGTTGCACGGTGGCCCGGTCGCCTTGCTGGCGGCGGTGGGCGCGGTACTGGTGTGCGGGGCGACCATTGCGCTGATCAGCCGGACCCACCGTGGCGAGCCGCTGGAGGCCTTGCCGGACGCAGCGCCGGACAAGCCGGTGGCCCTGGCCGTACCGGCAGGAGGTCGCTGAGATGATCGATCTTCTGCGCAATGCGCTGGAACACAATGGCCTGATCACCGCCTTCGCCGTGGTCGGCGCCGTGATGTGGGTGTCGGTGCTGCTGTCCAAGTACCTGACCTTCGGCCGCGTGCACGGCTCGGCCATCGCCATCGTCATTGGCCTGGTGCTGGCCTGGATCGGCGGCAACCTCACAGGCGGTCAGAAAGGCATCGCCGACCTGGCGCTGTTCTCCGGCATCGGGCTGATGGGTGGGGCGATGCTGCGCGACTTTGCCATCGTCGCCACGGCCTTCGAGGTGCAGGCCACCGAGGCCCGCAAGGCCGGCCTGATCGGCGCGGTGGCGCTGCTGCTGGGCACGGTGCTGCCGTTCATCGTCGGTGCGGCGGTGGCCTGGTCGTTTGGCTACCGGGACGCGGTGAGCATGACCACCATCGGCGCCGGTGCGGTGACCTACATCGTCGGGCCGGTCACCGGTGCAGCGTTAGGGGCCAGTTCCGATGTCATGGCGCTGTCGATCGCCACCGGGCTGATCAAGGCCATCCTGGTGATGGTCTTCACGCCGGTCTCGGCGCGCCTGCTGGCCCTGGACAACCCACGTTCGGCGATGGTCTTCGGCGGGCTGGCCGGCACCGTCAGCGGGGTGACCGCCGGGCTGGCGGCCACCGACCGGCGCCTGGTGCCCTATGGCGCGCTCACGGCGACCTTCCACACCGGGCTGGGCTGCCTGCTGGGGCCGTCGGTGCTGTACTTCTGCGTACGGGCGCTGGTGGGGTAGGGCGCCGCTGACGTCAGGCCGGGTGCCGGCGGCTGTACATGCGGCACTCGGCGATCAGCGCGAGCACGTTAGGGTCGCGCTCACGGGTCTTGAGAAAGACCACGCCGATGCGCTGCCGGTGGCGGTACTGCGGGCGCAGCGCGATCAGCTTGATCTGGTTCTCGTACACCGCCGAGATGCGGCCTGGCAGCAGGGCATAGCCAACCCCGGAGCTGACCATGCTGAGCAAGGTGAAGATGTCCTTCACCTGCATGGCCACCTTCGGTTCGAAGCCCGCCTGGCGAAACACCCGCTCGCCGTCGCGGTGGGTGGCGAATCCTGGCGTGAGGGTGAGGAAGGTCGACTCGGCAAAGTCTGCCAGGTCGACCTCCTGGGCCTGGGCGAACGGCGAGTCGGTCGGCACAGCCAGGAAGATCTCGTCCTCGTAGAGCGGCAACTGCTCGCAGGCCACATCACCGGTGCTTTCGTCGAGCGACACCAGGATCGCGTCCAGCTCGAGGTTCTTCAGCCGGTACATCAGGTCCACGTTGGAGCCCAGGGTCAGGTCGATGTTCAGCTCGCTGCGCCGCAGTTTCAGGCCCATGATCAGCTGCGGCACGGTGCGCACGGTCAGCGAGTACAGTGCGCCGAGCTTGAAGCGCTCGGACGAGAACCCGGCGGCCTCACGGGTCAGGCGCACCATCTCGCTGGTGTCCTGGATCAGCTTGCGGGCCTTCTCCTCCAGCACGTAGGCGCTTTCCAGGGGTGTCAGGCTACGGCCTTCGTGCTTGAACAGCGGGCAGCGCAGGGCGTTCTCCAGGGAGTGGATGGCCCGGTGCACGCTGACGCTGCTGGTGTCCAGCGCACTGGCGGCACGGGCCAGGTTCCCGGCGTGCATGAAGGCGAGGAAGATCTCGAGTTTCTTCAAGGTGAGTTCTTCATCGATCTGCATCGGCGGGCTCCTGGGGCGGTCGGTGGGGTGGCAGTGTACGAGGAAACGGTGGGGGTCGGCTTCGGTCCTTTGGTCCAAGGCGGTAGTGGTGAACGATTCCAGGGCGTCTGCCTTTGTGAGCCGGCGGTGGCGGTCCGAACGCTATCGCGGGCAAGCTCGCTTTCACAGGTCCCTGATGCAAGACCGACCAGACATTGCCCCTCCAATGTTTAGCGCCACCGGTCGGTCCTCCTGCCCAGGCGCTGAACCCTCCTGGCGCCTGTCCGCCTGACCTAGGGACGGCGAGCTGTTCGCCACCCGCATTCCAGGAGTCAGTCATGAAAGCGATCGTCTACAACGGGCCGCGCGATGTGTCCGTCCAGAACGTGCCCGACGCGAAGATCGAAAAACCTACCGACGTACTGGTCAGGGTCACCACCACCAACATCTGCGGCTCGGACCTGCACATGTACGAAGGCCGCACCTCCTTCGAACAAGGCCGCATCTTCGGGCACGAGAACCTTGGTGAAGTCATCGAGGTCGGTGTCGGGGTCGATCGGGTCAAGGTCGGCGACCAGGTCTGCCTGCCCTTCAACATCGGCTGTGGCTTCTGCGACAACTGCGAGCGCGGTCTGACCGGCTACTGCCTGACCGTGAACCCAGGTTCGGCAGGCGCGGCCTATGGCTTCGCCGACATGGGCACCTTCGCCGGCGGCCAGGCCGAGCTGCTGCGCGTGCCCTATGGCGACTTCAACTGCCTGGTGCTGCCGGAAGACGCCCAGGAGCGTGAAGACGATTACGTGATGCTGTCGGACATCTTCCCCACCGGGTGGCACGCCACCGAACTGGCAGGCCTGCAGCCGGGGGAGAGCATCGCGATCTACGGCGCCGGGCCGGTGGGCCTGATGGCCGCCCATGC
This sequence comes from Pseudomonas monteilii, assembly GCA_001534745.1. NCBI lineage: Bacteria > Pseudomonadati > Pseudomonadota > Gammaproteobacteria > Pseudomonadales > Pseudomonadaceae > Pseudomonas > Pseudomonas alabamensis. Next base: position 2,257,214 of record CP013997.1, read on the forward strand.
CGCGATGATCAAGGGCGCCGCCCAGGTGTTCGTGGTCGATCACCAGCCAGACCGCCTGAAGCTGGCCGCGCAACTGGGCGCCACGCCGATCAACTCGGCCGAGGACAAGGCCGTCGAGCAGATCCTCAACCTGACCCATGGCAGGGGTACCGACCGTGGATGTGAGTGCGTCGGCTACCAGTGCTGCGATCGTCACGGCCATGAGGCCAACCACCTGACCATGAACAACCTGGTGGCTTCGACGCGGGCGACCGGTGGCATCGGCGTCGTGGGGGTATTCGTGCCCCAGGATCCTGGCGCTGAGAACGACCTGGCCAAGGAGGGCAAGATGGCCTTCGACTTCGGTTCGTTCTGGTTCAAGGGGCAACAGATCCGCACGGGGCAGGCGAACGTCAAGGCCTACAACCGTCGTCTCGCCGAACTGATCCACCACGGCCGCGCCAAGCCTTCGCAGATCATCTCGCACAGCCTGGGGCTGGAGCAGGGGCCGGATGCCTACCGGCATTTCGATGCGCGCGACGATGGCTGGACCAAGGTGGTGCTCAAGCCGGGCAAGTGATGACAGGGGAGAGCAGCGCCATGGCTCTGCTCTCCCGATCCCACAAAAAGAGCACGCCTGTGCTCTTTTTTGCAAACACTTTATATACCACCCCATCACCAGCCAGGCTGTAGTGAGCCTTCTGCTTCGCAGCAGACGGCCTTCCAGCCGTCTCGAATGACACCTGAGCACCCCCTTCGTATACTGCGGAGTACGGGCGTGCTCTTTTCGCCGGCAAAAAAACCGACAGGCCTTTGACAAAGGCCTTCAGCCGCTCTACATTTTTATACCACCCCAAATGGGAAAATTCAGACAACACCACCCATCCTGAAGCACCGCATCAAACCCAGTAATCAAGAGGAGGGGCCTGTAGGCGGCTTCGCCACCTTCCGATCCATCTTCACGAGGGCATCACCATGTACGACGTCATCCAGGCTGCCTATCAACGGCTGGTCGCCGAAGTCACCCAGTTCAATGAAACCTGGCCGTCGCTGGTGGTGGCCGGCAAGGTCTGGCGGGTGCCCGTCCTGCAAGAGCAGCGCACGCCCGACGTCATCGAGGTCGAGGCCCTGACCGGACAGCAGGCCATCGATGCCACGGTCGTGGCCTTGCGCACGTTTCAACGGGACATCGACCAGGCGCCTGGCACGGTGATGCGCCTGCCGGGCTATTTCCAGCTCAGCGCATCGGTGCTGCCGCTGGCCATGGCTGTCAACACGGCCAAGCTTGCGCTGATGGATGCCATCGAAGCGGAACGGGTGGCCCAGAACCTGGCCCCGGAAATGCGCCCGAAACTGATGCGCAAGGCGCTGGGTTCCTCACTGTTCAGCACCAAGCAGCTGCAGCGCACGCTGCACGTGTTCGACGGCGCACCCCGGCGCATCTCGTTCACCTGGGCCGGACACACCACCAGCACCGAACGCATTCGGGTGGCCAAGGTGCGTGAGCAGCTGGCCCATGCGGCCAAGCTGCGGGCGGCGGCGGAAGACATTCCGGTACAGCAGACGCCCGAGTACCTGGACCTGGCGGCCATCATCCGGCTCAACGACGCCGACGTGCTGATCAAGCACAAACAGATCGCACCGCACCCGCGCTGCACCTTGTGGTTCGGCCCCACCGGCATGAAGTGGGACGCGCAGCCCAAGGCCAACCTGCCGGTGTTCGTGCTGGCCGGGGATGGGCCGATGAAGCTGAGTGACCTGAAGCACTTCGACAAGGCCGTGCGGGGCGAACGGCGCCGTGACGTCAAGGCGCGGCAGGAGGTGTGGCCGCAGCGTCACATGTATTTGCCAGGCCCGAAAGGGCAGTCGACCCAGGCCGAAGCGCCGGTGAAGGAGGGTGCTTTGCACTCGACCTATCGGCTCGGTGGCGTGGTCTACGAGCCGACCTGACGAGAATCTGGCCTGGACGACCGGGGGTATCGTCCAGGCCGCGTGACTCAGTGCCCGTCCTTCATCCGACGCGCGATGAGGAACAGAACCAGCCCGCCCAGGGCTGCCGCCGCGCCAATGTACCCGGTACTGGTCCAGCCCAGGCCTGCGGTGATGGCCAGCCCGCCAAGCCAAGGCCCCAGGGCGTTGGCCAGGTTGAAGGCCGCGTGATTCGAGGCTGCTGCGAGGCTCGGCGCCTCATGGGCGATGTCCATCAGGCGAATCTGCAAGGGGGCCGCCAGGGCGATCATGGTGCCCACCAGCGCGACGGCCGGCAGCAAGGTCCACAGCGAGTGCGCGGCGAACGAGAAGCACACCAGCACCAGCATCGACCAGATCAGCACCAGCCCGACGGCCCGGAAGCCCAGCCGGTCGAACAGCTTGCCGCCGGCGATGTTGCCGACGATGCCGCCCAGCCCGAAGGCGGCCAGCCCGAACGGGATCCACTGGGGCGACACACGCGTCACCTCGAGCATGGTCGGCGCCAGGTAGCTGAACACGCAGAACATGCCGGCAAACCCGATCGAGGCGATGCCCAATGCCATCCACACCTGCGGTTTGGTGAAGGCATGCAGTTCACGCCGTGGATCGCTGCGCACTTCGTCGTGAGGCTGCGGCACATACCGGGCAACCAGCGCCACGGTACACAAGGCGATGACACCGACCAGCACGAAGGCCGAACGCCAGCCGAAGAACTGCCCCAGGAACGTGGCGATCGGGTTACCCAACAGCATGGCCAGGGTCAGCCCCAGCATCACCCGCGCCACCGCACCGGCGCGCTGGTTGCTCGGCACCATGCTCGAGGCGACCACGGCCGCGATACCGAAGTAGGCCCCATGGGGCAGGCCGCTGACGAAGCGGAACGCCACCAGACTGGAAAACGAGGGCGCGAAGGCCGTGGCCAGGTTGCCCAGGGTGTACAGCAGCATGAGCCACAACAGCATGTGCTTGCGCAGCAGCTTGGCGCCCAGGATCGCCAACGTGGGCGCGCCCACCACCACGCCCAAGGCGTAGGCGCTGATCGCATGGCCGACCTGTGGCTCGCTCAGGTTGAGATTGCTGGCAATGTCGGGCATCAGGCCCATGATGGCGAATTCGCCGGTGCCGATGGCGAAGCTGCCCAGGGCCATGGAGGCTTCCATCTTGGCGATGGCAGGTTTCGACGGAGTCGACAGGGGAGGAAGGGAAGCGGACATCGGGATCCTTCTGACAAGAGGCTGAAACGATAAAGGCGCGAGGGTAGACAACCCCCTGAGGCGTGTCGAGTCAAAACCCGGTTCACGGCGCGGACGTTCTTTCACAGACCAGACGCGTGCAGTGAGGTGCCGTCGTTGCCACGATTTCATGCGTGCCGGACTTGCATGGGTGATGAAGGGAATTCAGTCACGCGCGCTGCCGGCTTTGGCCTGTGCATTCCACTACTGAAGCGGTGAGCAATCGAGCAGACGTTTGAAGGCATGCCTGAAAGCGCTGTCGGAGGCATGGCCGAGTTGCTGCCCGATCGTCGATACGGTCGCCTGCGTGAGGCTGATCATGCGCTGTCACTCGCCATGGCATCACGCTAGACTGAGGCATGACTAGACAATCGAACACCTTTACCCCCAGAGGTCCTTCCGACCACAGCGTTCGCGACCAGATCATGGAAGCGGCGATGCAGCATTTCGGGCATTACGGTTACGAGAAGACCACCGTGTCGGACCTGGCCAAGGCCATCGGTTTTTCCAAGGCCTATATCTACAAGTTCTTCGACTCCAAACAGGCCATCGGCGAGATGATCTGCGCCAGCCGCCTGGCAATGATCATGAACGCTGTCGAACAGGCTGTCGCCACGGCACCAAGCGCCTCGCAAAAGCTGCGTTGCCTGTTCCGCGCCCTTGTGGAGACGGGCAGCGAGCTGTTCTTTCATGACCGCAAGCTCTACGACATCGCTGCCGTGGCCGGGCGTGACCACTGGCCTTCGGCAGCAGCCCACGGCGAGCGTCTGCATCGGCTGATCGAACAGATCGTGCTGGACGGCAGAAAGACCGGTGAGTTCGAAGATAAAACGCCACTGGACGAGGCCACTCAGGCGATCTCCCTGGTGATGCAACCCTTCATCAACCCGGTGCAGCTGCAGTACAACCTGGACACTGCCGAAACAGCCATTGATCTCTTGCCAGACCTTCTGATACGGAGCCTGACAGCCAGTTAGTGACTATTGACGAAATTGGTCACTAGTATCAGAATCGGATTCCTCTCTGCCCTTTCGAGTGCGCAATCCGATGCTCCTGCTCCGCAGTACCACTTCCACACTGTGCCTGCTCCCTCTGCTGCTGACGGCCTGCGGCGCGCCTTCTAACGTCGAGGACCCACGTGCCGCTGCTCCGCGGGTCAGGGTCGCCACCGTCGCCGAAGCGGCACAGGGTTACCGCTCGTTCACGGGCGTCGTCACCGCCCGGGTGCAAAGCCACCTGGGCTTTCGCGTCGGCGGCAAGGTGCTCGAACGTTTCGTCGATGTCGGCGAGCACGTTCACCCCGGGCAGCGCCTGATGCGCCTGGACCCCACTGACCTGGATCTGCAAGCCCGTGCTTCTCGGCAAGCCGTGGCCAGTGCCAAGGCGCGCGCCGTACAGACGGCGAGCGATGAGCGTCGTAACCGCGAACTGGTGTCGACAGGCGCCATCTCAGCCACCCGCTTCGACCGCCTCCAGGCCGAGGCCGAGGCTGCCCGGGCCGCGCTCAGTGCTGCTCAGGCCGAGGCTGTCGTCGCGGACAATCGCACGCGCTATGCCGTGCTCACCGCCGATGTCGAGGGGGTGGTGGTGGAAACGTCGGCCGAGCCTGGGCAGGTCGTCAGTGCTGGGCAGCGTGTCATGACGCTGGCCCAGTCCGGTGCCCGCGAAGCGTGGGTGCAATTGCCTGAAACCATGCGCCCGGCCCTCGGCAGCCTTGCACAGGCGCGGTCGTTCGACAGCACCCTTGCGCCTTCGCCCGCGACGCTGCGGCAGTTATCCGGTGCCGCCGACCCTATCACCCGGACGTTCGAGGCGCGCTATGTGCTCCAAGGGGCGAATGCCGACGCGCCTCTGGGTTCCACCGTGACACTTCGACTGGTCACTGAGCCTGCTGCGCCCGGTGAATCGAGCGTGCCGCTGACCGCCGTGTACGACGCCGGCCGGGGCCCCGGCCTGTGGGTCGTCACCGACACCTCGGACGCTGCCGTGGCCAGGGTCACATGGCGGCCCATCACCCTCATCGGGCTTGGGGATGACAGCGCACGCGTCCAGGGCGTGGCGCAAGGGGAGCGGGTGGTCGCCCTGGGCGCCCACCTGTTGCACGAGGGCGAGCAGGTGGTACTTGAACAGACACCGCCGCAGACAGTAGTTGGAACCCGCCCATGAGCATCACGCGCTTCAACCTGTCGGCGCTCGCCGTCCGTGAGCGTGCTGTCACGCTGTTTCTGATCCTGCTGATCAGCGTGGCCGGTTGCCTGTCGTTCTTCAAGCTCGGTCGCGCCGAAGATCCACCGTTCACCGTCAAGCAGATGACCCTCATCACCGCCTGGCCTGGCGCCACCGCTCAGGAGATGCAGGACCAGGTCGCCGAACTGCTCGAAAAGCGCCTCCAGGAGCTGAAGTGGTACGACCGCAGCGAGACCTACACGCGACCTGGCATGGCCTTCACCTTGCTTTCGCTGCAGGACAAGACACCCCCGGACGAGGTCCAGGCGCAGTTCTATCAGGCACGCAAGAAGCTCGGCGACGCGGCCAACGGCCTGCCCGCCGGTGTCATCGGCCCGCTGATGAACGATGAGTTCGCCGACGTGACGTTCGCCCTGTTCGCGCTCAAGGCCAAGGGTGAACCCCACCGTCTGCTGGTGCGCGAAGCTGAGACGCTGCGCCAGCGACTGTTGCACGTGCCTGGCGTGAAGAAGGTCGACATCATCGGCGAGCGACCCGAGCGCATCTTCATCTCGTTTTCCCACGAACGATTGGCCACGCTGGGCGTTGCACCACAGGACCTGTTCGCTGCGCTCGAAGGCCAGAATGCTCTGACGCCTGCCGGCTCCATCGAGACCCGAGGGCCCGAGGTCGTCGTCAGGCTCGACGGTGCGTTCAAGACGCTTCAGCGCATTCGCGACACGCCCGTGACCGTCGCAGGGCGCACCTTTCGATTGTCCGACCTCGCCACGGTCGAGCGCGGTCATGAGGACCCAGCGACCTTTCTGGTGCGCCATCAGGGCGAGCCGGCCTTGCTGCTCGGCGTGGTCATGCGCGATGGCTGGAACGGCCTGGACCTGGGCAAGGCCCTGGCTGAGGAAAGGACCCGTATCAACGCGGGCCTGCCCTTGGGCATGACACTCTCACAGGTCACCGACCAGTCGGTGAACATCAGTGCTGCCGTGGACGAGTTCATGGTCAAGTTCTTCGTGGCGTTGCTGGTGGTGATGGTGGTCTGCTTCATCAGCATGGGCTGGCGCGTGGGCCTGGTAGTCGCCGCCGCCGTGCCGCTGACCTTGGCAATGGTCTTCGTGGTCATGGACGCCACGGGCAGGCATTTCGACCGCATCACGCTCGGTTCCTTGATTCTGGCACTGGGCCTGCTGGTGGACGACGCCATCATCGCCATCGAGACGATGGTCGTGAAAATGGAGGAGGGTTATGACCGGATCGCTGCATCGGCGTATGCCTGGAGCCATACCGCAGCGCCGATGCTGGCCGGCACCCTGGTCACGGCCGTGGGCTTCATGCCCAACGGCTTCGCCCAGTCCACGGCAGGGGAATACACCAGCAACATGTTCTGGATCGTCGGGATTGCGTTGATCGCGTCCTGGATCGTGGCTGTGGTCTTCACCCCATACCTGGGCGTCAAGTGGCTTCCTGAGCTCGAACCGGTCGAGGGCGGGCACACCACGCCATACGACACCCGCGCCTACACTCGTTTCCGCCGTCTGCTCGGGCAGGTCATCGAGCGCAAATGGGGGGTCGCAGGGGCCGTGGTCGTACTGTTCACGTTGGCTGTGCTGGGTATGGCCCGGGTCGACAAGCAGTTCTTCCCGACCTCCGATCGTCCTGAAGTGCTGGTCGACGTGCAGATGCCGCGTGGCACGTCCATCGAACAGACCAGCGCAGCCACGGCCAAGGTCGAGGCGTGGCTGCGCAACGAGAGCGCTGCGAGGGTCGTCACCTCGTACATCGGGCAGGGCCCACCACGCTTCTACCTGGCCATGGCGCCAGAGTTGCCTGATCCCTCGTTTGCCAAGATCGTCGTCCTCACGCCTGACGAAGAGGCGCGCGAGGCCTTGAAGCTCAAGCTGCGTCAGGCCGTTGCCCAGGGCTTGGCTGCCGAGGCGCAGGTCAGGGTCACGCAACTGGTCTTCGGTCCCTATTCGCCTTACCCGGTCGCCTACCGCGTCATGGGGCCGGACCTGGACAGGGTCCGCGTCATCGCGCACCAGGTCGAAGCCGTGCTGCAAGCCAGCCCGATGATGCGCAGCGTCAATCTGGATGCAGGCACGCGGGTGCCGACGTTGCACCTGTCACTGGATCAGGACCGCTTGCAGGCCATGGGATTGAGCCCGAGCACGATTGCCCAGCAGTTGCAGTTCCTGCTGTCAGGCACGCCGATCACGGCCGTGCGCGAGGACATCCGCTCGGTTCAGATCGTTGGCCGGGCCGCCGGCGACGTGCGTCTCGACCCAGCCCGTCTCCAGGCGCTGAGCGTGGTGAACGCGAGCGGGCAACGTGTGTCGCTGTCCCAACTGGGCACGCTCGAGGTTCGCAGCGAAGACCCGATCCTGAGGCGACGGGACCGCACACCGACCCTCACGGTGAGGGGCGATATCGCCGAGCATCTGCAACCGCCGGACGTTTCCAGTGCCCTGACTCGGGAGCTGCAACCGATCATCGAGACGCTGCCGCCGGGCTATCGGATCGAGCAGGCCGGCTCGATCGAAGAGTCGGCCAAGGCCACCGCCGCCTTGATTCCGCTGTTCCCGGTGATGATCGCGATCACCTTGCTCATCATCATCGTGCAGGTGCGTTCGATGTCGGCCATGACCATGGTGTTTCTCACCGCGCCGCTTGGCCTGATCGGTGTGGTGCCGATGCTGTTGCTGTTCGGACAGCCCTTCGGCATCAACGCACTGGTGGGGCTGATCGCGTTGTCGGGCATTCTGATGCGCAACACACTGATCCTGATCGGGCAGATCGACCACAACCAGGCCCATGGACTCGAGCCTTTCCAGGCGGTGGTCGAAGCCACCGTGCAACGTGCGCGCCCGGTGCTCCTGACGGCGCTGGCCGCCATTCTGGCGTTCATCCCGCTGACCCATTCGGTGTTCTGGGGGACGTTGGCCTACACCCTGATCGGGGGCACCTTCGGCGGCACCCTGATCACCCTGGTATTCCTGCCGGCGATGTACGCGATCTGGTTCAAGATCCAACGCGATCCCCCGCTTCCATCCCGTGCATCGCCATCCGAAACGTCGGCCGCCGGTCGATGAACCCGGACAGGGCCTGCCTGCTCAACCGTGGAGAATGAACATGAACGAACAATCGGCCCAGCAACGTATCGTCGTGACGGGCAGCGGCATGGTCACGCCGTTGGGGTGTGGCGTGGAGATCGTCTGGCAGCGCCTGCTGGCAGGCGTCTCGGGCATCGGCACCTTGCCTGACGCCGTCAGCGCTGGTGTAGGCGTGAACGTCGGCGGGCAGGTGCCCACACGTGAAGAGGATCCTGTTGCCGGTTACGATCCGCTGGCGTCGATACCGGCCAAGGCGCGCAAGAAGATGGACCGTTTCATCGAGTTCGCCCTGGTCGCGGCCCATGAAGCGCTGGCGCAGGCCGGGTGGCATCCGCAGGATGAGGTGAGCCGACAGCGTACGGCCACCGTGATCGCTTCGGGGATCGGCGGCTTCGGCGCGATCGCCGAGGCTGTACGGACCACGGATGCACGAGGCCCACGTCGGCTCTCGCCGTTCGCCGCGCCTTCATTTCTGGCCAACATGGCGGCAGGTCACGTATCGATCACCCATGGTTTCAAAGGGCCGCTGGGCGCCCCCGTCACAGCCTGCGCTGCCAGTGTCCAGGCCATTGGCGATGCAGCGCGGTTGATCCGAAGCGGTGAAGCGGACATTGCGCTGTGTGGCGGGGCCGAGGCTGCCCTGGACCGCGTCACGCTGGGGTGTTTCGCGGCGGCCAGAGCCCTGTCGAGCGGGTTCAACGATCAGCCCTGGAAGGCGTCCCGCCCGTTCGACCGAGACCGTGAGGGTTTCGTCATGGCCGAAGGGGCCGGCCTGCTGGTGATCGAGTCGCTCGACCACGCCTTGGCCCGGGGGGCGACGCCATTGGCCGAGCTGGTCGGCTACGGCACCAGTGCCGACGCCTACCACCTGACGGCAGGCCCTGCCGATGGCAGCGGCGCGCAACGTGCCATGGAGCAGGCCTTGCGTCAGGCGCGGATCAGTCCTGAAGAGGTACAGCACATCAACGCCCATGCGACCTCCACGCCGGTGGGCGATGGCGGGGAGTTGGCAGCGCTACGTGCCCTGTTCGGCACTCGTCCGGGCCTGGCGATCAGCGCGACCAAGTCCGCGACCGGCCACCTCCTGGGCGCGGCGGGCGCCGTGGAAGCCATCTTCACGGTGCTGGCGCTGCGCGACCAGATAGCCCCACCGACCCTTAACCTCGATGCGCCGGACGAAGCGGCAGCAGGGCTGGACCTGGTCGCGTTGACGGCCCGGCAGACGCCAATGACCCATGCCCTGTCCAATGGATTCGGTTTCGGCGGGGTCAATGCGAGCGTGTTGTTCAAGCAATGGGTCGGTCATTGACGGTGCAGTGAGCTGAGGAACGTCCACAGCAGGGGAAGGGTGCCTTGTGCCGACGCTCGACACGGCGGCAGATGGTGTAACGTGTGTGTTTTCGCGCACCGCCCTTGCAACCGGCCCGCGCGGTTTCATGACTCGACACAAGGCACTCCCATGAGCGGTCTCAGCCCATCCTACGTTCTTTCGATCCAATCGCACGTCGCCTTCGGCCATGTCGGCAACGATGCCGCCGTGTTCCCGCTGCAACGCCTGGGCTTCGAAGTCCTGCCGATCCACACCGTGCAGTTCTCCAACCACACCGGGTACGGCCAGTACCGGGGCCAGGTGTTCGGCGCCGAGCACGTGCGCGAGGTGCTGCAGGGGCTGCGTGAACGTGGGGTACTGGCCCAGGTGGCAGGGGTGCTGTCGGGGTATGTCGGCGATGCGGCCATTGGCGAGGTGATCCTGGAGACCGTGGAGGAGATTCGTCGTGACAACCCCGAGGTGCGCTACCTGTGCGACCCGGTCATCGGCGACGTGGGGCGGGGGATCTTCGTCCAGGCGGCGATCCCCGATTTCTTCCGCAACCTGGCCTTGCCCTGCGCGAACATCATCACCCCCAACCAGTTCGAGTTCGAGCTGCTGACCGGCAGCAAGCTCGGCAGCGTTGCCGAAGCGGTGCGCGTGGCGCAGCAGCTGCGTGGGCGTGGGCCGGACATCGTGGTGATCACCAGCCTGGCCACCGACGACATTCCGCTGGATCGCCTGGGGACGCTGGCCATCAATGGCGAGGGTGCATGGCTGGTGAATACCCCACGTCTGGCGCTGCACCCGTTGCCCAATGGCATGGGTGATGTGTTCTCGGCCACCGTGCTGGCGCACTTGCTGAACCAGGTGCCGTTGGCCGAGGCACTGGAACGCACGACCTCGACGCTGTATGGCCTGGTGCAGGCGACGGTCGTGGGGTCGCGGGACTTGCCCCTGGTCGCCGCTCAGGAGCAGATCGTCGCGCCGGGGTTCGTCTGTGAGGCGGTGAGGGTAGGGTAAGGGTAGGGCTGCAGGATCAGCAGGGTCTGCACCGGCCCTATCGCGGCACAGGGGCCGCTCCCACAGGTGACCGAGATAGCCTGCAATCCCGTGCGGTGGGGCTACGGGTGTAGGAGCGGCCCCAGTGCCGCGATGGCGGCGGCCCAAGCACCGGCGAGCTCACTCTTGGCACCAGATTCGGTCAGCTTTCGTAGCCTTGCCCCACACTTTTCACATCCAGAAACATTCTCTTCCAGCGGTCTTTTCCTCAGCCACTAGATTGAATATTTCCACTGGATGACAGGAAACCTCCCATGTACGGACGTCGCGAAGTCCTACGCACCGGCGCTGCATTGGCGCTGCTCGCGGCGAGCCCCTGGCTGCGCGCCTCGCCCTCCACGGCGCTGCTCACCCGCACCGTCCCCGGCACGGGCGAAGCCTTGCCGGTCATCGGCGCCGGCACCTCCGGCAGCTTCGAGGTCGAAGCCGGGTCGACGGCCTATGAACGCCTCGCCGAGGCCCTCAAGATCTTCTTCGAAGGCGGCGGCTCGATCATCGACACCTCGCCCAACTACAACGGTGCCGACGCCATCCTCGGGCAGTTGCTGGAGGCAGGGGGCTGGCGTTCGAAATGCTTCCTGGCGACCAAGATCGCCGCCGACAGCCGCGAGGCCGCCGAACGCCAATGGGCCCGGAGCCTGCGTGACCTGCGCACCGACCGCGTTGACCTGCTGCAGGTGCACAACCTGCGCGACTGGCGCACACAGTTGGCTTACGCCCGTGAACTCAAGGCCCAGGGCAAGACGCGCCATGTCGGCATCACCCATTATTTGGCCAGCGGCCATGCCGAGATGATCGACATTCTGCACAAGGAACCGCTGGATTTCATCCAGATCAACTACGCCGTCAACGCGCCTCAAGCCGCCAAGGAGCTGCTGCCCCTGGCCCAGAAAAAGGGCGTGGCCGTGTTGATCAACCGTGCCTTCGACGACGGCCGCCTGTTCACCCAGGTCAAGGACCGTCCCTTGCCGCCTTGGGCCGCCGAGGTGGGGGTGACGAGCTGGGCGCAGCTGTTTCTCAAGTTCGCCCTCAGCCACCCGGCGGTGACGGCCGTGATCCCGGCCACTGGCCGCCCGGACCGTCAGCGCGATCAGCTCGAGGCCGGCCATGGTCGGCTCCTGAGCGCCGAGCAGCAAAAAACACTCATCGCCCAGTTCACCTGACGTGGCCCGCCCATGGGGACACCGCCTGGCCAGGGGCCTTGACCTGCGCGAGGGTGAAGGGCCTGCCGTGGCGGCCGGGCTGGCCTTGTTCTACCTGCTGTTCACCGGCTATTTCATGCTGCGTCCGGTGCGCGAAACCATGGGCGTGGCTGGCGGCGTGGACAACCTGCATTGGCTGTTCACCGGCACCTTCGTGGTGACCCTCGCCAGCCTGCCGCTGTTCGGCTGGCTGGCCTCGCGGGTGCCGCGCCAGCGCATCCTGCCCTGGGTCTACGGCTTCTTCGCCAGCAACCTGCTGCTGTTCGCCGGGGTACTGGCACGCGACCCCGAGGACGTCTGGGGCGCGCGGGCCTTCTACATCTGGCTGTCGGTGTTCAACCTGCTGAGCATTTCGCTGGCCTGGAGCGTGCTGGCCGACCTGTTCTCCAACGAGCAGGGCAAGCGCCTGTTCGGGCTGCTGGCGGCCGGGGCCAGCCTGGGTGGGCTCAGCGGGCCTTTGCTGGGCGCTGCCCTGGTGGTGCCGATCGGGCACGCCGGGCTGCTAGTGCTGGCAGCCCTGATGCTGTCGGGCAGCGTGATGGCAGCGCTCTACCTGCGCCATTGGCGTGCGCGACAGCCACTGCCCGAAGATGCTCGGCACCCCCCGTCCCGCCCCCTGGGTGGCAACCCCCTGGCCGGAGCCCTGGCGGTGCTGCGCTCACGCTACCTGCTGGGTCTGTCGCTGTTCGTGGTGCTGCTCGCCAGTGTCAGCACGTTTCTGTACGTCGAGCAGGCGCGCATCGTCAGCGAAACCTTCACCGACCGGTCCCAACAGACCCAGGTGTTCGGCCTCATCGATGCGGGGGTGCAGGCTTTAGCGATTCTGACGCAGGTGTGCTTCACCGGGCGGCTGGCCAAGCGCCTGGGGGTCGGGGCCTTGCTGATCGGGGTACCGCTGGCCATGGCGGTGGGCTTCGTCTGGCTGGCCCTGGCGCCGGTGTTCGCCGTGTTCGTGGTGGTGATGGTGGCGCGCCGCGCCGGTGAATACGCGCTGGTACGGCCCGGCCGGGAAATGCTGTTCACCGTGCTGCCGGCCGAGGAAAAGTACAAGGCCAAGAGCTTCATCGACACCGTGGTCTATCGGGGCGGCGATGCGGTGAGCGGATGGCTCAAACGAGGGCTCGATCTGCTGGGCGAACACCCGCAGTTGGCCTTGTGGATCGGTGCGGGACTGGCCGCGATATGGGCAGTGACCGGGTATCGATTGGGCCAGGCCAGGACGAAAATGGAGTAATGGCACCGATTGAAAAGATCAATGCGTGTCGAGCTATTGGATCCAAGTTGTTGAAATTACTTTAAGAAATATTAGTTAACATTTTTATCTATAGCGATTTTGAATTTGGATCCGAATTTTAATTAAATTTTTATATAAACCCGACCAGTGGTAGTGATGGCACATTGATTTCACTTGTGCCGGCATGATGTATTGCGCGTCATCCAACCACCACCGTCGTGATTTCATGCGCTCACTCAAGTCGCTCCTGGCAGCCACCATGCTGCTCAGCGGGTGCAACGGAATGCCCCTCGCTTCACATCAGGACCCCTCCCTTCAAGACCAAGCCTTCGTCGTCCACTCCGGCGGCCCCGTCCCTTTGCTGATGATGGGCAGTGCCGTGCAGTGGAACGAGGACTATGCCGTCACCGTCAAGCACCTGCCGTTCGTGGGCGGGTCGGAGTACCAGGGGCGGGGGGATGTGCAGTTCTTCCGTCACAAGGCCAAGAAAGCCTTGCCGCTGTGGCGCAGCTACCAGCCGGGTGAGTCGCTCACCGCCGTGGGCTTCAACGCGTTCTACCTGCCGATGCAGGGCCAGGGTCAGGCGCTGCCGGCGCTGGTGCGCCTGGATGCCAAGGACGGTGGCGTGATGTACGCCACCCATGATGGCCCGACCGTGGTCGGCATGTCCGGTGGCCCGGTGTTCGCCGCCGACGGTTCGGTGGTCGGCATCAACGTCGCCAACCTCGACAAGGGCGCCCTGAGCAAGATCAAGCGCCCGGACCTGGCCGGACGTGACCGGGTCAGCATCTTCCTGCCCTATGCGCAGATCCAGCGCGAGTGGCAGCGCTTCGCCACGCTGCAGGCCGGGACCAAGGGCGTGCCCGCGCCGGTCGGGCAGCCGATGGTCGCGGCGCACTGAGGCCGATCAGCGTTCGCGCAAGGCTTCGCGCGCCCGGTTGAGCGGCTTGATCAGGTAGTCCAGCACGGTCTTCTCGCCGGTACGGATGTCCACCGTGGCCACCATGCCCGGTACGATCGAGAACGCCGTGCCGGCCTTGTTGCGCAGCACGTCGGACTCGGTCTGGATGTACACCCGGTAGTAGTAGACCTCGGGCTTGACCTCGTCCTGGATCGTGTCGGGGGAGATGGTCACCACCTTGCCGTCCAGGCTGCCGTAGATCGAGTAGTCGTAGGCCGTGATCTTGACCTTGGCGGTCTGGTCCGGGTGGATGAAGGCGATGTCGCGCGGGTTGATGCGCGCCTCGATCAGCAGCTTGTCGTCCTGGGGTACGATCTGCATCAGTTGCCCGTTGGGCGGCACCACGCCGCCGATGGTGGTCACCTCGATGCCCTTGACGATGCCGCGCACCGGCGAGCGGAAGGTCAGCCGCGACAGCGAGTCGGCCCGGCCACGCACCACCTCGGCCAGCGAATCGGCTTCGGCGCTGGCCTTGGCCAGGTCCTGGCGTGCCTGGACCATGTACTCCGAGCGCGCCTCGCTGGCCTTGAGCTCGAGTTCCGAGCGCTGGCGGTTCAGGCGGATCACTTCGACCCGGCTGGACGCCCCGGCCTGGGCCAGTTTCTCGGTGATGGCCAGCTCGCTGCGCACCAGCTTGAGCGACTGCTCGATCCCGGCGAGGGTCTCCTGCAGGCCACGGCGACGGGTCTTGTACAGCTCGGACTCGTCACGGGTCAGTTCCGGCCAGGCCTCCAGGGACGGAGGGAAGGTCAGCGGCTTGCCGGTGACCTCGGCCTGCAGCCGGCTGACGCTGGCCAGCGCGGCGCGGTACTTGGCTTCGCTTTCGCCGACGTTGGACTGGGTCTTGATCGGGTCGAGCTGGGCCAGCACGTCGCCACGCTCGACCTGCGTGCCTTCGCGCACGTTCATCTCGGTGATGATCCCGCCTTCGAGCGACATGATCACCTGTTCGCGCGAGCTGGGCACCACCTTGCCCGTGCCGCTGGACACCTCGACCACGCTGAACAGCGCGGCCCAGATCAGAAAGGCCGCCAGCATCAGGGCGCAGATCCAGACCACCCGGGAGGCGCGCGAGACCGCACGGTCGTCGCTGCCGTCCAGGTACGACGCCGGCGCGGCCGGCGGGTGAAGCGCGACGTTCTGGCTCATGCCTGGGCTCCTTCAGGGTTCTTCAGGCGCGCCAGGGCGACATCCCTGGGCGCGTCGATGACGATCCGGCCGTTGTCGACCACGATGATCCGCTCGACCTTCTGCAGCACGCTGAGCCGGTGCGTGGCCACCACCAGGGTGCGCCCGTCACACCAGCGCTTGAGCTCGTCGAGCAGGCGGCGTTCGGTGACGTCGTCGAGCGACGCGGTCGGCTCGTCGAGCAGCAGCACATGAGGCTGGCGCAACAACAGGCGCGACAGCAACAGGCTCTGGCGCTGACCGCCGGACAGACCCATGCCGCCCTCCAGCACCAGATGGTCCAGGCCCTTGGGCAGGCGGCGGACGAAGTCCAAGGCGCCGGTGATCGACAGCGCCGCGAGCAGTTCCTGGTCGCTGGCCCGACCGGCGCCCAGCACCAGGTTGTCGCGCAAGGTGCCGTGGAACAGCCGTGCCTGCTGATGCAGCAGCCCGACGTCCCGGCGCAGGTCGGCCGGATCCAGGTGGGCCAGGGCGATGCCGTCGAGGGTGACCTCGCCGGTGGCGATGTCCATGGCACCGGCCAGGGCCTGCAGCAGCGTCGACTTGCCCGCGCCGTTGCGCCCGAGCACGGCGATGTGCTCGCCAGGCCGAATGCGCAGGTCGGCGATTTCCAGCACCGCCGGGCCGTCGGCGGCGTAGCGGAACGCCGCCTGCTTGAGGTGGAAGTCGCCCTGGATGGCTGTGAGGTGCACGCGCTTGCTGCCGTCGGGGTGATCGACCGGCTGCTCCATCAGGTTGTTCAGGCCCTTGAGCGCCACCTTGGCCTGCTGCCAGCGGGTCAGCACGTGGTTGAGCTGGGCCATCGGCGCCATCATGCGCGAGGCCAGCATCGAGGCCGCCACTAGGCTGCCGGTGGTGAGGTCGCCGGCGATCACCATCGGTGCGCCGAACAGGATGACCACGGCGAACACCGCGCTCTGCACCGTCTGGGTCCAGGTCACCAGGCCGTTGGTGAGGCCGCGCAGCTGCAAGGCCGTGTCGGCGGTGGCGGCGTTGTAGTGGTTCCACTGTTCCTGGAAACGCTGCTCGGCCTGCAGCGCCTTGATGTCGTCCATGCCTTGCACGCTTTCCACCAGCATGGCATTGCGCAGCGCCGACTCGCGCATGTTGGCGTTGGCCAGGCGCGCCAGCTTGCGCTGGTAGAGCAGCCCTGGCAGCAGCATCACCACCAGCGCCACCACCGGAATGGCCACCAGCGGCCCGCCGATCAGGTAGAAGATGAACAGGAACAGGAAGAAGAACGGCAGGTCGGCCAGGGCCGTGGCGGTGCTCGAGGTGATCAGGTCGCGGACCTGCTCGAGTTCGCGCAGCTGCGAGATGAAGGTGCCGGTGGACTTGGGCCTGACCGAGTTGCGCAGGCGCAAGGCATGGCCGTAGACCAGGTCGGAGATGCGCAGGTCGGCGCGCTTGCCCAGCAGGTCGGTGATGCGCAGCCGCATGATGCGCAAGGTGAAGTCGAACAGCACCGCCAGCAGCACGCCGCCGAACAGCACGTACAGCGTCGGCAGCGACTCGGCCGGCACCACGCGGTCGTAGACCTGCATCGAGAACAGCACCCCGGCCATGCCCAGCAGGTTGGCCACCAGCGAGGCCAGCATCACGTGGCTGTAAGGGCGCAGGTCACGCAGCACGATGCGGCGGAACCAGTGCTCGTCGAACGGCTGCACATAGTCGTCGGTGCGCACGTCCGACAACGGCCGTGCCGGGCGCAGGATCACCGTGCGCCGCACCCGCTGCTCCAGGTCGGCCAGGGGCATGCGCTGTTGCAGGCCCTGGTCGCCACTCAGGGCGATACCCAGTTCGTCACCGCTGATGCTCTGCACCACGCCGACCTGGCCGTCATCCAGTTCGACCACCAGCGGGGTGCGCCACTTGCCCAGCGGCTGACGCTGGCGTCCGCTGAACTTGACCGTCAGCCCGGCCTGGCGCGCCATCTGCCGCACCACGTCCTCCAGGGCGCGGTCGGTGCGCTGCCCGGCGATGCGCACGCTTTCTTCGGAGACGTCCAGGCGGTAATGCTGCGCCACCAGCAGGATGGCCTGCATCCACGGGTGCACGTCCGGCGGCTCGGTGGCCTGGCTGGCCGGTGGCGGAGCGATGATCACAGCGTCGTTCATGGCAGAATCCTCACGCCCTGTACCAGGCGGTCTTCAAGGCCGAAAGCGCGGCGAAAGCCACCGCTGTTGTACAGGCAGTCGATCTGCAGGCGACGCAGATCGGCCTGGGTGCCGGCCAGTTCGAATCGGGACTGGTGGATCTCCTGCTCGGCGTTGAGCAGGTCGAGCAGCGGACGAGTACCCAGGTCCAGGTACTGCTGGCCATACAGCACCCGTGCTTCGCGAATGCCCTCCTGGCGTTGCCGCAGGGCAGCTTGCCGGTAGGCCAGGCTGGAGGTCTGCACCCGCGCCTCGGCCAGGCCCTGGCTGGCCTGCAGCACGGCGGTGTCCTGGGCCGCATCGGCAGCGGTCAGGGCATGGCCGGCGGCGCGGCTGCGGGCGCTGATCGCACCGCCTTGGTAGATCGGCACTTCGAGGCTCAGGTAGATCCCGGCCTGGGTGCGGTCGATGGCCGGGTTGTTGTCGTTGTAGCTGCTGTCCAGGTAATGGTTGACGCTCGGCTCCAGCGACAGCGTCGGGTAGGCCTCGGCCCGGGCCCGGGCCAGGTCCGCCTGGGCTTCACTGCGTTGCGCCTGGGCCACCAGCACGGCGGGCAGCAGGTTGGTGTCGGAGGGCGGGCGTTCGCAGGCCGCGGTCGGCCCGGGAGGGAAATCGTCGGTCACCTCCACGGCCGTGGTCCGGCCGATCAGCGCGCCCAATGCGGCCTGCCAGCGGGCGTACTGGGCCTTGTAGTCCTGCAGCATGGCCACCGCGCCGTCGGCCCGGGACTGCGCCTGGATGAAGTCGGAACGGGCACTGGCGCCCAGTTCGCTGCGCTGGCGGGCCAGCTCGACGATGCGGCCGACGCCGTCGATCTGCTGGCGGGCGATGTCGATCAGCTGGGCGTAGCGTTGCACCTCGATCCAGGCATAGGCCGTCTGGCGCCCGGTCTGGTCGATGGCCAGCAGGATCTGCGCCTGGGCGCGAGCAGCGCGGGCCTTGGCCGACTCGACGGTGTTGTCCACCTTGCCGAAGTCGTAGAGCATCTGCTTGAGCGAGATGTTCAGCGCCTGGGTGTTGCGGTCGCCGCCGTAACCGGTGTCCATGCCGGTACGGATGCCGCCGCTGATCTGGGGGTAGTAGCCGGCTTCGGCGACGTTGATGCCTTCGCCTTGCTGGTAGAGGTCGGCCACCGCCTGGGCGATGTCCGGGTGCCAGGCGATGGCCTGGCCGATGGCTTGGTCGAGGCTCAGCCGCGGACCGTCGGCGACGGTGGGCGACCGGGGTGCGGCGGCACGGCTGGCCGGCGCCTGGTGAAGTCGTTGCGGGCTCAGGTCGAGCAACGCAGGGTCTATCGTGTCGTCGGCCGCCGAGGCAGCGCGAGGGATGAGCAGTGCCAGGGTCGTCAGCAGAACGAAAGGCACGGTACGGCAGTTACTTCCGGCATGGGCTGAAATCACATTATTCCCTTACTGATCATGCTGACGCAGCGCGCCAGGCCGGGGTTGCCCCCGGTCTGGCGTGCGACGCCGTCCTTGTGTCAAACCACGTGTATGCCGTTCTGTACCCAGAGTTGGTGAGTCGGATCCTCCTGTGGCGTGTATTGAGTGTAGGTCAGACCTTCGGCAACCTGTAGGCCATCTGCTTTCCAATCGCCGGACAAGTGCACGCTGTCCTTGTCGTTGCCCTTGATCAGCAGGGTGCCGGCGTCGCTGTCGGTGATCGAGACCAGGTCGGCCAGGCTGACGGTGAGGTCCACGGCGCTGGTGTCGTTCAGGTCGATCACCTCGATGTGACTGAGGCGGTCCTGCAGTTCGCCCAGGTCGATCGCCGCGTCGCCACCGGCCCAGAGCAGGGTATCGGTGCCAGCGCCGCCATCGACCGAAACGAAGTCCAGGTCGCTGATGATCAAGGTGTCGTCACCGTCGCCACCGCTGAGCGTGATGGCTCCACCCTGGCTGCCATCGAGCGTGTCGTTGCCGTCGGTCCCCAGCAGCGTGTGTTCATCCGACGCCGCCAGCGCGTGGAACGCGGTGTCGTCGTCGACGCTGGCCAGGGCCATGCGCGCAGAGCCCGCACCGGCCTGGTTCAGCCCGACCGTCAGGGTGGCGGTGTCGCTGGTGCCGTTGGGGTGCGTCAGGCGGTAGGTGAAGGTGTCCGTCTGGCCGATCACCGTCGAGCTGAGCCCGGCGTTCAAGGTGTAGGCATAACTGCCATCGGCCTTGACCAGCAAGGTGCCGTAGGTTCCGGCGATGCTGGTGCCGTTGTAGCCTGGCTGCACGTAGGTGTTGGCGGCTGCCAGCACCGACAGCGTGGTGAAGGCCGAACCGAGCACGTCGGCGCCGCCACCGGCGGTGTCGGTGAGCAGGTTGCCGGTCACCGGCGTGTAGCTGCCGACCACGAACTGGTTGGTGTAGGTGGCCACGTTGGTGAGGCTGACGTTGAGGCTGGTCAGCACCGCCAGGCCCCCGACGCTGACGTTGACCCGGTAGGTGCCCGGGGTCTGGTCTTCGATGATCACGCCCCGACTGCCGCCGCCCAAGGTGACCAGGGCCGCGCCGTTCCAGCTCTTGACCAGCACGTACTGCCCGGTCGCCGTGTTGAGCTTGGACAGGCTCAGGTTGAGCGAGGCAGACAGCGAGGCCAGGCTGGTGGACGACAAGGTCAGGGTCAGGTCACTGAGGGTGTTGGGGCTGACGGTGAACCCGTACTGCCCCGAACCGCCGGTGAGCGCGACCGAGGTGACCGTCCCCAGGTTGGTCGTGGTGGTGGTCTCCAGGTTGGCCAGGCTGATGCGGGTGCTGGCCAGGTCGTTGGTGGCATCGACCACCACGGCCGGGGCCGCCAGGTTGGCGTTGTTCCAGACCTCCACCGCCTGCGGGCTGTCGATCCGCACGTAGAGCGTCGCGGTGTCGGACAGGCCGTTCGGGTGCACCAGCTGGTAGTTGAACACATCGACCTTGCCGACGCTGCTGGCCGTACCGGTGGCGCGGTAGCTGTAGTTGCCCTGGCCGTCGAGGGTCAGGGTGCCGTACAGGCCTTGCACCACCGTGCCGGTCCCGGCGTTGACGTAGGTGCTGCCGCTTTGCACGCGCAGCACCGCGCCGTTGTCCGGGCCGGTGATGTCGGCCGTGCCGTCGGTGCCCAGGTCGGTGATCACGTTGCCGGTGATCGCCGCGCCCGCCGTGCCCTGGAACTGGGTCAGGCTGGTGACGTCCAGGCGCAGGTTGGAGTCGATGTTGGTGATCACGCTGACGCTGTTGCTGACGAAGTTCAGGCGGTACTCGCCGGCCTGCAGGGTACCGGCGCTGATGCGCACGCCGGTGCCGCTGAGCAGTTGCAGGTCGAGCAGGCCGCCGCTGCCGGTGGTACCGATGGTCTGCCAGACCCCACTGGCATCCTTGACCTGCAGGTTGTAAGTCGCCTGGGTGCTCAGGTCGAGCACGCCAGCGTTGGTCAGGGTCAACGTCGGCCTCGCGGTGGTACCGGCCGCCACGGTGAAGTTGAAGGTATGGGTGAAGCCCACGCCGAGCAGCGTGGGGAAGGTCTCGTTCTGGTTGCTCACCGACGTCACCGGCGCCAGGGTCACCGTGGCCGTGGTCAGGTTGTCGCTGGCCACCACCGGGCGGTCGGCGTCGATGTCCGGCGCCACCAGGGTCGCCGCTGGCGACGCATTGCCACGCCCGTCGGTGACCACTACGGTCAGGGTCTCACCGTTGATCTGCGCGGCGCGCAGGCCGACGCTGAAGCTGCCGTTGGCTTGCGCCACCGCCGTGCCCAGCACCGTGCCGCCCAGCCCACGCACGCTGACCGTGGCGCCGACCTCGGCGGCCCCGGACAAGGTCAGGCCGTCGGTGCTCAACTGCAATCCACTGGCGGCTACCGGTGGCGTCGTGTCCGGCGCGTTGATGACCAGGGCAGGCGACACGTTGCCGGCCGCGTCCAGCTGGGTCAGCGTCAGGGCCTGGAAGTTGGTCAGCGGCGGGTTCAGTGCCAGTGACCAGCTGCCATTGGCGGCCACCACGGCCGTGCCCAGCTCGGCGGCGCCGTTCTTGACCACGATGCGATCACCGGCAATACCGGTGCCGCTGACCAGGGTGCCCACGGCGTTGACCGTGGCGCTGGCCGGAGCCACCGGTGGGGTGGTGTCCGGCGCGGTGATCACGGCCGGGGCCGAGACGTTCTGCGCGGCATCGGTCAGGCGCACGTTGAGCAGCTGCCCATCGAGTTGCGGCGTCGACAGGGTGACGCTGAACTGGCCCGTGGCACCCACCGTCGCGGTACCCAGGGTCTGGCCAGCGGCATTGGTCACCGTCACCTGGGCGCCGACCTCGCCGGTCCCGCTCAGGGTGACGCCGTTACCGGTAATGGCCAGGTTGCCTGCCAAAGCCGGTGGCGTGGTGTCACCGGCCGTGGTGGTGACCGTTGGCGACAGGTTGCCCGCCGCGTCGGCCTGCCGCACCGTCAGCACTTGGCCGTTGGTCTGCGGGCTGGCCAGCAGGACGCTGAAGTTGCCGTCGGCGCCGACCCGCGCGCTGCCCAGCGCCACACCGGCCGCCGTGCTGACCGAGACGATCGCACCCGCTTCGCCGGTACCGGTCAGTTGCAGGCCGTTGCCGACCAGCGCCAGGTTGCCCGGCGCTACCGGCGGCGTGGTGTCCGCCGCGACCAGAGTCGCCACGCCAGAGACGTTGGTGGCCGCATCGGTGAGGGTCACGCCCAGGGACTGACCATTGGTCTGGGGTGGCGTCAAGGTGATGGCGAAGGTGCCGTCGGCGGCGACCGTGCCCAGGCCCAGCAAGGTGGTGCCACTGGTGACGCGCACCACTGCACCGGCCTCGCCGGTCCCGGTCAGGCGGGTGCCGGCCGCGTTGAGCGCCAGGTTGGTGGCCAGCACGGGCGCGGTGGTGTCGGCGGCGGTGAGCTGCACGACGGGCGAACGGTTGGCACCGCCGTCGACCTGCACGGCGCTCAGCACCTGGCCGTTGGTTTGCGCACTGCTCAAGGTCACGCTGAACAGACCGTTGGCGCCGACCACCGCGCGGCCCAGTTCCACACCGGCCGCGTTGGTGATGATGGCCGTGGCACCGGCTTCGCCGCTGCCGTTGACGATCGTGCCCGCGCCGTTGAGCGACACGTTGGCCAAGGCCACCGGCGGCGTGGTGTCGGCGGCGATGACGATGGCCGGCAAGGAAGGCCCGACCAGCGCGATGTTGGCGGTCACCGTCAGGCTCTGGCCGTTGGTCTGCGGCGCGCTCAACTGCACGCTGAACGTGCCGTTGTCGGCCACCGTGGTGGAGCCGAGCAGGGTGGTGCGATCGGCCCCGAACACGTCGATCCGCACGTTGGGCGTCGCACGGCCGGTCAGCGTGGTGCCGGCCAGGTCCAGGACCAGGTTGGTCGGCGTTTCCGGCGGCAGAATCAGCGGCACGGTGATGGTCGCCACGGACGAAGGATTGTTCGACGCATCCACCTGCGTCACGTTGAGCACCTGCAGGAACGACGCCGCAGGCGACAAGGTCACCACGAAGGTCCCATCGGCACCGACCACGGCAGAGCCAAGCGCGGTACCGTTGCCAATTCGCACCGTCACCGTGGCCCCGGCTTCGCCGCGACCGAACAGCTGGTTGAAGCCTGCGTTGAGCGACAGGTCGGTCACCGGCAGCGGTGGCGTGACGTCCGGCGAGGTGATCACCAGAGGCGTGGAGACGTTGTTGGCGGCGTCACGGACCGTGATGGTCAAGGGCGCGCCGGTCTCCTGCGGCGTGGTGTAGACCACGGCGAAGCTGCCGTTGGCCTCGACCACGGCAGTGCCGACCACCGTGCCACTGGCCGTGGTCACGGTGACGCGAGCACCGGCCTCGGCCGTACCGATGAGGAAGCCGACCTCGCTCGTCTCGATCACTGGCACGCCCGGTGGCGTGACATCACGGGCGGTCAAGCTCGCCGACGGCGACACGTTGCCGGCCGCGTCGACCTGCACGAGCGACAACGCCTGGCCGTTGAGCTGCGGGCTGGCCAGGGTGACCGCGAAGGTCCCGTCGCCACCTACCGTGGCCGTACCCAGTACGCCGCCGACCCCGTTCACCCGGACCGTGGCGCCGGCTTCGCCGGTGCCGGACAGCACCAGGCCGTTGACGCTCAGCGTCAGGTCGGCGACGGCGATCGGCGCGGTGGTGTCAGGTGCCTGCAAGGCCACCGTTGGCGAGCTGTTGCCAGCCGCATCGACCTGGCGCACGGTCAAGGTCTGACCGTTGGCCTGAACGCTGGACAAGGTGACGCTGAAACGTCCGTCGGCCCCGACCTGGGCCACGCCCAGCACGGTCTGGTCGGCGGCCGTGACCTGCACCCGCGCACCGGCTTCGCCGACACCCGTCACGGCCAGTCCGGAGGCCGCCAGGGCGAGGTTGGTCGGCACCGCAGGCGGTGTGGTGTCCGGCGCCGTCAGGCTGACCGCCGTGGCGGTGTTGCCCGCCGCATCGGCCTGCACCACGCTCAACAGCTGACCGTTGACCTGCGCCGGGCTGAGGGTGACGACGAAGTTGCCGCTGGCATCGACCGTCGCGGTGCCCAGGCGGGTGGCGCCGCGGAAGACCTCCACGGTGGCGCCTGCCTCACCGAGGCCCGACAGCTGAGTACCGGCCAGGTTGATGGCCAGGCCGGTCACCGCGTTTGGCGCGGTGATGTCAGGCACGGTCAGGTTGCTGACCGGCGAGAGGTTGCCCGCCGGATCGATGACCACCACCGCGAGCGCTTCGCCGTTGACCAGGGCCGGGGTGAGGGTGACGCTGAAGGTGCCGTTGGCACCCACCGTCACCGTGTCGATGACCTCGCCACCGACCCGGCTGACACGTACCTGCGCACCGGCCTCGGCGCTGCCGGTGAGGGCCGTGCCGTTGCTGGCGACCGCCAGGTTGGTGGCGGCGGCCGGCGGCGTCAGGTCCGGGGCAGTGAGGGCGGTGATCGGGCTCAGGTTGCCCTGGCCGTCGGCCTGCTGCACGTTCAGGGCCTGCAGGTTGATCTGCGGCGTGTTCAGGGTGATGGCGAAGCTGCCATCGGCCTGCACGGTACCACTGCCCAGCACGGTGCCGGTGGCGCCGCGCACGGTGACCTGGGCGCCCGCTTCACCGGTACCGGTGACCACGCTGCCGGCGGCGTTGATGGCCACGTTCTGCAGGGCCAGCGGTGCGGTGATGTCCGGCGCCACCAGGTTCGACGTCGGCGAGACGTTGCCGCTGGCATCGGCCTGCACCAGGGTGACGGCCTCGCCATTGGCCTGCGGCGTCGTGAGGACCAGGGTGAAGGCGCCGGTCGCGCCGACCACCACGGTGCCCAGGCTGTCGCCTGCGGCATTGCGTGCCGTGACCACGGCCCCGGCTTCGCCACGCCCGGTGATGCTGGTGCCGGTGCCGTTGAACGCCAGGTTGCTCAGCGCCAGCGGTGCAGTGGTGTCGATGGCCGTGGCGTCGGTGATCGGCGACACGTTGCCCGCGGCATCGGTGAGGGTCACGTCCAGGGCCTGGCCGTTGATCTGCGGCGGGGTCAGGGTGACGGCGAAGGTGCCGTCGACCCGCACCACGCCCGTGCCCAGCACCAGGCCGGCGGCGTTGGTGACCGTCACCCTGCTGCCCGCTTCGCCCACACCGGTGATCAGCGTGCCGGTCTGGTCGATCGCCACGTCGGTCGCCGCCAGCGGCGCCTGACGGTCGGCGGCGAGCAGGGTGACGGCAGCCGATTCGTTACCGGCGCCATCGGTCTGGGTCAGGCTCAGGGTCTGCCCGTTGAGTTGCGCCGTGTCGAGGGTGACGCTGAAGCGCCCGTCGGCTCCGACCACGGCCGTGCCCAGGTCCAGGCCATTGGCATCGCTGACGATGACGCGGGCACCGGTTTCGCCACGCCCGGTCACGGTCAGGCCGTCGAGCGACAGTTGGTAGTCGGTCAAGGCGGCCGGTGGTGTGAGGTCGGCGGCGATCAGCTGATTGGGGCCCGAATTGATGCCATCGGCGTTGCTGGCGTTGACGGTGAGGACCTCGCCATTGAGCTGGGCGGCGGTCAGGTTCACCCGGAAGCTGCCATCCGGATTGACCTGGGCCACGCCGAGCAACTGGCCGTCGAGCGCATGCACGGCGATGCTCGAACCCGGCGTGCCGGTACCGGTCACCACCAGGCCATTGGCGCTCAGGGCCAGATCGCTCGGGGTGTCCGGTGCCAGTTCGCCCGGCGCGGTGATCACCACGGGGCCGGAGACGTTACCGGCCGCGTCGCTCTGCGCCACGCTGAGGACCGTACCGGGCTGCACCGGCGGTATCAGCGGAATGTTGAAGGTGCCGTTGGCGGTGACGGTGGCGCTGCCCGAAGGCACGCCCGAGGCACTGCGCACGGTGATCAGCGCGCCGGGCTCGCCCAGGCCGCTGAGGGTGCTGCCATCCACCGACACCGACAGGTCCATCGGAATGCCCGGTGCGGTGAGGTCGACGGCCGTCAGGAGGGTCGATGGCGAGACGTTGCCGGCGGCATCGCGCGCCGTCACGCTCAGGACCTGGCCATCGAGCTGTGCCTGCTCCAGGGTGAGCTGGAACCGGCCCGTGGCATTGACCACGGTGCGCCCCAGCACGCGGCCGTCGAACGCGCTGACGGTGACGGTGCTGCCGGCTTCGGCGCTGCCGCTGAACTGCAGGCCGTTGACGCTGAGGGCCAGCTCGCTGGGCGCGGCGGGCGGGGTCAGGTCTGGCGCGATCAGGTCGATGGCCGGTCCTTCGTTGCCGGGTGGATCCTCCTGGTTGATGGTCAACGGCTCGGCGTTGATCTGCGCCGGGTTCAGGGTGACGCTGAACGAGCCGTTGGCATTGACCAACGCCGAGCCCAGCTCGGTGCCGTCCAGGCCGCGCACGAACACCGTCGCGCCCGGTTCGCCCTTGCCGGTGACGATCTGCCCGTCGCCGTTGATGACGACGTTGGTCAGGGCGGCCGGCGCGCTGATGTCCGGTGCATTGACCAGGGCATCGACGGAGACGTTGCCGGCCGCATCGACCTGGACCACCTCGACCGTCTGGCCATTGGCCGGTGCTGGTTCAAGGCGGACCGAGAAGTCGCCACTGGCGGCGACGGTGGCGGTGCCGAGCAAGGTGCCGCTGGCATCGCGCACTTCGACCCGCGCCCCGACTTCACCGCGACCGACCAGCACGCTGCCGTCGCCGCTGACCGAGAGGTCGGTGACCGCCGCCGGTGGCGTGCGGTCAGGCGTGAGCAAGGCCGTGGCCGGTGAGGTGTTGTCGGCGGCATCGGTCAGCTCGACGCGCAAGGTCGCGCCGGTCAGCTGCGGTGCCGGCAGGGTCACGCGGAAGGCACCGCTGGCATCGACCACGCCATCAGCCAGCACGGTGCCGTCGGCACTGCGCACCTGGACACTCGCGCCGGCCTCGCCACGGCCGCTGACCACGGTGCCTGCGGCGTTGAGCACGACATCGGTCGGAGCGGCCGGGGGCTGGATGTCCGGCGCGTTCAGGGAGGTACCGGCCGAGACATTGCCGGCGGCGTCGGTCAGCGTCAGCGTCAAGGCCTGGCCGTTGGCCTGGGCCGGCGTCAGGGTGACGGTGAAGACCCCCGCCGGGCTGACCGTGGCCGTGCCGAGCAGCGTGCCGTTGGCATCGGTGACGCGCACCGAAGCGCCGGCTTCGCCACGCCCGCTGATCGCGCTGCCATCGGCGGCCACCACGGTGGTGACCGGTGCCTCGGGCGCGGTGGTGTCGGCCGCGACCAGCGAGGTCGAGACCGAGGTCTGATCGCCGAGGGTGACGCTGGCGTTGAGGGTCTGACCGTTGGTCTGCGCAGGCGACAGGGTGACGCTGAAGGTGCCGTCGGCCGCGACCGCCGCCGAGGTGCCCAGCACCACGCCGCCCAGCCCGAGGACGGTCACCGAGCCGCCGGCCGTCGCGCTGCCGGTAAGGGTCAGGCCATCGGCGGACAGCTGCAGGTTCGTCGGCGGTGCCAGCTCCGTGCCCAGCGGGCCGTCGAGCGCGACGGCCGTGGCCTCGTTGCCAGCCTCGTCACGGGCGACGACCGACAGGGCATCGCCGGTGATTGCCGGTGGATCGAGGGTGATCACGAAGACACCCGCGTCATCGACCGTGGCGGTGCCCAGTGTCGCGCCGCCACGGGTGACGGTGACCAGGCTGCCCGGGTCGCCGTTACCGGAGACCGTCACGCCGTCGGCGCTGATCTGCACGGCGCTGACAGGTGCCGGTGGCGTGGTGTCGTCGGCCACCAGGTCCACGGGCAGGGAGGTGCGGTCGCCGTCGATGGCCACGACTTGCAGCGTCTCGCCGTCCAGTTGCGGGGCGTTCAAGGTGATGTCGAAGGTGCCGTCATTGGCGACGACGTCGCGGCCGAGCAGGGTGCCATCGGCACTGCGCACCTCGACCGTGGCGCCGGCTGCCGCGTTGCCGCTGAGCACGGTGCCGGTGGCATCCAGGAGCAGGGCCGACGGTTGTGCCAGCAGAACGACCGGGGCATCGACCTCGGCCGAAGACGAGACGTTGTCGGCGGCGTCGGTCTGCACCACGGTCAGGGTCTGGCCGCTGACCTGGGCCGTGTCCAGGGCGATGCTGAAGCTGCCGTCGGCGGCGACGGTGGCACTGCCCAGGGCGGCACCATTGGCGCCGGTCACGGTGACCCGCGCGCCGACTTCGCCGGTACCGGTCAAGGTCGCGCCATTGCTGGACACGGCCAGGTTCTGCACCGGTTCCGGTGGGGTGATGTCGCGTGCCTGCAACGGCACGCTGGGCGAGACGTTGTCGCTGGCATCGACCTGGGCCACGCTCAGGGCCTGGCCATTGAGCTGCGCGGTGTCCAGGGTCAGCGCGAAGCGGCCGTCGGCCTCCACCGTACCGGTGCCGATGATCGCGCCACTGGTGTCGCGCACCTGGACCGTGGCGCCGGGTTCGCCGGCACCGGTCAGGCTCAGGCCATCGTCGGCCAGCACCAGGTCGGTGACGGCGTCGGGGGCCTGGATGTCCGGGGCGTTGACGTTGACTTCAGGCGACACGTTGCCGGCGGCGTCGGTCTGGGTGAGGGTCAGTGCCTGGCCATTGGCCTGAACCGGCGTCAGGGTGATCTGGAAGCGGCCATTGTCGCCGACCTGGCCGGTGCCCACGCGCTGGCCTTCGGCGAAGACCTCGACACGGGCACCGACTTCGCCCGTCCCCGAGGCGATCGAGCCGTCTGCGGAGATGGAAACGTCCACCAGCGCCGCGGGCGGCGTGGTGTCGGCCGCCACGGCCAGGACCGGTTCGGAGCGGTTGCCGGCGGGATCGATCTGCACCACTTGCAGCGGCTGGCCAGCCGCCGGTGCGGCGGTCAGCGGCACCACGAAGCTGCCGTCGGCGGTCACGGTGGTGCTGCCGACCACGGCGCCGCTGTCATCACGGACCACCACCTGGGCGCCTGGCTCACCGCGACCGCTGAGCTGGTCGCCGGACGCCTCGACCACGAGGTCGGTGACCGCTGCAGGTATCGTCGTGTCCGGCGCGACCAAGTTGACCGGGTCGCTGCTCTGGCCGGCTGGCGAGGTGCCGATTACCGACAGCGACTCGCCATTGGTCTGCGCGGTGTTCAGCGGCACCGTGAAGACGCCGTCGGTACCGACCGTGGCGCTGCCGAGCACCGCACCGTCGGCATCGCGAACGGTGATGGTCGAGCCGGCCTGGCCGATGCCACTCAGTTGTGTGCCGCTGGCGTCGAGGGTCACGCCGCCTGGCAGCAGGGGGTTGAGCACATCGGGGGCGTTGACCACCGCAGGCGCTGAGGCATTGCCGCTGGCGTCGGTGAGCGTCACCTCCAGGCGTTCGCCCTGGTTCTGCGCCACGGGCAGGGTGATCGAGAAGGTGCCCGTCGGTCCGACGTCGCCGGTAGCGATGATGGCGCCATCGGCCCCGCGCACGGTGACCGAGGCGCCTGCTTCACCTTGACCGGACAGCACCAGGCCGTTGGGGTTGACCGCCAGGGTGTCGGCAGGCGCAGGAGGGGTGCTGTCGGTGGCCGTGATCGCCGTTGGCAGCGATTCACCGGCAGGGTTCAGCACGACGACGTTGAGGGCCTGGCCGTTGGTCTGTGCCGTGGCGATCGGCACGTTGAAGGTGCCATCGTCGTCGACCACGGCGCTGCCGAGCACGTTGCCGTCGGCATCACGGACTTCCACAGTACTGCCGGGGGCACCGGTGCCGGTGACGGTCGTGCCCTGGGCATCGATGGTCACGCCCGTGGCCGGGGTCGGCGCATCGATGCCTGGCGCTTCGGCCGAGGCTTCATCGGACGCCAGGCCCGAGGCATCGACCTGCACCACCGTCACGGCCTGGCCTTCGGCCAGTGGGGGTGCCAGATCGACCCGGAAGCCGCCCGTGTCATCCACGGTACTGGTGCCCAGGACCGTACCGGCCTGATCGCGGACGGTCACCGCGGCCCCGACCTGGCCCTTGCCGGCCAGGCTGGCGCCATCGGGGCTAATCACCAGGGCGGTGACCGCGGCCGGTGGCGTGAGGTCTGGTGCGGCGAGCGTTTCGCCAGGGGCGACGTTGCCCCGAGCATCGACGGCCGTGACGTCGAGGGCCTGGCCATCGGTCTGGCCGGGCGAAAGGCTGACCACGAAGGTGCCGTCCACCGCGGTCACCGCCGAGCCGAGCAGGCGCCCACCGAAGCTGCGCACGAAGATGCGCAGACCGGGCGTGGCGCGGCCGGTGAGGAAGGCGCCGTCCGCAGACACCGCCAGGTCGGCCGGTGCCTGCGGCTGGATCAGGTTGGGGGCCAGCAACGCGGTGGCGGTCGAGACGTTGCCCGACAGGTCGGTCAAGGTGACGCTCAAGGGTTGGCCGATGTCCTGGGCGGGTGTCAGCACCACGGCGAACGCCCCATCGCTGCCCACGACGCTGGTGCCGAGCAGCACGCCCGCCCCATTGGTGACGGTGACCAAGGTGCCGACTTCGCCGCTGCCAGTGATCAGGTTGCCGTTGGCGTTGATCGCCACGTTCGCGGCCGCATCTGGCGCGACGGTGTCAGTCGGCGTGCCCGGAGCGGTGACCGCTGCCGGCGTCGACGCGTTGCCAGCGGTGTCGGTAGCGATCACCGACACGCTCTGGCCGGGGTTCAGGGCCGGCGACAGGACCAGGGTGAAGCTGCCATCGGCGGCGGCGACCGCCGTGCCTAGCACGCTGTTGCCCAGCCCGCGCACCTGGACGGTGGCACCGGCCTCGGCCGTGCCGGTAAGACGGGTGCCGTCGTCGTTGAAGACCAGGTCGGTCGGCGCAGCCGGTGGCGTCACGTCGGAGCTGGTGAACGGCACCGACGGCGAGGTGCCGTCAGCCGTGGCCTGGGTCACGCTGAGGACTTCGCCGTCCAGCTGTGGCGAGGCCAGGTCGACGCTGAAGGTCCCGTCGCCGGCCACCGTGGCGGTGCCCAGCACGCTGCCATCGGCAGCGCGCACGGTGACCGTGGCGCCGGCGACACCGGTCCCGCTCAGGGCGGTGCCGGCCAGGTTCAGTTGCAGGGCGTCAGGTGCTGCTGGCGCGTCGGCACCGGCCGGTGCGCTGGCCGCGCCGGGTGCCGACGTGTTGCCGGCCGTATCGGTCAAGGTGACCGACAGGGTCTGGCCGTCCTGTTGCGCGGTACCCAGGGGCACCTCGAAGCGTCCATCGGCAGCCACCACGGCCGTGCCGAGCACGGTGCCGTCGGCATCGCGCACGGTGACCGTGGCGCCGATCTCGCCAGTGCCGGTGAGGCTCAGGCCATCGCCGGTCACTTGCAGGTCGGTCGGCAGGCCCGGCGCGGAGCTGTCGGCGGCGACCACGGCGGTGGAGGGCGAAGCATTGCCGCCCGCGTCGGTCAGCACCACGTTGAGGGTTTCGCCATCGCGCTGGGCGCTGCCCAGCTCGACACTGAAGCGGCCATCGGTCCCGACCGTGGCGCTGCCCAGCAAGGTGCCGTCGGTCCCCCGTACGCTGACGGTGGTCCCGGCTGCACCGGTACCGCTCAAGGTCAGCCCATCCTCGCTCAGCTGCAAGGCGGCCGGCGCGGCAGGTGCCTGGGTGCCGTCCGGCGCCTGGGCGGTGATGCGCGGCGACACGTTGCCGGCAGGGTCGGTCAAGGTGACCGAGAGGGTCTGGCCATCGGTCTGTGGCGTGCCCAGCGGCACGCTAAAGCTGCCGTCGGCGGCGATCACGGCGGTGCCCAGCAGCACGCCGCCCGGGCCGCGCACCGTCACGGTGGCACCGGCTTCGCCAGTACCGGACAGCGTGACGCCATCGGCGCTGACCTGCACGGCGGTGGCAGCCACCGGTGCGGTGACGTCATTGGCCTGCACGGTGGTGGACGGCGAAACGTTGCCCGCGCCGTCATCCTGTACCACGGTCAGGGTCTGGCCATCGAGCTGGGCCTGGGTCAGCGGCACGGTGAAGCTGCCGTCGGCGGCCACCACGGTGCTGCCGAGCAGGTTGCCGTCGGCGTCGCGCACGGTGACCGTGGCACCTGCCTGACCGGTGCCATTGAGGGTGCTGCCATTGGCACCCAGGAACAGGCCGGTTGGCGCCTCGGGGGCGTCCGGGCTGGATGGCGCGGTCGCGGTGCCGGCGCCCGACAGGTTGCCGGCCGGGTCGGTCTGCTCGACCGACAAGGTCTGACCGGCCTGCTGCGCGGCGTTCAGTTCGACCGTGAAGCGGCCTTGGGCATCGACCAGGGCCGTGCCCAGCGTGCTGCCGTCGGCGGCGCGCACGGTGACCTGGGCGCCAGGTTCGCCGGCGCCGGTCAGGACCAGGCCGGTGGTGTCGATGGCCAGGTCGGTGGGCGCTGCCGGGGCGGTGACGTCCGGGGCGGTGAGGTCGGCCGACGGCGAGGCGTTGCCTGCGGCATTGGTCAGCACGGCGGTGAGGCGCTCACCGTTGAGCTGGGCGCTGCCGAGGTTGACCACGAAGGAGCCGTCGGCGGCCACGGCGGCGCTGCCGAGGGTCGCCCCGGTGGGGCCGCGGACCGTGACCAGGGTGCCGGGCGTACCGGTCCCGGTCAGGGTCAGGCCGTTGTCGCTCAGTTGCAGCCCGACTGGCGCGGGCGGAGCGCCTGCACCGGACGGCGCCGTGGCTTGCACGCTGCCCGAGAGGTTGCCGGCGGCGTCGGCCTGTTGCACCGACAGGCTCTGACCACCGGTCTGCGTCGTGGCCAGCGGCACGCTGAAGGTACCGTCGGCGCCGACCACGGCAGTGCCGAGCACGGCCCCGTTCGGGCCACGCACGGTGACGGTGGCACCGACCTCGCCGGTGCCGTTCAAGGTGGTGCCGTCGCTGCTCACCTGCAGGTTGGTCGGCGCCACGGGGGCGGTGATGTCGGCGACGATGAGTTCGATCGACGGCGAGGTGTTGCCCTGGGCATCGGCCTGGGCGACGGTCAGGGTCTGGCCGTCAAGTTGCGGCGCGCTCAGGGGCACGCTGAAGGTGCCATCGGCACGTACCACGGCGGTGCCCAGCACGCTGCCATCGGCGGCGCGCACGGTGACGGTGGCGCCGATTTCGCCGGTCCCGGACAGGGTCAGACCGTTGGCGCTCAGC
Organism: Pseudomonas monteilii; assembly: GCA_001534745.1. Lineage (NCBI taxonomy): Bacteria > Pseudomonadati > Pseudomonadota > Gammaproteobacteria > Pseudomonadales > Pseudomonadaceae > Pseudomonas > Pseudomonas alabamensis. The sequence goes on from CP013997.1 coordinate 2,290,323, forward strand.
TGCAGGCCACCCGGGGCTTCCGGTGCGTCGGGGCCGATCGGCGCTGTGGTCGACGCGGCCAGCGACACGTTGCCGGCACGGTCGGTCAGGGTCACGTCGAGCGTCTGGCCCTCCACCTGGGCGGCATTGAGGGTGACGACGAAGGTGCCGTCATCGGCCACCACCGCGGTGCCCAGCAGAGCCCCGGTCACGCTGCGCACGGTCACCGTGGCGCCCGCTTCGCCGGTGCCGCTCAGGCTCAGGCCATCGCTGCCCACTTGCAGGCCCGTCGGTGCCACGGGGGCGCTGACGTCCGGAACGGCCAGGGCATTGGAGGGGGAGCTGTTGCCCGCGACATCGGTCTGCACCACGGTCAGGGTCTGGCCGTCGAGCTGAGCGTTGCCCAGGGGCACGCTGAAGGTGCCATTGGCCGCGACCACGGCGGTGCCGAGCAGGCCGCCGTCCGCACCGCGCACGGTCACGGTCGCGCCGGCTTCACCGGTGCCGCGCAAGGTCAGGCCGTCGGCGCTGATCTGCAGGTTGCCGGGTGCAGCCGGCGCTTGGCCATCGACAGGGGCCTGGGGCGCATAGGCCGTTGCGGCCGGCGACAGATTGCCCGCGGCATCGGCCTGCTCGACGGCAAGGGCCTGACCGGCCCGTTGCGCTGCACTCAGTGTCACGCTGAAGGTGCCGTCGGCACCGACCTGTGCGCTGCCCAGCACGGCACCGTCGGGCCCGCGCACGGTGACGGTGGCACCGGCCTCACCACGACCGGTCAGGGTCAGGCCATCGGTGCCCACCTGCAGCGCGGTCGGTGCGACGGGGGCGGTGACGTCGGCGCTGGTCAGCGGCGTCGTCGTGGACAGGTTGCCGGCACGGTCGAGCTGCTCGACCTGAAGGGTCTGGCCGTTGAGCTGCGGGCTGTCCAAAGTGATCCGGAAGCTGCCGTCGGCGGCCACCTGTGCGCTGCCCAGGGAGCGGCCCTCGGCGTCGCGCACGGTGACCGTGGCGCCAGGTTCGCCGGTCCCGGTCAGCGTCAGGCCATCGGCGCCGAGCGCCAGGCCGGTGGGTGCGCCCGGTGCGGTGACGTCAGGCGCGGTCAGGGAGATCGAGGCCGAGGTCTGCCCATCGGCGGTCTGGGTGACACGCAGTTCTTCGCCGTCAAGCTGGGCGCTGCCCAGTGTCAGGCTGAAGGCGCCATTGGCACCGACCACCGCGGTGCCGAGTACGGCGCCATTGGCATCCCGGACCGTGACGGTGGCACCGGCCTCGCCGGTCCCGGTCAAGGTCAGGCCATCTTCGCTCAGTTGCAGGCCGGCAGGCGCGGCCGGGGCATCGGCCCCTGTCGGCGCGGTGGCCGAGACGACCGGGGAGAGGTTGCCGGCCGTGTCGGTCTGCGACACGCTCAGCACCTGGCCGGCCAACTGGGCGGCGCCGAGGCTGACGCTGAAGGTGCCGTCCGCCGCGACCACGGCGCTGCCCAGCAGGCTGCCGTCGGCGCTGCGCACCTCGATGCGCGCGCCGGGCTCGCCGGTACCGGTCAGGCTCAGGCCGTCGGCGGCCACTTGCAGGTTGCTCGGCGCCAAGGGCGCGGTGGTGTCGGCGGCGCTCAGGTTGCTGACCGCCGAGGTGTTGCCGGCGGCGTCGGTCTGCTCCAGGGTGAGGCGTTGGCCGGCGCGTTGCGGCACGTCCAGGGTGACGTCGAAGACACCGTTGGCCGCGACCACGGCAGTGCCCAGGACGGTGCCATCGGCGGCCCGCACCGTGACCGTGGCGCCGGGTTCGCCGCGTCCGCTGACCACACGGCCTTCGGCATTCAAGACGGCGTCGGTTGGTGCAGACGGCGCAGTAACATCAGGTGCGTCGAGCACCACGTTGGGCGAGGCATTGCCGGCCGCATCGGCCTGGCTCAGCGACAGGGCCTGGCCATCGAGTTGCGGTGTGCTCAGCGTCAGGCGGAAGGTGCCATCGTCGGCGACCCGGGCGCTACCGAGCAGACGACCATCGGCAGCACGTGCGGTGACGGTGGCACCGGCCTCACCGGTGCCGGTGACGGTACGGCCATCGGTGCTCAGTTGCAGGTCAGCGAGCGCGGCAGGCGCGGTCACGTCGGCCGCGATCAGGGCCGTGGACGGTGAGGTACCGCCGGCCGTGGCCTGGCGTACGTCGAGGGTTTCACCATTGAGCTGCGCCGTGTCCAAGGTGACGCTGAACGTCCCGTCGGTGCCGACGAGGGCAGTGCCCAAGACACGGCCGTCGGTCGTGCGCACGGTCACCGTGGCACCGGCTTCACCGCTGCCGGTCAGGATCAGGCCGTTGCTGCTCAGGGCCAGGGCCGTGGGCGCATCGGGAGCATCCGCACCTTGCGGGGCGAAGGCCGACGCACTGGGCGAGACGTTGCCGGCCGCATCGATCTGCTCGACGCTCAGCGGCTGGCCTTGCTGCTGTGCGGTATCGAGGGCGACGGTAAAGGTGCCGTCGGCCGCGACCGTGGCGCTGCCGAGCAGGGTGCCGTCGGCCGCGCGCACGTTCACCGTGGCGCCGGCTTCACCACGACCGCTCAGGCTCAGGCCGTCGCTGGCCACGCTCAGTTGGGTCGGCGCGGTCGGTGCGGTCAGGTCGGCGACGATCAGCGGCGTGACCGGCGACAGGTTGCCGGCTGCATCGGTCTGCTGGACGGTCAAATTCTGGCCATCCAGCTGTGGGCGCGTGAGCGTCAGGCTGAAGGTGCCGTCGGCACCGACCAGGCCGGTGCCGAGCACGGTGCCTTGGGCATCACGCACGTTGACGGTCGCGCCCGGCTCGCCGGTACCGGTGAGGGTCACGCCATCGGCTGCCAGCTGCAGGGCGGCCGGCGCAACGGGCGCGGTGACGTCCGGCGCCGCCAGCGACGTGGCGGGCGAAGCGTTGCCCGCAGCATCGGCCTGCACCACGGACAAGGCCTGGCCATTCTGCTGGGCGCTGCCAAGCGGCACGCTGAAGGTGCCATCGGCGGCGACGGTGGCGATGCCCAGGACCGCACCCGTGGCATCACGGACGGTCACCCGTGCGCCGGGTTCGCCCAGGCCGGTGAGGGTACGGCCGTCGTCCGCCAGTTGCAGGCCGGTCACGGCCTGCGGTGCGGTGACATCGGCCGCGACCAACGCCGTGGACGGCGAACTGGCGCCAGCGGGGTTGGTCTGCACCACGCTCAGCGTCTCGCCGTTGAGCTGGGCGCTGCCCAGGGTCACGCTGAAGCGGCCATCGGCACCGACCACGGCGCGGCCCAGGATCTGCTCATCGGCACCCCGGACAGTGATGGTGTCGCCCGGCTCCCCCGTGCCGGACAGGGTCAGACCATCGGCGCTGAGCGCCAGGCCGGCAGGGGCTTCGGGGGCATCGGCCCCAACCGGCGCAAGGGCCGAGGCCGTTGGCGAGACGTTGCCGGCCACATCGGCCTGCTCGGCAGTCAGTGTCTGGCCTTCCAGTTGTGCGCTGCCCAGCGTGACGGTGAAGGCGCCGTTGGCGCCCACCACGGCGGTGCCCAGGATGGCGCCTGTGGCGTCGCGGACGGTGACGGTCGCCCCAGGTTCGCCCAGGCCACTCAGGCTCAGGCCATCGGCAGACACCTGCAACGCAGTCGGCGCGGCCGGCGCGGTGACGTCGGCCACGACCAGCTCGCTGGCCGGGGAGGCATTGCCCGCGGCGTCGGCCTGGGTGACCGACAAGGTGGTCGCGTCCAGCTGGGCGCTGCCCAGAATGACGCTGAAGGTACCATCGGTGGCGACCGTTCCGGTGCCCAGGACGTTGCCATTGGCGCCACGGACGGTCACGGTGGCGCCGGGTTCGCCGGTGCCGGTCACGGTCAGGCCATCGGCAGTCAAGGTCAGGCCTGCCGGTGCCTCCGGCGCGGTCACGTCGGCGGCGGTGTAGGAGGCCGATGGCGAGGTGGCGCCATCGGCGTTGGCCTGCACGGCGGTCAGGGTTTCACCGTTGAGCTGCGCGCTGGACAGGGTCACGGCGAAGGTGCCGTCGGCGCCCACGGTGGCCGTGCCCAGCACGGTACCGTCGGCGGCACGTACGGTCACGGTGTTGCCGGCCTCGCCGGTGCCGGACAAGGTCAGGCCATCGGCACTCAGGGTCAGCCCTGCAGGCGCGTCGGGCGCATCGGCACCGATGGGCGCAAGGGCGGTGGTGGTCGGCGAGACGTTGCCGGCGGCGTCGGTCTGGTCGAGGGTCAATGACTGACCGTCGAGCTGCGCGGCTGCGAGGTCCACGGTGAAGGTACCGTCGGCCGCCACCACGGCGGTGCCCAGCACGGCGCCATTGCCATCCCGGACCGTGACGGTGGCGCCCGGCTCACCGGTGCCGCTGACGCTCAGGCCGTCGCCTGCGACCACGACATTGCCCGGCGCCGAGGGCGCGGTCACGTCCGCGACCGGCAGCTCGACGCTGGCCGAGGCATTGCCGGCGCGATCGGTCTGCTCGACGGACAGGGTCTGGCCGCCCAGTTGCGGGCTGCTCAGCGTTGCACTAAAGGTGCCGTCCGCCGCGACCACGGCGGTGCCGAGCACGCTGCCCGAGGCATCGCGCACCGTGACGGTAGCGCCCGGTTCGCCGGTGCCGGTCAGCGTCACGCCGTCGGCTGCGAGCAGCAGGTCACTCGGGGGCTGGGGCGCGGTCACGTCGGCCGCGGTGTAGGACGCCGACGGCGAGGTGGCGCCCGTGGCATCGGCCTGGACGGCCGTGAGGGTTTCGCCATTGAGCTGTGCGGCGCTCAAGGTGACGGCGAAGGTGCCGTCGGCACCGACCGTCGCGGTGCCCAGGACGTCGCCATTGGCGCCACGGACGGTGACCGTAGCCCCCGGCTGGCCGACACCGGAGAGGGTCAGGCCATCGGCGCTCAGCGCCAGGTTCGTCGGGGCGTCAGGCGCATCGGCGCCGACCGGTGCGAACGCTGACACGACGGGAGAGACGTTGCCGGCCGCGTCGGTCTGTTGGAGGCTCAGTTGCTGACCGTCGAGCTGGGCCGCGCCCAGGTCCACGGTGAAGGTGCCATCGGCGGCCACCACGGCGGTGCCCAGGACGGCACCCGTGGCATCACGCACGGTCACGGTAGCGCCTGGCTCACCGATGCCGCTCACGCTCAGGCCATCGTTCGACACGGATACGCTGGTCAGCGCTGACGGTGCGGTCACGTCCGCGGCCTGCACCTCGACGGTTGCGGAGGCATTGCCGGCGCGATCGACCTGGTCCACGGACAGGGTCTGGCCGTTCAGTTGCGCACTGCTCAGCGTCACGCTGAAGGTGCCGTCGGCGCCCACGATGGCGCTGCCGAGCAGCGTGCCTGAGGCGTCGCGGACGTTGACCGTAGCGCCTGGTTCGCCGGTGCCGGTGAGGGTCACGCCATCGGCCGCCAGTTGCACGTCGCCTGGCGATTGCGGCGCGGTCACGTCGGCGGCGGTGTAGGAGGCCGATGGCGAGGTGGCGCCATTGGCATCGGCCTGGACGGCCGTCAGGGTTTCGCCGTTGAGCTGCGCGGTGCTTAGCGTGACGGCGAAAGTGCCGTCGGCACCGACCACTGCAGAGCCCAGCACGCTGCCGTCGGCACCGCGGACGGTGACCGTGGCGCCCGGTTGACCGACACCGGACAGCGTTAGGCCGTCGGCGCTCAAGGCAAGGTCGGTCGGGGCATCAGGGGCATCGGCACCGATGGGCGCGAAGGCTGCGGTAGTCGGCGACACGTTGCCGGCGGTATCGGTCTGCTCGACGCTCAGCGGCTGGCCTTCGAGTTGCGCGGTGCCCAGGTCGACGGTGAAGGTGCCGTCGGCCGCGACGACCGTCGTGCCCAGGACGGCGCCATTGGCGTCACGGACGGTGACGGTGGCGCCCGGCTCGCCAGTCCCGCTCAGGCTCAGGCCATCGCCTGCCACCGAAACGTTGGCAGGGGCAGCAGGCGCGGTCACGTCGGCGGCCACCACTTCGCTCGACACCGACGTGTTGCCAGCACGGTCGGTCTGCTCTACCGACAAGGTCTGCCCGTTCAGCTGGGCGCTGTTGAGAGTAAGGGTGAAAGTGCCATCGGCATTCACCACGGTGCTGCCGAGCAGGCTGCCCGAGGCATCGCGAACGTTGACGGTAGCCCCGGGCTCGCCGGTACCGGTCAGCGTCACGCCATCGGCCGCCAGCTGCAGGTCGTCGAGCGCATCCGGCGCGGTCACGTCGGCAGCGGTGTAGGACGCAGAGGGGGAGGTCGCACCGGCGGCGTTGGCCTGCACGGCCGAAAGGGTTTCGCCATTGAGCTGGGCCGTGGCCAGGGTGACGGCGAAGGTGCCGTCGGCCCCGACCACGGCGGTGCCCAGGACCGAACCGTCGGCGCCGCGCACCGTGACGATGTTGCCCGGCTCGCCGACGCCGCTCAGGGTCAGGCCGTCGGCGCTGAGGGCCAGGTTCGTGGGGGCGTCAGGGGCGTCGGCACCGATGGGCGCCGAGGCCGAGACCACGGGCGACACGTTGCCGGCGGCATCGGTCTGTTCGACGCTCAGCTGCTGGCCGTCGAGTTGGGCCGTGCCCAATGCCACGGTGAAGGTGCCGTCGGCCGCAACCACGGCCGTGCCCAGGATGACGCCATTGGCATCGCGCACGGTGACGGTGGCGCCTGGCTCACCACGGCCGCTCAGGCTCAGGCCATCGTTGGCCACCTGCACGTCGGTCGGGGCGTCAGGGGCGGTGACATCGGCGGCGGTGTAGGCCGTGGCGGTGGAGGTGAGGCCGGCTGCATTGGTCTGCACGGCAGAGAGGGTTTCGCCGTTGAGCTGGGCGGTCGCCAGGGTGAGGGTGAAGGTGCCGTCGGCACCCACCACGGCGGTACCCAACACGCTGCCGTCGGCCGCCCGGACCGTGACCGTGTTGCCAGGCTGGCCGGTCCCGCTCAGGGTCAGGCCATCGGCGCTCAGGGCCAAGTCGGCGGGTGCAGGTGGCGCGTCCACGCCGGTCGGTGCGGTCGCCACGGCGCCGGCGGAGGTGTTGCCGGCCGCATCGGTCTGGGTGACGGTCAAGGCCTGGCCGTCGAGCTGGGCGCTGCCGAGGGTGACCGTGAAGCTGCCATTGGCCGCGACGATGGCGGTGCCCAGCACACTGCCGTCAGGGCCACGTACGGTGACCGTGGCCCCCGGCTCGCCAGTACCAGTCAGCGTCAGGCCATCATCGCCGACTTGCAGGCCGGTGGGCGCGGCAGGCGCTGTGACGTCGGCGGCGACGAAGGTGGCGGCGGGCGAGGTGAGGCCTTCGGGATTGGCCTGGACCACGCTCAGGGTTTCGCCGTTGAGCTGCGCACTGCCCAGGGACACGCTGAAGGTGCCGTCAGCCGCCACCACTGCGGTGCCCAGCACGGCGCCATTGGCGCTGCGGACGGTCACCGTGTCGCCGGGTTCGCCCCGGCCGGTGAGGGTCAGCCCGTCGGCGCTCAGCGCCAGGGCTGTCGGTGCAGGAGGCGCATCCACACCCGTTGGGGCAAGGGCCGAGGCGGTCGGCGAGACGTTGCCAGCGGCATCCGTCTGCTCGACGCTCAAGGTCTGGCCATTGGTCTGGGCAGCGCCCAGGGGCACGCTGAAGGTGCCATCGGCACCGACCACGGCCGTGCCGAGCACAGCGCCGTTGGGACCGCGCACGGTGACCGTGGCGCCTGGCTCGCCGGTACCACTGAGCGACAGACCATCGGCGCTGACGGCCAGGTTGGCCGGCGCGGCGGGTGGGGTCACGTCGGCGGCGGTCAGCGATGCGTCGGCGGAGACATTGCCCGCCGCGTCGGTCTGATCGACCGTCAAGGTCTGGCCATTGAGCTGCGGTGCGCTCAGGCCGATGCTGAACGTCCCGTCGGCGGCCACCACGGCCGTGCCCAGCACGCTGCCATCGGCGCCCCGTACGGTGACGGTGGCGCCCGGCTCGCCGGTCCCGGTGAGGGTCAGGCCGTCGGTGCTCAGTTGCAGGTTGGCGGGGGCGGCAGGCGCCTGGGTGTCGGGCGCGGTGATGACGACAGGGTCGGAGGTAGCGCCCGTCGGGTCGGTTTGGTCGACCACCACTGTCTGGCCGTTGTTCTGCGGCGTGTCGAGCGGCACGGTGAAGTTGCCATCGGCGCCGACCACTGTGCTGCCCAGCAAGGTGCCGTCCGGGCCACGCACGTTCACGGTCGCGCCCGGGATGCCGGTCCCGGTTAGTGACAGGCCATCCGCCGACAACCCCAGATTGGCTGGTGCCGTCGGGGTCACGGGCGTCGGCGTACCGCCACCACCACCACCACCACCACCGCCGCCCCCACCACCAGCGGCGGCGGCTGCGCCCCCGGCGCCGAGCAGGCCAAGGCCGGCGAAAGCGAAGGTCTGGTTGGCGGAAATCACGTCGTTGCTCGCCAGCAACTCATCGAGCGAGTCGACTTCGTTGAAGGTGAAGCCGTCGAAGGGCTCGGTGCTGTATTGGGCCTGCCACATGACACCGTCGTCGCCGGTGAACACGATATCGCTCTGGTTGCCTTCGGCATCGGCGGTGAAGAAGTTGCCGATGTGGATGCGCTCACCCGACTTCAGGTTGATCGTGAGGTCCTGCCCACTGCGACTGACCGACGCGACCTGGGACGGCGAGACGGGCATCTGCACCACGCCGGGGCCGCTGAGTTGAACGGAATTGCCCTGCAGGTTGCTGATCTGTGATGTGGCTTTATCGGCGACGACGATGTTTTCCATGACAACTCCTGTTCCATTCCTCGAGTACCGCTGAGGTCAGGCCAGGCGACTCTTCCAGCACGGTCGGCAAAAGGTGTCGTGTCTTTACCGAAAGAAGAGCGCCGTGCACGTCCCTGACGTCAGCAAGCGATCTGTGGCCCTATGGCTGAAAAGGGGTATAGCTCGGCGGTTATCGCCGGATGGGGTGTCAAAAACTCGACCGGGGGTCAAAAAGCGCACCAGGATGGTGCATTGGATCCCATAACCTACTGTAAACATTGCGTTACACCGGTGTGGTGCAAGCAGTACACCGTTCGTCGGAGGAGCGCTTCTGTCGAAAAATTGGCACGTTCATGTCTATTCGATGCAGTAGCAGGCACAGTGCCACCATCTGATGGGGCAAACGGGATGAGGAAAGTACAACGCAGCACCCTGTGGCAACGCTCAGCGCCCGTTCGGCAACCCTCTCGACCGCTGATCCGAGCGGGTACAGAAAAATCGAATCTATTGCGAACGTGTCGATCGGAACCTATGCACGGTGCGAAGCCCGTGTCCTATAACCCTCATGAGGTGAACGATCATGGCCAGTAACAAGCAAGGCGGTAGCCAGAGCGGTAGCGGTCAGAAAGGTAGTGGCAACAACTTCGCAAACGACCGCGAGAAGGCTTCCGAAGCCGGCAAGAAAGGCGGGAAGGCCTCCGGGACTTCTCACGACAAGTCTTCGGAATCCGGACGCAAAGGCGGTCGATCCTAAACGTGCGACGCGCGGCGCCTGCCTGTGACGCCGCGCGTTGTCGATCTCAAGGAGCACCCTCATGCGCACCCTCCCGATCCTTTGCCTGTCGACCACGCTGGTCCTGTTGAGCGGCTGCTTCGACCGCACCGACCACCCGGCCAAGGATGCCGACCAGAGCAAACCCTCCCTGCTGATGAAGCAACCCGACAAGCCGATCACGAGCCCTACGGCCGAAACCGAACCAACGTCTTCCTCAGAACAAGATCATTGAAGTCCAAGAGGGCCGCCCCATGACCGTCATGACCCGCAAGGCGACCACCGCCCGAACTGCCGCTCCAGCCAACGTGCCCGTGACCGCCACCACGCTCAAGGATCGCTACCAGGCCCTGCTCGCCGGGCATCCTGTCGACAGCGCGCGCTGGCTCGCCCAGCAGCTGGAAGGCACGCGTGCCATGGCTGACGACCTGCCGGACACCGCCGCTGGCCTGGACGACTGGACCGCGCGGCACGCCGCCCGTGTCGCGTCGGCCTATGCCGCCTACCTCAAGGCCCGCCAGGACGGCGAACCCCGACGTTATTTCGCCAATCGTTCCCAGGCACTCTACTTTCTCCAACAGGTGACGCCGACCAAGCTGGTCGATGGCGCCTGGCTGTATGGCACGCTGCAGCATTGGCAGGACCCGCGCTACCACGGGCTGATCCGTACCTACCTCGAAGAGCTGGGTGATGGCGACCTGCGCAGCAATCATGTCTCGATCTACCAACGTCTGATGAGCCGGCTCGGGTGTCTCGAGGCGGTGCCGTTGGACGATGGGCGCTACCTGCAAGGCGGCATCCAGCTGGCGCTCGGCATGCACAGCGATGCGTTCCTGCCGGAAGTCATCGGCTACAACCTAGGGTATGAACAGCCTCCGCTGCACCTGTTGATCACCACCTACGAGCTGGCTGAACTGGGGATCGACGGGTTCTATTTCCAGTTGCACATCACCATCGACAACGCTGCCAGCGGGCATGCGCGCAAGGCCATCGAGGCCCTGCACCAGCTGTGCCCGGCACACGAGGCCGAGGCCTTCTACGAACGCGTACGCCAGGGCTATCGCCTGAACGATCTGGGCATCGACACGCCCTCGTTGATCGGCGCCTTCGACCTGCACGGTGAACTGGTGGCGAGCCTGGAGCGCAAGCGGGTGTTCGGCCAGTTCATGCACGCCGACCATTGCCGCCTCGAAGGCCGCACCATCAACCAGTGGCTGGCGCCCGGCGAGAGCATGTCGGCCTTCCTGACCGCGCTGGAAAACCAGCGTTGGGTCCGCCGTGGGGCCGACCCCATGGAGAGTCGTTTCTACCGATTGCTGGAAGGTCCGACCGCCCCCATGTTCGGCGTCTTCAGCCCCTATGAACGCCAATTGTGGCATGACTGGATCGCAGCCGACTGGCAAGGTCCGGCGCCACGCCGAGTGATGCCGGGCAAATGGGAGGCCTCGTTGAAGATCGACGAGCCACCTGCGGCGCGCGCCAGCAAGGCCTCGGTCCCGGAACTGATCGAGCAGATGTTCGGCAGCTGGCATGCCTTGCCCGAGGGGCTGCAAGCGACACGTGACTACATTCGCCATACCGGCCTAGCGGAAGGGAGACCCTGCTGATGGTGTTGTCCGACCCCCCGATTCATGATCATGGCCTGAGCCAGACCGATGCGGCCCTGCTGGAGCTGGCCTACTGGCTCAAGCAGGCGCGCTATCGCTTCACCAGCGTCACGCCAGTCACCCACCAGCGCAACAACGCCCGTGCCACCGCCCAGCAAGCCTCCACCTTGCGTGACGTGTTCGGGTGGAACCGTCCTTTTTCCCTCGACTTGCTCGATGACGACCGCCTGCAGCTGATGGCCGCTGCCGAAGTACTCGCCGAGCAGGGCAAGACCTTCCGCAGCCAGGTGCGTTGGTCGACCCTGGACGATCTGCTGCTGGTGCATTCCGGGTACCCGACCGACCGTACCGATGCAGTGTTCTTCGGGCCGGACAGCTACCGCTTCGCCCGTGTCATCCAGGCGCACGTGCAGGCGCACCACCAGCACATCACGCGGGCCGTGGACATCGGCTGCGGCAGCGGGATCGGTGGCCTGTTGATCGCCAAGTCCGTGCCTCATGCCGAGGTCCTGGGCGTTGACATCAACCCGCTGGCGTTGCGCTATACCCAGGTCAACGCCGCCACGGCCGGCGTGAAGAACCTGACGGCGCAGCGCAGCGACATTCTGTCCGACACCACGGGTACTTTCGATCTGATCGTGGCCAACCCTCCGTACATGGTCGATGAGCAGCAGCGTACCTATCGCCATGGCGGCGGCAACCTGGGCAGTGACCTGTCGTTGCGCATCCTCGAGCAAGCGTGCGAGCGTCTGAGCGTGGGGGGCAGCCTGCTGCTGTATTCCGGCATTGCCATCGTCGAGGGACGCGATGGGTTTCTCGAGGCCGTACGCCAGCGCCTGCAGGGCCAGGCCTGGAGCTGGACCTACGAAGAAATCGATCCTGACGTGTTCGGCGAGCAGCTCGAGGAACCCGGCTATGAGGCCGTCGAGCGTATCGCGGCGGTCAGCCTGACCGTGACGCGCGTTCATTGAAGAAAAAGACCTGCCTTCGATGACTGTCGAGGGGAGCTGGAAGGACCACTGATTCACGCTTGAAAGGAGAGCAAGACCATGGGCGAAATGCCGAGTTACTTCTGGACCATCGTGACGATCCTCATCGTGCTGATGGACATCTGGGTCATCGCTAGCGTGTTCCGCAGCGAGAAACCGTCAGGTACGAAGATGATGTGGGCCGTGCTGGTGATCGTGCTTCCAGTGGCAGGGTTGGTGATCTGGGCACTGATGGGCCCTCGTGGGATCAAGCGCGGCACCGGGCCGACGTCGGATGAACACAGCAAGGGCTAGCCGACACCGTCACTGAAGGCAGTACGTGATGGAAGGGGGTGGCCTTGGGCTGCCCCTTTTTTCGTTTCTGGAGCAGCTGCTGAACTGTGCCGTGAACAGGCGCAGCTCAAACCTTTCAGCTTGGCCTTACCGTTCATCGGGCGACGTCTGCATCGCAGCAAACCCTCGTCACCTTCAGGGCCTCGTATTTCTTGAGCGCGTCATCAGGCGCAAGGCATTTTTCTCAGGAGGTAGGCCCCATGTCCAATACCACTCGCGATCAGTTCAGCATGCAGAACCCCCTGACCCAATACCCGCAACCGCCATTCCCTGACCAGCCACAAAGCCCGCCTGGCCTGGACAAGGACATGACGCCCAAGCCGGACTGTGGCGAAGACAGCTACAAGGGCTTCGGCCGCATGAAAGGGCGCAAGGCGCTCATCACCGGTGCCGACTCCGGTATCGGCCGTGCCGCCGCCATTGCTTTCGCCCGTGAAGGCGCCGACATCGTGCTCAACTACCTGCCCGAAGAGGAGCCCGATGCCCAGGAAGTGGTGAAGTTGATCGAAGCCGAAGGCCGCAAGGCGGTCGCATTGCCCGGTGACCTGAAGGACGAAGCCTTCACCCGCAGCCTGGCCCGCAAGGCCCATGAGGCCCTGGGCGGCCTGGACGTGCTGGTCAACGTGGCCGGCAAGCAGGAAGCGCGCAAGGACATCAGCGAGATTACCTCGGAACAGTTCGACCACACGATGAAGACCAACGTGTACTCGCTGTTCTGGCTGTGCCAGGAGGCCGTACCGCTGATGCCCGCTGGCGCGACCATCATCAACACTGCGTCGATCCAGTCGTACCAGCCTTCGGCGACCCTGCTCGACTACGCCAGCACCAAGGCGGCGATCGTGGCCTTCACCAAGGCCCTGGCCGGTCAGGTCATCGAGAAGGGCATTCGGGTCAACGCCGTGGCGCCCGGCCCGGTCTGGACCGTGTTGCAGCCAAGCGGTGGCCAGCCACGTGAGAAGATCCCGGAGTTCGGCAGCCAGGTGCCGATGAAACGCCCAGGCCAACCGGCCGAATGCGCGCCGCTGTACGTGCTGCTGGCGACCCAGGAGTCGAGCTACATCACGGGCGAGATCTTCGGTGTCACCGGTGGCGACCCGCTGCCATGAGGCATGACGCCCGGCCGTGCGGTCCGACCGACGCGGTGCGGGGCTGACGCTAGACTGAAGACGGGCGCTGCGGCGCTCGTTTTCGTTCGTGCCATGAATGGATTTTCGTCAGGAGCCTCACAATGCCTCGAGCCATCTGGAAAGGCGCCATCAGCTTCGGCCTGGTGCACATCCCGGTTTCCCTGAACACAGCGGTGAGCAGCGAGCGGATCGACTTCGACTGGCTCGACAAGCGCAGCATGGAGCCGGTCGGTTACAAGCGGATCAACAAGGTCACCGGCAAGGAAATCGCCAGCGAGCACATCGTCAAGGGCGTGGAGCACGAGAAAGGCCGTTACGTGGTGATCAGCGAAGAGGAGATCCACGAGGCGCGCCCCGAGGCGACCCAGACGATCGACATCTTCTCGTTCGTCGACGCCAGCGAGATCCCGCTGCAGCACTTCGACACCCCCTATTACCTGAGCCCCGACAAGCGCGGTGGCAAGGTCTATGCGCTGCTGCGCGAGACCTTGGCCGGCAGTGGCAAGGTGGCCTTGGCGACCGTGGTGCTGCACACCCGGCAGCACCTGGCCTTGTTGCGGCCGCTGGAAGACGCGCTGGTGCTGATCACGCTGCGCTGGCCCAACGAGGTGCGCGGGCTGGAGGCCTTGGAGCTGGACAAGAGCGTGACCCAGGCCAAGCTCGACAAGCGCGAGCTGGACATGGCCAAGCGCCTGGTCAGCGACATGAGCGGCCATTGGCAACCTGAGGACTACCACGACGCGTTTCGCGAGACGATCATGGAGCTGGTGGAAGAGAAGGCCAGCAAGGGCAAGATCAGCGTAGTGGCGCGGGATACGGACGAGGAGGGCCAGAAGAGCGCCGACATCATCGACCTGACCGAACTGCTCAAGCGCAGCCTGGGGGGCAAGCGCGGCACGGCCAAGGCGGCTGCGGCGAAGCAGGCCGAGCCGAAGAAGACGACCCGCAAGACGGCAGCCAGCAAGGCGTCTGCCGAAAAGGAAAAGGAAAAGGAAAAGAAGCCGGCCAAGCGGACGCGCAAGGCGTCGTGAGGGGGGGGTGGTAGGAAGTTTCGAGCTTCAAGTAGATCGGGATCGCGGGAGGCTGATCTTGCGGCCCCTGGCGGGGCCGATCGCGGCACTGGGGCCGCTCCCACACCCGTAGTCCCTCCGCGGGGTTGTGGGCTATCGCGATCTCCTGTGGGGTCCCTCCGCAGGGTTGCAGGCTATCGCGGTCACCTGAGCAGCCCCAATGCCGCGATGAGCCGCAAAGCGGCCCTAAAATCGATTAGCAATGAAGCTCCGGATCCAGAGATCTGAGTGTGGGAGCTGGCTTGCCAGCGATAGGGCCCTGTCAGGCGCCGTCTGCATCGCGGGCAAGCCTACCTATCAGCCCATGAGGCCGCCTCCTTCAGCCCAGGACTCACACCGTTCAGAAGTCATACGCCAGCTTCGTGTACCAATACCCACCCCCTGGATGAAACGGCGAGTTGCCATAGGCCGCCTGGTTGCCGTTGGGGTTGGATACGCCGTGCTTGTCCGGGCGCACGTCGAACAGGTTGGTGCCGCCCAGGCCCAGCGTGAGGCTGTCGAACAACAGGTAGGACAGGTCCAGGTCGGTGATCCACTTGGCGCCAAAGCGGCGGTCCTGGGCCGGGTTCTGCTGCCAGGTCTCGACCTTGCCGTAACGGGTCGTCTGCAAGGTGCCCGTGAAGTTGCCGAGCGTCCATTGCCCGCCCAGTACCCACTTGGTCTCGGGCAGGGCCGCCACCAGGTCGCCCTCGCGACCGTGGCCCACGACCTGCAGACCGGCATCGGCCAACCCCTGGGGTGTGCTGCGTGTGCCGCGCACGGTGGTCTTGTTCCAATTGAAGCCCAGCGTCCAGCGCACCTCGCCGAATGCACCGTACGTGCTGGTATGGTCACCCACCAGGTCGAGCCCGCGGGTGCGGGTGTCGAAGGCATTGGTGTAGTAGTTGATCCAGGTCGTGCGGGCCAGCCCCAACCCCGCGAGCACATCGCCCACCGCGCCGCTGCCCCCGCGTCGGTCATAGAGGTTCTCGGTCAGCAGGATACGGTCATCGATGTCGATCACATAGGCGTCAAGGGTCACGCTGGTGCGCCGGGCCGGCTGCCAGGTCAGGCCCAGGCCGGCATTGCGCGATTTCTCAGGGTCCAGGGTATCGCCGCCGAACGCCTGCGCGGCGGCGCTGCCCGGGGCCACAGTGCGGCGCAGGGCCGGCACCACGTTACCGTTGGCGTCCAGCGCGGTGCGGTTGTCGCTGACGGTATAACCGGTCTGGGTCAGCGACGGCGCGCGCAGACCGCTGCCCAGCGTGCCGCGCACGGCGACGGTGTCGGTCAGGGCATAGCGTGAATTGAGCTTGAAGCTGGCGGCGCGCCCGGTGTCATCGCCGTAATGCTCCAATCGCGCGGCACCGCCCAGGTACCAGCGTGGCGTCAGGTCCAGGCCCAACCCGACATAGGCGGCGTAGACGTTGCGCTGCATATCGGCTTCGTCTTCGGGGCGGATCGTCAAGGCGGCCTGGGCACCGACCGCGGTCTGGCCGTTGGCCAAGGCGTACAAGGGGTTGGGACGGCCGTCGGCCAGTGTCGCCGGGTAGGTGTAGGGACCAATGCCGTAGGCGATGGGGTCGCCGGCAAAGGTGCGGAAACGCTCCCAGCGGTGCTCCAGGCCTGCCGAGACATGGGTCGGCACCGCCAGGCCGAACAGACCATCGAAGGTGCGGCGCAGGTCGAGGTTGTTCACCCACTGGTCGAACTGCAAGGTGGCCAAGTCGTCGAACGAGGTCGGTGAGGCCGGCCCGTACGTGGGGTTGAGGGTCAGGTCGCTGGACTGCTGATTCTTGTTGCGTCCGTAGCTGGTGGACAGGTCCCAGTCCCAGCGGTCGATCGTCCCCCGCGCCCCGAGCAGCCATTGGTAATCGGTGTCCTTGAGGTTGTTGAGCGGATAGTAGCCGTCGGGAAACAGCTCGGGGATCGAGGCGTTGCTGTTGGGCAGACGGTAGTTGTTGTAGGCCTCGAACGTGCGCTCGGCATAGGTGGCGAACGAGTACAGGCTCAGGTCGTCGCTCAGCGGCAGTTCGGCGTTGTAGCCCAGGTTGAACGCCCGCAGGTCCGGGTCGCCGTTCTTGACCGCACGGTGGTCCCAGGCAGCCTGGCGGTCGTCTTCGAAGTAGGCGCGATATCCAGGGTCGGCCTTGTCGATCCAATGGGCGGCGCCTCGCTTGCGCGCCTCGCCCGAGAGGTGCAGGAAGCCGCCGTCGCCGAGGGTGAAGCCCTGGTCGCCGGTCAGTTTCAGGGTCTCGCCCTGGCCGCTGTAGAGCTGGCCATAGCTGCTTTCGTAATGGCCGCCGGCGTCGGCGTCCTTGAGGATGATGTTGATCACTCCGGCTACCGCATCGGCGCCGTATTGCGCGGCAGCGCTGTCCTTGAGCACCTCGATGTGCGAAACGGCGCTGACGGGAATCATGTCGATGTCGACCGCGTTGGCGCCGCTGTTGTCGGTGGAGCCGCTGGCCGGCAGGGCGCTGTTGTGGCGCCGCTTGCCGTTGACCAGCACCAGCGTGTAGGCCGGCCCCAGGCTGCGGTTGCTCAGCGGCCGCACGCCGGACTGGAAACCGGCGATGTTGGTGCCGAAGTTGAACGAGGGCAGCAGCTTGGCGATGGCCTCGGACAACTCGGCGCGACCGGTGCGCAGTAGTTGCTCGCTGCTGATCACGTCGATCGGGGTCGGGCTGTCGACCACCGTGCGCTGGCTGGCCCGTGCGACGGTCGTGCTGGAGGTGACCGTGACCGTCTCCAGGCGGGGTTCTTCAGGCGAAGGTGCAGCAGTGGCCACCGGGGTCAACAGATAGACCAGGGGCAGGGCGATGAAAGGGGGTCTAGACATCATGTCCTCGAACGTACGTGCGCGTATAGGCACCTGGCCGTCAGGGCCAGGTGATGGAAAGTCGAAAATGCGTCGATGGCGGCCCAGGCACCCTTCGCTTTGCCTGAGCACCACAATCCACCCAGTACGCTGGGTCGTCGTTCAAGGGCTGCGGCGCAGCCCATCGCGGGCAAGCCCGCTCCCACAGGTGCCGGGGTTGCCTGTGCGGGCGCGGCAGCGAAGCCAGTCCGTCAGACGGCATGGCCCGTGGTGGGAGCGGGCTTGCCCGCGATAGCGCCCGTGCAGACGCTCCAATGCGAAGGCCGTCAGGCCACCGCCGCCTGCTCGCGCCGCAGTGTGTTGCGGTTGGTCGGCACGCTCAGGCCGAAGCTGTCGCGCAGGGTCTGGCCGGTGTACTCGCTGCGCATCAAGCCGCGCGCCTGCAGCAAGGGCACCACCAGTTCCGTGAAGTACTGCAGGCCATCGGGCAGCAGCGAGTTGATGATGAAACCATCGGCGGCCCCGTCCTCGAACCAGTCCTGCAGGGCATTGGCGACCTGCTCGGGCGTGCCGGTGAAATCCCGGCGCGGGCGCGAGAAGCGCAGCGCCAGTTCGCGCAGGCTCAGGCCTTCGTCGCGGGCCAGTTGCTTGAGCTGATCGGAGGTGCCTTTGTGGCTGTTGTCGCCGAGGGCGCCTAGGTCGGGGAACGGTGCATCCAGGTCGTGCTGGCTGAAGTCGTAGTCGTTGAACGGCCGGCCCAGGGCGACCAGGGCATCCTCGATGCTCACCAGCTCGACCGCCTGCTGGTAGCGGCGCTCGACCTCGGCGGCGTCCCGGCCGACGATGGGCCGGATGCCTGGCAGGATGAACAGCTGGCTGGGATCGCGCCCATGGGCGGCAGCACGCTGCTTCAGGTCGCGGTAGTAGGCACGGGCATCGCTGAACGACTCCGGGTTGACGAAGATCGCATCGGCGTTCTGGGCGGCGAAGGTGCGCCCGTCCTCCGACACGCCGGCCTGGAAGATCAGCGGCTGGCCCTGGGGCGAGCGCTGGATGTTCAGCGGCCCCTTGACCTTGAAGAACTCGCCCTGGTGGCCCAGGGTGTGCAGCTTGGCCGGGTCGAAGAACTCACCGGTCTGCTTGTCGCGGGTGAAGGCATCGTCTTCCCACGAATCCCACAGGCCCTTGACCACCTCGACATGCTCGCGGGCGATGCGGTAGCGCACTGCGTGGGGCGGGTGTTCGGCCTTGCCGAAGTTGTCGGCCGTGCCCGAGAGCCAGGAGGTGACCACGTTCCAGCCGGCGCGACCGCCACTGATCAGGTCCAGCGACGCGAACTGCCGAGCGACCTGGAACGGCTCGCTGTAGCTGACCGTGACCGTCGCCACCAGGCCGATGTGCGAGGTGACCGCCGCCAGCGCCGACAGAATCGTCAACGGCTCGAAGCGATTGAGGTAGTGCGGGCTGGAACGCGCATGGATGTGCAGGCTGTCGGCGATGAAGGCGAAGTCGAACTTGGCGCCTTCGGCCAGCAGCGCCTGCTGCTTGTAGAAGCCGAAGTTGACACTGGCATCGGCCAGCGCCTCGGGATGACGCCACTCGCCCCAGCCATGGCCGACACCGTGGATCATCGCGCCCAGATGGATCTGTCGTTTACTCATGCTCGGTCTCTCCTGATGATGACCTGGTCGGTGTGCGCAGCCGCGCCGGGCTACGCGTCTTTTGTCAAATCGCCACGGGCAGCACGCGCCGTGAATGCCCCGGTATCGCCGCGATCAGTTCGCGCGTGTAGGCGCTTGCCGGCTGGCTGAGCACCTGCAGCGCCGGCCCTTGCTCGACGACCTGGCCACGGCGCAGCACCACCACCTGGTCGGCCATGCTGGCCACCACCGCCAGGTCATGGGAGACCAGCACGTACGCCATGCCCAGCGTGTGTTGCAGGGTTTCCAGCAAGGCGAGGATCTGCGCCTGCACCGACACGTCCAGCGCGCTGACCGGCTCGTCGAGCAGCAGCACGTCGGGCTCCAGGGCCAGGGCCCGGGCGATCGCCACCCGCTGGCGCTGGCCCCCGGACAGCTCGTGGGGCAGCCGGTCGAGCAGGTGCACAGGCAGTTGCACCTGGGTGATCAGTGTCTGGGCCCGGCGTACCAGGGCCTGGCCCTTGAGCAGGCCGAACGCGACCAGTGGCTCGACGATGCTGTCGAACACGGTGAAGCGTGGATCGAGCGCGGCGAACGGGTTCTGCTGGACCAGCTGGATGCGCCGGCGCAGGGGTCGCAACTGCCGCCAGCTGCGGGTGCCGACGTCGACGCCGGCGAACGTCACCTGCCCCTGGCTGGGCGTCTCCAGGCCCAGGGCCAGACGCAGCGCCGTGCTCTTGCCCGACCCCGATTCCCCGACGAGGGCCACGGTCTGTCCGGCGTGCACGTCCAGGCTCAGGCCGTGCAGGGCCGTGAAGGGCTCGGCCCTGCCAGGGACGGCGAAGCGCTTGCCGACTGCCTGCAGGCGCAGCAGCGGCGCCTGGCCCTGCACCGCGCCTGGCCGGCGGCGCGGCACGAAGGCTGGAGCGGCCGCGAGCAGGTCGCGGGTATAGGGCTGCCGGGTGCCCCAGAGGATCTGCCGCGGCGTGGCGTGTTCGATCAACCGCCCGTGCTGCATCACCAGCAGGCGGTCGGCGCGGTCGCAGGCCATGCCCAGGTCATGGGTGATGATCAGCAGCGAGAGACCGCGTTCGGTTACCAGGGCTTGCAGGTGATCCAGGATGCGCCGCTGCACGGTCACGTCCAGGGCACTGGTGGGCTCGTCGGCGATCAGCACCCGTGGCTCGCCGGCCAGGGCGATGGCAATCAGCACGCGCTGGCGCATGCCCCCGGACAGTTCATGGGGATACTGGCGCGCGCGCAGCGCCGGGTCGTCGAGACCGACCTGGGCCAGCAACGCCTGCACCTCGGCCTCCAGCCCGGCGAAGCGTCGGCCACGGGCCAGCACCAGGGCTTCGGCGATCTGCTGACCGACCCGCAGCGTCGGGTTGAGGCTGACCATCGGGTCCTGCGGCACCAGGCCCAGGGTCCGTCCGCGTACCTGACGGCGGGTCCGCTCGCTGGCATGCGCCATGTCGGTCCCCTCGACCCACAGCTGGCCGTGGTCGATGCGGGCGGTGTCCGGCAGCAGCCCGAGCAGCGCATGGGCCAGGGTCGACTTGCCCGATCCGGACTCGCCGACGATGGCCAGGGTTTCGCCCTGCGCCAGGCTGAACGACAACCCCCGCACGGCCTGGGTGCGTTGTCCGGCGGTGGCGTAGCTGATGCTCAGGTCGCGCACGTCGATCACAGGGGAAGGGGTCATCGAGCAGGCTCCTCGGCGCTGCGCGCCAGGTGATTGAGGCTGAACACCACGGCCACCAGGAACAGCCCCGGCAACAAGGAGACCCATGGGGCCGTGATCAGGAAATGACGGCCGTTGGCGATCAGCGTGCCCCATTCCGCCGCAGGGGGTGCGGCGCCGAAGCCCAGGAAGCTCAGCCCAGCGGCAGCGAGGATGGCCGCGCCGACATCCAGGGTGGCGAGCACGGCCACCGGCCCCCGGGCGTTGGGCAGGACATGGCGCAGCAGCGTGCGCGTCCAGCTGGCGCCGCCCAGGCGCGCGGCCTCGACGTAGGGCAGGGTCTTGACGCGCAGCACCTCGGCGCGGGTGGTGCGGGCGAAGCCTGGGATCAGGCCTATTCCCACGGCGACCGCCACCGGCACCGTGCCAAAGCCGATCGCGGTGACGATGGCCAGGGCCAGCAGCAGGCCGGGCAGGGCCAGCAGCACGTCGACCAGGCGCATCAGCACGGCGTCCACACGGCCGCCGGCAAAGCCGGCCAGCACCCCCAGGCTCAGGCCGCCGGCCAGGGCGATGGCCACGGCCAGCAGCGCGGCCAGCATCGACAGGCGCGCGCCGTAGACCACACGGGTGTACAGGTCACGGCCCAGTTCGTCGGTGCCGAACCAGTGCGTCAGGCTCGGCGCGCTGAGCTTGTCGGCCGGTGAGGTGGCATAGGGATCGAAGCCGGTCAGCAGCGAGGGTGCCAGCGCCGCGAGCAGGGCGAACGCCAGGATCAGCAGCGCCAGGCTGAAGCCCGGACGGCGCAGCAGCGGACTCAGCCGTTGCTGCCAGCGTTGCCAGCGGGTGCGCGGCGTCCAGCCCTTGGCTGGCTCACGGGCAGCCGAGGAGCTGGGTACAGGCAATGGGATATCGACGGTCATCTCAGGTCACCTTGGCCGTGTGGGTGATGCGGGGATCGAGGCAGGGGTAGAGCAGGTCGACCAGCAGGTTCACCACCACGAACGCCGCGGCGGCGACCGCGACGATCGCCAGCACCACGGGGATGTCCTGACGCAGCACGGCTTCCTGGGCCAGACGACCGACCCCGTTGCGCGAGTAGATGGTCTCCACCAGCACGGCACCGGACACCGTGTTACCCACCTGCAAGCCGACCAGGGTCAGCAGTGGCAGGGCGGCGTTGCGCAGGGCATGGCGCGCTTGCACCTGGCCCCGGCTCAAGCCCTTGGCGTAGGCGGTGGTGATGTAGGGCGCCTGCCAGACGTCCTGGAAACCCCGTTGCAGCACCTGGGCGTATAGCGCGGCGCTGGGGATGGCCAGGGTGATCGCCGGCAGCACCAGGCTGTCGAACCCCTGGCTGCCGGTGGCCGGGAACCAGCCGAGGGCGAAGGCGAAGACCTGGATCAACAGCAACCCGACCCAGAACACCGGCACGGAAAACCCCAGGGCCGGCAGGCGCGTCAGGGCGACCTTCAAGGGCCGCCACTGCACGTAGGCGGTCAGGCAGGCCAGGCCAATCCCGGCCAGCAGGGACAGGACGATGGCGGCACCCGCCAGGGTCAGGGTCTGCGGCAGGCGCTCGGCCAACAGCGCAGTGACCGGTCGTCCCAGCGACAACGATTGCCCGAAGTCGCCCTGCAGGGCGCGCCAGAGCAGGTCGGCGTACTGCTCGAACAGCCCTTTGTCCAGCCCGTAGTAGGCCCGTGCCTTGGCCAGGTCTTCGGGCGACAGACCGTCGGCTTCCAGGCCCGAGGCACTGAGCATGATCGCCAGGGTGTCGCCGGGCAGCAGGTAGAGGATGAAGTAGGTGATGGTGTAGGCCCCCCACAGCACCAGCAGGGCCTGACCGACGCGACCTGCCAAGTAGCGCTTCATGGCTGCTCGACCTGGATGTCGCCGAGCAGGGCGAAGCCTTCGGCCGTCCAGCGGAAGTCCTTGACCCGGGGCGCGGTGGCGGCCTGCCAGACCCGCTCGTACAGCGGGAAGGCGGACGCTTCATCGACCAGCAGGTCCTGCAACCGGCCGTAGGCCTGAGCCCGCTGGGGGTCGGTCCTCGCGGTGAGGCCCTGGTCGAACAGCGCCTGGGCCTGGGGCAGCACGTCAGCGGCATAGGCGTTGGTGGCCAAGGTGGCGCTGTTGGCGGCCCGTGGGTCGAGGATGGTCTGCAGGATGATCGGGTCGGCACGGGTCATGTAGGTGGAGGTCAGGTCGTAGTTGCCCGAGGCGTTGCCGGCCACCCATTCGGCGCGGGTCAGCACGTTGAGCTTGAGGTCGATGCCGACCTGGCGCAGCTGATCCTGCACCAGCACGTCGCCGGCGCTTTCGGCGGGGGTCAGGTTGTAACGCAAGGTCAGGCGCTGGCCGTTCTTGTGCCGGTAGCCGTCTTCGCCCTTGTGCCAGCCGGCCGCCTCGAGCAGTTGCTCGGCACCTCGGGGGTCATGGGCGAGCTTGTCGTGCTGTGGCTTGAAATACGGCGTGGTGGTGTCGTACACGCCGCTGACCACGGGGAACTGGTCGTTGAACACGGTGTGCGCATAGCTCGTGCGGTCGATGGCCTTTTGCAGCGCCAGGCGTACTTGCCGGTCGGCCAACAGGCGCTGGCCACGGGTATTGGGGTAGAGGTTCAGGGCCGGCCCTGGCAGCGAACGGCTCTGCACGGTCGCTCCCTTGGATTGCAGGAGCTGCACATCGACCTCCGAGAACGGGTTGCGCGGCCACAGGATGTCGGCCTTGCCTTGCAGGAACAGGCCGTTGCGCACGCTTTCTTCGGGGATGTAGCGGATCTCCACGGCCGCCAGGTGCGCCGCGCCGCGATTGTGCATGGTGGCCGACGGCCAGGCGTAGTCGTCGCGCCTGACCAGGCGCGCGCCGACCTCCGGTGTGTAGTGCTCGAGGGTGAAGGGCCCGGTGCCGATGATCTTGCCCAACGACCGCTCCTGGGCCGTCAACGCGTAGCTGGCCGGGGCGAGGATCGCCAGGTTGGTGGTCGAGGTGGCTTGCAGGAAGCCGGCGTTGGGCGTGGTCAGGACCAGGCGCACGGTGAACGCATCGACCACATCGGCATGGTCGTAGCCGGCCAGGTAGGTCGCGCCGAAGGTCGCGGGCAGCTGGCTGGCGAACGCCTTGTTGCTGTCGAAGGCGGTCTTCACGGCCTGGGCGTCGAAGCGCTCGCCGTTGCTGAAGGTGACGTCCTGGCGCAGGTGGAAGGTGTAGCGCAAGCCATCGTCGCTGACCTCCCAGCGCGCCGCCAGCCAGGGGATGATGCGGCCGGTCTGCGGGTCCTGGTCGGTGAGGGACTCGGCGATGTTGCGCAACAGCACACGGTGCTCGAGCCAGTACACCTGGAACGGGTCGAGGCTGACCAGCGTGGTGTTGTCACCCCAGAAGGCGATGTTGAGCGTGTTGCTGGCCGCGTGGTCGTCGGCCGGTGAGCAGGCGGTCAGCGCCCAGGCCAGGGCCCCAAGGGCGAACAGGCGATGCAGTGCGGGCATGTGAAGTATCCTTCGAGGCAATGAACGTGAGTGCTGGCACCGATCGCTTCATCGGTCAGTCCGCCTTCATGGCGGGGATGCAACTGTTCTTTCTGCTTCAACTCGGCAGGCAGCGTCTTTTCGAGCGCTGCCTGGCAGCCCATCGCGGGCAAGCCCGCTCCCACACAAGGGTGGCGTTCTGGCCCATCGGCCGTGGGATCAACCTGTGGGAGCAACTGTCTTTTCTACTCCGTACAGGCCCGATCGCATGCAGCGCCTGGCAGGGCCTTATCGCTGGCAAGCCAGCTCCCACCCAGACCTCTGCACGCATCGATGCAGGCATGACTGCGCAAGCAGCGTGTGGGAGCGGGCTTGCCCGCGAAGCGGTCGCCCAGGCTCCGTCAGGCCTGGTAGTCACGTCCTTCGCGGTCCAGCTGTCGGATCAGCGCCGCCCAGTGCCGCTGGATACCTTCCCCCTTGCCATCGGAAAATCGCTTCGACTGTTCATGCACCTTGGCGATGGCCGCGGGCGAGGCGTGCAGCAATTGATCGGTGCCGCCGGCCTGGGCAGCGATCTGGATGTTGCAGGCCCGCTCCAGGCCATGCAGTTCACGAAAGGCATGCTCCACGCTGATGCCACCTGCGAGCAGGCCATGATTGCGCAGGATCAGCAGGTTGCGCTGGCCCAGGTTGGCCACCAGTCGCTGCTGCTCGTCCAGGTCCAGGGCCACGCCTTCGTAGTCGTGGTAGGCAAGGCGGCTGTAGTAGGCCAGGGCATGCTGGGAAATCGGCAGCAGCCCCTGGCGTTGGGCCGAGACGGCTGCACCGTCGCGGGTGTGGGTATGCAGCACGGCTTCGAGGTCGGGGCGGGCCCGGTGGATGGCGCTGTGGATGACATAGCCGGCCTGATTGATGCCCAACCCCGAGGGGTCGTCGATGATCGTGCCATCGACGTCGACCTTGACCAGGTTCGACGCGGTGATCTCGTCGAACAGCAGGCCGAAGGCGTTGATCAGAAAGTGCTCGTGCGGCCCCGGCACGCGGGCCGAAAAGTGCGTGTAGATGTGGTCAGTCCAGCGAAACAGCGCGGCCAGGCGATAGGCAGCGGCCAGCTTGACCCGCACCGCCCATTCCTCGGGACTGACCCGGTCGCGAACGCTGGGGGACTCGGCAGTGAAGGCAGACAATGAACTCATGGGGGTACGCTCCGGGGATCGGTGGCTGCGCGGGTGATCGACCGGCAGGGTCGACGGCGTCCGTGCAGCCTGGAAATGAAAGGCGGAAAGGCCTGCGGCTTGCGCCTTGGCGCCTGGGTCGGGTGTGGCACTCATGCACCTGCCTCCTTGAAGGCCGCCTGTCCTACGTGAGCGAACACCACATCGTCCTGCGGCGTATGGATGCGGCTGCACAGCACGTCGCGGTAGTGCCGCTCCAGGGGATTGCGCCGGGACAGCCCAGGGTTGCCCGCCGCTTCGACGGCCAGCTCCACGGCCTGGATGGCATGGGCGCTGACCAGGTGCTTGAGCTGCCCGGCGTGGGGCGACGCGACCTGTCCGGAGGCGGCAGCATCGAGCAAGGTCTGGTTGGCGAACAGCAAGGTATCGATGCGGCCGAGCACCGCTTGAAACCGCGGCAGGCTCGCCAGCGGTGCGCCCAGGTTGGACGGCGCGCGGCGCTTGAGAAAATGCACCAGCCAGTCGCGGGCGGCACGGGCCACGCCGTCGTACACCGCAGGCAGCAACACGGCCATCCACAGCAGGCCTTCGGCGTCGAGTTCGGCCCGTGGCGCACTGGCAGGGCTGACGCTCACGGCGTGCTCGAGCGGAATCAGCACGTCGTCGAAGCGCACGTCGTGGCTGCAGGTGGCGCGCATGCCCAGATGGTCCCAGTCCTCGACGATGGTGATGCCGGGGGTGTCGCGGTGTACCAGAAAGCCGCCGACCAACGGATCGGCGTCGTCGCTGCGGGCCCAGACCAGCAGCCACGTCAGGCCATGACTGCCAGTGGAGTAGAGCTTGCGACCGTCCAGACGCCAGCCCTCGGCCGTGCGCCGGGCCACCGTGGCGGGCAGGCCGCCCCGCGTTGGCGTACCCAGGTCGGGTTCGACGCGCAGGGCATTGATCAGGGCGCCATGCTGCACGGCGTCGCGGGCCACGCGGTGGCGCAGGTGCTCGGGCCAGCGCGCTTCATCCTGCAGGCGGACGTGCTGCAGGTACTGCATCACCACGATCAGGGCCGTGGCCGGATCGCCCTTGGCGATCGCACCGATCACCCGCCGGGCACTGACGAGGTCTGCGCCGCTTCCGCCCAGCGCGCGGGGCACGGTGAAGGCGAGCAGACCGTGCTGATGCAGCAGGTCGATGTTGTCCTGCGGGAAGCACGCCGTGCGATCGTAACGTTCAGCGTTGGCGGCGAGGGCCTGCGTCAGTTCGGCAAGGGTGCTGTCGGCGGGGTGACTCATGGGTTTCATCCCTGAATGACGGTGTCGTGCTAAGACCGTATTCGTATGGATGAGGCCTGTAAAAGTCTTTTTAGTTCTATGCTAATTATTTGTTTTATGAATTTATAGATTTAATCGTTATGCGTTATTCGCATCTAAAATCGAGCATCTCGAAGCGCACCATACTCCGCTTGCCAGACAGCGGGCCTGGCGATCGGCGGCTCATCCCGCCAGCTTGTGCCCGGCGATCTTGCCAAACAGCTCCACGGGCTCCTGCAGGTTGCCGAGGTAGCGGGGATGGAACAGCCACAGGTCCACCTGCGGCTTGAAGTCGCTGACATTGAGCACGTCCAGGGCCTCGCGGTGGCGGCTGGCCGCGAGCAGTGGCTCGGGCACCAGCCCCAACCCTTGTCCATTGGCCACCAACCCCAGCTGCAGCTCAGTCCCGAAGGTCTCCAGGTTGATCGACAGGCGCAGCCCTTGCTCGCTCAACGCCCGTTGCAAACCGGCGCGGAAGCCGCACCCATCGGGGTTGAGCACCCAGCCGCGGGCGTAGCAGTCCTTGAGCGTCTGGGTACGCTTGGCGCTGCCCTTGGCGGCCACCACCTTCAGCGGCATCCGTCCCAGCGACTGGCTGGCGATGCCCTCGGGGAAGATCTTGCCCGCCGGGAACAGGGCCGCGGCGGCGTCCAGTTCGCCGTTTTCCATGCGCGTGATGAGGCTGCTGCCCCAGCCACTGCTCACCTGGGTCCGCAGGGGCGGGTAGGCCTCGCGGATCTGCGCCAGGGCATCGAGCAGCACCACGTCGCCCAAGGTCTGAGGCACGCCCAGGCGCAGGGTGCCCGAGGGCGCCCCTTCGTGGGCCACCAGTTCGCGCAGCGCGTCGATCTCGCGCAGGATGGCCTTGCATTGCTCGTACACCCGCAGCCCCATGGGGGTGGGCTTGAGCGGTTTGGTGTGGCGGTCGAGCAGGGTGGTGCCCAGGTCTTGCTCGAAGTTCTGCACCCTCCGGGTGATGGCCGGTTGCGTCAGTTGCAGGGCTTCGGCGGCCAGGTTGGTGGACTGGCAACGGATGACCGCCACGAAGGCGTCCATATCATCGATTTTCATCGGCGGGGCTCACAGGTGAGATGGGTACACGAGGCACTGGCCTCATCGCACTCAGGATTCTATCGGATAAAAACGCATATTAGGTTATTCCTAAAATCAATTTAATTTATCGATTAGATCCCGTTAGAGTCGCTCGGCCAAGGCTGCACGACGCAGCCTGTCCAGACACCGAGGAACGCCATGTCCATCCGATCGACGCTGCTCACTCTGGCCGCGGCCGTGCTGCTGGCCAGCCAGGCCGCTGCTGCCGAACGCCTGACCCTGCGCATCGGCGACCAGAAGGGCAACATGCGCGCCCAGCTGGAAGCGGCCGACGCCTTGCGCGACCTGCCGTACGACATCCGCTGGGCCGAGTTCCCTGCCGCCGCGCCCCTGGCCGAAGCGCTGAACGCCGGCGCCATCGACGCCGGCATCATCGGCGATGCACCGCTGCTGTTCGTGCTGGCCTCGGGCGCGCCGGTCAAGGCCATTGCCGTGGACACTTCAGACCCTTACGGCACGGCCTTGCTGGTGCGCCCGGATGCGTCCTTGCACAGCGCGGCCGACCTCAAGGGCAAGCGTATCGCCACCGGCCGGGGTTCGATCGGCCATCACCTGGCGCTCAAGGCGCTGGACCAGGCCGGGTTGAGCGAGCAGGACGTGGAGTTCCGCTTCCTGGGGCCGGTGGATGCCAAGATCGCATTGGCCAATGGCTCGGTGGATGCCTGGGCGACCTGGGAGCCGTACACCGCGCTGGCCGAACTGAGCGGGCAGGGCCGGGTGCTGGTCAACGGGCGCGGCCTGTCCAGCGGCAACAGTTTCCTGGCCGCGACCGACGCAGCGCTGGACGATGCCGAGCGCCGCGCCGCCTTGCAGGACTACCTCACGCGCCTGGCAGGCGCACAGGTCTGGGCCAACCAGCATCTGGACAGCTATTCGAAGACCCTGGCCGCGATCATCGGCTTCCCCGAGAACGCTGCGCGCCTGCAATTCGAGCGGCGGCATCTGCGCTGGCAGGCGATCGACTCCAAAACCGTGGCCGAGCAACAGGCCACGGCCGATTTCTACCATGCCCATCGCCTGATGAACGCGCGTCTCGACGTGACGCCCACGTTCGCCCAAGGCTTCGTGGTGCCGAACGACCCGCAGCTGGCGACGCAACCCTGACCCTGGAGACCCTCCCATGACCCTTTCCCCCTTGCGCCGGCTCGGCCTGGCGCTGCTGGTCAGCGCCGTGCTGCCGGCCCTGGCCCACGCCGACCAGACCGTGCGCATCGGCTACCAGAAATCCTCGACCTTGCTGACGCTGCTCAAGGCCCGTGGCAGCCTGGAGCAGCGCCTGAACGCCGAGGGCATCCGCGTCTCCTGGCATGAGTTTCCCAGCGGGTTGCCACTGTTGGAGGCGCTGAACCTGGGCAACGTCGACCTGTCGGCGGACGTGGCCGATACCGTGCCCGTGTTCACCCAGGCCGCCGGTGTGCAACTGACCTATTTCGCGCGGGAGACGCCCTCACCGACGGCCCAGGCGATCCTCGTGCCGGCCGACTCGCCGCTCAAGACCCTGGCCGACCTCAAGGGCAAGCGTGTGGCCGTGACCAAGGCGGCCGGCAGCCACTACCTCTTGATCCAGGCCTTGGCCAAGGCTGGCCTGACCTTCAAGGACATCACCCCGGCCTACCTGATCCCGGCCGATGGCCGCGCAGCCTTCGAGAACCACAAGGTCGATGCCTGGGTGACCTGGGATCCTTACGTGGCCAGTGCCCAGCGCCAGCAGCACGCCCGCATCCTGGCCGACGGCCGTGAACTGGCCAGCTACCAGCGCTACTACCTGGCCCGCAGCGACTATGCCCAGGCGCATCCCGAGGTCGTGCAGCAGGTGTATGACGCGCTGCGTGAGGTGGGGGTCTGGACCAAGGCCAACCCTGCCGCAGCGGCGCGGATCCTCGGGCCTTTGTGGGGCAACCTAGACAGCGCCACGGTGCAGCAGGCCAACGCCCGGCGCAGCTACGACGTGCAGCCGGTGACCGGGGACAACCTGGCGGAACAGCAGCACATCGCCGATGCGTTCTTCAAGGAGCGGTTGTTGCCCAAGGCGGTGGATGCGAAAGCGGTCAGCGTCTACACGCCCGAAGCAGAGTAGGGCGCGTGTCAGATCATCGTCTGCAACTGTTGCAGGAGGCGGGCGATGTTGGCGTCGTGACGCTTGTAGTAGGTCCAGGGCCCGATCCGTTGCGAGGTCACCAGCTGGGCGCGTTGCAGCGAGGTCAGGTAGAGCGAGACCGTCGACTGCGACAAGCCCACGCGCTTCTGGATGATGCTCACGCACACGCCCACCTGCTCCGGGTCCACTTCCTGCTCGGGGAAATGCGTACGGGGGTCTTTGAGCCAGTTGAGAATGGCCAGGCGGGTAGGGTTGTCGAGGGCTTTCAGCGCTTCGCTGACGTTGATGCTCATGGTCATGGCCAAAACGAATTTTCGCGATAGTACGACATTTCCAGGGGCCACTCCCAGCCTTCGCCAGATTGGCCGCGCCCAGGTGCGCCAGGCGCGGCGCTTCAGGGTCAGCCTGGGTAGCGAGGATAGTCGGTGTAGCCCACCTCGGTGCCCCCGTACATAGTGCCCGCGTCCAGCGCGTTGAGCGGCCACTGATGGGCGATGCGCTCGGGCAGGTCCGGGTTGGCGATGAAAGGACGGCCAAAGGCGATCAGGTCACCCCAGCCTGCACCGACCACGCGCAGCCCGCGCTCGACGGTATAGCCGCCGGCATACAGGATGCGACCGCTGAAGGCCTGGCGCACGTCGCGGCGAAAGTCGTCCGGCAGCTCCGGTGCATCGTCCCAGTCGGCTTCGGCCAACGAGAGGTAGGCGATGCCGATCCGCTCGAGCACCTTGACCGCTTCCAGGTAGGTCTCATGGGGATCGTCTTCCACCAGCCCCAGGTAGACGCGTTCCTCGTCGGTGGAGGCGAACAACGGCGCGAAGCGAACGCCGACGCGCTCACGACCGACCACGCCGGCCACCGCTTCGGTCACCTCCTGCAGAAAGCGCAGGCGATTGCCCAGGGACCCGCCATATTCATCGGTGCGTTGGTTGCTGTGCGCCGAGATGAACTGGTTGACCAGGTAACCATTGGCGCAGTGGATCTCCACACCGTCGAAACCGGCCTCCAGTGCGTTGCGGGCGGCCTGCGCATACAGCTGCACGATGTCCTTGACCTCGGCCGTGGACAGCGCCCGCGGTACGGACGGTTCGGCCAGCTCACCGGTGCCCGGGCCGGTCTCGATGAACACCTTCACGGCCGTCGCGGCGATGGCGGACGGCGCGACCGGCGCTTCGCCACCCGGCTGCAGCGAGGTGTGGGAGACCCGACCGACGTGCCACAGCTGGGCGAAGATGACACCGCCCTGGGCATGCACGGCGTCTGTGACCGTGCGCCATCCCTCGATCTGTTGCCGGCTGTGGATGCCCGGCGTCCAGGCATACCCCTGGCCACGCGGCTCGATCTGCGTGCCCTCGGTCACCATGAAGCCGGCGCCCGTGCGCTGGGCGTAGTAGGTGGCCATCAGGTCGTTGGGCACGTTGCCGGGTTGCGAGCTGCGCGAGCGGGTCAGGGGCGGCAGGACAATGCGGTTCTTCAGGGTGTGAGTGCCCAATTGCACGGGGTCGAACAGGGGAGAGACGTTCATTGTGATTCCAGATATCTAGATTTCTAGATGTGTTGACTGACGGCTTGGCGGTGCGTCAGATGAAGGGTGAGCAGCCTATTCTGCATATCGAAATATGTCAATATTATGGAGTAAAGTGTGTCATCCGATACGTTGGGTGACACGGGAGCGGCGCTGGGCTTGGCCTGCAAAAGAAGGGCATCGCGCCTGCCTCGCAAGCATTCGTTGGCCGCTGCGAGGCAGGCGAGACACGCGGTGCATCAACTCGCCAGGTAGTCGTCCACCGAGCGAACGGTGCCATAGCCGAACTCGAATGCCGCCATCATCGCCGCATGAACGTGCGAGGCCGGGACGTTGACGCCGTCGAACGCCAGATCCAGGGTGGCGCAGGCGTCGTGAAGGATGGTGACGGTATAGCCCATGTCCGCAGCGGCCCTGACCACGGCATCGATGCACATATGGCTCATGGCGCCGACCACCACTACTTCTTTGACGTGATGGGCGTCCAGCTGTTGCTTGAGGTCCGTTTCGCGAAAGGCATTGATGTGGTGCTTGACGATCACCGCTTCGCCCTCCAGCGGGGCCACGGTTTCCTGAATACGGACACCGGCCGTGCCGGGCACGAAGATCGGGGCGTCATCTTGGGCAGACTCATGGCGGACATGGAACACGGGCATCCCTTTGCCTCGAGCATCCGCTATCACGCGCGCTGCCTGGGCGGTCGCCGCTTCGATACCTGTCAGGGGGAGCTTGCCGCTCGGCAAGTATTCGTTTTGCAGGTCCACGACGATCAGACCGATGGGGTTCATGGCGTTCATTTCCTTTCAACGGGAGAAAGGCCTAGGATCGCCGCCCTCGGCGCACCTGCGAAGAGGCGCGAACGACAACCAAAGGGCTGATATCGACAAGCGCTATGCTGCGATGAAAACGGCTGCCACGGACCTGTGTATGCGGGCTTGCCCGCGAAAGCGTCCGATCCGTCGCCACCTGCATCGCGGGCAAGCCCGCTCCCACAAGCTGCTTGCGCAGCCATGACTACACCGACAGGCTGCAGCGATCCGGTGGGAGCAAATGTCTTTTCTACTCGGCACATGCCCGACCGCATGCGGCGCCTGACAGGGCCCTATCGCTGGCAAGCCAGCTCCCACCCAGACCTCTGCAGCCATCGATGTAGGCATGACTGCGCAAGCAGCTTGTGGGAGCGGGCTTGCCCGCGATGGCGTCCGATCCGTCGCCGCCTGCATCGCAGGCAAGCCTGCTTCCACCTATGGCTTGCCACTCATTTTCTTGAACATCGACGATGTCATGCGTCTTGTATGAGGCAGGGCTTATCGCAACCCTGCGCTGAAACGTCGTTTGTAGGCGCCCGGTGTCAACCCGACGATACGGGTGAACACCTTGCGAAACGCGCCTGCATCGCTGTACCCCACTTCCCAGGCGACCCTGTCGATGGACGCCGTCTCGAACTGCAGCATCTCGCGTGCGCGCCCCACGCGAAGCCGTTGACCGTATTCGGTGGTCGTCATGCCCGTGGCTTTCTGGAAGCGTCGCAGCAAGGTCCGTGGCTCGAGTTTGGCCTGGGCGGCCAAGGTGGCCAGCGTCATGTCTTTTGCCTGGGTCGCCTGGAGCCAATGCTGCACGCTCAGCACGGCAGCGTCCCCGTGCGTCAGGACCGGGGAAAAGGCGCTGTAATAGCGTTGCTCGCGGCCAGGCGGGTCGACCACCAGCGTGCGGGCGGTATCGAGCATGATGGACGGCCCTAACAGCCGGTCGATCAGACGCAATCCCAGATCGGTCCAGGCCATCAACCCGCCAGCGGTCATGATGTCGCCGTCGTCGATGATGAGCCGGTCGACGTCGACCTGAACGTTCGGAAAATGCTGTTGCAAGCGTTGCGCATACGTCCAGTGGGTGGTCATGGGCCGGCCGTCCAGCAGTCCCGTGGCCGCGAGCATGAACGCCCCTGCGCATACGGAGCCAAGCACCACGCCTTGGGCATGTTGCTCGATCAGCCAGGCCACCAGGGCGTTTGGCGGCGTTGGGTCCGGCTCCTGCAGGGTCGGCGGCAGAATCAGCACGGCCAGCCTCGAGCCGGCGTGCGGCTGAGTGTCGAACACCCGTTCAGGCGTGCTGGACGCTGACGCTTGTTGCCAGTGGGAGATGCGCAACGACGGCGCAGGTGACTTCAAGAAACGAGAAGCCACGGTGTTTGCCACGTTGAACAGGTCGGTGAGCCCCAGGGTGGCTGCCTGTTGGACCCCTGGGTACTGGACGAGGCCGATTTCGAAGGCGGGCGGGGTGTGCATCTGTCGGTCAGGGTCTTGAGCAGGTCGGGAGTGACGGTGCTCACCTTAGCACCGGATCCACGGCAGGGTGCATCGTCCTCATGCTCGGCTCATCGCTGGCGCTTCAGGCCGGACGCCTGCGGATCATCAGGGTATTCGCGCCTGTGCCGTACGGAGCGACGTCCCGTTCGAACAACGCCGCGTCGTCTTCAAACGGTTGAAAACCTCTCCTGGCCTCGATAATTCACGCGACCACTCGCCTCGCGCCATAGGCGAACGGTCGCGGTTCTCCGAGTAAGCAGCCTCGTCTCACAATTCCAACGCTGCGGCGCCCTTCGCACCGGTCCTCCGGTAGCTCCTATAACGATAATTATCCTTTTCCACCAACGCCGCGCGCCATCGCGCGGACCGCGTTCGCGCGCTCATTGAAGACTTGACTGCCATGATCGTTACTTCTGCCTCCAGTACCGGTGTATCCACCGGTCATCGCAACGTCTTGCTCGCCGCACACGTCGCCGCCGTGCTGTTCGGCCTCACGGGTATCCTGGGCGCGCTGATCCTCGCCGATGCCAGCGTGATCACCTTCGGCCGCGCAGCGTTTGCCTTCATCGCGCTAGGGTTCGTCGCCGGCTTGCAAGGCACTCGCCTGCTGGACGCCTTGAGCTGGCGTACCGTGCCTGTGATCGGCCTGACGGGGACCCTGCTGGCCGCCCATTGGGTGACCTTCTTCATTGCCGTGAAGGTAGGAGGCGTGGCGATGGCCACCCTGGGTTTCGCCAGTTTCCCGGCGTTCATCGCGCTGGTGGATCTGCTGATCTTCCGTGAGCGTATCGGCAAGACCGAAAGTATGCTGCTGATGATGGTGACGGCAGGGCTGGTCCTGGTCGTGCCGTCGTTCGACCTGCACGACGAGGGCACGGTCGGCCTGCTCTGGGGGCTGGCCTCGGGCTTGTCCTTCGCGCTGCTGGCCGTGGCCAACCGGCGTCGCACGGCTGGCATGAACGCCATGCAGGTCGCGTTCTGGCAGAACGTGGTGGTGGCGGTGCTGATGGTGCCGTTCGCCTTCAGCCATCTGGGCAGTGCCGGTCTGCGGGCCGACGACTGGGTGGCCTTGGCGCTGCTGGGGGTGTTCTGCACCGGGCTGTCGCAGTTTCTGTTCGTCAGGAGCCTCAATGGGCTGCAGGCACGCACGGCGGGCATGATCATCGCTCTGGAGCCGGTGTATGCCATCGCGTGCGCCTGGTGGTTGTTCGACGAGCAACCTTCGCTGCAGATGGGCGCAGGGGCGGCGCTGGTGGTACTGGCCACCTTGCTCGGCGGGCGTCGCAAGACTTCGGCCCACTGACGTTCGGCAATGGCGGACGATGTCCGTCTGAGCCCATTGGATGACCGAATCCGTCGATTGACCTCTGTTCGCGCTTTCTAGGGTGAAACGGTGCAGCACCTCAGCGTGCGGCACCTCACCCCTAACAAAAGCAAAAGCAGGGATCAGGATGACGATGACGACGTGTTGACCCTAGGTCTGGCAGGGCTGATCGTGCTGGTGGGGGTCATCACCAGCCGACGTCACGAACGGGCATCACGGCTGGCGAAGGTCGAAACCGTCTAGCAGTGCAGCGTCCGTTCGCCGTCAAGAGGCGAGCGGACACTACCGACCTGATTCGCGCTGCCGGCTTTTGACGCAACCGAAGCGTTTTTCCTTCGAAGGGCTGTGGCCAAAGAATGCGGTGTAGCACTTGCTGAAATGGCTGGCAGAGACGAAGCCGCAGGCCACCGCCACACCCAGCAGCGGCAGGTCGGAGTGCTGCAGCATGCGCCGGCTTTCGGTGATGCGCAGTTCCATGTAGTAGCGCACCGGGGTCGTGCCGAGCTGATGCTGGAACAGGCGACCGATCTGCCGCTTCGAGCGGCCGACGTAGGTGGCGATCTGGTCCTGGCTCAGGGGTTCTTCAAGATTGGCGCTCATCAGCTGGATC
This sequence comes from Pseudomonas monteilii, assembly GCA_001534745.1. NCBI lineage: Bacteria > Pseudomonadati > Pseudomonadota > Gammaproteobacteria > Pseudomonadales > Pseudomonadaceae > Pseudomonas > Pseudomonas alabamensis. Next base: position 2,325,945 of record CP013997.1, read on the forward strand.
GCTTCGCGCAAGGGTTCGCTGATGTTGGCCTGGGGGGCCGGCAGGGTACGCCGATAACGCGAGGACTCGAACGCCAGGATGGCCGTGATGCCCTCGGTCAAGGCCGTGCCTCGTCGTTGACCCAGCCATTCCAGCACCATGGTGAACGCCCCGCCCGGGCTGGCCGCGCTCAGCCGGTCACGGTCCACCACGAAGCTGTCGGTGCCGACATGGCTGTGGCGGGCGATTTCCGCCACGGCGCCGCGGTGCTCGGGGTGCACGGCGCAGCGGTAACCGTCGAGCAATCCGGCCTGCCCCAGGAACCAGGCGCCATTCCAGAGCCCGGCCAGGGCCACGCCCTTGCGCGCCAGCCCTTGCAGGCACGCGTTCAGGTCGGGAGAGGCCACCAGCGCGGTGCGCAGGCCGCCGCAGACCACCAGCAGGTCCAGAGGCATCTTGAGGCTGGTATCGAGCCGTGCGTCGAGGGTGATGACGATACCCAGGTCGCTGGTGACGGGCTGGCCGTTCAGGCTGAAGGTCGTGCTGACGCAGGCTTGCGGCTGGATCAGGTTGGCCGTGACCAAGGTGTCCAGCGCTTGGGTGAACGCCAGCAGGGAAAAGTGCTCCAGCAGCAGAAAACCCACGCACGTCTGTGGACGGGTGGGCGAGGCTGCCGCGGGCGTGAAGCGCACGTTGTGCCCATTGAGGGCGGTACTGAAACTACGAGTCGGACGCAACGGGTGTTTCTCTTCGTTCAGGCAATTGAAAAGGCAGGTCGGAACGACCCGCCGTATGGACAAGGTTTACACGCGCAGCGGCCTCGCTCGGCGGCTGAGCAGGCCGCGCGACAGCCGGTCGAGCAGCAGCGCCACCGCAACGATCGCCAACCCTGCACGCAGCCCGAGGCCCATTTCCATCCGGGTCAGGCCGCGCGTCACCTCGGCGCCGAGACCACCGGCACCCACCAGGCCGGCCAGCACCACCATGGCCAGGGACATCAGGATGCACTGGTTCAAGCCCACCAGCAGGGTGGGCATGGCGCTGGGCAGTTCGATCTTGAAGAGGATGGTGCCGGGCTTGGCGCCGGTGGCCTGCCCGAGTTCCAGCAGGTCCTTGGGCACTTGGCGAAAGCCCAGGGTGGTCAGGCGCAGCATGGGCGGAATGCCGTAGATGATGGTGGCCATGATCGCCGGGACCTTGCCCAGGCTGAAGATGATCACGGCCGGGATCAGGTAGACCCAAGGGGGCACGGTCTGCATCACGTTCAGCACGGGGCCGAGCGCGTTGTCGATGCGCTTCACGCGAGCGGCCAATACGCCCAAGGGGAAGGCCACGGCCACGGCGATGATCACCGCTACCGAGACCAGGGCGATGGTCTGCATCGACGCAGTCCAGAAGCCGCTGAGCCAGCAGAAGCCCAGCAGCACACCGGCCAGTACGGCACTGCGCAGGTTGATGAACAACGCCGTCAACAGGCACACCCCGGCGATCATCGCGTAGAACGGCGGCAGCAGGAGCAGCGCCTCGATCCCGCCGAGCATCGTCTCGACGAAATGGCCGATGGCCGCGAACAGCCCGTGCAGGTGGGTGTTCAGCCAGTCGAACAGCGGCGCCAGGTAGGCACCAGGGGACAGGTTCAGTTCAGTGAGCGCCATGACCAGCCTCCTCGGAGTCGCGGTGACGGCCCTGGGCCAGACGGTCGAGAACCAGGGTGAGCACCACGATGGCGATGGCAGCGTTGATGGAGCGGGCGATGTCCAGGGTACGGATGGCGCTGTAGATCACCTCGCCCAGCCCACCGGAGCCGACGATACCCGCAATCACCACCATGCCGAAGGCCATCATCAGGCTCTGGTTGATGCCTGTCCTGATACTGGGCAGCGCAAACGGCAGGCGAATCTTGACGAACTGCTGCCAGCCGGTGGTGCCGCTGGCGTTACCCAGTTCGAGAAAGGCCTGAGGGGTCATGCGTACGCCCAGTGCGGTGAGGCGCAGCACCGGGGGCACGGCGACGATGACCGTCGCTATCAGGGCCGTGCCGGTGCCGTAACCGAGCAGCGCGATGGCAGGCAGCAGGTAGATGTAGGGTGGCAGGGTCTGCACCAGGTCCAGGGCCGGTTCGCAGACGCGGTTGACCGCAGGGGACAGCCCGGCGATCACGCCGCACGGCACGCCGATGAGCAAGGCCAGGCAGGTGGCGGTGAGGACCAGGGCGAGGGTGCTCATGGTCTGCGGCCACAAGCCCATCATCGCGCACAGCGTCAGGGCGAGGAGGGTGCCCAAGGCGAAGCGCCAGCCGGCCAGGCGCCAGGCCAACACGGCGAACAGCAGCGCCACGACATAGAACGGCGGCCACTCGAACACGGTGTAGACCGCCTGGTAGACGGCCTTGAGCACGTCGTTGAACAGGTCGAACAGGTCTGCGGCATTGTCGGACAGCCACATCAGACCGTTGTCGACGGTTTCGTCGAACGCAGAGGCGAAGTCTGTGGGGTTCATGCCAGACCTCCCACGGGCAGAGGCGGCTGCACGGCGGCCTGGTCGGGAGGCACGCCCTGCACGGCGCGCAGCAGGTCACGCTGGCTGATCACGCCTACCAGCGCACCGTGCTCGCGCACGCCTACCGCGTCGTGCCCCGAGCGGATCAACAGGTCGATCAGGCTGTGCAGGTCGCTGTCCGGGCTGGCACATTCCAGTTGCTCGGGATCCTGGTGCGGATACCGGGCACGGTGGTCGGCCAGCGGTTGCATGATCGAGTGGGCCTTGACCAGATGCAGCCGCGAGATGCCTGCAACGAATTCGGCCACATAGTCGTCGGCCGGATTGAGGACGATCTCTTCGGCCGTGCCTTCCTGGATGATGACCCCGTCCTTCATGATGGCGATGCGGTCGCCGATGCGGATGGCCTCTTCCAGGTCGTGGGTGATGAAGACAGCCGACTTGCCCAGGGACTTGGTCAGTTGCCGGAACTCGTCCTGCAGCTGCCGACGGATCAACGGGTCGAGCGCGCTGAACGGCTCGTCCATCAGGATCACTTCCGGGTCCGAGGCGATCGCCCGGGCCAGGCCGACGCGCTGCTGCATGCCGCCGGACAGCTCGCTGGGGTAGCGGTTGGCCCAGTCGCTCAGCCCGACCTTGGCCAGGGCATTGCCGGCCACCTCATGGCGCTTGCCCTTGGCCACGCCTTGCACTTCCAGGCCGAACGCCGCGTTTTCCAGCACCGTGCGGTGTGGCAGCAGGGCGACGCTCTGGAACACCATGCCGATGTGCTTGGCCCGTACCTCGCGCAGCGACGCTGCGTCCAACCGGGCGATGTCGCGGCCCCTGACCAGGATCTCGCCACTGGTGGGGCTGATGAGACGATTGAGCAGACGGATCAGCGTGGACTTGCCACTGCCGGACAGCCCCATGATGCAGAAGATCTCACCGCGACGGACCTGCAGGTCGACGTTCGAGACCCCCACGACACAGCCGTACTCCTGGAGGATCTGGGTCTTGCTCAGGCCGCGTTCGCGGTAGGCCTGCATGGCGGCTGGTGCGCGATCTCCGAAAATCTTCCAGACACCGCGGCAATCGACCAGTGTTTCGACATTGCTAGTATTCATGTGTGCACCCGAACCAGAGTCTTCTGGTGTGTTCTTGTGTCAAGTTCGGCAGTGGCAAGGTGAAGCGCTGCTGTCAGTATTTTTTGATGTTTTCCCAGCGCTTGATCAGGTCGGCATGACCGTCGGTCCAGTCCTTGATGGCCTGGTCCATGGTCTTGCCATCGTTGACGGCACTGTTGATGGCACTGATGTCGGCCAGGGGCACGTAGACGCTGGCGAGGACTTCACGCGCCTGCGGGTTCTCGGCCGAGAAGCCTTTCTGGCCGATCCAGTAGTAGCCTTGGGGCGGTGCGAACACGCCTTTGGGGTCCTTGAGGAACTTTGTGTCGTACTTGAGGGCCATCCAGGTCGGTTCCCAGAGGGTCACCGCGACCCATTCCTTGCGGTCGACCGCCGATTTCAGCGCAGCGGTCATGGCCGCGGTGCTGCCCTCGAGCAGGTTGAGCTTGAGGCCATAGGTCTGGACGGCCTTGGCCGCGTCACTCATCAGGCCCGAACCCGGCTCGATGCCCACGATCTTGTTGCCGAACTTGTCGGCGTTTTCGTTGAGCTGTTCGATCGAGTCGATCGGCACGTACTTGGGCACGGCGATCGCCTGGTACAGCCCGTGGGACACCGGCGAGATCTTTTCCAGGCGGTTCTTGTTGCGGTTCCAGAAGTCCTGCGCCACATAGTCGATCTGCGAGGCGAGGATCTGCACATCACCCTTGCTCAGCGCCGCGTAGGCGATGCCCCATTCCGAGAACGAGGTCACCTTGACGGTGTAGCCCGCGTCTTCCAGCACTTTTTTGGTGATGCCGGTGATCGGCGTGAGGTCTTCCCAGGACAACGTGCCCATGTTGATGACCTTCTCTTCGGCATGGGCCTGACACAAGCCCAGACCGACCATTGCGATAGCGCACAACGCCTTGCGGATACGATTCATATGAAGCTCCTGCAGTGTGGCGGGCATGGATGCCCTGTTGTTGTTGAAATTCACCGACGTACTTGCATGGCCGAACGCTGCGCGGCCCGTGGAACCTGTCCTTGCGTAGGGGAGACTGGCATGGGCGGAAAAGGTCGTCAATGCAATTGTATTCTTTATGTATACCGAGAGAATTCGATCGGAATACGTTAGAACTCAAGGCCCATCAGGGTTTTAGCCTCATCTTGCCAATGGCAAGTTGTCGTAGAGGGACATGTTATTGTCGCAGGCAGAAATGTGACGTCGGTGGTGACGTGCCCACCCTACGCACGTCCTCGAAAAAGCAGTAGACACATTGTCTAACCGCTCCTATATTCATTATACAAATTGTAGACACAACACTATGACAACCAAGAAAGCCGCCATGAAAGTCGTTGCCGAAGCTGCCTCCGCCGATGCACCGCTGGACCGCAAAGGCGTGTTGGCCGATGCCCTGCGGCGCCGCATCCTGAGCATGGAGCTGGCACCTGGTGCCGTGGTCGATGAACTGGCGCTGTGCGAAGAGTTCGGTCTGTCCCGGCCGCCCGTGCGTGAGCTGCTTCGGCAAATCGCCGCCGAGGGCTACATCGAGCTGGAAGCCAACCGGGCACCACGTGTGGCGGCGATGAACCACGACTCCCTGCGCAGCTTCTTCCTGGCCGCACCGTTGATCTACGTGGCCACCACTCAGTTGGCCGCCAGTCATGCCACGGCCCGGGAGATCGAAGGCCTCAAGGCGATTCAAGAGCGGTTTCGCCAGGCCATCGAGCAACGGGACGTGGAGAACCGCGTGCTCCACAACGACGCCTTCCACCTGGAGATCGGTCGAATGGCGCACAACGAATACTTGCTGCCCAGCCTGCGTCGGCTGCTGATCGACCACGCGCGGCTGGGCAAGATCTTCTATCGACACCCGACCACCGATGACATGCAGTGCGATCTCGAGCTCGCCTGTCAGCAACACGATCAGATGATCGAGGCCATCGAGCAGCGTGACCCTGAAACGGCCGGGCGACTGGCCAGGGAGCACATGGAATTGTCGCGTCGGCGCATGGCCGAGTACGCGGCACCCCAAGGCATGGATGTGGCATTGACGTTATGAAGTAAGGCTCTCCGCCGCGCCATCACCCGGCAGCACGTCGAGTGGGGCGGGGCGCGATGAGGAACAGACGCTAACAACAATATCTGGTTCCTGAAATGACAAAGATCACCTCGTTACCCGCTGACGATTCGACGTGTGGCTGGTACCACCTGAGCACGGGGCGGCAGGTCAGGCCTGCGCACCAAGGGCATACCGCGGCACGTTGGGTCGTGGTCGGTGCCGGCTTCACCGGACTGGCCGCCGCGCGTCAGTTGGCGCTGCACTTCCCGGACGATCAGATCGTGCTGATCGAAGCCCAGGAAGTCGGCTACGGCTCCTCAGGCCGCAATGCCGGTTTCGCCATCGACTTGCCCCACGACATCGGTGCCGAGGACTACATTGGCGACATTGGCATCGCCAAGACGACGCTCAAGCTCAACCTCAGCGGTCAGTCGTACCTCAAGGACCTGGTCGAGCGTTACCAGATCGATTGCCAGATGAAGCACTGCGGCAAGTACCAGGCGGCGGTCGAGCCACGGGGTATCGCCGTGCTCGAGGCCTACCGACGTGGCCTGGACAAGCTCGACCAACCCTACGAGATGATCGACGCCGATGCCTTGCCTTCGCACATCGGCACCTCGTTCTACCGCAAGGCCCTGTTCACGCCGGGCACGTCGCTCATTCAGCCTTCGGCCCTGGTGAAAGGGCTGGCCGACAACCTGCCGGCGAACGTCACCCTGTACGAACACACGCCCATCACCGAGATCGTGCACGGCGCCAAGACGCTGCTCAAGCATGCCCATGGCTCGATCACGGCCGACAAGCTCGTGCTGACTACCAATGCCTTCGGGATGAGCTTCGGGTTCCTCAAGGGGCGCATGCTGCCGGTGTTCACCTACGCCAGCCTGACCCGGCCCATGAACGAAGAGGAACAGGCACGGTTGGGCGGCAAGCCCTATTGGGGCGTGATCCCGGCCGACCCGTTCGGCACCACCGTGCGCCGAACGCCGGACAACCGGTTGCTGATCCGCAACAGTTTCAGTTTCAACCCGGACGGGCGCGCCAACCAGAAGTACCTCACGCGCTTCGTCGCCCGTCACCGTGACGCCTTCGAGCGTCGCTTCCCCATGCTGTCCAACCTGCCGTTCGAATACACCTGGGGTGGAGCATTGGCCATGTCTCGCAACCATATGGGTTACTTCGGCGAGTTGGCCCCCAACATATACGGCGCCTTGTGCTGCAACGGCCTGGGCGTCACACGAGGCACGGCCACCGGCAAGTTGCTGGGTGACTGGCTGGCCGGTGAAAAGAACGAACTGATCGACTTCGTGCGGCAGGCCCCAGGGCCCAGTGCGAATCCACCGGCACCTTTGGTCTCGCTGGGTTTGAACATGAACTTGAAGTGGGGGCAATACCGCGCGGGCAAGGAAAGTTGAATCCATGAACGACGCGTGATCGCGTTGATGTTTGCCAGGCCCTGATACGCCTGGCCTGCAGTATCTATTGCGTGCTGTTGACGGTCGAGGCTTTCCCTCGGCACGACGGAACTGAACGACGTATTCAGTTTCGCGGACCCGCTCGTTCGTCAATCGGCTGTTCTTTGGTCATGGCAGGAGAGAATAATGACAATGTCCACTGTATCCATCGAAGATGTACCCATTAATCGCTTCCATCAATTGTTGACCGTCCGCTCCGGCGGCGGATCGTTCGTCGATGGTTATGTACTGAGTATCGTGGGCGTGGCCATGGCCCAGATGTCCGTCGGGCTCGGGCTCACCAGTTTCTGGCAAGGCATGATCGCCGCATCGGCGCTGATCGGCATTTTCTTCGGCGGCTTCTTCGGCGGCTGGCTAACCGATCGGTTCGGCCGCAAACGCGTGTTCTTCGTCGGGCCGGCCCTGTTCATCCTGTCCTCCATCGCGCAGTTCTGGGTCGAGTCGGCACTGGCCCTGTTCTTGTTGCGGTTCGCCATCGGCATCGCGGTCGGCATCGAATACCCCGTGGCCACCTCGCTGCTGGTGGAGTTTCTGCCGAAGAAGAACCGCGGCCCGCGCCTGGCCACCTTGACCGTGTTGTGGTTTGCCGGTGCGGCATTGGCCTACATGGTCGGCGAGGCCATCCTCCATCATGGCGGCGACGAGGCCTGGCGCCTGGTGCTGGCCAGCGCCGCCGTGATCGGTGGCGTGTTGTTCGCCCTGCGCCTGGGCACGCCAGAGTCGCCGCGCTGGCTAATCAGCAAAGGTCGCGAGGCCGAGGCCGAGCAGGTGATCAAGCGCGTGTATGGCAATGACTTCTCCTTGCGCAACCTGCCGGAGGAGCCGAAGACGCGCTCACTGTCGTTCCTCAGCCTGCTGCACTCCGGCTATGGCAAGCGCATGCTGTTCGTCACCATGTTCTGGACGTGCTCGGTGATTCCGGTCTTCGCCGTCTACGCCTTCGCCCCGAAAGTGCTCGGCGCGCTCAACCTCAAAGGGGACTGGGCCTCGATCGGCTCGGTCGCCATCACCTGCCTGTTCGTGGTCGGCTGCATCGTCGCCACCCGCCTGCTCAACGGGGTGGGACGGCGGACCACGCTGCTGCACAGCTTCTTCTGGTCGGGGTTGGCCTTGTTGGGCCTGGGCGCCTTCAGCAACGGCTCCGAGATGCTGATCCTGGCGCTGTTCGGTGCCTACGCACTGTTCATCGGCGGTGCCCAGGTGCTGCAACTGGTCTATCCCAATGAACTGTTCCCCACCGAGATCCGTGCCGGCGCCGTGGGCGTGGGCACATCGATGTCGAGGATCGGGGCCGCCGTCGGCACCTGGCTGGTGCCCATGGCCCTGGATAGCTACGGCATCAGCGCCACCATGTACGCCGCCGCTGCGGTCACCTTCGTCGGCCTGGCCTTCTCGCTGGCCCTGGCCCCGGAAACCCGCTCGATGAACCTGCAACAGGCCGCCTCGCTCGCCTGAGGCCCCGTACCCCGTCGCGGCGCCCGGCGTCGCGGTCTTCAACACCCTGAACAGGAAGCACCTACCGTGAAATTCGAAGGCATTTACACTCCGGCAATCACTCCGCTGGCTGCGGACGGCTCGATCGACAAGGCCGCGTTCGCCAACGTACTCGAGTACCTGGTCGAATCGAAGGTCCATGGCGTGATCATCGGCGGCTCCACCGGCGAGTACTACGCCCACACCACCCAAGAGCGCCTCGATCTCGCCGCCCAGGCCAAAGACGTGCTCAACGGCCGCCTGCCGCTGATCGTCGGTACCGGGGGCATCCGCACCGAAGACGCCGTGACGTTCGCCCAGCACGCCAAGGAGATCAAGGCCGACGCACTGCTGGTCGGCACACCGCCCTACGCGCTGCCGACCCAGCAGGAAATCGCCGATCACGTCAAAGCCGTCGACGCGGCTGCCGGCCTGCCGATCATGCTCTACAACTACCCGGGCCGCATGAGCATGAGCATGGGCGAGGCCTTCTTCGACGCCATTGCCGACGTCAAGAACGTCGTCGCCATCAAGGAAAGCTCCGGTGACATGGCGCAACTGCACCGCCTGGCCATCCACCGCCCGAACATCCAGCTGTCCTGCGGCTGGGACGACCAGGCCCTGGAGTTCTTCGCCTGGGGCGCCAAGAGCTGGGTCTGCGCCGGTTCCAACTTCATCCCACGCGAGCACGTGGCCCTGTACGAGGCCTGCGTGATCGAGAAGAACTTCGACAAGGGCCGCAAGATCATGGCCGCCATGATGCCGCTGATGGACTTCCTCGAAGGCGGCAAGTTCGTCCAGGCCATCAAGAACGGTGTCGCCCTGAACGGCCTGAGCACCGGTGGCGTGCGCAAGCCGCTGTCCGACCTGGACGCTGCCGAGAAGCAGGAACTGCAGCGCGTGGTCACCGAACTCAAGGCCACCATCGCCCAGATCCACTAAGGAGCCCTGAACATGACTGAATTGCTGAGTAAAGAAGGCTACGCGGCGATCGCCGCCGACCTGCAACTGCGCACCCAGGCGTTCATCGACGGCCAGTTCCGCGATGCCCAGTCGGGCCGCACCTTCGTCACCACCAACCCGGCCACCGGCCAGCAGCTGGCCGAAGTCGCCGCCTGCGACGTCAACGACGTGAACGTCGCCGTGGCCGCGGCCAAGCGCGTGTTCGAGGCCGGCACCTGGTCGAAGATGCAGCCGAACGACCGCAAGCACGTGCTGCAGAAGTTCGCCCAGCTGCTCGAAGACAACGCCCATGAACTGGCGGTGCTCGAGGCCCTGGACAGCGGCAAGCCGGTCAGCGAGTGCCAGACCGTCGACGTGCCGGAAACCATCCACACCATCCGCTGGCACGCCGAGCTGATCGACAAGATCTACGACGCTACCGCCCCGACCGGCCACGCTGCCGTGACCATGGTGGTGCGTGAAGCCATCGGCGTGGTCGGCCTGGTCCTGCCGTGGAACTTCCCGCTGCTGATGCTGGCCTGGAAGATCGCTCCATCGCTGGCCGCCGGCTGCTCGATCGTGGTCAAACCGGCCAAGGAAACCACCCTCAGCGCCCTGCGCGTGGCCGAGCTGGCCCACGAGGCGGGCATTCCGGCCGGCGTGTTCAACCTGGTGCCTGGCGGCGGTCGTGAAGTGGGCGAGGCCATCGGCCGCCACATGGACATCCCGATGGTGAGCTTCACCGGCTCCACCGACACCGGCCGCCTGTTCCTCAAGTACGCCGCCGAGTCCAACCTCAAGCGCATCGTCCTGGAGTTGGGGGGCAAGAACCCGGCCGTGGTCATGAACGACTGCGAAGACCTGGACGAGGTGGCCCAGTTCGTCACCGCCGGTGCGTTCTGGAACATGGGCGAGAACTGCTCGGCGTCCTCGCGCCTGATCGTCCACAAGGACGTCAAGGACGAGCTGCTGGGCCTGATGGCCAAGCACCTGAAGGACTGGAAGCTGGGCGACCCGCTCGACCCGGACAACCGCCTGGGGGCCATGGTCAGCAAGTCGCACTTCGAGAAGGTCAAGTCGTACCTGGACTACGCTGCCGAGCAGAAACTCAGCATCGTTCAAGGCGGCGAGACCGAACAAGGCGTGTTCGTGCAGCCGACCATCGTCGACAACGTGGGCCGTGACAGCAAACTGTTCGTCGAAGAGATCTTCGGCCCCGTGCTGAGCGTCACCAGCTTCTCGACGATCGACGAGGCCATCGAACTGGCCAACGACACCGTCTACGGCCTGGCTGCCTCGGCCTACACCGGCAGCCTGCGCAACGCGCTGCGCCTGTCGCGCGAGATCCGCGCGGGCGTGGTGACGGTCAACTGCTTCGGCGAGGGGGATGTGACCACGCCGTTCGGGGGTTACAAGGAGTCCGGCTTTGGTGGACGTGACAAGTCCATCTGGGCCCATGACCAGTACACGGAGCTGAAGACCATCTGGATCAACGCTTCGTGACGGGTAGGGCGCCTGCAGCCTGGCTGCGTGCGCCCGCACACGCTGCGCTGTTCTGACGGAGTTCGGCGCGCAACTGGCCACTGCCCCCCTGGGCAGTGGCTTCTTAGCATCTGGGGGATGAGCGCGATCGCCGACGCTGCAAGGCGTCAGTGCCGCTAGACTCCGTCAGGTCGCTACCGTGAGGAGGGCATGACCGATGGCGCATGTGGTTTCGCTGTTCCGCTACCCCATAAAAGGCTTCGAAGGCGAATCGCTCGACCGTGTTTCACTGGTCTGCGGGCAGGGTATTCCCGGTGATCGTGTCGTAGGCATCACCCGCAGTGGAGCGCCCGAAGGGGCCGCCCCCTTCCAGCAACTGACCACCAACCCGGAACTGGTGCACTTCGTGCCTGGGCGTCGCGAGGGGTCGGCCACCCTCCATGAGCGAAGGGCAGCCAGTGCCGGTGACCTGTTGACTGACCCTGAGAGGCTCGCCGAACGCTTCGGTGCGCACACCCAGGTCATTCAGCGCGAGGATGGCCTTGGGCACTGGGACTTCGACGATTCGGCCCTGTCGATCATCAACGTCCGCACGGTGCAGGCCTTGTCCACGGCGCTGGGCATGCCGCTGGACCCCATGCGCTTTCGGGCCAACCTGTACATCGAGGCCGAACCGTTTTCGGAGTTCGACTGGCTGGGCAGGGGGGTCGACATCGGCCAGGCCCGGCTGTCGATCGTCCGTCCCACCAAGCGCTGCAGCGCCACGTCGGTGAACCCGCAGACGGGGGCGCTGGATGTGAACCTGCCGGCGCAGCTCAATCGGTATTTCGGGCATCTGTATTGCGGTGTGTATGCGCGCGTCGAGCGCCCAGGGGAGCTGGCGCCTGGCGATGCGGTCAACCCGACGCAACACCCCTATCCTGCACCATTGGCCATCGCGACACGGGTGCCGAAGGCGCCTGCCCTGGTCTCGTGGCCACGCCCTGTCGAGGTCGTCGACATCGTCGAAGAGGCACAGGGCATTCGCTCGGTCTGGCTGCAGGACAGTCTCGCCGGGCTGGGCTCGTTGGCCGATTTCGTGGCGGGCCAGCATGTCGCGTTGCATCGGCTGACGGCGGAGGGCGCCTGGCGGCGCTATACCGTCTCGGGCATCGAGGGCAATCGGCTGCGCCTGACCGTGAAGCAGGGCGAGGGTGTCGGCTCCAGGGCCCTCCATGCCCTGCGGGTCGGTCAGTCGCTGCAGTTGAGCGGGCCCTTCGGCCCCTCCAGTATCGATCTCCAGAGCCCCGCGAATCTGTTTCTCACGGCAGGCATCGGCATCACGCCGACGATCACCAAGCTGCAAGCGCTCGTCGACGCCGGCTACGACCGGCCCGTGCAGGTCGTGCACAGTGTGCGCACCGCTGACGAGCTGGCGCTGTGGGCCGAGGTGACCGCGCTGCTGAGACGGCTGGCAGCCGGGACTGCCACGCTGCACGTGACCCAGGGCGCCGAGGGCATCGAAGGTGCGGTGGCGGGCCGGCCGGCCATCGATGCGTTGATCGCCGACGCAGCCGCCCGTGGCGCGGCCATCCATGTCTGCGGGCCCGAGGGTTTCCAGGCCCAGGTCCTGGCTTGTGCGGAGCGCGTCGACAGCGTCGAACGTGTGCACATGGACAGTTTCGCAACGCCGGATACCGCGGTAGAGATGCGCCCGATTCCCGAAGCCGGCCCCTTCACCGTGACCTTTGGCCGCTCGGGGTTCTCTGCCGTCTGGCATCCGGCGGACGGGACGCTCTTGAACTTTGCCGAAGCCAAAGGCCTCGTGAGACCGGCCCATTGCCGCGCCGGGCTGTGCCAGACCTGCGCGTGCACGCTGCTGGAGGGCGAGGTGTTCACGCTGACCGGCCCAGCCAGGGGTCGGTCAAGGCAGGCGCTGTTGTGTGCCGTCGTCCCGGCCAGTGATCTTCGTCTCGACTGCTGAGATCGCCCTCGGCCTGGCGTGAGCGCTGACCCCGCACGGCCAGTGACGACGGCGCGGGCTCGAAGGGGTGTTACGAGGTCTGTGTCGGCCAGTTCGCCAGGATGCGCTGCCGCAGCGCCTCGGGATACGCCTGCTCGAACGAGGCATGCAGGTGCCTGTCTTCAGGCTGGAGCGTGTCGAAGACCACCTTGGGGCCACGACGCGCTTCGTACTCCGCCTCCCGATAGCATTGCGGCAGACGCACGATGGGCTGGTCTTCGAACACCGCGCGGCGACCCGTGGGGTGTACGCGTGTAGCCAACGCCCAGACCACATCGTCGATGGAGGTCGGATCGATGTCGTCGTCCACCAGGTAGATCTGCGGCACGAACAGCATCGCATCGGTGTTGAACAGCACCTCGCCTACGCGCTGGGCGAAGGCCTCGCTGGAGACGCCTGGCAAGCGTTGCCGCCAGTCCCGTGGCGCGACTGCCAGGAACCAGTGCACGGCCGCCGGCTCGGGCGCCCAGACGGTAGTGATGGGCAACCCAGCGTCTTGCAGCCGGCTCAAGGCGTCGGCGGCGATGCCGATCGCCCAGACGGTGTGCGACTCGTCCGTGGGCCGCCCGGCGACCACCAGCGGCCAGATCGGATCTTCGCGGTGGGTGATGGTCTCGACATGGAAGGTCGGCTGGGCGGAAGAGCCGGTGCCCAGGTACCCGCCATACTCGCCGTAAGGGCCTTCCAGGCAGTCGCGCTCGAGGGAGACATGCCCTTCGATGACGATTTCAGCCGATGCCGGGACGTCGAGATCGACGCTGATGGCCTTGACCAGTTTCACCGGCTCGCCCGCCAGTGCACCGACGAAGTCGGCTTCGTCCACCTCGGCGGGCAGCGGCATGCCGGACAGGCACGAGATCGCCGGGGCTGGCCCCTGCACCAGGGCATAGGGCATCGGTTTGCCCAAGGCGACCCACTCGCCCCAGATCTGCCCGATGTGCTGGCTGGGCACCATCAGGCCGACCATGCGCTTGCCGTCGACCTTCATGACCCGTGCGATGGACCAGTTCACCCAGCGGCCATCGGGCGTCTTGACGATCAGCGTGCCCCAGGTGTTGGCGTAGCGTCCGCCGTCATGGTCATGGGCGAACGGGATGGGAAAGCGGTCCAGCGTCGCCTGCTCACCGCGCAGGACGTGCTGTTGGCTGAGGGCGTGCCCGGCCTCCACGCGTACCGGCTTGATGTAGGGCACCCGGCGCGTGGCGGCGAGGGCGTTGACGATGGCAGGGCCCGTGGACTGCGCGGGCAACCCCAGCGAGAGGGCGACACGGGCATAGGGCATGTCGGGCCGAGAGCACAGCGCGGCGGGCGCACCGAGGATACGGAAACCCGGCGCCACGCCCCGAATGTTCTCGAACAACGGCGCTGGCGAGCGGATCTCGTAGCTGCGCCGGGTGATGGCGCCCGGTTCCAGATCGCCGTCGACTTCCCGGTGGATGTGCATGACATCCCCCAAGGCGTCCAGGGCGGTCAGATAATCCCTCAAATTGTCGAAATACGGCATGCTTTCAGGCTCCATTGAAAGTCAAGTGGGGGGTGCGCTACTGCGACGCCGAATAGGGGCGGCGATCGTCCGCCTCGCGGCGCGTGCGGATCAGGCCACCGCACAGCACGCCGACCTCGAACAGCAGCCACATGGGCACGGCGAGCAGCGTTTGCGAAAAGATGTCCGGTGGGGTCAGGACCATGCCGGCGACGAAGCAGCCGATGATCACGTACGGGCGGGCCTTCTTCAGGGCCTTGACCTCGACCACGCCGATCCACACCAGCAGCACCACGGCCACAGGGATCTCGAACGCGACGCCGAAGGCGAAGAACAGGGTCATGACGAAGTCGAGGTAGCTAGCGATGTCGGTCATCATCGACACGCCCTCTGGTGTGGCGCTGGCGAAGAAACTGAACATCAGCGGAAACACCAGAAAGTAGGCGAACGCCATGCCGGCGTAGAACAGCAGGATGCTCGACACCAGCAACGCCAGGGCAATGCGTTTTTCCTGGCGGTACAGCCCTGGCGCGATGAACCCCCAGACCTGCTGCAGAATGAACGGAATGGCCAGGAACAGCGAGACGGTCAAAGTCAACTTGAACGGTGTCAGAAACGGCGAAGCCACGTCCGTGGCGATCATCGTCGCATTGGCCGGCAGGTGCTCACGCAGCGGCGCGGACACCAGGGTGTAGATCGGCTGGGCGAAGGAGAACAGCCCGGCGAAGATCAGGAAGACGGCCGCCACGCACCGCAGCAGACGCGTACGCAGTTCGGTCAGGTGGGACACCAGCGGCATGGGCGGGTCGAGTCGCAAATGATCGGTCATGGGGTTCGCGGTGACCCCGTCTGTTTGGGCACAGCAGACGCTTGAGCCGAGGGGGCCTTCGCGAGCGGCGCGGGGGGCAAGGGTGGGTGAGCGCCGTCGGTGCCCAGCTCGCGCTCGACCTCGGCCTTGATCGCACTCACGCTGCGCTTGAACCGGCCGATCCACAACCCTGCCGTACGCGCCGCACCCGGCAGGCGCTCGGGGCCCAGGACCAGCAGGGCCACCAGCGCGACCAGCGACAGCTCGCTGAAACTGATACCGAACATGCTCAGACGTGCTGCTGTGGCTGGGCGCTGGCCTGCGCCGTAGACGTGGATGCAGAAGGGGCCGGCTGAGCCGTTGCGCTCGGGGCATCCCCGTCATCCTTCATGGCCTTGCGAAAGCCCTTGATCGATTCGCCCAGGTCGCCACCCAGGTGCTTCAGCTTCTTGGTGCCGAAGACCAGGACGACCACGCCCAGCAGGACGATCCAGTGTTTCCAGTCGAAAATACCCATGATGCTCTCTGTGTTGTCGTGCCTTGCAGGCAGGGTTGGACAGGCCGGTGCGCTGGGCACCGGCCTCTGGGATCAGGCTTCCATGCCTGCCTTGGCCTGACCGGTGCGCAAGGTGAAGTTCACGCCGATCGACAGCATCGGCTGGGGCGGATTCCAGTTCGGCTTCGGTGCGGTCAGCAGGAAGTCGGTCAGAGGCTCTTTCTTACCGGCCAACAGGTTGGCCAGCAGGGTGCCCGTGGCCGTGCCGCGCACGGTGCCCAGGCCATTGCACGCCAGGGCGCCATAGACGTTCTCGCGCAGCTCGCCGAAGAAGCCCGCGCCATTACGGGTCATGCCCAGGCCACCGCCCCAGGTGTGCTCGAACGGCACGTCGGTCAGGGTCGGGAAACGACGTTCGAACGACAGGCGATGGGCTGCCCGTACCTTGTCGGTGTAGCCGTCCTTGGAGCGGCCGTCCGGGTTGAAGCTGAAGCTGTTGCGCACCAGGATGCGGTTGTCGTGCGTGCGGCGCAGGGTCGAGCCGAACGGATCGGCCGGGATCACGCCCCAGAAGGGCAGGCCACCGATGCTGGCCTGTTCGGACGCCGTCAGCGGACGGGTCAGGCTGCCGTAGGTGAAGATCGGCAACATGCGGTTTTCCAGGAAGCCGAAGTGCTGACCGAAATGGTTGTTGCCCAGGATCAGCTTGTCGGCCGTGATGCGCCCGGTCGGGTGATGCAGCACGATCTTCTGGCCATAGTCGACGGCGGTGATCACCGTGTCCTCGTACAGCGTAACGTTCTCCGGCAGGCTGTCGGCCAGGCCTTTGACCAGGGCCGAGGGCTGAACCAGCATGGTGCCGGGGGTGTACAGCGCCTTGCGGTAGAACGACGTGCCGATGTGCTCCTTGAGCTCATCGCCCTCGATCAGCTGGACCTTCTCGCCCAGCGCCTCCAGGCCGCCCCGGTAGGCATTGAGCACGGCGATCCCTTCGTCCTCGATGGCCGCCTGGTACTTGCCGGAAGGGCGCAGATGCGCATCGACGATGTTGTGCTCGGCCACCAGGTCGCGAAGGATGCCCTGACCGCGTTGGTTCAGGTGCAGGACGTTTCTGGCGTTGGCCTTGTCACCGATGTAGTCCGGCGCGCCGATATCGTGCGGCACGTCGATCAGAAAGCCCGCATTGCGGCCCGAAGTACCGAAGCCGACTTGCTGGGCCTCGACCAGAATCACCTTGTCCTGAGGGAAATTCAGGGCCAATTGACGTGCGGCCGCCAGGCCGGTGAAACCGGCGCCAATGACGACCCAGGGGGCCTTGTCATCGCCGATCAGGGGCGCCTTGGGCTGACGCACGCGGCTGGTGTGGAACCAGCCCGGCGAGGCATCGTCACGCGGCAGTGCATCGACCCGCACCAGCGATGACGGATCGGCCGGAATACCGTTATCGAGCAGTGCAGCTGCTCCACCGGCTGCCACGACACCGGCGCCGACGCCAGCGCCAATCAGTACGTTCCTGCGAGTAACGGCCATTTACATCCATCTCAATCGAAGTGGTTGGGAAGCGGCGACGGCAAGCGCCATCGCGTCGAATTCGTCCATCGTCAAAGCCGACAGAAGACAGGTCTGTGGAGAAAAGAAGTCCTATCTATATGAATTCAATGTGTATACAGATTGTATGATGTTGTTTCAGGGTGCGTCAATCTGACTCGCCCTGAGGCGGATCGCCCATTGGCCAGACGAGCAGGGCAGAGACGCCTGCCCTTGAGGTACAGGTGACTCGTGGATTCAAGGAAGGGGATCGAGAGGGAGCTGAACAGCGGCAGGCGATGGATATCGATAGGCCGAAACGGGCGCCAGGCAGCGCCCGTTTCGGTGTGCATCACTGCGCGTATTGAGCCTTGGCGAACGTCGCGATAGCGTCGGCCATGGCCTTGGGCTGCTCGGGCGCCATGGCGTGCCCGGCGTTCTTGAGCACCACCACCTGGACACGATCGCCCAGCATGCTTTTCAGCACGCCCGAGAATCGGCGCGGGGCGACCGTATCCGCCTCGCCCTGCAGGTCCAGGATCGGTGCCTTGCCGGCGGCGAAATAGTCGTCGACCGGGGTGGAGTTGCGCGCGTGGGACTCGGCGTCATGGGTGTCGTGGTGCCATCCGTCCAGCCAGACACGCGGGTCGTTGCCAGGGGCGAAGAAGGCTTTGCGCAGATAGACCAGGCGCTGCGCCTCGGGTAGCGACAGGTCACCGGCGCCATCGATGGCCTGGCGCATCTCGGCATTGATGGGCTTTTCGGTCGACCCAGGCGGGACTTTCCCAGCAGACGCCGCGGCGAGCAC
Source organism: Pseudomonas monteilii (assembly GCA_001534745.1). Lineage (NCBI taxonomy): Bacteria > Pseudomonadati > Pseudomonadota > Gammaproteobacteria > Pseudomonadales > Pseudomonadaceae > Pseudomonas > Pseudomonas alabamensis. The sequence goes on from CP013997.1 coordinate 2,344,070, forward strand.
GACGCCACGCACCAGGTCGGGCCTGTCGGCCGCCAGTTGCCGCGCGGGGAAGTTGCCCCAGGCATGCCCTACGACGACCACGGGGCCTTGCTGTTCGTGCTCGACCACGGCCGCGATGTCCCGAGCGAAGTCATGCACGGACAGGCGCTCCATCGGGCCCTTGCTTTGGCCGATACCCCGGGGCTCCGGGCGCACGACCCTGAACCCGTCCTGCTGCAGGTAGTGGGCGACCTGGTCGTAATCACGGCCGGAGCGCCCCAGCGAGGGCAGCATCACGATGATGGGGCCTATGCCCTGGGAATTGACCTCGATTTGCACGTTGTCATAACGCACGACGTCCTGGTGCACGGCATCCTGTGCAGGCGGGGTGCTCGCCAGGGCGATGGACGCGGTCAGCGTCAGGGACGCCGCCATGAGGAAGCGGGATAACGGTTTCATGGCTGTTTTCCTTGGGCAGGTTGCAGGGGGGCAGGCTCGAGGCCGCTCTGCTCGAGCAGGGCATGAGCCTCGGGGCTGTTGAGGTAGGCGATGAATCCACGTGCGGCCTCGGCGTTACCGGCGCCGCTGGCCACGGCGGCGTAGAAGCGGCTGACCTTCTGCAGCTCATCGGGAAGCGGGCCCAGGTACTCAACGCCCGGGGTCACCTTCAGCTCGCTGATCTGCTGCATGCCGATGTCCGCTTCGCCCCGGGCAAGCGCCGTGCCCACCAGTTCCTTGCCCTGGATTTCGACGGTTTTGTGCCTGACCTGATCGGCGATGCCCAGGCGAGCGAAAAGCGCGGTCCGGATGTAGACCCCGCTTGCGCCTTGGGAATAGGCGATCCGGTCGGCGCTCAGCAGGGCCGTGCGCACGTCCGACACCGTGGACACCGGCACACGGGGATGGCCTTTGGGCACGCCTACGCCGATGCGGGAGTCGGCGACTTCGCGGCGTGTCGACAGGTCGAACACGCCGGTCGGACCGAGCAGATCCAGGGTCTCGCCAGCCATGATGGCCAGGTCCATGGGCTCCTTGTGCTCGATCCTCTGCGGTATGGACTCGTGCGAGTCGCCCATCGAAGGCCCCCAGCTGATGCGCAGGGTATTGCCACTGGCTTTCTCGTACGCCGGTTGCAGCTGGGCCATGGCCCCCTTCAGCGCGCCACTGGCGATGACCTTGAGCTCGGACGCCTCGACACCGGCAGAGAGGGTCAGCAGGCTTGCAAGGCCCGTGGAGAGCAAGAGCGGAGCAGATCTTGTTTTTTTCATTGAGCTACCTTCGAAAGGACGCCTTCAGGCGCCGCGAGTATTGACGAACAACGCGTACAACGAGGTGGTGGAGGCCATCAGCAGGCGATTGCGCCGCGGCCCCCCGAAGCAGAGGTTGGCGCAGCGTTCCGGCAGGTCGATGTGCCCGATGGCGGTGCCGTCAGGTGCGAAGATCCGCACGCCGTCCAGGCCCGGCTCGGGAGCACCCCAGCCGCACCACAGGTTGCCGTCGACGTCCAGGCGCAGGCCGTCGGGCAAGCCGGTGCCGGCGTCGATCAACATCCGGCGCTCGCTGAGCGAGTGATGGTCATCGACGCTGTAGGCCACGATACGGCGCGGGCGGGCCCGTGATTCGACCAGGTAGAGCGTCTTCTCATCGGGCGAGAAGGCGAGCCCGTTGGGGCCTTCGAGGTCGTGTGCAACGCAGCGAAGCGTGCCGTCCGGCGTCAGGCAGTACACGTTGGCCGGCAGCGCCGCCTCGCCCTGACGCCCCATGTAATCGCTGACCAGGCCGAACGGCGGATCGGTGAACCAGATACTGTCGTCCGACTTCACCACGATATCGTTCGGGGAGTTGAGCGGCTTGCCCTCGAAGTGACTCGCCAGCACGGTGACGCTGCCGTCGTATTCCGTGCGTGTGACACGCCGCTCACCGTGTTCGCAGACCAGCAGCCGGCCTTGTCGATCACGGGTCAGGCCATTGGCCTGATGGGCCGGTTGACGAAACGTGCCCATCGCGCCCGTGGCCTCGTCCCAACGCAGGATGCGGTCGTTGGGCAGGTCGGTGAACAGCAGGTAGCGGCCGTCGGCGAACCAGACCGGTCCTTCGGCCCAACGCAGGCCGCCACCCAGGCGTTCGACCTTCGCATGGGCGAGTTGGTAATGCGCAAAGCGTGGATCAAGCGCCCGCACGGCCGGATCAGGCACGCGGGGGCTTGGACGCCACTCTCTATCGTCCATCGGGATGTCCTTCAGTGGTTGGGCGTGCAGAACTCAGCGGTACAGACGGGCCGGGTTGTCGACCAGTACGGCCTGGGTCAACGCCGGGCTGTCGCAGACCTGCTGGATGAAGTCGAGCAGCAGGCCGTCGTCGGGCGGCGTGCCCTTGATGTTCGGGTGCGGCCAGTCGGAGCCCCAGATCGCCCGCTCGGGGGCGTACTGCAGCAGGTCACGCACGGGATTCAGGGCCTGCGGCCAGGGCCCCGGCTGGCCCTGCATCGCGCGGTCGACGCCGGACAGCTTGATCCAGCGGTCGGGCCGCTCGAGGTGCGTGCGCAGGGCGGCAAGTGCGGCCCGATCGAGCGGCGCCGTGAAGTCGGGCCGCGCCATGTGGTCGATGACCAGTGGCGTTTCGAGGGTCTTCCAGTGCTCCAGAAACGGCAGCAGGGTCGGCAGTTCCCCGTGCACCAGCACGTGCCAGCCGAAGGGGGCGACACGTTCGGCCAGGCGCTGCAAGGCCTGGGGGTCGCGCGCCCCGGGCAAGTGCCCCATCAGGTTGAAGCGGATGCCCCGCAGCCCGCCGTCGTGCAACGCCTGCAACTGCGCCTCGGTGGTGCTCTCGTCGATCAGGCCGACGCCACGGTAACGGCCGCCACTCTCGGCGATCGCGGCCAGGATGGCAGTGTGATCGGTGCCATAGGGCGCCGCCTGGACCAGCACACCGTGGTCGATGTCCAGGCGCTGGTGCAGCGCCGACAGATCGCTGAAAGGCGCAGGATCAGGGGTGTAGGCTGCGTTGGCGGGAAGTGGAAAACGCGCCCAAGGTCCGTAGATATGGGTATGGCAGTCCCACATTCCGGACGCCGTGGTTGGACTGTGCATGGTGGCTCCAAGGGTCGGGTGGATCATTCCGCCGAGCAGGGCGACGCCGGTTGCAGCGATCGCCGTGCGCGTGATGAACAGGCGACGGGACGCCTGGGCCTGGCTGTGTTCGTCCATGATCACCTGCTCGTGTGGGTGTCTGTTCAAGGAGGGGGCCCTGGCAGGCCCCCGTCGGGATCAGCCGCAGCGCACGGTCATGCCGCCGTCGACGACGATTTCCGTGCCCGTCACGAAGCGTGCTTCGTCACTGGCCAGGTACAGCGCGGCGTAAGCGGTGTCACGGCCATCGCCCATGAAGCCCAGCGGGATGCGTGCCAGGCGGGAGTCGAGCAGCTTGCCCACGTCGCCGCCCGTGCGCTGACCGGCAAGGCGTACCTCGACCATGGGGGTGTGCAGCTGGCCCGGCACCACGGTATTGACGCGGATCCCTTTGGGTGCGTATTCCACCGCAGTCACACGACCGAGCTGGATGACGCCGGCCTTGCTGGCGGCGTAGGCCACTTGCGCAGAGCCGGTGAAGCGGATGCCGGACGTCGAGGCGGTGTTGACGATCGAGCCACTGCCTTGGGCTTCCATCACGGGAAGGACGTGCTTGCAGGTCAGGTATACGCTTTTCAGGTTCAGGGCGATCTGGGCGTCGAAGGTGTCTTCGGGCAAGGCGACGGCGCCACCGGCGGCGGAACCGCCGACGTTGTTCACCAGAATGTCCACGGTCCCATAGGCATGCGTACACGCCTGGACCATGGCCGCGACCGCCGCGCTGTCGGTCACGTCACAGGCGTACGGCGTGACCTCGCCACCGGCTTCGCGAATGCGGCCCAGGGTTTCTTCCAGGGCGTCCAGGTCACGGTCGACCGCGAACACGCGGGCGCCTGCCAGGGCGAACAGCACGGCGACGGCACGGCCATTGCCCCAGCCTGCGCCGACGCAACCGGCACCTGTGACGATGGCGACCTTGCCTTTCAGGCGATCGCTGGTGGGAATGACTTCAGTCATGGGGTGATCCTCAATGCGATGGGGTAGGCAGTTCGGGAGCGACACCCACCGGTGGCGGCACCTCGAATACCTTGATGGTCATGGAAATCAGGGTGTAGTAGCCGGCGATGCCCACTAGGTCCACGGCGGCCTCGTTGCCCAGCAGCGCCGTGAAGGCCTGGTAGAGGTCGTCGCTGACACGGCGGGTGTCGTGCAGCTCACGGATGAAGCGGTACACCAGGGCTTCGTCGGGCCTGCTGAACACAGGCTCTTCACCGTCGCGGATCGCGTCGATGATCGCCGGGGCCAGACCGGCCTCCAGGGCGAAGGGCTTGTGGGCCGCCCACTCGTATTCCGCCAGCCAGTGACGGCCCATGAGCAGGATGGCCAGCTCGGAAAGACGCGGCTCCAGGCAGCTGTCATAGCGGCAATAACGTCCGAGGGCCTGGGCGCACTCGGCCAGCTCCGGGCGGTGCAGCCAGAGGGCGAGCGGGCCGCGCACGCCTTTTCTCGGGCCATTGGCGATGCGGTCATAGACGGCACGTTGCGCATCATTCAGGTGGTGCGGGTCGATCGGGGGCAAGCGGTTCATGGCCATTCCTGTTACGAGTGCTGGGTGTGCGATTCGACGGGGGCGTGGGTCTTGGGCGCCGTCTCGGGCATGACGGCCTGGGCCGCGCTGGCCTGCGAAGGCCGCAGCAGGCTACGGCCTGGGGCACGACCGGTTTCGCGTTCGAACGCCGCCGGGTCGAAGGCGCCTTCCCAGCGGGCGATGGCGAAGACCGCGATGGTGTTGCCGACGATGTTGGTCAGTGCGGTCGCGGTGGCCATGATGCGGTCGATCCCGAACAACAGGCCCAGGCCGCTCAACGGCAGGGTCTGGACGGACTGCAGCGTGGCCGCCAGCTTGATGAACGCGCCGCCGGCGACGGTGGTGCCTCCTTTGGAGGTGATGCTGAGGATCGCCAGCAGCCCGGCTTGCTGCCACAGCGAGAAGGGCGTGTCGGTGGCCTGGGCGATGAAACCGATGGCGATGGCCATGTAGATGGCGGTGCCGTCCAGGTTGAAGCTGTAGCCGGCCGGCAACACGAAACCGACCACCACCTCGTCACAGCCGGTGCGCTTGAGTTTCTCGATCAGGCGTGGGAACGCGACCTCCCCTGAAGCGGTACCGAAGACCAGCAGGATTTCATCGCGGATCAGCCGCAGCACGGCCATGAATGGCAGGCCCACCGACCAGCTGATGGTGCCCAGCACACCGAACACGAACAGCAGCGAGGCGGCGTAGTACACGCCAATGAGCTTGAGCAGATAGAGGAGGGTGTCGCCACCGTAGCTGCCGATGGCGGCGGCCATGGCGCCGAAGGCACCGAGCGGGGCCAGCTTCATGATGAAGCCAAGCATCTTGAACAGGATGGTCTGGGCCTCGCCGATCGCCCGCACCGCCACCGACTCCGGCCCGCAGGTGCGGTTGATGGCGATGCCGGCGAGCATCGAGATCAGCAGGACCTGGATGATGTCGCCCTTGGCGAAGGCATCGACCAGGGTATGCGGAATCAGGCTGAGCAGGTAGGTGACGATCGAGACCTCGCCGGCCGCGGCGGTGGCCTTGATGGCCGCCGCAGGCTCTTCCATCCCGGTCGCGTGTAGGCCTACGCCAGGCTCGACGACGTTGACCAGCACGAAGCCGATCAGCATCGCCACGGTGCTGACGACTTCGAAATAGAGCAGCGACTTGATGCCCAGTCGCCCCAGCTTGCGCATGTCCTGAACATGGGTGAGGCCGTGCACCAGGGTCACGAAGACGATGGGGGCGAGCATCATTTTCAGCAGGGCGATGAAGGCTTGCCCCAGCGGTTTCATGGCCGTGGCCCAGGCAGGCGCGGCGAAACCCAGAATAACGGCAGCGACAAGTGCGATCAGCACCTGGACGTGGAGCTTCTTCAACTGGTTCATGGTGAGTCCTCGCCCTTTGGGTGGGCGTCATTGTTCTTGTGATTCGCTGGCAGCGCGTGGTCATACCCCTCTGCCTAGCTATTGGAGCCGAGCATAGAGCTATGGCGTAGTCCGCACAAAAACCTTATTTTGATAAAAAGCTATGCTGACAGAGCATGGGAGGGGTCGGTGGATATTCGTGAATTACGCTCTTTCGTCAAAGTTGCCCAATGCGGCGGCTTCACCCGCGCCGCCAAGGAACTGTTCATCGCCCAACCCGCGCTCAGCCGGCAGATCGCCAAGCTGGAAGAACAGCTCAAGGTCGAGCTGTTCACGCGCCATGGGCGAGGGGTGGAGCTGACGGCTGCCGGCGCACGCTTGCTGGAACGCGCGGAAATGATGCTGCGCTACCTGGAAGAGACGACGGACCATGTGCGCAACAGTGCGGACGAGGAACGCGGGCACCTGGCTATCGGGCTGCCGCCTGCGATCGGTTCGATCGTCGGCCCGCACTTGATCCGCACGTTCAAGGCGCGCTGGCCACGGGCATCGCTCCATGCGCTCGAAGGGCTCAGCACCTCGCTTCAGGAGTGGCTGCTGGAAGGGCGCATCGATGTCGCGGTGGTCTACAACCAGCCCTTGGTGGATGCCTTCGACGTTCGGCCCCTGTTCAGCGAGCGGATGGTCCTGGTCGGCCCACCGGGCGAAGCGCCGCGCAACGTTCGCCTGGCGGCGCTGGGGGACTTCCCCTTGATCTTGCCGGGGCTGCCCCATAGCAACCGACGGCTGGTGGAGCAGATCGCCGCGCAGAATGCCGTGCGCCTGAACATCGTCCTCGAAGTCGACAGCGTCAGCCTGACCAAGCGCCTAGTCGCCGAAGGGCTCGGCTACTCGATCCTCGCCCATGCCGCCGTCCAGCAGGACATGAACGACCACACCCTGGTCGGACATGCCATCGAGCGGCCCGGCATTCGCTCCACCGTCTCCCTGACGCGGCTGCGCGAGCGACGCAGCTCCCGGCTGGCGTTGAGCTACGAAAAGATCCTGCTGGAGACCCTGGAGGAACTGGTCACGGTCGGTGCTTGGAAAGAGGCCACCCACTGGCTGGAGCAGTGAGGCGCACAAGAGCCATGCCCGACGGTCATGGCGAGCCATCCCCAGACGGTATTTGTCACCTGTCGGTAAACGCATAGGCTGACAGCGGGGCCGACCTCGGCCTCGCCGCTCAGATAACAACAAAAGGCACAGACCATGCGTTCTATTCACAGTGCGACTTCACTGACGCTGCTCAGCGTCTGCCTGGCCAGTCAATTCGCCCAGGCTGCGCCTGACGTGTCCGTTCTCACGGCCAGCAAAGGCGACGTCCATATCGAAGCGTTGGTGCAGGGGGCGGGCAAACCCATCGTCATCCTTCCGTCCAAGGGGCGCGGTGCCCACGACTACGACCGCGTCGCCGAGTACCTGGCCGATGACGGCTACCGTGTCATTCGCCCCGAACCGCGGGGCATCCATGGCAGCCGCGCGCCCATGGACGCGCCGACCTTGCACGACTTCGCGGCCGACGTCGCCCTGGTCATGGACAAGGCGCACACCGGCCCTGCGATCGTCGTGGGTCATGCCTGGGGCAGTCAGCCCGCACGTGTTCTGGCCGTCGATCGCCCAGACCTGGTGAAAGGCGTGGTGCTGGCGGCCGCCTCGATCGGCAAGCTGCCGCCTGGCTCGTCGGAGAAGCCCTACGGCAGGATGGTCGAGGCCATCAAGGGGGCCGGTAACCAGGCATTGCCCGAGGCCCAGCGCCTCAAGTACCTGGAGATGGCCTTCTTCGCCCCCGGCAACGATGCGCGGGCGTGGCTGCCGGGGTGGTACCACGACACCCACGTGGCCCAGGATCATGCCAGGGACAGCACGCCGGTCGACAGCTACTGGTCCGCCGGGGACACCGTACCGATCCTTGACCTGCAGGCCGAGAAGGATGCCGTCGTCATTCCCAACATCCTCAAGCCCATGCTGGGGGAACGTGTGCAGCACCAGGTCATCGCCGGGGCCGGCCATGCGCTGGCGCCCGAGAAACCCAAGGAAATAGCCGACGCAATTGCCGCGTTCGCCAAGCGGGTCTATGCAGAGAAGGACTGACGTGTCCCGTTGAAAGACGGGCCAGCACTGCTGGCCCGTTCGTGCCGGGAACTACCGGTCACGCGATCAGCGGCACGCCACTGAGTGCCTGCAGCGCCTCGAACGTCAGGTCCGCGCAGATCTCGACCACTTTCAGCCCCTCAGGGGTCACGTCCAGCACGGCCAGGTCGGTGTAGATACGGCTCACGCAACCGATGCCGGTCAAGGGGTAGGTGCATGCCGGCACCAGCTTGCTCTCGCCGGTCTTGGTCAGGTGATCCATCATCACGAACACCTGGCGCGCACCGGTGGCCAGGTCCATTGCGCCGCCAACGGCCGGGATCGAGCCTTCCGCGCCGGTGTGCCAGTTGGCCAGGTCGCCTTTGACCGACACCTGGAAGGCGCCCAGCACGGCGATGTCCAGGTGGCCGCCGCGCATCATCGAGAACGAGTCGGCATGGTGGAAGTAGGCCCCTCCGGTCAGCAGCGTCACGTGCTGCTTGCCGGCGTTGATCAGGTCGTCGTCTTCCTCGCCGGGCGCCGGGCTGGGGCCCATGCCCAGCAGGCCGTTCTCGCTGTGCAGGAACACTTCCTTGTCGCCCAGGTAGTTGGCCACCAGGGTCGGCGCGCCAATGCCCAGGTTCACGTAGGCACCTTCCTGGATGTCGGCAGCCACACGCTGGGCCATGTCGGTACGGGAGAGCTTTCGGGTGATGGTCATGGCAGGTCTCAGGAGGCGTGGGCGAGGGACGTGGCGGCGCGGGGAGCGGCCACCACGCGTTGAACGAAGATGCCCGGCGTGATGATGTGTTCCGGGTCCAGCTCGCCCAGCTCGACGATCCGGTCGACCTGGACGATGGCGGTCTTGGCGGCCATGGCCATGATCGGGCCGAAGTTGCGTGCCGCCTTGCGGTAGGTCAGGTTGCCCCAGCGGTCGCCCTGGTGCGCCTTGATCAACGCGAAGTCGGCGTGCAGCGGCATTTCCAGCACGTACTGGCGACCGTCGATTTCCCGGGTTTCCTTGCCTTCGGCCAACAGGGTGCCGTAGCCGGTTGGCGAATAGAACGCGCCGATGCCCGAGCCTGCGGCACGGATGCGTTCGGCCAGGTTGCCTTGCGGCACCACCTCCAGCTCGATCTTGCCGGCGCGGTACAGGGCATCGAAGACGTAGGAGTCGGACTGGCGCGGGAAGGAGCAGATGACCTTGCGCACGCAGCCGGCCTTGAGCAACGCGGCCAGACCGGTCTCGCCGTTGCCGGCGTTGTTGCTGATGATGGTCAGGTCGCGGGGGGCTAGGGCGATCAGCCCATCGATGAGGTCCGAAGGCATGCCGGCAGTGCCGAAGCCGCCGACCAGCAGGGTCGAGCCGTCGGTGATGCCGGCGATGGCGCTGGCGATGGAGGGGTGGGTCTTGTCGATCACGGCGGGGCTCCGGGTGATGGGTAAGGCAGGGGCAGGGTGCGTGACGGTCGTGTCAGGCGTTTTGGATAGCTTGCCGTAAGCGGGGGAAGGAACAGAGGGGCGTACGCGGTAACCGTGCGGTTATCGAACGGTTATGCAGCGAGGAAGGCGGGCGGTGGCCGCGCGTGATGAAGGGAGAGATGAGTCTGCTGGAGCGAGGCCATGGTGGGCGCTCTCTTGCGAAAGGCCCGCCATGGCATTGCCCGGTCGTCAGGCGCTGGCGTGCGCCTGAGGGACCTTGAGCAGGTGGTGCAGGGTCGTGAGGAACAGGTCGAGGCTGATGATGCCGGTGGCGACGGTCGACAGGACGGTCTGGCCCTTGTCGTCCTTGATCACCACGCGCTCGGTCCACTGGCTGAGGTCGAGCGAGCGCAGCGTGCCGAGGGCGACCGTACGACCATTGACGTCAAGCGTCTCCCGGGTGAGGGTCAATGGCTTTGTGGCGATGTTGAAGAAGTCGCCGCTCATGCGCTTGCCCCAGACCTGCGCGGTGTCGAGGTAATTGAACTGCACGGCACCGCCGTTCTCCAGGGTTTTCAGCACCGCAGGCAAGCGTTCGTTCAGGTGCTGCTCGCGCACCTGTTCGAGGAACACGAACAGCTTTTGCAGGTGAGGATTGACCCGGCGGAAGGATTCGCTGGCGTTGCGGCGGTAGGCGAGGTTGTTGGTCATCCCGGCCACGGCGGTCTTGCCCGAGGCGAACAGGTAGACATCGTCCATTTCGCTGAACGGCACGTAGTCGCGCTGGCTGCCGATGATCTGGCAGAGGCCCTTTTCGTACACCTCGTACCGCGCCACGCGCAGTTTCTTCTGCCACTGGGCCAGCGCGAACATCACTGCACCGAGCAGCGCCAGGAAGGCGGCGGTGGCGTAGAGCATGGACTTCGGACCATTGAAGTTCACGGAACTGGCCACGCTCAGGTAGCCGACGAACAGGGCCAGGGCGAAGAACACGGTGCCCAGGACGAGCAGGCTGATGATCAGCGCCTTGCCGTAGCCATAGCTGCCCAGCAGCTTGCCGGTGGACGCGGGTGGGGTGGGTTGCATGGTGAAGCCTCCTTGCTTGGGGGGAAGTGGAACCTTGTGATTCAGCTGGCCATGGGACATGACATGGTGCGCTTTGTTCAGGCGTAGGCCAAGTCGTTGTCGTTGCTGCTCTGGCTGTGTGGGAGTCCGCCTGCCGCCTTGGCGCCGCGCTGTCGTGCAGGAAACATGACGATAGCTGGCATGGCTAGAGGTGTTATCTCTGATCGATTTCTGGGGCCGCTTTGCGGCCCATCGCGGCACAGGGGCCGCTCCTACACCCGTAGCCCCACTGCGGTGTTGCAGGCTATCGCGGTCAACTGGGGGAGCGGCCCCTGCCGGGGCGCCGGACCGGCCGCGATTGGGCCCGCAGGGTCCACAAAGTCCTTAAATCATTTGCTTTTCTATCACCGCCTGTCCCGCACAGGGCCAGTGATCGAATACGCTAAAGGATCAGTACAGTCAGCCGATAGCGGAATGCCATCGTCCAACTTCTCGGCTGACCATGACCCATATCCTGCCTGATGCTTCCTCTCGTGAGCAGCGCCCCCATTCCAGTGTCGACCTGGCCAGAACAGTGCTCTTCATGTGCACGGGCTTTCTGACGCTGGTGATCCTGATCGCCGGTGCCATCTCGCTCTACTTCGCGCTTGGCCTGGATCGATCCGAAGCGAAGAAAGCGAAGTTTCTCGTGGAGAAGGCCGTCGAGTCACTGGTGAGCGCGTCCAAGGCGACCATCAAGGATTATGCCTTCTGGGGTGACGCCTATCGAAACCTGCATACCGAGGTCAATACGGACTGGGCCTTCGTGCAAGGAAATCTCGGGGCCACCCTGTTCGCCGATTTCGGCATCAACGGTCTTTTCGTCGTCGACGGTTCTGCGCAAACCGTCTATTCCGTCATCGACGGGTCGCGTGCGCCTCTCTCGGCTTCGGCGTGGCTTAGCCAGCCCATCGACCCCCTGCTGCAAGCGGCGAGGGCTGAGGAGCCGCAGGAAAAGTCGGTCAGCCAATTCGTCAACGTGGACGGCGTGCTGGCGCTGGTTGCCGCAGCGGCCATCACTCCGTCGACAGACCCCACGGTCAAGCGCGAAGCCGGGGAGGCGTCCGTCCTGATCTTTACCCAGTTGCTGGACAGCTACCGTCTTGAGACGCTGGGCCATCGGTTCGGTATCGAGCACCTGCACCTTGCACAGCGGCCGAATGCAGAGACGGGACTGAGACTGGGCGACCAGGGCAGGGCCGGGACGCTCCTGTGGAAGGCGCCTACCCCGGGGCGCGAGATGCTGATGTTCATCCTGCCCTTGCTAGGCCTGTTGGGCATGGTCGTCTACGCCATGATGTGGATTGCCTTGCGGCGCATCACCGCCATGGCGCGCCATCTGGATCAGAGCTATGCCGAGGTGCAGCGCAGTCGCTCGGCCTTGGCCGACAGCGAGGCGCGGTTCCGGGACGTGGCGGAGGCAAGCTCGGACTGGATCTGGGAGATCGACGAGAAGGGGCACTTCACCTACATCTCCGAGCGCTTCGAGACGATCACCGGCCTTTGCGTGGCGACCTGGCTGGGCATGAGGATCGACGCGCTGTTCATGGGCGAGAATGGCGGCGTGCTCGAATGGTCGAGTCAACGGCCCGAGGGTGTCAATGCAACGCTCGAGTGTAGGTGCCTGGACAGCCAGGGCGCGCGCCGGATCATTCGCGTGACGGCCAAGGCCATGAACGGGCTGGGCTATCGCGGCACCGCGACGGACATCACCGCCGAAGTCGAGGCACGCAAGCGCGTGGAGTACCTGTCCGAGCACGATGTGCTGACCGGCCTTCCGAACAGGAAGCGGCTTCGCGATTTCCTGGAAGGAACACTGGCGTTTTCCTCAGCCGGTCAAAAACCGCTGGTGATGCTCAGCATCGACCTGGATCGGTTCAAGCCGGTGAACGATCTCCTGGGGCATGCCGTCGGTGACCGGGTGCTGCTCGAAACGGCGCGGCGACTGGAAGAATGCGTGCGCAGCGAAGACCTGATCGCTCGAATAGGCGGCGACGAGTTCGTCATGATCATCACCGACATGAGTGACCATGCCGAGATCGAAGCCCTTTGCGAACGCCTGATCCATACCGTCGAGCAACCGATGCACTTCGATGGTCAGGACATTCATATCAGCGCGAGCATCGGGATCGCGCTGGCCCCCGGGGACGCCTCGCAGGCCGCCGAACTGCTGCGCTACTCCGACATTGCGCTCTACGAAGCCAAGACCAGCGGGCGGGGCATCTGGCGTTTCTACGCGGGCGAGATGAACGCCCGGATCATAGAGCGCCGACGCTTGGAAAACGACCTGCGCTACGGCATCAAGAATGGCGAGCTGCGCCTGCATTTCCAGCCGCGTTTCCGGATCAGCGACGGGCACATGGTGGGCGCCGAAGCCCTGGTGCGCTGGCAGCACCCGGATCGCGGCCTGGTGTCACCCGACACCTTCATCCCGATCGCCGAGGACACAGGACTCATCACCGCATTGAGTGACTGGGTGCTGCACACCGCATGCGCCACGGCCGTCGATTGGCCCGAGACGTTGTTCGTGTCCGTGAACCTGTCACCCAAGGACTTCCAGTCGGCGCTGTTGATCGAGCGGGTGAGCGGTGCGCTGTCGCGCTCCGGACTCGCCGCGGCTCGCCTGGAGCTCGAGCTGACCGAAAGCGTCATGCTGGAAGATGCGAGCGGTGCGCTGGTCATCATGCGCGCTCTGAAGGACCTGGGCGTGCGGCTTGCGATGGATGACTTCGGCACGGGGTATTCATCGCTCAGCTATTTGCGCACGTTCCCGTTCGATGGTTTGAAGATCGACAAGAGCTTTGTCAGCCGGCTTGGAGACAGCGAGGACGACCGCTCGGTGATCAAGGCGATCGTAGGGCTGGGGCGCGCACTGTCGCTCACCGTTACAGCAGAAGGCATCGAAACGCCGGAGCACCTGGCGCTGTTGAAGGCCGTCACCTGCGACGAGGGTCAGGGCTATTACCTCAGCGGGCCGGTGGAGGCGGCGGCTTTCAGCCGGATGATCGAATCGGCCCTGGTCGAGTAGGTGTCTTCAGTCCTCAGGATTCGCCTGTGTAGCGGCCTCATTGATTGCCAGAGCGACGAATCAACTGCTTGGCCGAGACCGCAGCCTCTTCCAAGACACGTGGCAGCTCGACCCCTTGAAGCTGCCCCTCGAGCTTGACCAGGTGCCCGTCCACCACGACCGTGCGCACATTCTCTGGCCTTGCCGAGTACACCAGCAGCGCAGCCGGGTCACCGCCTCCAAAGCCGGCGAGGTTGAGGGCATCGAGGGCCACGATCTGCACGTCGGCGCGTTTACCGGGGGTCAAGGTACCAATCTGTCCCCCAGGCCCAGGGCTTCAGCCCCGCCACGGGTGGCGAGGTCGAGCAACGCGCGGGGTGGCGGTGCGCCCTCGTCGTGGGTGACGCCGCTCCAGGTCAGGGCAGCCAGACGTAGCGTGGCGAACATGTCGGCGCTTCCCGCGAGCGCGTTGCCATCGACGCCCAGGCCCTGCCTGCGAACGCCACTGAAATGATCGAGCCGCGTCAGGCCGTAGCCCACCCGGTGCTCGCTGATCGGCGTCAGAACCAGCGCTGCGCCGGCTTTTTCCAATGCCCGTAACTGCTCTGGACGTGCGTCCGTGGCATGGATGACGGTCAACCTGGGGCCGAGGTAGTCGCGTTCGATCAGCGCATCGAACATCGCCTGTGCCTCACCACTGACATGCACCTGGACGGGCAGCTCCAGACGCTGAGCGGTCGCGTACTCACGCTGGCGCATCGCCCAGTTGGCGGCATCGTCGCGGTTGCGCGGCAGGCGCCAGGCCAGGCCCATCCTGACCCGCGCGTCCTGGCCTTGCTGGCGGGCGAGCGCCTGCAACTGTTCGAGGTCGATCTGTCGCTGGGTCGTCTTGTCAGGGCCGCCATAGAACAATGTGGCGCGAATGCCCGCATCCTCCAGCGCCCGCACACCGGCCTCGCCGTGGGCAGTGGAGATCACGTTGTCGAAAAAGTCGCCCGTGGAGGTGATGCCCGCGTTCAGCAGTTCCAGCGCGCCCAGGCGCATGGCCACGTACGTATCCTGTGCGGTCATGTGCGCCGCCAGGCGGGCGCTGACGGGGAAGAACTGGCCCTGACCATTGCGAAACTGACCGCGCATCAACGTGACGTACAAGTGATTGTGCGCCTCGACGAACCCCGGCAGCACCACCTGACCCCGGGCGTCGATCCGACGCGCGCCCCCAGCATCGAGGTTCTGTCCTACCGCGACGATGCGACCGTTGCGGATAAGGACATCGCCGTCCTCGATGTCACCGAGCATGGGGTCCATGGTCATCACCCGGCCGCCCTCGATCAACAACGCCTCCGAGGATGCCGCATGGACATAGCCCGAGGTTGAGCACAGCAACATCAGCACAGCGACGAGCGACGTCTTCACAGGCCTTGCCTCATTGATTGAACACACGGCGACGAGGGGGAGTCTAGAACGGACGGCAGGGATCACAAGTTGCAAACGGTCTGGAACCGCTCTATTGCAGGCTTTTTCGGTCTCTGCTCGGCTCGTCCGTCCGTGCCGTCAACCCTGTCGCGACCGGCACGCATGGGCTTGAACGGCACGTTTGAAAACGCACGCAAAGGAGGCGCAAGCATGAACATCGGAATCGTGACCTGGACCCTCGGGATGACCGACCCTACCCACGTTGTCGCCAAGGCCCGCGAAAGGGGGCTCGATGCCATTCAGTACGCAGGCGACTTCCGCGATTGCAGTGGCCTGGCGCTCAGGCAGGCGGCAGCCGACGCAGGGGTGGCGATCCTGGCGATCGACCCGTTCAACGCAGGTCCCGCTCAGCCGGAGCAGGCCAGCGAGGAGGGCGCCATCGAGTACTTCCGCCATGTGGTGGATTTTGCTGTCCAGGCCGGGCAGGTACCGGTCACGTTGCACGGCCTGGCGCAATGGACCCGCAACTGCCCTGACCGCGCCAGTGCTTACCGGCGCCTGCTGGCCTGCTGCAAGGCCGTGGATACCTACGCGCAATCACAAGGCGTGCGCACCCTCTATGAGGTCTGTAATCACTACGAAGTCCCCTTGATCATCACCAGCGATGAGTGCCGGGAATTGATCGACGAGGTGGGCGGCACCAACCTGCGCATGATCCTCGACAGTTTCCACATGAACATCGATGAGCGCGATCCGCTCGAGACGATCCGGCGTCATGCCGAGCACACGGCCATCTACCACATCTCGGACTCGGGCCGCGGTGGGATTGGCAGTGGCCATATAGATTTCCAGGCTCAGTACGATGCGTTGATGACGGCAGGCTTTACCGGGGATGTCGCGGTCGAGCTGGTCTTGCCGCACCGGACGCCCAGCTCGCCGCCGAGTAACCAAGCTGATGTGGCGTTGCTTGATCGGGAAATCGCTCGTAGTGTCGAGGTTTGGCGTGCGTTTGAGCGTGGGGCTGGGGCTGTTCGGGGTTAAGGTCATTGAAGCGGGTAGGGCAGTTATGTCACGGCCATCGATAACCGCGCGGAGCTCTTGATCTTTGCCCGTGCCATCGCTTTGAATGCTGGCTTGGCGCTGGTGTACTCGGTACATGCCTTCGAGTCTATGACCAGCTCCCCGTAGCCTGGCAGGAAGGGGACCGTCACAGCCCTATTCTTTGCTCCCTGGAGATAACCCCATGCTCGTCAATTCAGACTTCTCCCAACCTGCCACCGTTGCGGGTGACGACTACCATTGGGTGGCTTCGCCGCAGAGTGGGGTGGAGCGCGTGATGCTGGATCGGCTCGGGGGTGAGAAAGCCAGGGCGACGAGTATTGTGCGCTACGCGCCACGCTCTTGTTTTCCTCGCCACTTTCACCCCGGAGGCGAGGAAGTCTTCGTGCTTTCGGGGACTTTTTCCGAGGACGGCAACCATTACCCGGCCGGTTACTACCTGCGTAACCCGCCAGGGTCCAGCCATCAGCCCTCCAGCTATGAGGGCGCGGTCATTTTCGTCAAGTTATGGCAGATGCAAGCGGACGAGTCGGCGTCGATCAGGATCGATACCCGAGATCCCGACACGTGGAGGCATGAAGGGGGGCGGGCTGTTTGCCCTTTGTTTGAAAACGACCATGAGCAGGTGAGGCTTGAACGGCTGTCAGCGGGACAGGCGGTGTTTAGCCATACTGATGCCGGAGTTGAAGTGCTGGTGATTGAAGGGCAGATAAGCACTCAGGATCAATCATTGGGGCAGGGCAGCTGGGTGCGGTTACCGGCAGGTGGGCATCCAGTCATCACGAGCGGTGTGGAGGGTGCGATGCTGTTTATCAAAACTGGGCATTTGTTCAAGACGCTTGGGCATACCATGCCATGAGAATCGCAGAAATAGCTATTGTGGGTACTGGGTTGAGTTGGCTATATGCAGCTTATAGACTTCAATAGCTCGGCTTTTTCGATTACCGAATCTTCGAGGCCAAGCTATTGCCTGACAGGCGAAGTCATCACTGCACACAAGAAGCGGCACGATAGTTGAGCCGTCCTCTCACGGCGTGAAGCAAGAAAATGGCCTAGCTTTAGCTCAATGAAGGTTTGCGGTCATGGCGACAGCTCGCTATGGTCGGCTGGTGCAACGTCTAGCAGGGGTGAACAGTGTCCGGAGTCCGACAACATTTCATACCGCGTTTTTTGCAGAAAGGATTTCGTATCCCCTCGAACGGCAAAACTGTACGCTCTTGGGTGCATGAGCAGGATCGTCCACCACGAATGGCGAACATCACTGATATAGGGCTAGAGCGCTATTTTTATGCCGTCGACATCGAGACCGAGCTCGACGACAAAATCACTGAGGCTGAACAGCATGTTTACGCGCCTCTCATTGAGAGGCTTCGGAAAGGATGTGTAGATGCAAGTGATGCCAGCCTCATAGCGGAAATGCTGGCGCATTTTGAGGTGCGTAGCAGACATGTCAGAGAGAACATAGGTGGTCTATTCGAAAACTGCATCAGCCAAATCATGTTGCAACTTACGGACCCTCACACCTTGGCCTTGCTTCTCGAAAAGCACCTTACCCCTGGGTCAGAAATGCTGGACAAGGCACTAGCGGAGCAAGGAATCACGTACGAACAGCTGCAGCTCACGCTTCACAGCAATCAAACAAGACTCCAGGATGTTCTTCGACCTCTGATTGAGGCTTTTGCTGTATGCATCAGCAATGCGCTGCCAGCATTCCTGCCCCAGATCACGGGGATTGTGAAGCAGGGCCATGTGAAAATGTTGACGGATGCGATTTCACCGTCCGTGCGAGCAGCCCGCTTAGCGTGCTTGAAGTATTCAGTCAAAGCCTTTGAAGCATGCAATCTCCCCCTAGGTGATTCGATCGTGCTCTTCCACGTCAAAGGGGAAAGGGCCTTCAAGTCATTCCTAGATAAGGAAGACGAGGTGCTGCACGTCGTGCTTCCGTTATCATCGAGTCAATATCTACTAGGTGTTGCAACGGGCGCCGGAGCGGATCTGAGCTATGACTTGGCGGAGCAGATAGCCTGTTGCTCTATGAGATACTTCATCTCCTGCAGCGATCAAATGACAGAACTACAGGATAAGATTGGTACCAATGCATACTGGCTCTCGCGGGCAGAAACTCAGTCCATAATAGACAACGTCGTCGGAGAATTGCTGCCCAAATCACTCAACTGAATTAGGCAGTCAGACCTTCGACAAGCGGAGCGTGCGAGACGTAAGAATCCAAGCCCATCGGACCAAGACGAAAGCGAAGCAGCCACACCATTATTAATGGAGATCCTGTCTTTCTGAATGCTGTAAATAGCCAGCGCACCATCAGCATCGCTGGTGACATCCAGCGCCTGCACGTTACCTAACCTTAGAGGCCTCAGGGTCCACGTATGCCCGATACAGACCCGTCATAGGCCCGGAACGCCTTTGCGAAACAAAGTCGAGGCCGCGGAGATTTTCGGGAGCAGGAGAACCTCAGAATGCACGGGGTAGGGTACACGTTCCCAGTGGTAATTGATCTTCGGTGCTTTTCTATGCGCCTTTCGTGCGGTCCTGTGATTAAATCAAGCGTAACTGATGGTAAAGTGCCGTGAGTTGAGCACCATCTATGGAGAGCTGTATGCCTTATGAGCTAGAAGATCGCCTGGTCATTGGCGTGGCTTCCAGTGCCGTGTTTGATTTGCGTGAGTCAGACGCGGTGTTCAAAAGCGAGGGTGAGGAAAAATACCGGAAATTTCAGGAAGCAAACCTGAGTAACCCTTTACCAAAAGGGATCGCCTATCCCTTCATTAAGCGTCTCCTGTCAGTGAACGACCTTTCGCCTAATCAATCCGATCCTTTGGTTGAGGTGGTGCTGCTTTCTAAGAATGACCCTGACACGGGCATGCGCGTGATGAAAACCATCGAGCACTACGGGCTCCCCATGACGCGTGCCATTTTTATGCAAGGACAGTCCCCATATGAATTTATACCGGCCCTGAATATTGCTCTGTTCCTCTCAAGAGACAAGGGCGACGTAGATGCTGCGATCAAAGCTGGCCATCCTGCAGGACAGATGCTGGATTCAAAGTTCGATGACGATGAAAGCGATCATACTCTGCGTATCGCATTCGACTTTGACGGCGTCCTTGCCGGCGATGAATCAGAGGCTGTGATGCAGACTGGTGGGCTTACGAAGTTTCATGACCATGAAGTCAAAAATGTTATGCAGCCCCACAACCCTGGGCCTTTGAAAGAATTCATGGTGCGATTGGCGAAAATCCAGTCCGTGGAGGAAGAACACAAAAAACGCAACCCGGCTTATAAAAACCGCATCCGAGTATCCATCGTCACAGCGCGAAATGCACCATCCCATGAACGTGCATTGAATACGCTCAAGAGTTGGGGCGTGATGGCAAACGATGCCTTCTTCCTCGGCGGTATTGAGAAGGGAAAAGTGCTAGCCGTACTGAAACCCCACATCTTTTTTGATGACCAATCTGGTCATCTAAAATCGGCGAGTGCTGTCGTACCATCGGTGCATATCCCGTTTGGTATCACCAATAAGACAGCTCCCGTCCATCCTCCCGTTGCAGTGTCAGTACCCGTCGAGGATATG
The DNA here is from genome assembly GCA_001534745.1 of Pseudomonas monteilii. NCBI lineage: Bacteria > Pseudomonadati > Pseudomonadota > Gammaproteobacteria > Pseudomonadales > Pseudomonadaceae > Pseudomonas > Pseudomonas alabamensis. The sequence goes on from CP013997.1 coordinate 2,363,760, forward strand.
TCAGATGAATACTGACTCGCTTGGTTACAGCTTCGCTAGGTGGATCATTGCTTCTTGAGCGGTCAAAAGGCTTCTGGGGGCACAGCAGCATGCACGTAGAAGAGCTCGCCAGGAATCGACATAGCCATGCGGCATTATCTGTTCAGTCCAGAGAGACTGGGGCGTCGAGGCCGACGAATATACTACATTTAACATAATACACATTAACCGCACCTTCATATACAGCCCAGAACACCTTGGGTGAGCGGGCTCATCGTCAGGCTCGGCGGCATCACACTACCTGCAACCCTCAACCTCATTCCATCCTCGATCGCTATCGACCATACCGCGATATTGCTCGATCGACCCACGACCGACGTCTGCAACTCTCAACGACACGGCATGCAGCCGCTCCAATCGATCATGCCCGTCTCAGCAGCAGCCTCATCTCACCATTGATGCAACAAACAAGACTGCGGCCATGAGCGTCAGCCCCACAGCGTAGCCATGCTTGGTGAAGGTGTCGTAGGCCGGCCCCTTGTGTTTCCAAGGCCTGGCCCACACGGCATAAATCAGTAAAAGGCCAATTGCAGCACCTTCAACCCATACAGCTGTAAGGAACACAGTGGCAAACGCCATACTCGCCGACAGTGATCTTTCCTGGCTCAGGATCACATAAAGAAGAACCGTCACAGTGGGCACCAACCAGACACCTAGGCATGCCGTTATCAGCAGCACATGCTGAAGGATGTGTACGATGCGTTCCCTGGTGCTACTCATCATCAACTCTCCAGTACCTCGTATTTCGCGGCTCAACCGCTTGCAGGGCGTTTCCATCCAATACTGCGCACGCTGCCCGCTATTGTGAGTCATCCTTGCCAAGGTGCCAGACTGGCCGTGATTGGACTCGAAAGGCCAGTCAGCGATCAGTGCCGTCTATACCCTCCCAAAACGCTGCCAATAACGCTTAATGCTGCTTCGGCACTGCCCAGCCCAAAGGTGTCGGAATGAGGTGCGGTGATGGTCTGGGCACGGGATATAAGCTTTTCAGCCCGACCACAATCAGTCTGGAGTATCGAAATGGACTGTTATCCAGAAGAACGCTATGTGTTTAGCGCTAGCCGTCTCCCCCCTTGAAGACGTTTTGCGTGGCTTTTAGACGGCAACCTAGGCTACCCTCAAACCCGTAATTTCCGCCCATTTTCGTCGATTTCTTGCTTAACTCAACGAAATGGTTATTTAGTGTAGTTAAATATCCACTGATTTCGTCAACCAGCCAATCTGCTTGCAACGCCCTTCACATCGGTTTCTTTCGACTCAATCGATCGTCGAATATCTGTCCTTCACCCATCAACGCGTCACCGCCCGTCAGCCTCTCATTCGACAGATCGACCCCTTCCTCCCAATCTCTCTCCAATGGTTCAAGGACCTTCAAGTCCCCATCCCCCTTCGCTAGACCCAAGGAGTCCACAATGTCCCTCACACTGAACATGGGTGGCGGCAGCGTCCAGACCGACTGGCCGGAATTGGAACGCGAGATCGAAGACAACGATGGCCAGGCGCCCGACCCGGACACCGATCCTAACCTGACCGATGACGAGCCCCGCGGCGTACCGCCCAGCGATCCGGAATCGGGTGCCTGACACCCTGCCCGCTCGACCGCGACTCGCCAAACGCCAGACAAAAAACAGCCCGCCGAAGCGGGCTGTTTTCATGTTCGCCGATCAGACCGCAGCGGCCTTCTCGGAGCCCGAGGGCAACTCCCCCGTGTTCGGCCCAGCCACCTGAGTCGGTGCCGGAACGGTGGAGGTCACCACAGGCGCGCCGCCCCCCGAGACACGCCATTGCACGTCGGTGATCCCGTAACGCTCGGCCATGGGTCGGCTGACCTTGCGAATTTTTTCGCGACCGAACTTGGGGATGATGCCGACGCCGGCATCGCAGCTTGCCCAATGCCAGGCTTCGGCATTGTCCATCCGGTCCAGCCGGATGATGAAGTTGCGAGAGTGCCCATGCAGGCGGTATTCGATGATGTACAGCTGTGGGGTTGGCATCGTTGGGCCCTCCTCTTCTCCATGGATGACACCGTCATTGATCGGGGTTTTCCGAGAAGATTCAAAAGATTAACAGACAAAATGATCAAGCGGCCTGGGGTCCCCTCGAAGGCGTTCATTCACCTGCCGGGACCAGTTGGATGGTCAGGCAGAACACCCCCAGCAGGACCCAGAACACCAGGAAGATCCAGGGCGTGCGCATGGAAAACAGCAGCGATTTTCGATAGCCGCGGTGGCTCGATTCCGTTTCGTTGAACAGCGGCCAGTCGTCATAGGGCATCCCCACGGCAGGTTCGTTCCTCAGCAATTGGCTTTGCTTGAAATGCCAATGGTCGATGATGCCGTAACTGGCCTTGAGGCCCGGCAGCGCATTGAGCGTGCTCAAGATGCCCAGAAGCGCCAGAAACGGCGGCACGAACAGCGTGAACAGGTTGCCCCAGGACGGATTGGCGTTGGCCATGGAGGACGCGAAGGCAATCACCAGGAACGACTGTGCGGCCAAGTAACCGTCGGTTCGGTTGGCCAGCATGGTCGTCTCATACTGGATCTCTCGGCGGTAGAACTCCATTCGCTCGCGTGGGGAGCTGAAGGCCAGCCCCCCTTCTGCAGCGGTCAGGTCGTCGCTGTTGACCGACGTGATGATACGGCTAGGCATGATCGGTACTCACTTGTGCTCCCCTACGAACCCAGTACCGGTCGCCATGCCAGGCTTGAGCACCACCTTGCGGCAGTACTCCTGCTTCTCATCGAAGATTTCATAGCAGCGAGCCGCATCTTCCAGCGCAGCGGTATGGGTGATGATCGCCTCGGGGTTCAGGCGACCGGCCTCGATGTGTTCGAGCAGTTCGGGCAGGTAACGTTGGACATGGGTCTGGCCCATCTTGAACGTCAGGCCCTTGTCGAACGCATCGCCGAACAGGAAGCCATGGATGAACCCGGCATAGACGCCTGGCACACTGACCACGCCGCCACGGCGAACGGCTGCCATGCACTGGCGCAACGCCTTGCCGCTGCTGCCTTGCAGCTTCATGTTGGTCAGGACGGTCTCGGTGGTGCTGCCCTTGGCCTCGAAGCCTACGGCGTCGATGACGGCATCCACGCCGCGGTGGCCTGCCGTGTGCTCGATGATGTACTCGGCAGGGTCATCGATCTCATGGAAGTTGACCGGGATGACACCGTACTGCTCCTGCGCATAACGCAGACGGTAGCTGACCTCGTCGACCATGAAGACCTGCTCGGCCCCCAGCATACGCGCGCACTCGGCAGCCAGAAGGCCAACCGGACCTGCGCCGAAGATGGCGACCGACGACCCTTTGCCGATGTCGGCGTTGACCACGGCCTGCCAGGCCGTCGGCAAGATATCCGACAGGAACAGGACCTTCTCGTCGGCCAGCGTACCTGGCACCTTGAACGGGCCGGTGTTGGCTTTTGGCACCCTGACGAAGTCGGCCTGCCCTCCAGGGATCCCGCCATAGAGGTGGCTGTACCCGAACAGCGCCGCGCCTGGTGGGATGGCCTTCTTGTTGAGGATGGCACCACGGCCGGTGTTGGTGGTTTCACAGGCGGCGAACAGGTCGTGATTGCAGAAGAAGCAGCTGCCGCACGCGATCACGAACGGGATGACCACTCGATCGCCTTTCTGCACGGCGGTCACGCCACTGCCGACCTCTTCGACGATACCCATGAACTCATGGCCCAGGATGTCGCCGCTTTCGGTCTGGGGGATCTTGCCGTGGTAGAGGTGCAGGTCCGAGCCGCAGATCGCGGTCGCGGTCACCCGAAGGACAATATCGTCGTCTTGCTGGATGGTAGGGTCTGGGACGTTGTCGACTCGAACGTCGTTGGCGCCATGGTAAGTCAATGCGCGCATGCGGTTATCTCCGTCGGTATCGTTGACGACGCTCTCTCCTGATAGCGAATCCGACACGGCAAGAGGTCGACACGGCCAAGGACCGTGCCTAGTTGGGAACCACAAGAGCGTGCCAAAGCTCCATCTATCGTGCATCAACCGACAGACGGTAGCCGCTACCCAGGTTTCATGGCATGCGTTCCAGGCACTTTCCTGTTCGCTCCCCGGCACGGTATACGCCCACACGCACCCTGGAGTCGTAAAACGATGGAACATTTGTCTTGGAACTTTGTTCCAACGGCCTATTACCCCCTCGTCGACCAACGGAGCGTGCATGAAGCCCGTCAAGCCGCGTGCCACCGTCATCTGCCGTCATGCCAAACATGGCAACAAATGGCTCTGGGTACGAAAAGCCAAAGCCGACTGGACCTTGCCAGGCGGCAAGATCGAACCGGGCGAAACGCCACGGGAGGCGGCCCTGCGCGAGCTGCTGGAAGAGACCGGCCTGCTGGCCGAAGACCTGAGGTTTCTGATGCGCTATGAAGCGCACGAACGGGTGCATTACGTATTCGAAGCGGCCTTTGCCGACGCGCCCTGCCCGACCGCCCGCAACGAGATCGCCGACTGCCGCTTCGAACGCTTCGACCGCACGCCCGAGGTCAAGGATGAAATTCGTGCGGTCATTCGCTCGCTGCTGGCCTGCGACAAAGAAATGGCCGCTTCGGTACGCTAGTCCGCCCGCCTCTGTCATCACGCATGCACACTCCACTGACACGTGTCCTTCTCCATGGGCAGCTCATCGATCGCCTGGATCATGCCGCTGACCAAGGCTTCATCAGGGCCCAGGATCCTCGGGCTGGCCATCAGGTAGCGCGGCACGTCCAGACGCTCACTCGCGCCCTCGGTTCGCTCGGCCACGATCTCGGCATAGAGCCGCAGGTCGTAGTCCAGGCTCATCGCGTATTCGGCCATGCGCGAGTGATCGACCGAGCCGTGCAGGGTCCAGTGGAACGGGTGGAATAAAAACTTGCTGTAACGGCATGCCGTGCGGTGTTCGCCTGCAAGAAACAGAATGTTGCCCATCGACTCGACCGTGCCCAGGTTGTGGGTATGCACGGCGATCGGCAGCGCCCGCAAGTAGTTGTACAGGGTGAAACCGTAGCTGCACTCTCCCCCCATGGTCGCGATGTTGAGCTGCAAGAGATCGGCGCCCTTGTCGATCGCTCGGGAACAGGTACTGATCAGGTTGCCGCAGGTCGACGAGTTGATGGGGCCTGTGTAGTGAATGATGTGACGTGCCATGGGGTCCTCCAAACGGTAGCGCCAGGCAAGCCTCCAGAAGCCGTTGCTTTCCAGAATGCCTGCCGGGCCACGGTTTCAAAACGGGTGCCCGAGCGATGGCGACCTGGCCATCGCTCGACCTGCAGCGGCCTGACCGCCTCTTACTGCGGCCCACCTTGGTCCTCGGTCGCCCCTTCGATATCCGGATCGTCCGGCAGCACCTCAGGCTCCTCTTCCGCATCCAGCCCCAGCGCCTGCTCGGGGTCATCCAGTTCGTGTTCATCGACGATCAGCGGTTGATCAGCCATGGCCGTACTCCTGAGGGTCATGCACCCGCCTGGGGGGCGAGCGTCTTCTTGGTGGAATCGTCGCCGGGAGCAAAGTTCAACCGGAACGTTGGGCCACGGGCTGCTGGGGCTGAAAGGAACCAGCCCCAGGCGAAACAGGTCGTTAGCAATGAATACCCGCACTTTGCGGGCACCGTATCGCGAATGATTCGAGGGAGGCCGAGATGCCCCATCCGCTGACACGGCGTCATGCCGAAAAGCGCCTAGGCGCCGCTTGTTCGATCTGCCTGGAGTGAGCCTGTGATCAAGACCCAGCCGATCCTCACCCCTGAGGTCGACCCTGCCACGGCGGTCCATCGTCTGAACGTGCTGACGATCAACGTGCACAAAGGCTTCACCGCCTTCAACCGGCGCTTCATCCTGCCGGAACTGCGTGAAGCGATGCGGGCCACTGGCGCCGATCTGGTCTTCCTCCAGGAGGTGCATGGCAGCCACAGCCAGCATGCCCTGCAGCACGCCGCCTGGCCCGAGACCTCTCAATACGAGTTCATGGCCGACAGCATGTGGCCCCAGTTCGCCTATGGGCGTAACGCGGTCTACCCCCATGGTGACCATGGCAATGCCCTGCTGTCCAAGTTTCCTATCGCCTCGCACGAGAACCTCGACGTGTCCATCAAGGGCAACGAGCAGCGCGGCTTGCTGCATTGTCGGCTGGACGTCCCGGGCCACGATCAGGTGCATGCCATCTGCGTGCACCTGGGCCTGCGCGAGGCGCACCGCCAGCGGCAGGTGCAGTTGCTCCTGGAGCTGCTCGACCGCTTGCCGCCCACGGCGCCGGTCATCATCGCAGGCGACTTCAACGACTGGCGCCTGAAAGCGGACGACGTGCTGTCCAAACACCTGGTGGAAGCGTTCGGCGAGAAGTTCGGTGCGCCGGCGCGCAGCTTCCCGGCACGCCTGCCATTCCTGCGACTCGACCGTATCTACCTGCGTAACGCCATGCCCATGGTGCGCAGGTGCTGTCCAAATACCCATGGTCCCACCTCTCGGACCATGCCCCCCTCGCTGCGGAGATCAACCTGTGAGTCGACCCTGGACCGATGGCAATCACGTCGACCTGCTGATCAATGGCGAGGCGTTCTACCCTCGCGTGTTCGAGGTTATGGCAGCAGCGCGTGAAGAGATCCTCTTCGAGACGTTCATCATTTACGACGACAAGGTCGGCAAGGAGCTGCGCGCCGTCCTGATTGCCGCCGCCCAGCGTGGCGTGCGGGTGGAAGTGGTGGTCGATGGCTATGGCACGGCCGAGCTGCCCGACGGCTTCATCGCCGGCATGACCGCAGCCGGTGTGCATTTCCATGTGTTCGACCCGCAGCCCAGGGTCGCCGGCATGCGCACCAACCTGTTCCGGCGCCTGCACCGCAAGATCGTGGTGGTCGATGGGGAGCGGGCGTTCGTCGGCGGCATCAATTTCAGTGCCGATCACCTGGGCGACTTCGGACCCATGGCCAAACAGGACTACGCGGTGGAAGTCACCGGGCCGGTCGTGGCCCAGGTGCACGCCAGCAGTCGGCGCATGATGGCGCCCGTGCTCAAGCCCAAGAGTCAGGTCACACCGGTCACCACGCCGACCGGCCAGGTACGTGCATTTCTGGTGGAGCGCGACAACCAGCGCCATACCACCGACATCGAGCGCGAGTACCTGGAGGTGATGCGCACGGCCCGCCAGCGCATCGTCATCGCCAACGCCTACTTCTTCCCGGGGTACCGCCTGTTGCGCGAGCTGCGCAATGCCTCGCGGCGCGGCGTGGAGGTCACGCTGATCCTGCAAGGCCAGCCGGACATGCGCTGGGTACGTGCCCTGTCGCGCCTGCTGTACAACTACCTGCTGCAAGAAGGCGTGCACATTCACGAGTACTGCGAGCGCCCTCTGCATGGCAAGGTCGCGCTGGTCGATGACGAGTGGTCGACGGTCGGCTCCAGCAACCTGGACCCGCTCAGCCTGTCGATGAACCTGGAGGCCAACCTGGTCCTGCGGGATCGCGCATTCAACGCCCACCTGCACGAACACCTCACCGAACTGGCGGGCAACCAGTGCAAGGCCATCACCCTCGATCGCATGATTCGTGGCTACTGGTGGCGGGCACCGCTGATCTTCGCCTGCTTCCACGCCACCCGCTACTTCCCGCGCATTGCCGGATGGCTACCCGCCCACCGACAGAAGATCAAGTCGCTCTCGCCGGACGTCGAACTCCAGCTCAACGGCCAGGAGGGTAACGTCTGATGGCGACCAAGACTTGGCTGACCTGGGGCAAGCGGTTGTTCACCGTGCTCCTGCTGATCCTGATTCCCGCCCTGCTGTTTTCCCTGGCCCGCAACCTGGACTGGAACGAGGTCAAGCAGTCATTGCTGGCCTATGAACCGAGTACCCTGGCGATCGGCTTGTTGATCGCCCTGTGCAGCTACCTGGTATTCGCCAGTTACGACCTGCTCGGGCGCGCCTATACCGGGCATACGCTGCCCGTGCGCCAGGTGTTGCCGGTGGCGTTCGTGTGCTATGCCTTCAACCTCAACTTCACCACCTGGGTAGGCGGTGTCGCGCTGCGCTATCGCCTGTACGGTCGCCTGGGGCTGGACACCGCGACCATCACGCGCATCCTGACCCTGGGTCTGCTGACCAACTGGATGGGCTACATGCTGCTGGCCGGCAGCGTGTTCGCCTTGCGCCTGGTGAAGTTGCCGGACAACTGGGCAGTGGGGGCGACAGGCCTGCAGTTCATCGGCTTCGCGCTATTGGCCATTGCTGCGACGTACCTGTTGGCCTGCGGTTACGCCAAGCGTCGTACCTGGCACATCCGCGAACACGAGATCACCCTGCCCTCGCTGCGCTTCGCCGCCTGCCAGATCGCCCTGGGCGCGACCAACTGGGCGCTGATGGCCTTGCTGATCTACTGGCTGCTGCCCGAGCACCTGTTCTATCCCTCGATCCTCGGCATCTTCCTGATCAGTTGCATTGCCGGCGTGGTCGCCCATATCCCAGCCGGCCTCGGCGTGCTGGAGACCGTGTTCCTGGCGCTGCTGGCCGGTCAACTCGGGCAGGGGACGCTGGTTGCGGCGCTGCTGGGCTATCGCACGCTGTACTACCTGATTCCGCTGATCGTGGCCGTGATCACGTACCTAGTGCTGGAAAAGCGCGCCAAGCACATGCGTCAGCACACCCCTTCAGCCGTCAGCAAACCCTGAACCCAACCCGTAGGAGCGTATCCCATGGCACAAGGTAGCAAAGCCAAGTACACCGATAAGCAGAAGCGCAAGGCCGAGCACATCGAGGCAGGTTACGAGGACAAGGGCCTGTCCAAGGCCGAAGCCGAGAAACGTGCCTGGGCCACGGTCAACAAGCAGTCAGGGGGCGGCGAACGTACGGGCGGTTCCGGGCAGAAGACCAGCCAGCAGGCCAAGGACAAGGCCAAGCACGACTCGGCCAAGCGTGCAGCGGCGACCCGCAAGGGCGAGCCTCGTGCAGGTGAACGCCTGGAGGACCTTACCAAGGCCGAACTGCTCGGGCGTGCGCGTGCCCAGCAGATCGCGGGGCGCTCGACGATGCGCAAGGCGGAGCTGGTGGCGGCGTTGAACTCTTGATGGAAATGATGTTTGAGGCAGTTGAAGCGTGGGCCCACTCACTTTAAATGTGGGTGGGCCCACGCACCTGATTTGCAGGGTTTTAGTTACGTACAGGTGCAGCCGTGCTCTTCAGCTAAAAGACCGTAAGGGCTCAAGCAGCAAATCAGTGATGCGTTGAAAATGCCTTTGCACTGCAACACTATAAGTCGATTTCGGCTATTCACCACTGTTTTCCTTACACTCTTATACCTACAAAAAATTCGAGTCCTGGGGGCTGAGGCTTTTCAAGTGATGAAAAAATTTTTTCAGCTTGCTCAGCTGTTAAAAGTAACTCTCCGTCACACTCGTCAGCCAATGATGACCAGCCTAGCAGATTCATAATATCAGCCTCTTTGTGGGCGGGAATAATCTCTTCGTATTTCAAAGAATCATCACTGTTATCGGTCGGCAGAAAACCAGTTAGCAAAATTTTCATTGAGATTCCTCATTTCGATTTAGGCGTTTTTCGGCCAGGCGTGGCAGGCTTGGTTTGATGCCCTGAAATAGGATCAAACTCACCCATGTGTTTTCCCTGTTTGTTGTAAAGCTCGACCCTACCATGCATGCTGTCCCACTCGTAAATGCGCCCCTTGCTATCTTTCCAGCGGTTGCGCTTTTTGCCACCCCCTTGCACGCTACTTTTAGCCCTGACAGGTTTTGCATCAGGGAAAGCAATCAAATCATTGGGGGCCGGATGATAATAGTGAGCATTGAACACTATATACAATGGATCAAGCCCAGCCTCTGCCGGGAAGGTAACGATCAGATCATTACCATCAGGCAGTATGCCAGGGTAGGCCTCAACATTGACCTCAAGCGGTTCTAGCTCCACGCCTGTATAGCTTGGTTGAAGGGGAGGAGCGATCGGCGTAGTCGTAGGTGAAGAGGTAGCTGGAGATCGCGCAGGCGTCCAAGTCAGGGTCACCGGAAGCTCTTCTATTGAGAAACCTGGCATTGCTACATTAATCCCATAGCGACCTGTCTGCGAATCAAGCGTTGCCCTGCGTACGGATATGCTTCTGGAAACGCGCTCGCCGTCAGGCCGGACCATCAGTACGTGAGGCCGACTATCGTCTCTCCTGTCGAAGGTCAATCGATACGGCAGTTCGATCCTCCCTTCGGCAGCTGTCGCAGTGGGTACCACAGCCTCCGCCGAGAAGCCGATCTCGCGAGCGTCAATGCTGAATCCAAAGCGAATATGCGGGCGTGGTTGGTCCTGTTCCTCGCTGGCTGTCGAGCTGGAATAGAACAAAGCAGCCATACCAGTAGCGACAGCGCCGCCGGATGCCACCATGGCAACCTTGCCCAATGAGGTAACTGCCTGCGCAATAGTCTGGCGCAAGGCCGAAACTGCTGTCTCCGCTAACGGAACCGCACCCTGCCCTGGTACTGCAAGCCCAACAGAAGCAGCGCCAGCAAAGCGAAAGGTATTGAGCGCTTGAATGATGGACTTTTGAGCGATACCAGGTAACGCTTGGAGCTGAGCATTTGCAGTTCCCACGGCGGCATTAACAGCCGCGAGTACCTCTTTCGACGTGGTATCGCTCAACGTAGAAGATTGTAATAATTCTGCCTCGACTCCAGTCGATATGCTCGCTGAAATCTGCCAAAAGTGCTGGCCAATTGTTTCAGCGCTTTCGTGAGCCGCGCCATTTTGAAGCTGCGCAGTGGCTTCGCCGAGCTGCCCATGCAGACGATTGATGGTCTCACCCAGCGCCTGGTCGATTGTTTGTTGCCGAGCGTTCAGTAATGCGCTGGTTTCAACCATCAGCTGATCCACTGCGCCTGTAAGGTTGGCCACGATCATCGCTGCTTGAGCGCGCAGTGCCTGGTTGAGCTGGTCCACTTCTTGCGGATTGATCTTCCTATGGCTCAGCATGGTAAGTGCCTCGATTTCCTGGAAGATACGTTCAGCAAGATCTTGGACTGCCTGTTTCTCAGGCTGGGCCTGGAGAACGATGTGGGAAGATAGCGTTGTCAGTTGTGCCTTGAGTTCCTCAGCCTTCTGCATCAACTGCTGACTGGCTTGACGTGCCACTTCTGCAGCTTGTGCTGCGATCGCTTCACGGCGTCTCGCCCGTTCCAGGTTGGCCTGCAAATGCGCAAGATGCTCCTGCAAAGCCCTGATTGCTTCGCCAGTGACACGCGCTTGCAAGGCAGCATTGTAAGACCTTTGGTAAAGACTTTGCTCCGCTTCGGGAAACGCAGCCCAGGCCTTCCAATGTCGTGGCACGCGCGACAAGGTAGCCGCTTTAATGTCGGTCGCTTCAAGTGTGAGTACGTCGCCGGCTGAGAAGGCCATGGTCTCCGACGACAGCGAAGCGAGTTCACGGTGATGTTGATCCAGCAATTGGCCAACCGTATTGATACTATTCAAAATCTCGCTTTCGCTGCTGGACGAGGCATCTAATGGAACACCGAGTTGGTTCAACGCATCTAAAACAGATTGGCGAGCATTCGCAATCAAAGGCGCATAAGAGGCATCGAGATAGCCTTTGACGCGAGCAAGCTCACTTGCAATATCTTGCATCATTCGATTATATGTGGCTAATTGCTGCCGGCCCTGTCGATCGCGTTCACTGTGAAGATAAGCGAACGAGACGGCATCAAAGGGCAACGGATCAGGTTCTGGGCGCACGATGGTTGGCGCCAGCTCCATTTGCATAAGTTAATCCCTCATTTCAAAACTCGAGCAATTCAATGAACGCTAAACATATAAAACCCACAGCGATCCGCTCAATAAAAATAATGACTCAAAATGTAAAATCGCTAAGGATTGGGGCGCAATCTACTTAGCGAGAACAGAGTAAAACCTGATCTTATATTTAACGTTGGTTCAGACCTTGCCTATTATGTCGTAGGAAACCTGGACTTTTCATATAGGCAAAGCACAAGATTTTCAGTGAGGAATATAATCGGACCACCACCTTTCCCTCTTGCAGCCTCCCGTACACCCCTTTAGGGTATGCACCACCTCCCCTACAGAGCCTGCCGCCATGCGCGCCTGTCTTTTCATGATCCTCGGTTTGTCATGTACCTATCTGCTGGCTCAAGAGACTCTGCCCGCTGCCGCCCAGGTGCGGACCACGGGCTGGACGCTGAACGACCAGTTCGACAAGGGCTTCACCCTGGACAACGGCACCCGCGTATTGATGATCGCGCGCAGCCTGTCCAGCGCGCGGCTGGTCAACAGCGCCGTCGAACATACGCCCGATGGCTATCTGAGCGAGCGCGGCGTGGCCTACGTGGCCGACATCGAGAAGCTGCCTCGCGTGGCCCAGGCAGTGCTGGTGCCGACCATGCGCTCGGCGCGTTACCGTATCCTGCTGGACCGCGATGGCCAGGTCGCCGAGCACTATGCCGGTGACCGCGATAGCGTGCAGTGGCTGGAGCTGAAGAATGGCCAGGTGACGCGTGAGCAGCGCTTTACTGATTTGGTGGGGCTGCGTCAGGCGCTTGCGGGGTTGGTCAGTGCTCAGGCAGCGCCTTGAGCCTGTGCTGAGTCGTGTGGCGTTGATGCTCGGTTGCCTTGGCTGGCGGTGATGGTCTGGTAGACGGGGTTGGCTGGTTTCATGGCCCCTGCGGGGCCAATCGCGGCACAGGGGCCGCTCCCACACCCGTAGCTATACCGCGGCGTTGCAGGTTATCGCGGGACCCTGTGGAAGCGGGCTTGCCCGCGATGCAGGCGGTGACGGACCGGACGCCATCGCGGGCAAGCCCGCTCCCACAAGCTGCTTGCGCAGCCATGACTACATTGATGGCTGCAGAGGTCTGGGTGGGAGCTGGCTTGCCAGCGATAGGGCCCTGCCAGGCGCCGCACACGGTCGGGCATGTACCGAGTAGAGAAGACAGTTGCGTCCACAGGTGACCGCGATAGCCTGCAATCCCGCGGCGGGGCTACGGGTGTGTGCCTTGGCTGGTGGTGATGGCCTGGTAGGCGGGGTTGGCTGGTTTTATGGCCCCTGCGGGGCCAATCGCGGCACAGGGGCCGCTCCTACACCCGTAGCCCCGCCGCGGGATTGCAGGCTATCGCGGCCACCTGTGGGAACGGCCCCTGCCGAGGCGCTGGACCGGCCGCAATTGGGCCCGCAAGGTCCACAGAGTTATTGAGTTATTTGCTTTAAAATCAATACGATATTTTATTTTCTACGAGAGCAGCCTGTGGGAGCGGGCTTGCCCGCGATGGCGTCCGGTTCGGCACCGCCTGCATCGCGGGCAATCGCGCCTACGACAGGGTGCGCCGGCCTGCCAGACCTGCAAAGCAGTTCAGACGGTAGCGCGCTGGAACGTCGGAATCGCCAACCCCAGGCTTTCACGCAAGGTCGTGCCTTCGTAGGCCGTACGGTACAGCCCGCGCTCCTGCAGCAACGGCACCACCTGCTCGGTGAAGCGGCGGAACTGCTCCGGGTGGCCGATGTAGATGTTGAACCCGTCCAGGGCCCGCGCTTCGAACCACTCGGCCATCTTGGCCGCCACGGTGTCAGCCGATCCGACGAATGCCCCAGGTCGCAATTGACGCCCGAACTCGACGGCCTGACGCAGGCTGAAACCCTTGTCCCGGGCCTGGTCGGCAATGCGCTTGGCATTGGTGAAGAAGCTGCTGCGTGCCGACTCGAGGCTCTCCTGCGGAAACGGCGCATCCAGGTCGTACTGGCTGAAATCATGCCAGCCGAAGTTGCGCCCGAACTCCTTCAACGCCAGCTCGAAACTGTGGTCGGCCTGATGGTAGTGACGCTCGATTTCCCGGGCCTGGTCATCGTCGTCGCCGACGTAGATCTCCGCGCCCGGCAGCACCAGCAATTGCTCCGGGTCACGCCCCAGGCGTGCGGCACGCCCCTTGATGTCGCGGTAGAACGCCTGGCCCTGTTCGAGGCTCGCCGCATGGGTGAACACCACGTCGGCCGTGGCCGCACCCAGGTCGCGCCCCTGTTCGGAGTCCCCGGCCTGGAAGATCACCGGCTGCCCCTGGGGCGAGCGCTGGATGTTCAGCGGGCCGGTCACCGAGAAGTGTTCGCCCTTGTGGTGCAGGGCGTGGAGCTTGGCCGGGTCGAGGAAGCGGCCACTGGCCCGGTCGCGTGGGAAGGCATCGTCCTCATAGGAGTGCCACAGCGCCTGCACCACTTTCACGTGTTCTTCGGCCCGGGCGTAACGGGTGTCGTAATCGTAGTGCTCGTCCAGCCCGTAGTTGCCGGCGGTGCCCGCGTCGCCGCTGGTGACCACGTTCCAGCCGGCGCGGCCCTTGCTGATCAGGTCCAACGAGGCCAGCCGGCGCGCGACGTTGAACGGCGCGTTGTAGGAGGTGGTGAGGGTCCCGACCAGGCCCAGGCGCCGAGTGCTGACGGCCAGGGCCGAGAGCAGGGTCAGCGGCTCCAGGCGGTTGAGGTAATGGGACGGCGAGCCCGGCGTGATGAACTGGCTGTCGACGATGAACATCAGGTCGAACAGCGCGCGCTCGGCCTGCTGGGCGATGTCGATGTACCAGTCGATGTTGACGCTGGCATCGGCCGGTAGCGCAGGGTCGAGCCACAGGTTGTGCCGGCCGGGGCCGCCGCAGCCCATGGTCAGGGCGCCGAGTTTGATCTGTCGTGTGCGCATCAAAGGTCTCCTTGACGTCGAGGTCGTGGGCTCAGGGTTGGCGGTCGGTTTGGCCGAGGGCCGTGCCAAAGGAGGTGTCGAACAGGTCTTTTGCCGGGTAGGCCTTGATCAGCCCGAGCCCGGCGAAGAAGTCCACGGTCTTCTGCGCATCGACGATCACCTGGGGCGTCAGCGGCGCCAGGTCGGTGCGCGCACGGGCGAACCAGGCGCGGGCGATGTCGCGGTCGGCACGGGTGCGTTTGGCCCAGGCATCGGCATAGGCCTCGGTGTGGGCCGGGTCGCTCAGGGTCCAGTCGCGGGCCTTCTTCAGCCGCTGGAGAAAGTCGCTGATCTGCGCACGCTTCTGCTCGGCGGCCTTCTGGTTGGCCACCACGAAGCTCTGCGCCGGGATCACACCCTCGGCGGTCGCCAGCACACGGGCGCCCTGGCGCTCCTGCTGGGTGACGTAGGGTTCCCAGGTGGCGATCACGTCCACCGAGCCACCGTCCAGGGCATGGGAGGCGTCCAGAGCGCTGAGGTAGCGCAGCTCGAGGGCATCGCGCGGGACGCCGGCCTTGTCCAGGCCGCTGAACAACAGCTGCTGGCTCCACGAACCCTTCCAGATCGCCGCACGCTTGCCGCGCAGGTCCTGCAGGCTGTGGATCGACGAGTCCTTGCGGGCCAGGATGGCCACGCCGTCGAGGTTCTGGCGACTGACCGCGATCACCTTGATCGGCGCGCCAAGCGCCCCGAGAAACAACGGGGGCGCATCGCCCAGCAGGCCGATGTCGAGGCTGCCGACGTTGAGCGCTTCGGCCACCGGGGAGCCTGCGGTGAACTGCTTCCAGTCCAGGGTGTACGGCACGTCATCGAGCACCCCCGCCGCCTCCATCACCGCACGGGCGTTGTAGCTTTGGTCACCGACCACCAGGGTCTGGGCGGCGGCAGCGAGGCTGAAGGTGGTGGCCAGCACGGTAGCGGCCAGCTGTTTGAAGTAGCGCACGGTCGTCTCCTGAGGCCCTGAACAGGGCCATGAGGACGATCCGCGCGTGCGGTCTCATCGGTAGAAGGATATAGCGATAAAGAATCGGTACGAAACTTTTAATAATCTAAAGCCCTGAAAGAACGCTGTGAAATGCACATTGGGCATAACCTAATGCTTTTTCAGTCGCTTTATTAAATGCGCAAAAATCATATTAGCTTAGTCATATTTTGCATTTATAGAATATAAAGAAGTTTGCTAGGGTTCAGTCCATACCTGAACGCCGAGTCCGAACCATGACCGATTCCCTGCGCCTGGAGCGCTTACGCCACTTCATCGACCGCCTGGCCACCGTGCTCGACGAGCAGCCCGACGAAGCCGCCCTGCTCGACCGCGGCCAGGCGCTGCTGGCGGACCTGGTCAGCCATGACGATTGGCTACCCGAGGACTTCGCCCAACCTGACCCGGAGCGCTACCGGCAGTACCTGTTGCACTGCGACTCGCGCCAGCGCTTCTCGGTGGTGAGCTTCGTCTGGGGCCCTGGGCAGCGTACACCGATCCATGACCATCAGGTCTGGGGGTTGATCGGCATGCTGCGTGGCGCCGAGCTGGCGCAGGGTTTCGTGCGCAATGACCAAGGCGAATTGATGCCCGACGGTGCGACGGTACGACTGCTGCCCGGCCAGGTGGAAGCGGTCTCGCCACGCATCGGCGACATCCACCAGGTGAGCAATGCCTTCACCGACCAGGTGTCGATCAGCATCCACGTCTACGGCGGCAACATCGGCGCGGTCCGGCGTGCGGTGTACGCCCCCGACGGCAGCGCAAAACCGTTCATTTCCGGCTACTCCAACGCCCACCTCCCCAACCTCTGGGACCTGTCCAAAGAGAACCTCGCCCCATGACCTCGCCCGTTACCCGGCAGTACCCCGACATCCGCCGCGCCTTGCTGGCCCAGGAAGAACTGGCCTTGATCGATGTGCGTGAAGAAGACCCGTTTGCCCAGGCGCATCCTCTGTTCGCCGCCAACCTCCCATTGTCGAAGCTGGAACTAGAAGCGTACGCCCGGATCCCCCGGCGTGACACGGCCATTACCGTCTATGACGACGGTGAAGGGCTCGCGGCCATCGCCGCGCAACGCCTGCACGAGCTGGGGTACAGCGATGTCGCCGTGCTCGAGGGCGGGCTGGACGGTTGGCGCGCTGCCGGTGGCGAGCTGTTCCGCGACGTCAACGTGCCGAGCAAGGCCTTCGGTGAGCTGGTGGAAAGCGTGCGCCACACGCCATCCCTGGCGGCCGAACAGGTCCAGGCCCTGCTTGACGACAACGCTGACGTGGTGGTGCTCGATGCGCGGCGTTTCGACGAATATCAGACCATGGGCATCCCAGGTGGTATCAGCGTGCCGGGCGCCGAACTGGTGCTGCGCGTGGCCGAGCTGGCACCAGACCCGACGACCCAGGTGATCGTCAACTGCGCCGGGCGCACGCGCAGCATCATCGGCACCCAGTCGTTGCTCAACGCAGGCATTCCCAACCCGGTGGCGGCCCTGCGCAACGGCACCATCGGTTGGACCCTGGCGGGCCAGGCGCTGGCGCATGGGCAGGACCGTCGCTTCGCCGACGTCACCTCGCACACCCGGACCCAGGCCTCGCAACAGGCCCGTGGGGTGGCCGACCGCGCCGGTGTCCTGCGCCTGGACCGCGCCGGGCTGGAGCGCTGGCAGGCCGACGTGGGTCGCACCACTTACCTGTTCGATGTCCGCACCCCTGAGGAATACAGCACCGGCCACCAGCCCGGCAGCCGCTCGACACCGGGCGGGCAATTGGTGCAGGAGACCGACCATGTCGCCAGTGTGCGTGGGGCGCGTCTGGTGCTGGTGGACGATGACGGCGTGCGCGCCAACATGACCGCCTCGTGGCTCGCGCAGATGGGCTGGCAGGTCGCCGTGCTCGACGGCCTGACCCCGGCGGACTTCAGCGCCCAGGGCGACTGGCAGCCACTCCTGCCGACGCTGCCCGAGGTCCAGGACATCACTGTCGAGCAACTGGCCCGCTGGCGCAACGAGGCCGGCACCGTAGTGCTGGACTTCACCACCAGCGCCAACTACGTCAAGCGTCACATCCCCGGCGCCCACTGGGTGATCCGCGCCCAGCTGGCCGAGGCCCTGGAGCGCTTGCCCCAGGCCGAGCGCTACGTGCTGACCTGCGGCAGCAGCCTGCTGGCCCGCTTCGCCGCCCACGACCTGCAGGCGCTGACGCGCACGCCGGTCCATGTGCTCACAGGGGGTACCGCCGCCTGGGTCGCGGCCGGAAAGCCGGTGGACAGCGGTGAAGCCCACCTCGCCGTGGCGCGCAGCGACCGCTACCGACGCCCCTACGAGGGGACGGACAACCCGCGCGAGGCGATGCAGGGCTATCTGGACTGGGAGTTCGGCCTGGTCGCCCAGCTGGAACGCGATGGCACTCACGGGTTTACGGTGTTGTGACAGGCGGCCTCAGGTTCAGCACGCGCAGGACGCCGGTGTCGGCGCGTGCGGCACGGTTCGCTCGGTCGACAGGCTGAAGCCTTCATCGCACCAGCCCGTGATGCCGCCGAGCATTTCCTTCACCCCATGGCCGAGCTGGGCCAGGCATGCAGCGGCGCGGTGGGCGCCGTTGCAGTGCGGCCCTGCGCAGTAGACAACGAACAGGGTTCCGGCAGGGAATACCGCCAGGCGCTCGGCCGTCAGGGTCCGGCTCGGCAGGTTCAAGGCGCCGGGAATGTGCCCGGCCGCAAACGCCTCGGCGTTGCGCACATCGACCAGTACGAAGTCGACCTGGCCGGCCTGCTGGCTGTGGTACACGTCCGAACAATCGGTCTCGAAGCGCAGGCGTTCGCTGAAGTGCGCGAGCGCCTCGTCGGCGGAGGCTGGCGGCGTGTGTGTGATCAGGCTGGACATGGCATCGCTCCTGGCAGGATGAGGGTCGGGCCACTGTAGGCGGACCGTCGAGTGCGCTACAGTGGCGAACTCGACAGTCACCGGTGATTTCCCGCCAAATGCACGACACGCCCGGTTTGGTCGCCATCCTGGCCTACGATGGCCTGTGCACCTTCGAATTCGGTATCGCCATCGAACTCTTCGCCCTGCCCCGGCCCGAGTTCGACTTTGCCTGGTACCGGCATTGCGTGGTCGCGGTCGACGCAGGCCCGATGCACGCCCTGGGCGGTTTCACCGTCACCGCCGATGCGGGCCATGAGGCACTGCTCGAGGCGCAGACCATCATCGTCCCCGGCTGGCGAAACCGTGCCGAGCGTCCTCCCCAGGCCCTGCTGGATGCCTTGTGCAGCGCGCATGCACGCGGGGCCCGGCTGCTGTCCATCTGCTCCGGTGCCTTCGTGCTGGCCGCCGCCGGGCTGCTCGATGGCAAGCGTGCGACCACGCACTGGCGTTACTGCGAAGAGCTGGCGGCACGTTTCCCCGCCATCGCGGTGGACCCTGCCGTGCTCTACGTGGACGATGGTCAGGTCATCACCTCGGCCGGCAGCGCAGCTGGCATCGACGCCTGCCTGCACCTGGTCGAGCGCGACTTTGGCGCCCAGGTCGCCAACAGCGTGGCCTGCCGCCTGGTCATGGCACCCTTGCGCGCAGGCGGGCAGGCGCAGTTCATTCCGGCGCCGGTCGCCCGGACGCCACGGCAGGACCTGGCAGCCCTGCTGGATTGGGCACGCGAGCGCCTGCACGAACCGCTGACCTTGGCTCAACTGGCGGCCAAGGCCTTGATGAGCGAGCGCACGTTGCTGCGCCGCTTCAACGAAGCGACCGGTATGACGCCCAAGCGCTGGCTGCAGCACGCACGCCTGGCACAGGCCCGCGCGCTGCTCGAGGGCAATGGGCTCAATCTGGAGCGCATCGCCGAGCGCTGCGGATTCGCTTCGGTCGAAAGCTTCAGGGTGGCGTTTCGTAAAGAGGTCGGTGTGGCGCCTTCGGTGTATCGGGACAGTTTCGGTCGCTGAGTCTGCCCTCGCGCAGCGCTGATGGCGAGGGCACGTCGGGAGCGCTCGAGCCGTTCATGGGCAAGCCCTGAGTAAGGGTATCCAGAGACGCTCGGGCGGCGAGTCATCGTACAACTCGACAAGCACTGACCATCAAGCGCCCTCGACACGGACGACCAAGAGAACGGGTCACGGCCGTTTCTGCGGCTTTCCGAACACGGCGTCCACCGCTTCGGTCACCTGGTTCACCGCGCCGAGGTACTCGATGAGTTCCGCTGCTCGGCTGCCCCGCAGGCCGGCCGTGGTCATCGTGCCTTCTTCCACATAGGTATACACCCCCCTGACCGCGAAGGCTTTCAGCGCGGCGATGTGCTGCGCCTGCTCCGGCAATGTGCGGGTGAAGGCTTTGCTCTCGAAGAAGCGTCGCCGTGCCAGCGGGTTTTCGAACGCCACCTCCATGATCACCAGCTCGGCGCGCTCCGCCGTGGCCGTATGGGCCACATCGGGCGACGGAGGGTGATGACCGTCGTTCTGGAACGGCGCGCACAGGTGCAGTTTCACCTTCGGCACCGACGCGTCGCGCACCAGCACCGGGGCCAGCACGTCGCGCACGTAGGTGTGAAGCTCCTCCAGGCTGCGCTTCGGGCTCAGGTGGACATGGACACGGTCGGCATCGTCCAGCCCGTTCATGCGCGCATCGTCCAGCAGGTTCAACACGGTGACCGACCCTTGCGGCAGATCGTAGGCCAGGGTCTCGGCGAACATGTTCTGCTCGTCGGCGAACAGCAGCGGGCTGGCCTCCTGGAAGCGTGCCTGGTCCTGCGCCGAGAGGAAACCGATCTCCACGCCGCCGTCGAGCTCGTAGTCGGCGATCTCTTCGATCCCGTCGGCCAGGGGCCAGAGATGGGCATCCTGGTTGCGCGAGAAATGGTGCTGGATGTACAGCCCCAGGCCAGGCAGCCTGGCGCACAGCGGGCCATGCACATCGCGCCAGTAGGTGGCGAAGACCTCGTGGGGCACGCGTTCCCGGCGTTTTACCGTGGTGTAGCTGTTGATGCGGATGCTCATGTTCACCTCTGCGTGGGGATCGATGCGTGCGAATGCGTGGGGCAACTGTGGTTTTCTTTCCTGATCAATGCGCCAGTGCGGGACGGATTTGTGGGCCCTGCGGGCCCAATCGCGGCACAGGGGCCGCTCCTACACCCGTAGCTCCAACGCAGTGTTGCAGGCTCCGTAGCTCCACCGCAGTGTTGCAGGCTATCGCGGTCACCTGTAGGAGCGGCCCCTGTGCCGCGATTGGGCCCGCAGGGCCCATGAAATCAGCCACTCCATACTTCAAGCCCACCTACGTCCATACCGCCCTGATTGTAAGAGCCCCCAACCTCATCGCCGTTCACTCGACACACCCCTAAGTCATCAGACATCATTTGACTAAACCCCCAGGACTTCCGAAGATGACCAGGCACCCAGCCGCTGCCTCAAACACGCTAGGGTGCCGCCAACAACAATAATCAGGATGCCCCGATGCCCCCACATGCCCCTCACGCAGCCCCTCGCCGCCACTTCCTCAAGCAATCCCTCACCTTGGCGTCACTGGCGGCGGCCGCGACCAGCCTGCCCCGCCTCACCGCCGCGGCCGACCCCATCAGCCAGCGCTACCCCGACCCGCTCATCGAAGTCATCGACGACAGCTTCGCCGCCTACCGCATCTTCAACGCCGGCGTCGAGCGACTGGCCACGGGGCTGCGCTGGGCCGAGGGGCCGCTGTGGGTCGGTGACGGTCGTTACCTGCTGGTCAGCGATATCCCCAACAACCGCATCCTGCGCTGGGACGAGATCAGCGAGACCCTGGGCGTCTACCGCCAGAACGCCAACTACGCCAACGGCCTGACCCGTGACCTGCAAGGCCGGCTGATCGTTTGCGAGGGCTCGACCACCCACACCGAAGGCCGCCGCCTCACCCGCACCGAACACGATGGCAGCCTCACCGTCCTGGCCGAGACCTTCGAAGGCAAGCGCTTCAACTCGCCGAACGACGTGGTGGTCAAGAGCGATGGCTCGATCTGGTTCACCGACCCGCCCTTCCAGATGGGCAACGACTACGAGGGCCACAGGCTCACCCCCGAGCTGCCGGATGCGGTCTACCGCATCGATGGCCAGACCCTTCAGGTCACCCGAGTGATCCAGGATTTCGCCGGCCCGAACGGCCTGTGCTTCTCGCCGGACGAAAGCACGCTCTACGTGGTGGAGTCACGGGCCAAGCCCAACCGCATCGTCTGGGCCTACGCGGTCAAGGCCGACGGCACCCTGGGCGAGCGTCGCAACCACATCGAGGGCACCGGCTACGGCGCCATCGATGGCCTGAAGTGCGATCTGGACGGCAATCTCTGGTGTGGCTGGGGCAGCTCGGGTGCCAAGGAAGCGAACCCGGAGCAGCTGGACGGCGTGCGGGTGTTCAACCCCAAGGGGCAGGCGATCGGTCACATTCACTTGCCGGAACGCTGCGCCAACGTGTGCTTTGGCGGCGCATCGGGCAATCGCCTGTTCATGGCCAGCTCGCGCTCGATCTATGCGCTGTACGTCAATACCCGGGGTGCCAGGCCGTCCACTGCCCAGCCCCGGACGGTCTAGGGAATGGAGGAGGTTTGAGGTAGTCTGGCCCCCTTGCCTCCCCCACGCGCGTGCGTCGATCCGGCCTTGCCGGGCCCGGACCGATGCCGTCGAAAGGACCTCTCCATGCTCTACATCGTCATGCTCGGCGGCCGCCATCCGCGCGCCAGCATCGAAGTCCACGACGTGGTCTTCGCCCAGGGCACCACCCTGGAGCAGCTTTATCCGGACCTTCGCAACGCCTGGTTCGGCAGCCCCAAAGGCCTGCACATCGACTCCTGGCTGGAGGTCGATGGTCTCGAGGGTTATCGCGTCGAATTCAGCCAGGCGGCGCCGCCACCGGGCGCCCCTCGGCTGTTCTTTCTCAACCTCGGTGGCTATGAGCCGCACACCTTCGGCGAAGCCCATCGCTACCTGCTGGTGGTTGCCCCGGACAAGGCCACGGCAAAAGCCCTGGGCAAGCGGCGCATGGCGCCGAACTGGTTCAAGCCGCACACCGATGCGGTGCTGGACGTCGACGACTGCCTGCCGATCGACGCGGTCGATGGACGCTACGTGCACTTGGTCGAAGGGCCGCACCAGGGCATCGTGCAGCGCAGCGACTACCGCCTGATCTGATGCCCTGGCAGCGCCGATGTCGGCCAGAGGCTCGCCTGCCGTGGGTCAGCGTGCCGCCCAGGCGTTGAAACGCTGCTCCAGCTCCTCGCCATGGTCGACCCAGAACTCGGCGTCTACCAGGCGCGCCTGGGCCAGGTTGTCGGGCGCGGTCGGCAGTTGCGCCTGCACCTGGGCAGGCAGTTGCGCGAGCGCGTCCTGACGAATCGGGCCATAGGGGATCTGGCTGGAGAACGCCTGCTGCGTCTCGGCCTGGCTGGCGAAGGCGATGAAACGCTCGGCCAGTGCCTTGTGCGGGGTGCCGCGGACGATGGCCCAGTGATCAGGGTCGTACAGGCTGCCGGGCCAGACGATGCTGAGGGTGGAGCCCTGTTGCTGGGCCGCGGCGATGCGGCCGTTGTAGGCTACCGACATCACCACGTCACCGGCTACCAGCCATTGCGGCGGCTGGGCACCGGCCTCCCACCACTGGATGCTGGACTTGATCTGGTCGAGCTTCCTGAACGCCCGGTCCACGCCTTCGGGGGTGCCCAGCACGGTGTAGAGGTCATCGCGCGATACGCCGTCAGCCAGCAACGCCACTTCCAGGGTGTACTTGGCGCCTTTGCGCAATCCGCGTTTGCCGGGGAAGCGCTGGGTGTCCCAGAAGTCCTGCCAGGAGGTGGGCGCGGTGGCGAGTTTCTGCGGGTCGTAGGCCAGCACCATCGACCAGACGTAGCTCGCCACGCCACATTCGCTGACGGTGCCCGGTAGGTAGCCGGACGCCTCGCCCAGCAGGTTCGGGTCGATCTTCTCGAACAGGCCTTCTTCGCACCCGCGCAGCAACTCGGGGCTTTCGACCTCGACCACGTCCCAGGACACATGGCCGACGTCGACCATCGCCTTGACCTTGGACAGCTCGCCGTTGTACTCGCCAGCGATCACCTTGCCGGCGCCACTGCGTTCGAAGGGTTGGAAGTACGCGGTCTGCTGGGCCGCCTTGGTGGCGCCGCCGAACGAGATGACGGTCAGGCGTGACTCGTCGCTCAGCACGGGCAGGCTGATGGCGCAAAGCAACGCGGCACTGAACGACGCGGTAATGGTACGCATGGAAACTCCCTCACTCATTCTGGTTATGGTGGTGTAGAGGCAGTTGCAGCTGGAGGTGTGAAGCGCCTGACCCGCGCGGTGGCCAGGGAATGCATTGTTATTGTGATGACGCCCCTCGGACCGGGCGCGACGGGTCTTGTCGACCCATGGGCGTCCATGACCATGAAACGATGGTGCGCCAGCGCCGCGCGAAGGAAAACGATTAAAAATGTTCTTCGGTCTTATGAAAAAACTGGGCAAGGCGCCTGCAGCGCTGCGCCAGGCTGCGGTACTGTGCATGCTCCATTCCCTGTGAGTCGGCCGGGTCGAGATCCCTGCCCTCGAACGCGAGGTTCCTGCGTGGCGTCCTACACCCTGCGACAACTGCGGTACTTCGTGACCACCGTCGAGGCCGGCAGCGTGGCAGAAGCCTCACGGCAGCTGTACATCGCCCAGCCGTCCATCTCCAGCGCGGTCAAGAGCCTGGAAGAGAACTTCGGCGTCCAGCTGTTCATCCGCCATCACGCCCAGGGCGTCTCGCTGACGCCGAGCGGCAAGCGCTTCTACCACAAGGCCCAGGCCCTGCTGCGCATGTCCCGTGAGTTCGAGCAGAATGCCCTGGCCGACAACGACGTGGTGGCCGGGCAGATCGACATCGGCTGCTTCGAAACCGTGGCTCCGCTGTACCTGCCGCAGCTGATCGCCGAGTTCCGCGTGCGGTACCCCGGTGTCGACATCCGCCTGCGCGACGGTGATCAGCAGGAGCTGGTGCAGGGGCTGACGGCGGGCGCGTTCGATGTGGTGTTCCTGTACGAACACGAGCTGGACAGCACCATCGAGACCGAGCCCTTGATGCCGCCGCAGAAACCCTACGTGCTGCTTCCGGCCGACCACCGCTATGCCGGGCAGGCGCAGGTGTCGCTGCGTGACCTGGTCAGGGAGCCGATGATTCTGCTCGACGTGCTGCCCAGCCGGACCTACTTCGTCAGCCTGTTCCACGAGCTGGGCCTGACCCCGAACATCGTCTTCGGCTCGCCGTCGATCGAGATGGTGCGGGGCATGGTCGGGCAAGGGTTCGGCTTTTCGCTGCTGGTGACGCGCCCCCACTCGAGCGTGACCTACGATGGCAAACGGGTGGTGACCCTCGACATCGCCGAGCCGGTGACGCGCTCCGGGCTGGTCAGCGCGCGCCTGCGCAAGGGCCAGCTGACCAAGCCCGCGCAACTGTTCGTGGACTTCTGCCGCGAGCGGCTGACGGCCTTGAGCCAAGTGCCTAGCGGTGGCTGAGGGCCATCGGACCTACTCCCCGGGCAGGCTCAGCCGCGGAGGTAGTCGGCCAGACGGCGTAGCAAGGCGTCACACCGGTCCAGCTGCTCGCAGGTGATGAACTCGTCGGGCTTGTGGCCCTGCGCCATGCTGCCCGGGCCGCACACCACCGTGGGAATGCCGGCCTGGGCGAACAGCCCGCCTTCGGTCCCGAAGGCCACGGTGCCGAACGCCTCCGACCCGCACAGGTGCGCCAGCAGGCGGGCCGCCTCGCTGTCCGGCGGTGTGAGCAGGCCCGGGTACGCGCTCAGGGGCTGCAGCTCGATGGCGGTCGTGGCATCCACTGCGTGCATGCGCGGCAGCAGGTCGGTGTCGGCATAGGTCTGCAGCTGCTGGACGACCTGCAGCGGGTCGAGATCGGGCAAGGCACGGATCTCGAAGTCGAAAGCGCAGTCGGCCGGCACGATGTTCAATGCCTGCCCTCCCCGGATCACGCCGGTCTGCACCGTGGAGAACGGCGGGTCGAAACGTGGGTCGTGCCGTTCGGGGCGGGCCAGGGTCTGCCCCAGTTCGCCCAGATGGCCGATCAGTCGAGCGGCATATTCGATGGCATTGACGCCCTGGGGCGCGTAGGCCGAATGGCAGGCGGCGCCCTTGACCTGGCAACGCATGGCCAGCTTGCCCTTGTGGCCCAGCACCGGCTCGAGTTCGGTGGGCTCACCGATCAGGCACAGGCTGGGCGGGCGGGGGCGTCGTTGCAACGCCTCGAGCATCGAGCGTACGCCCAGACAGCCCACCTCCTCGTCGTAGGAAAAGGCCAGGTGCACCGGCACCCGCAGCGGACGCGCCAGAAACGTCGGGACCGCTGCCAGCACGCAGGCGATGAAACCCTTCATGTCGGCGGTGCCCCGGCCGTACAGGCGCCCCTGGCGTTCCGCCACGGTGAACGGGTCCGTGGTCCAGGCCTGGCCGTCGACGGGCACCACATCGGTGTGCCCTGAAAGCACCACGCCGCCGCCCCGATCGGGGCCGAGGGTGGCGAACAGGTTGGCCTTGCGGCGCGCCTCGTCGTAGATCAGTTCGCAAGGCACGCCATGGCGCTCCAGGTACGTGCGGATGAAGGCGATCAGGGCGAGGTTGGAGTCGCGGCTGACGGTGGGGAAACCGACCAGATGCGCCAGCAGCTCGCGGCTGGAAGAGCCAGGCCAGGTCGGTTCATTCATCGCCCGGTACCCCGTAGCGCGGGGCGGCGGTCGGGTCCAGGGCGCGGGTCAGGTAGTCCTGCATCTGGGGTCGGTAGGCCTGCCACAGCGTGTCGAGCTGGCCGATCGGGTCCTCGTCCGCCCAGTCCACGCGCAGGTCGATGATGGGCCAGACCAGGTCGCCGATCACCTGCAAGGCTGCCGAATGCACAGGCCCGGCTTCACCGCCTGCGGCCATGGCAGCGTGCAGGGCCGCCAGCAGCCGGTCGGCCAGCGGGCCGGCGGCGCTTTCGAACGCCTCGGTCATGGCGTCGATCACGCACGGATGGGCCAGCAGGTTGCCCGCGGCCGCGCACTGCTCGCCGGCCACGGCATGGTGCGTGCCCAGCGCCTGGTCACCGCTGAACAGCGCTACCTGACCGTTGTGGTCGATGACCGTGACCTGGCGGTACTGGCGCCAGCCGGTGGCCTGTAGGGCCTGATCGAGCGCTGCCGTGGGCGCGAGGTTGCCCTGCTCCAGCAGGTCGAGGATCTGTGGCCCCAGGGCCGGCAAGGTGACGTTCTGGGTCGCCACCGCGCCGACCCCGGCCCGCAGCCAGGGGCAGCGTGCGCCGACGGCGATGCTGGACGAGCTGATGGCGATGCCGAACTGCCCGGTGTCGGCGCAGCGGCCGATGATGGAAAAGGTCATGGAGAACTCCTCGTCAAGGCGCCAGGGCGTCAGGCCCGTGGGTCATCGGGAATGACGGCGATCACGTCGATCTCCATCAGCCACTGCGGTTGTGCCAGGCCCGAGACCACCAGCCCGGTCGAGATCGGGAACACGCCCCGCAGCCATTTGCCCACCACCTGGTACACCGGTTCGCGGTAGCGCGGGTCGGTGATGTAGGTGGTGGTCTTGACGATATGGGACAGGTCGCTGCCCGCCTCCTCCAGCAGTTGCTTGACGTTCTTCATCGCCTGCTCGGTCTGCGCGGCAGGGTCGCCCAGGCCGACCAGCCGGCCCTCGAAGTCGGTGCCGACCTGGCCGCGCACGTACACGGTATTGCCGGCACGCACGGCCTGGCACAGGTCGTTGTCCAGGGTCTGGTTGGGGTAGGTCGCCTTGGTGTTGAACATCCGGATGCGGGTATGGGTAGGCATCTGCTGCGTCCTGTCAGAGGGAGGTCAGGGGCTGGGGGGTGGCGGTGCGGGTCGACGGTTCGCCTGGGCTCGTCACCTCGCGCTGGCGTGTGCCCTGGGCCTGATAGGCCTGGTAGGTGCGTTGCGTGGCGATATGCCCGGCCACGTGCTTGGCGTCGTGCCACACGCCCCAGATGAACGCCGATCCACGACGCGACAGCCACGGCAGGCCGAGGAAGTACACGCCCGGCTCACTGGAGACGCCGCGCTGGTGCCGAGGTTTGCCGTTGTCGTGGAAGGCGTCCGCCTGCAGCCAGCGATAATCGGCGGCGTAGCCCGTCGCCCAGATGATCGACGTGACCCCGGCCTCGGCCAGGTTCAGGTGCAGGATCGGGTCGCTGACGCAGGCAGGTTCCGGTTGCCGGACACGCGCCTGCGGATCCTCGGGCAGCGTCAGGCCGTTGCGTTCGATGTAGGCGTCGGCGGCATCGAGCAAGGCGAAATAATTGGCATCGCCAGCGGCGAGGTTGGCGGCCAGGTCCGGCTGGAAGGTCACGGTGTCGCCGTCGAATGCCTGGGTCAGCCCGACCAGGGTGATGCCCTGGTGGGCCAGCTCGCGAAAATCGATGGTACTGCCCCCGCGTGCCCCGCTCACGGCAATGGTGACGTGCTCGCGGCCTTGCTTGACGGTCTCGGCATCCCACTCGCCGAGCACGCCCAGCCACCAGCAGAAGTCACGTCCGCGGTAGGCGCGCGGTGGCCGGTCATGGGCGCCGACCGACAGGTAGACCACGCGACCGGCGCGTTGCAGTTCGTCGGCGATCTGCACGCCGGAGGACCCCGCCCCCACCACCAGCACCGCGCCGGCTGGCAGTTGCGCGGGGTTGCGGTAGGCGGCGGAATGGATCTGGTGCAGGCCCGTGCCGCTCGGTGCGATGGGCGGAATGACCGGCGTCTGGAACGGCCCGGTGGCGACCACCACGCGGTCGGCCTGCAGGGTGCCGTCGGACGTGTCGACGGTGAAGCCGGGACGCCCGACGTTGCGCACCACGCGGGTCACCTCCACGCCGGTGCGGATCGGCGCTTCGAACTGCTTGGCATAGGTTTCCAGGTAGGCGGCGACCTGGTCCTTGGAGGCGAAGGCATCCGGGTCCAGGTCGAAGGCCAGGCCGGGGAAGCGGTCGTGCCAGGCCGGTCCGTTGGCCACCAGCGAATCCCAGCGCCCGGTGCGCCAGGCTTCGGCGATGCGGGCACGCTCCAGGATCAGGTGCGGCACACCCAGGCCGCTCAGGTGCTCGCTCACCGCAATGCCGGCCTGGCCTGCACCGATGACGAGGGTGTCGATGTGGGAGGGAAGTTCGGGCATGTCGGCATCCTTCGAGCGTCGAATGGAGGACAGGTCGGCCAGGGCGTCGCTGTCGGGGTACGCCCGCTGTCAGCAGGTCCGGGCGTCGTGAACGGGCTCGGAAAAGGCGCGGGGCTGGGGTCCATTCTGTGCAGTGAGGTGGCGAGGCGAAACGAGGATTTTTGTGGTGGTTGATGAGGAAAATGTTGCTGGTGGGGTTGCGCGGGTATGCATGGCTGCGCAAGCCGCCCGTGTGTGCGGGCTTGCCGGCTCATGCCGCCCCATGGCCGACAGCTCGAACGCTGGCCTGTCAGCGCTGCGGTGGATGAACAAGCCCTATCGCTGGCAAGCCAGCTCCCACAGGTGCCTCTTTCAAGCAGGTAATCGCACGATGGCAAAGCCGCCTGTGTGGGAGCCGCCTGTGGGAGCGGGCTTGCCCGCGATAGCGGTGGTAACGCCGATCCATAGCCGACAGGCCGAACGCTGGCCTGTCAGCCCTGAAGTGGATGAACAGGCCCTATCGCTGGCAAGCCAGCTCTCACAGGTGCCCCTTTCAAGCAGGCAATCGCACGATGGCAAAGCCGCCTGTATGGGAGCGGGCTTGCCCGCGATAGCGTCCGGTCCGTCACCGCCTGCATCGCGGGCAAGCCCGCTCCAACACAAGGTTGCGTCGGCCCGTCGGACTACAAGGCCCAGGCGCCGCTACACCCGCTGCGACCTAGCGCAACCCGTGGCTCAACTGCGCGATGTGCTCCGGCCCGATCCCGCAGCACCCGCCGATCACGCTGGCGCCCTGGGCACGCCAGGCTTGTGCCCAGGTGAGGTACCCCGGTGGGTCCAGGTCTTCGCGCAGTTCGTCCAGGCCGTCGTTGGCCTTCGCTTCCTTGGGCTGGGGCGGGAAGGCGTTGGCGTAGGCCCCCAGGGCGATGTCGGCGTTCAGCCGTTCGATCACCGCACGTGCCGCGTCGACCGCCCCACCGATGACCTCCGGCTGGCTGCAGTTGAACAGCACCGTCTCAACACCCAGCGCGGCCACGGCCTCGACCGCCTCGGCTACCGGTTGACCGGAACGCAGGCGCGGGGTGTCGTCGGTGTCTTCGTCCTGGAGGGTGAACGAGACCCAGCGAGGCTTGCCATCCTCGGGCAGATGGCCGTGGATGGCGCGCACTTCCTCGACGGCGCTCTGGGTTTCCAGCAACCACAGGTCCACATGCGGCGACAGGCCCTCGACCAGCGGCGTCACCACTTCGGCGACGCGCGCCGGCTCGAACAGGTCCGGGCGGTACGAGCCGAACAAGGGCGGCAGCGATCCGGCGACCTGCACCGCGTGCACGCTGGCATCGGCCGCCGTGCGCGCCAGACGCCCTGCCGTGTCCGCCAGTTGCTGGCCTTCCTGGGCAAAACGCGCCTCACCGATGTGAAACGGCACCACGGCATAGCTGTTGCTGGTGATCACCCGTGCACCGGCTTCGATATAGGACGTATGCACGCCCACCACCGCGTCTGGTGCTTCGGTCAGGGCCAGGGCCGACCATTCGGGTTGCCGAAATGGCGCACCGCTGCGCTGCAGTTCACGGCCCATGCCACCGTCGAGAATGACCATCGCTCGCTGTTTCATATAACTACTCTGAAGGTGCTTATGAATAAAATTCACTAGGTACAGTGCGTTTATAACTATTAAATAGCCAAATTCATTTTTAGCCAAACTTTCAGGTGGTTACATGCGTCTTTCTTCCTTGCTGAGCACTGGGCTCGTTCTGTTCGCCGTCGCCTCGCAGGCCCATGCGGGCGCGACCCTCGACCGGGTCGAGTCGCGCAAGGAAATGGTCAACGTGCTGATGGAAAGCTACCCGCCCTTCTCGTTCCTGAACGACCAGAACCAACTCGACGGGTTTGACGTCGACGTGGCCAAGGCCGTGGCCGAGAAACTGGGTGTGAAGCTGCGCCTGGAAACGCCGTCCTGGGACGTCATCGCGGCGGGTCGCTGGAGCGGCCGCTACGATGTGTGCATCTGCTCGATGACCCCGAGCAAGGCACGCGCCGAGGTCTTTGACTTCCCGGTGCAATACTACGCTTCGCCCGCGGTGATCGTGGTCAACGCCCAGGATGACCGCATCCACTCGGCCAAGGACCTGAACGGCCGCAAGGTCGGCCTGACCAGCGCGTCGAGCTACGAAAGCTACCTGAACAAGAACCTGGTGATCGAAGGCGCCGAGGACACCCAGCTCGAGTATCCGTTCGACGTCGTGCAGGCCGCCCCCTACGACACCGACAACGTGGCCTTCCAGGACCTGGGCCTGGGTGCAGGCGTGCGGTTGGACGCGGTGCTCACCAACCTGGTGACCGCGCAGCCGCGCCTGAACCAGGACAAACGCTTCAAGCTCGCGGGCGCTCCGCTGTATGAGGAGCCCAACTCGGTAGCCATCGAGAAAGGCGACCCCGAGTGGGATGCCAAGCTGCGTGAGGTGTTCGCCGCGCTCAAGGCCGACGGCACCCTGGCGGCGCTGTCGCAGAAATGGATCGGCGCCGACATCAGCAAATGAGTGTACCTCCCTCCTCCAAGCCCGCCGCACGTGCGGCGCGGCTGTTCGGTTTTCGTGCACGGCTGTGCCTGACCTGGTTGGCGCTGTTCGCGGTGTTCGTGATGTTCTTCCTGAGCTTCGACCTGAAGTTCTCGATCATCCTGGAGAAATTCCCCAACCTGGCCGGCCTGCGCCTGGGGCCCAACGGCTTCTTGCAAGGTGCGGCGCTGACCGTGTTCCTGTGCCTGTGCTCGATCGCCGCTTCGGTGCTGCTGGGTTTTGCCGTGGCCTTGGCGCGATTGTCGCGCAGTGCGGTACTGGTGGGCGTGGCCAGCTTCTACACCTCGTTCTTCCGGGGTACGCCGCTGCTGATCCAGATCCTGCTGATCTACCTGGGCCTGCCGCAGATCGGCGTGGTGCCGGGGGCGATCAGCGCGGGGATTCTCGCCTTGTCGCTCAATTACGGCGCCTATCTGAGCGAGATCTTCCGTGCCGGCATCCTCGGCGTGGCCCAGGGGCAACGCGAGGCCGCCCTGGCCCTGGGCCTGCGACCGGCGCAGATCTTCTGCCATGTGACCCTGCCCCAGGCCATGCGGGTGATCATCCCGCCGACCGCCAACCAGTTCATCTCGATGCTCAAGGACTCGTCGCTGATCTCGGTGATGGGGGTCTGGGAGGTCATGTTCCTGGCCCAGTCCTACGGGCGCTCGAGCTACCGTTACCTGGAGATGCTGACGACAGCGGCGGTCATCTACTGGGTGCTGTCGATGGCCATGGAGCTGCTGCAGGCGCGGTTGGAACGGTATTATGGCAGGGCTTATCAGCGGTGAGCGGGTGCCATTGCAAGAAGCTTGCGCGATATCGAGGCAAGTTTGTCTGAAAGATAAGCGTTGTTGGCTCTGTGGCCCCTGCGGGGCCAATCGCGACACAGGGGTCGCTCCTACAGGAACCGCGATGGTCTGCAACGCCGTGGCTCCCACACAGATCGCCGTACTCTGCCTCATCGCGGTGTGGCTAAGGGTGTAGGAGCGGCCCCTGTGCCGCGATTGGCCCCGCAGGGGCCATGAAACCAGCGACGCCTTCGTATCAGAAAAGCCTGCTTTGATAGCGCTTTGCTCAACCTACTGCACACGCCTCCAGAGTAAACCGCCGCTTTTCAGATCCAGGTCCTGCCTTTCCCACGCACCTCCTCCATCCTCTTTCTCCACATAGCCTCCCCCTATCGTCACAGTGCGAAGGATCAATTCGCACGCGGCATGGTCAGTACGTACTATCGCTTTGCCATTATCTGGCTTTATGCCACTTCTCGGCCCGGCACCTTCACACGTCCTTCAGGTTTTCCAGGCATGAACAGATCACTCCCCCTCGCCACCCGTATCGGCCTTGGCTTCGCCGCCATCGTCTCGCTGCTCGTTCTGGTCACGGCTGTCGGTATCCAACGGGTCGGGTTCATCGATTCGACGCTGGAGCATGTCAGTGAAAACGCGGCCAAGATCCAGCGCTACGCGATCAACTTCCGCGGCAGCGTGCACAACCGGGCCATCGCCATCCGCGATGCCGTGCTGGTCGACAACGATCGCGACCTGGCCCGCCACCTGAACGAAATGACCACCCTGGAAAATGCGTACACCGAATCTGCCGGCCCCATGGACCAGCTGTTCGCGGCGCGCGGTGTGTCGGCCCAGGAGCAGCAACTGCTGCAAGCGATCAAGGCGATCGAGGCACGTACCCTCGCCTCGTCCAAGGCCGTGCTCGACCTGCGCCGCGCCGGCGACATCGCCGGTGCCCAGGCCCTGCTGCTGCGCGAGACCTCGGCCGACTACAGCGAGTGGCTCGACCGTGTGAATGCGCTGATCGACCACGAAGAAGCGTCCATCAAGCAACAGCTGGCCGACGTGCAGTCCACCGCCAGCCAGTTCCGCGGGCTCATGCTCGGGGCGACCGGTGTGGCACTGATTCTCAGCGTTCTGCTGGCCATGGTGATCATGCGCTTCGTCCGCGCGACGTTGGGCGCCGAACCGACCGACGTTGGCCAGGCCATCGAGCGGCTGGCGGCGGGCGATCTGTGCCAACCACTGGCCACGCGCTACCCCAACAGCGTCATGGGCGTGCTCAAGACCGCTCAGGAGCGTCTGGCCGACACCATCGCCCAGGTCCGCCTCGCGGCCCAGGAAGTCAACCGCTCCTCCGGCCAGCTGTCGCAGACCTCCAGCGCCAACAACGAGCAGATCGGCCTGCAGACCCGCGAGACCGAGCAGGTTGCCACCGCCATCGCGCAGATGGCCGCCACGGTCAGCGAAGTCTCCGGCTACGCGGCCCAGGCCGCCGAAGCGACGCGCCAGGCGGACCAGGAAGTCGAACAGGGCAACCGTCTGGTGGCGGGCACCACCACGGCCATCGAGCAACTGGCCACGACCCTGGCCGACACCACCGAGACCGTCGAGCAGGTCTCGCGCCAGGGCGAACGGATCGAAACGGTGATCGACGTGATCAACTCGATCGCCTCGCAGACCAACCTGCTGGCCCTGAACGCGGCGATCGAGGCGGCCCGTGCCGGTGAGCATGGTCGTGGGTTTGCCGTGGTGGCCGACGAGGTGCGCTCGCTGGCCAACCGTACGCAGCAGTCGACCGAAGAGATTCGCGAGATGATCAGCGCCCTGCAAAGCGGTACCGAGACCGCCAGCCGGACGATGCGAAACAGCTGCGAGCTGGCGGACTCGACCGTCACCCAGACCCGCGACGCCCAGCAGGCCTTGGCGCGCATCAGCCAGGAGGTGGGCGCGCTGAACGCGATGAACGCACAGATCGCCAGCGCGGCCGTGCAGCAGAGCGCGGTGGCCGAGGACGTGGCGCAGAACCTCAACCGGATCCATGGCTCGACGGTGCAGTCGGCCAGCGGCTCGCTGCAGGTGGCGTCCGCCAGTCAAGAATTGACCGAACTGGCCGATCGACTGACTGAAAAAGTCGCGATGTTCAAGGTTCGGTAGGCACAGGACCGACGTCCTGGCCCGGAGTACGCCCCGGGCCAGGCGCCGGCCGGTACGCGCTGGCCTGAGCGCATTGCAGTAGAATAGCCAGTCGACGCACAGCGTAATGGGACGGTGAATGAGCGCCAACGACCCTCTGGGTTACTACCAACTGCTCGGGTTGCAACCGGGTGCCACACCGCAAGACATCAAGAACGCTTACCGCCGACAGGCCATGGCCCTGCACCCGGACCGCAATCCGGGTCAGGACACCACACCGCAGTTCCAGACCCTCAACGACGCCTTCGCGACCTTGTCCGACCCGGTCACCCGCGCCGCCTACGATGCGCGCGCCCGGCAGCAACCGCCTCCCAAGGCGTCGCGCACGGCCAAGGTCGAGCCTGAGCCGGTGCGCTGCTCGCGCTGCGCCAAGGTCTCGGCGCAGCCGCGTGTGGTGGTGCTGCGTTCGGTCAGGAGCTTTCTGCTGCTGACGATGCGCAAGCCGATCGCGGGCATTTTCTGCAGCGACTGTGCCCGGCGTCTGGCGCTCAAGGCCTCGGCCACCACCTGGCTGCTGGGTTGGTGGGCGGTGCCCTGGGGGCCGATGTACTCGCTGCAGGCCCTGTTCGAGAACATGCTCGGTGGCGATCAGCCGGCGCTGGACAACACCCGGCTGCTGGCCTATCAGGCCAACTACTTCCACACCAAGGGCCGGCACGACATCGCCTACGCCGTGGCCAGCGAGGCACTGAAGTTCTGTGCGAAGATCCGGCCGACGTCGCGTCAGACCGGGTTGATGCACGAGCGCGACGACCTGCGGATCCGGCTCAAGACCTTTCTCGACGCCTTGCAGCCTGCGGCCCCGGCAGCGCCGCTGAAGAACAGCTGGCGGATCCTCAACCCGCTGTTCCCGCTCCATGCCGCGGCCATGGGCCTGGGGATCGCTGCCCTCAGCTTCGTCCTGGCCACGACGGTGTTCGACACGCCCAAGGCCGTGCCTGACGCGAGCGATCGGTATTCCGTACAGGTGCCGGCCGTCGCGCCTCAGCCGTCGCTCAGCCTGCCTGCGCAACCGGCCTACACCATGCCCCAGCGCGCCCCGAACGGTCAGCCCTGGCCACAAGGCGCCGGCTACCTCAAGGGTGAAGCGCAGACGCGCACGGCCGGGTATTGCCAGGTCACCATCGACAACCGCGCCAACGATGCGGACATGCTGGTCAAACTGGTGTCGCTGGCCGGCGACACACCGCGCACGGCCCGGCAGATCTACGTACCGGCCCATGGCACGTTCACCATGAAGAACGTGCAGCCGGGTCAGTACGATGTGCGGTACCAGGACCTGCGCAACGGCCAACGCTCGCGCTCGCAGGCGCTGACACTGACCGAGAAGAAGACCGAACGCGGCATCGAGTACAGCACCTTGACCCTGACGTTGAGCCGGGTCAAAGGAGGCAACGTGCCGGTGTTCCACTTGCCCAAGAATGAGTTTTGAGCAAGGCGGGTCGTTCGTGAGACCTTGATTGGGTTGTAGTACTGACCGGTGGAAATACTCTCGTCCGTATGGGGCTTGCCGGCGACGGAGCGGACGCCATATCGCTGCTCTCACAGAATGGCGCGAACAGTGTGGGAGCAACTGTCTTTTCTACTCGGTACGTGCCCGGCCGCATGCGGCGCCTGGCAGGGCCTTATCGCTGGCAAGCCAGCTCCCACCCAGACCTCTGCAGCCATCAATATAGGCATCACTGCGCAAGCAGCTTGTGGGAGCGGGCTTGCCCGCGATGGCGTCGGCCCACTCACCACCGGTAGCTCGCCTCAGCGCGGTACCTTATTGCTCATCAGGCTTTTTCGTGGCCTCCATCGTCCTTGATCACCTCGAGCACGATCTTGCCGATGTGCGAGCCCTCCTCCATGCGCGCATGGGCCTGGCTCGCTTCGCTCAAGGCGAACACCTGGTCGATGAGGGGGCGGCACTGCCCCTGCGCCAGCAGCGGCCAGACATGGGTTTCCAGGCTCTGGGCGATGGCGGCCTTCTCCTCGGCGCTGCGCGAGCGCATCATCGAGCCGGTCACATGGGCCTGTTTGTCGAGCAGCTTCATCAGCTTGAACCCGTCGATCGTACCGCCGCCCAGGGTGCCGATGATCACCAGCCGGCCACGCCGCGCCAGGGCTGCCACGTTACGCTCGAAGTAGCTGCCACCCATGATGTCGAGAATCGCATCCACGCCCTTGTCCTGGGTCGCCTTGGCGATGGCGTCGGCGAAATCCACCTCGTGGTAGTTGATGGCCTCGGCGCCCAGCGCGCGGATACGCTCGCACTTGGCCTCGCTGCCGGCCGTGGCGAACGCTTTGACCCCGAGTGCGGCGCAGAGCATCAGCGCCGTGGTGCCGATGCCGCTGGTACCGCCGTGCACCAGCACGGTCTCGCCCTCGCGGGCCTGGCCCAGCTGGAACAGATTGGCCCAGACGGTGAAGAAGGTCTCCGGGATCGCCGCGGCCTCGATCATGTTCACACCGGCCGGCACCGGCAGCACCTGGGTCTCGACGACCGTGCAGTATTCGGCGTAACCGCCGCCATTGGTCAGCGCGCAGACCGTGTCGCCGACCTTGAACCGCGTGGCGTCCGGCCCGACGGCGACCACTTCACCGGCCACTTCCAACCCAGGCGCCGGGCTCATGCCAGGCTTCATCGGGTAGGCACCGGCACGTTGCAGCACGTCCGGGCGATTGATGCCAGCGGCGTGCACGCGGATCAGTACTTCGTTCGCCTGCGGTGCCGGCGTATCGGCCTCGGTCAGCGTGAGCACTTCCGGCCCGCCTGGGTGATCGATCTCGACGCGGCGCATGCGCTCGGGATAGGACATGAGGGATCTCCTGGCTATGAAAGGACGTGCAGTGGACCGGTCGCGCGCGGCAGGCGTTCCGCCCGTGAAGCCGCCACCGGCCTTGCACGGGCCCTCACATCACGTAGAACGCGGCGGCCATGACCGCAGGCAGCGCCAGTGCGGCAAGCAGGGTCTGCCCGGCGGTGATCCCGGCCATCAGGGGCGCATCGCCGCCCAGCTGGCGCGCCATGATGTAGGCCGAGGATGCCGTGGGCAGCGCCTGGAACACCAGCGCGGCCATCGCCGCATCGCCTTGGAGCCCGAACAGCCGGCAGAGCACGACGGTGACCAGGGGCATCAGCAGGAACTTGAAGCCGGACGACACGGCGATCGGCGCCAGCCACTGGCTGACATTGGACAGGTTCAAGGCAGCGCCGATGCACAGCAGGCCCACGGGCAAGGAAGCCTGCCCCAGTGCCTTGAGCGCCGGTTCCAGGCCGGGTGGCAAGGGAGCCTCGAAGAGCCGGAACGCACCGCCCAGCGCGCAGGCAAGCAGCAGCGGGTTCACCATCATCTGCTTGAGCACGCCACGCCAGTGGGTTCGCCCGCCCGCGCCATAGCGGGCGAACACCAGCACGCAGAGGATGTTCACCGTCGGCACGATGGCGGCATTGGCCACCGCGGCCAGGGCGATGCCATGGGCCCCGAACAGACCGGCGGCGGCCGACACACCGACATAGTTGTTGAAACGCACGCCGCCCTGGAAGACGGAGGTGAAGCCTGGATCGTCGAAGGGCAACCATCGGCGCGCTGCCCACAACACCGCTGCGACCAGCGTGGTGGCGACCACCAGCACGCCCATCAGACGCCCGATCGGCACCCCGTCCAGCCGCGCCGTGGCCAGGCCATGGAAGAGCAAGGTCGGCAACAGCACGTAGTAGCCGAGCCTTTCCGCCTGGGGCCAGAAGGCGTCGGCGATCCAGCCACTGCGGCGCAGCACGACGCCCAGGGCGATCAGCAGAGCGACCGGGACCAGCGCCAGGATCAGCACACCGGTCATGGAAACGGCCTGGCCGGCACGAATCGGCTTCGTCGTGCAGGACACAGGCGGGTACCGCGCAGGAAAACGGTTGGTGTGAAGTCAGGCATGGCAGGCTCGTGCATCGGGAAAGTGCCCACGATACCTTGACGCTGTCGCCGCGAACACCGGCGTCACGCAGAGACTGAACGTGTCCGTGTGGCAGGACGGCTTTGCATGGCTCCACGCAAGCGACACGGGTTTACAAGCACGGACAGGCTACGGATGATGGCGACCCGCTTTCAATGACCCGGCCTGCCCTCATGCAACTGTTCATCAGCTCCACGTCCCCTTTCGCACGTCTCGTACGGATCCTGCTGCAGGAGAAGCAGCTTGCGCATGAAACGGTCCTGGTCGATCCGTGGTCGCCGCCGCCGGCCCTGCGGGAGGCCAATCCTGCCTGCAAGGTGCCGGTGCTGATCGACCAGGGGGTCGCCATCAGTCACAGCCTGATGATCGTGCAGTACCTGGAGTCTGCCTACCCTGAGCGCGCCCTGCCGCCGGTCTCGGCCACCGAGACGGCCCAGACCGCCATGGCTTTCGTGGCCCTGGAAGCGTTCGCCTCCCTCATCATCGGCCGACGCTCGCGGGCGGATTTCGATGAGTCGCCCGTAGGCGTGCGGCGACGCGAGGGATTGGCCGAGGCCCTGCGCCGGCTCGAGGCGCAACCACCCGCGTCCTTCGAAGGCGGCACGCCCAGCCTGCTGCAGACCCTGGTCGTGGTGCTGCTCGAGGCGGTGCGGTTTCGGTTCGATGACGCGCCCTGGGTGCCGGCGGTGCCCAGGCTCACGGCGCTGTGTACCGCGCTCGGGCAGCGCCCGTCCTTTCAGGACACGCGTCCCTACCTGGCCTAGCGCTCGTGCAGGGCGCCGCCCGCCAGGGGCCGATATCCTGGCACCGAAGAGGTCGCCTGCGCAGCACGGCGCTGCGCTCTGAGCTGACGCCGTAGAACCGCCAGGGGCGGCGCATAGAAGAAGCCGAACGACACACCCTTGCCGTGCACCGGACCGCGGTGGTGCAGCCGGTGCGCCAGGTGCAGTCGGCGTACATAACCACTCAGGGGCACGCGACGGCGCGGCCAATGCCGGTGGAATAGCCCATCATGGAAGATCACATAGAGCACGCCATATCCCGCCACGCCCAGGCCGACCCATTGCCACGCAGGATGACCTGACCGGCCCAGCAGCATCAGGCCACTGGCGATCAATGCCAGGGCCAGCAGGTACAGGTCATTGGGCTCGAGCATGCCCAAATGTGGGCGGTGATGGGAGCGATGCAGCCACCAGCCCCAGCCGTGCATGACGTACTTGTGGGCCAAGGTACCGACG
This sequence comes from Pseudomonas monteilii, assembly GCA_001534745.1. NCBI lineage: Bacteria > Pseudomonadati > Pseudomonadota > Gammaproteobacteria > Pseudomonadales > Pseudomonadaceae > Pseudomonas > Pseudomonas alabamensis. The sequence goes on from CP013997.1 coordinate 2,403,342, forward strand.
CCCTCCATGGCCACGAGGGTGCTCAGCAGCACGGCAAGGTTGAACAGCATGGACGGTCCGTGAATGAACGACGAAAGCGTCAAGGGTAGCATTGCCGGTTTGACCTGTGCCTTCGGATCACGGTAAATCTTTGTCATGTTTCACGGCTTGACCGGCTTTCACACCTGCCTTTATTGTCCGCGCCGTTTCGAACCGAGCCACAAGGAGCCTGTATTGGACAGTTACCCCAGTCGCGTGCGACAGGTCCAGACAGCGAGCTAGCCCTGCCTCTTCCCACCCCGTGCCTGCACTGGACGGTGGTGTCGTCGGCTGGCCTGGCCGACGTTTGCCCACACCCCTCTCATACCGGAGAGCGGCACCTGACCTCTCGCGCGTTTTCAACGATCGCATCGTCACCGACGGTGCCTGCGCGGGCTCGCCCGCACGTGAGGTCTATCATGGAATGGAAGTTTTTTCTGCTGCGCGTCGGCGCGGCCCTGGTTCTGGGGGCGCTGATCGGCGCCGAACGTCAACTGCGCCAACGGCTGACCGGTTTGCGCACCAATGCGCTGGTCAGCACGGGTGCCTGTCTGTTCGTCCTGACCACCCAGGCCGTACCGGGGATGGCGCCCAGTGATGCCTCGCGTATCGCCGCCTACGTGGTGTCCGGCATCGGTTTTCTCGGCGGTGGCGTGATCATGCGCGATGGCCTCAACGTCCGTGGCCTGAACACGGCCGCCACGCTGTGGTGCACGGCGGCCGTTGGCGTGCTGTGCAGCCTGGGCCTGCTGATCGAGGCGTTGCTGGGCAGCCTGGTGGTGCTGTGCGCCAACATCCTTTTGCGGGAACTGGCACAGCGCCTGGACCGTCAGGACGTGCTCGCCGCCAACGAAGAAGAACAGCGCTTCGACCTGCGCGTGGTGTGCCGCCGGGGCGAAGACATTCACGTGCGCAGCCTCATGCTGCAAGGGTTGAACGATCCACGCCTGCGTTTGCAGGCCCTGCACAGTGAAGCCTTGTCGGACCCCGCCTGCACCGAGGTGCGCGCCGAGCTCGCCGGCAGCCCCTTGGCACCGGCTCAGCTCGAATCGCTGATAGGCCGGCTTGGCCTGGAGCCAGGCGTCAGCGCCGTGAAATGGCAGTTGCGCACCTCGACGAGCAGTGATTGAGCCCTACAGGGCATCCGCGATCCAGTAGCGGTCCCGGCCCTGGTGCTTGGCCTGATAAAGCGCCTGGTCGGCCGCGCCGGTCAAGGCTTCTGGCGACGGCACCACGTGCCCAGGCAGCACCACGGCAATGCCGGCACTGAGCGTGACGCGACCCAGGGGGCTGGCCGCGTGCGCCAGGTCGAGGTCACGGACCCTTTGCAGCACTTCATTGACGAGGGTTTCGGCACCGGCCTGGTCGGTGTCGGGCAGCAGTAGCGTAAACTCCTCCCCCCCATAGCGCACGGCCAGGTCGGCGGGTCGTTTCAACGCCGCACGCAGGACGTCGCCTACCCGCTGCAGGCAGGCGTCACCGGCCTGATGACCGTAGTGGTCGTTGTAGAGCTTGAAGTAATCCAGGTCGAGCATCACCGCAGCGATGGGGTAGCCCTGGCGCTGGGCGCGCTTGACCTCATGGGCCAGCTCGTTGTCCAGCTGCCGGCGATTGCCCAGCCCGGTCAGGCCGTCGGACAGCGCCAGGTTTTCCAGGGCCTTGTTGGCCTGCTGCAAGGCGTTTTCGAGCACCAGACGTTCGCGCAACTGACGCAGCACCACCCAGCCGAAGGCCGAAAGCCCGGACACCAGCAACAGCAGCACGATGGCGGTCTTGATCACATCGTGTCGCCATGGGGCCATGATCGTATCGCGCGACAGCCCCGCTTCCACCAACAACGGGTAACTGCTCAGTGCCTTGTAGGCATACAGCCGCCAGGTACCATCGACCACGGCCTGGGCCTGGGTGACGCCTTCGTCGGCGTAGGGCAGGTGGTTGCGGAAGATCTCGCTGTCGACCAGGCTGCGACCGACCTGGCTGGCGATGAAGGGTCGACGCACCAGAATCGTACCGTCGCGCTTGGCCAGCACCAGGGCCCCACGCTCGTCGATCTCGAAGGCGCCGTAATAGCGTACGAACCAATCCACCTTGATGGTGCCGAGTATCACCCCGGCGAAATGCCCGTCGGCATACTCCAGGCGCCGTGAGATGGGAATGATCAGGTCGCCCGTGGAGCGGCTCCTGACCACCGAGCCGATCTGCACGCCACGGTCACGGTGGTTGCGGTGATAGCTGAAATAGGCCCGGTCGGCATTGTTGGCGTCCTGGGGAATCACATCCTTGTCCGTCACCAGCCAACGCCCCTGGGCGTCGTACACGAACAAGCCATGCAGCTGCGGCATGATCCGCGCCTGTTGATAGAGCGCGGCATGCAGGCGCTTGCGGTCGAGCTTGTCCAGCCCGTCGCCTTCGATGCGTTCGGCCAGCGCCGCCGTGACCACATCCACCTGGCGGATCGCATCGTCAGCGTGCTGCGCCGTGGCCCGTGCCAGGTTGGACACGGTCACTTCGGCATTTTCGAAGGCATGCCGGTAATCGCGCCAGATACGCCAGCCTTCGACCGCGACGAAGGTGAGCAGCACCATGGCCATGAAGCTCAGCGTCAAACGAAACAATGCGGCCGACCGCACCGGGTCCGACAGCAAGGTGTCGATATCGTCCGGTGGCGGGGTGTCCGATGGTCGACGGGTCGTCATGATCCACCTTGAATCGCGCACCTAGACCAGGCGACGCTTGCGGGTGCCTAGCTCGATCCAGGCGGGCGCGTGGTCACTGGGATGATCTTCGTTGCGCACCCAGGCATCGACCCCGGCCTGCTTCAGATACGGCGCAGCGGCGCCGTTGAGCAGCAGGTGATCGATGCGCAGGCCGGCGTTGCGCTTCCAGTGATTGCGAAAGTAGTCCCAGAACGTGTAGAGCCGCTCCTGCGGATACTGCTGGCGCAGTGCATCGACCCAACCCTGCTCGAGCAACGTGCGATACCGCTCACGTGACGCGGCTGCAGCAAGGCGTCCTTGCGCCAGGAAGCGGCGTCATAGATGTCTTCATCCGTGGGCACCACATTGAAATCACCGGCCAGCACCACGGGATGCTCGCTGTCATACAACGTCTGAGCATGGCGGTTCAGGCAGTCGAACCAGGCCAGCTTGTAGTCGAACTTCGGCCCCGGCTGCGGATTGCCGTTGGGCAGGTAAAGGCAACCGACCACCACGCCCTGCACGGCCGCCTCCAGGTAACGGCTCTGCGTGTCGTCTTCCATGCCAGGCAGGCCACGCCGGATCTCCAGCGGCTCGCTCCCGCGCCCCAGGATCGCCACGCCATTCCAGGCCGCCTGGCCGTGGTGCAGGCAGCCATAGCCAGCGTTTTCCAACGCCTCGCGTGGAAAGGCGCTATCCGCTGCCTTGAGCTCCTGCAGGCACACGATGTCCGGCTGCTCACGGGCAAGCCAGGCGCACAGCGCCTCCAGACGAGGGCGAATGCCGTTGACGTTGAAGGTGGCGATCTTGAGGGCTTTCATGGAGTCAGGCGTCCGGATCGTCGACGTGCGCCTGCACCGCACGCTCGAGTGCATGGCCGTGTGCCGCGTCGGCCAAAGCCTTGAAGGTCAGCCAGTCGTCCCAATCGATGATGCCGTCGTCACGCAAGGCCTCGGCCGTGCGAATCAGTTCATGGTGATAGGCGTCGGGGGATTCGTCCCGGTAACTGACATCGTCGTACTGGGCGTACCAGGCCGCCAGTTCGGGAATCGTGCGTTCGATGCTCATGCAGCGCCTCCTGTACAGATCCATCTGTGTTTTCTGAGCCTGCGTGTCTGACGATCGTTCAACGGGATTGCCCGAGAAGCTTCCTGTGTGGAAAAAAATGAAAACTTTGGCGCCCAGGTGGGTTCAACCCTAGGTGACTTTCATACTCATCGACACGAGGTAACTTATGAGCAATGACGCACTGCAGGCCGAACTTCTCACCCGCTTGCTGCACGCCCATCCGCAGGGCCTGGGCAAGGAAATCCTCGACAACTACCGTGGCGAAAAAGCCGTCGCGGGCATGCTCAAGACGATGCAGGACCAGGGCCTGATCCATGCGGGCAGTGTCAGCGTCGACGACCACGAGATCAGCGTGAGCTACCCGATCAAGCTGTCGTCGTCGGGCGTGGAAGCCGCGAAGAGTGCCGAAGCCAAGACCCAGCTCGACACCTGATGCCGGGACAGGGCGTGCCACCCTTGCGGTGCACGCCCTATCGAGGTCAGGCCTTCTTCTCGTGATCACGGGGTGGAATGGCCGGGCCTTCCGGATCCGTCTGAGGATCCTCTAGATCCGGGGAATCCGGATCGAAACCCAGGTCACTGCCTTTGTCCGCGTCTTCCGAAGAATGTGGCCCCTTGTTGTGGCCAGTGGAAGGATGGTTCGAGTGATTGGACATGTGCGTTCTCCTGTGAAGGTCTATAGAAGAAAACCCCACGGCCAGGAAGTTTGATTTATCTGCCCTGCTCACTGGATGCCTGCTGCGTCGCTGCGCTGGCCGCCAGGCGTGCCTCGAGGGCGTCAATGCATGCCTGCTGCTGCGTCACCTGCTGCTCGAGTTGCTCGAGCGTCTTGTCCTGCTGGCGCGCCTCGGTCTGTAGCGCCATGACCTGAGCCTGAGCCGCTTCCAACTGTCGACGCAGCTCATCGATGCTGCCCTGCCCTTGGGCCAACTGCTGGGCCAGGCCTTGCAGCTGGGCCTCCTTGCGCTCGACCTCGTCCCGCAGCCGACCTCGTTCCTTCGCCCCCTGCCGGGCATCTGCCAGCAGGCGCTCGTTGTCCCGGTGCAGGCGCGTCAACTCGTCCTGCTTGACGACCTGCGCCTGCTGCAATTGACGCACCTCCATCTGCAGCTGCTGCACCTGAGCCTCGTGACGGCGCTGTTCCTGTTCGCGCTGCTCACGGGTGGCGGCCCGGTAATGCTCCAGGGCATCACGGGCGTGCTGGTGCTTGTCCTCGAGCGACCGCACCTGCTCGGCCTTGTCAGCCAGACGCACTTGCCCTTCACCCAACGCCTGATTGAGACCGGCGTTGCGGGTCTGCTCGGTCTGCAGCGCCCGGGTGACGGTGTCGAGCTCCTCCGCCTGGGTAGCCAGAGCTTCTGCCTGGACGGCTACCTGCTGCTCGGCCGCTGCCTGGGCCAGGCGCGCGGTCTCGAGATCAGCCTCCAGCGCTGCCTGGCGCGCCTCGAAGTCCAAATGAGCGGCACGTACGTGAGCGTCTGCCTCCTGCATGAGCTGGGTCGACAGGTCCTGTACGAGCCTGCCCAGGCGGTCGCCCAGATGACCGTGCACATCGTTCAAGTCAGGAGCTTGCGCTTCCAGTTCTTTCAGGTAGCGGTGGATGGTGGTCTTCGACCCTGTATTACCCATTTCGATACGTACCGCGTCGATGCTGGGATGCTCGCCGCGGTCGAGCAGCGCCTGCCGCGCCTGCGCCACGACTGCCTTGTTGATGCCGCCTCTGGCCATGATGCTTCCTACGATTTCATACTGTGGTACGTATTATGTATTTACGTACTAAAATGGCAATTGAATTTTTTAAATTTAGGTATCAATTCAGGAAGGATAATCACGGCTTATCGCATCTTAGTGCCAATTTTGGTTGGCTAAAGGCGTCCTCCAGTACGGTTCACACGTACTGGAGAAAGGGAAATGATCCAGGAGGGGGGTTGAACAAGAAGCGCTCAGCGAGCCGGGCCACATATTCACTAAAGGAATATAAAAATTCTTATTAATTCTTTTTTGAATGCACTGCGGTTCTTTTATTGTTGCCTCCCCGACAGTGTTGAAGCAGCCACAGTGCGCCCAGCAACACTTCACGTACCGTCAGCCCGGGCCACCCTCCCTGAACGGCGACGACAAGGACGCTGGCACAGGTCTTGCCACCTGGCAGGACCGTCCTGCTTCAGGACCTCTTCAAAAGGATTCGACCATGGGCACCTTGTCGACCCACCCTGCGCTCCTGACCGCCCGCCAATTGGCGTCCGACTTCGCCCGCACGGCCGCCGAACGCGACCAGGCCGGCGGTACCCCCCTGGCCGAGCGCAATGCACTGCGCGACAGTGGCCTGTTGGCCCTGAGCATCCCTGCCCGTTTCGGCGGCCAGGGCGCCCGCTGGCAGGACACCTTTGCGGTGGTCCGCGAATTCGCCAGGATCGACAGCTCGCTAGCGCACGTCTTCGGCTTTCACCACCTGATGCTGGCCACCGTGCGCCTGTTCTCCAGGCCCGAGCAATGGCATCCCTGGTTCGAGCAGACGGCGCGGCAGAACTGGTTCTGGGGCAACGCCCTGAACCCGCTGGACACCCGCACGGTGATGAAGACGTTCGAGGGATGGCGCGAGTTTTCCGGGCGCAAGAGCTTCTGCTCCGGTGCTTCGGACTCGGAGATGCTGATCGCCTCGGCGGTGGACGAACAGGCCGGCGGCAAGCTGGTCATCGCGGCCATCCCCACTGGGCGCACCGGCATCACCCTGCACGATGACTGGGACAACCTGGGCCAGCGCCAGACCGACAGCGGCAGCGCGACCTTCGAGCGGGTGCGGATCGAAGAGTCCGAGCTCTTGCTCGACCCCGGTCCACTGAGCACGCCGTTCGCCTGTCTGCGGCCACTGATCGCACAACTGCACTTCGCCAACCTGTTCCTGGGCATCAGCGAAGGCGCGTTCGAGCAGGCCCGCCAGTACACCCTCAAGGAGAGCCGCCCATGGTTCACCTCCCAGGCCCGGCATGCCAGCGAAGACCCGTACGTCCTGCGCCATTACGGCGAATTCTGGGCCGCGCTGGAGGGCGTGCGGGCGCTGGTCGAGCGCGCCGTGCTGCAACTCGATGCCGCCTGGGACAAAGGCGCCGACCTGGGCAGCGAAGAACGTGCGCAGCTGGCGGTGAGCATCGCCAGCGCCAAGGTCGCCGCCAGCCGTACCGGGCTGGACCTGTGCAGCCGATTGTTCGAGGTGACCGGCGCACGCGCCACCCATGCCGCCCTGCGCCTGGACCGCTTCTGGCGCAACCTGCGCACCCAGACCTTGCACGACCCGCTGGACTACAAGCTGCACGAGCTGGGCGAGTGGGCCTTGAACGGCAGACGCCCGATTCCGACTTTCTATTCCTGAGCGAGAGCCCGCATGCAACTGTTGACCCTGCCCCCGTCCCCTGCCCTGGCCACCTCGATCCGCGCCACCGCGCAGGTGTTCGAGGACCCCAAGTCCAAGACGCTGCTGGCCCACATCCAGCAGATTGCGCCGAGCGAAGCGAGCGTGCTGATCATCGGCGAGACCGGCACGGGCAAGGAACTGGTCGCCCGACACTTGCACAACTTGAGCAGGCGTCGCAACGGCCCGTTCATCGCGGTCAATTGCGGCGCGTTCGCCGAGTCGCTGGTGGAGGCCGAGCTGTTCGGGCACGAGAAAGGCGCCTTCACCGGCGCCCTGGGCGCCAAGGCCGGCTGGTTCGAGGAGGCCAATGGCGGCACGTTATTCCTGGATGAGATCGGCGACCTGCCGATGGCCATTCAGGTCAAGCTGCTGCGCGTCCTGCAGGAGCGCGAGGTGGTGCGCCTGGGGTCACGCAAGAGCGTGCCGATCGACGTGCGGGTGCTGGCGGCCACCAACGTGCACCTGGAAAAGGCCATCAATGCCGGGCATTTTCGCGAGGACCTCTACTACCGCCTCAACGTGGTGACCCTGCACCTGCACGGCCTGCGTGAGCGCCCCGGCGACATCCTGCCGCTGAGTCGACACTTCATCCGCACCTACACCGACCGGCTGGGCTACGGGCCTGTGGAGCTGACCGCCGAGGCGCAGGCCAAGCTGGTGCGCTACAGCTGGCCGGGCAACATCCGCGAACTGGAGAACGTCATTCATCACAGCCTGCTGACCTGCTGCGAAGGCCGCATACAGGCCGAGGACCTGCGCCTGTCCAACCTGCGCCTGGAGCGCCAGGACACGGCCGACGTCGGGCGCCGGTCGGACACCGGCGATGCCGTGGACGAACTGCTGCAGCGGGCGTTTCGTCGGCTGTACGAAGAACAACCCGGTGACCTGCATGACAAGGTCGAGACAGCGCTGCTGCGCTCGGCCTACCACTTCTGCCACTACAACCAGGTGCACACCGCGCAACTGCTCGGGCTGTCGCGCAACGTGACCCGCACTCGCCTGATCGCCATCGGCGAACTGGTGGTCAACAAGCGCCGGGACTTGGGCACCGCAGTGGAAACCCGCGACAACCGGGTCATGCAGCTATCCATCTGAAGTGCGCGCTGTCGCCTGGGCAACACTGCAGCGGCAAGGTGTTGCCTGGCGCACAGTTCGCCCGCCATCGATCCAGCGTGACGCCAGACGATACGCCCCTCGAGACGCTGGCATGGGGCCTGCAATGGCCCTCAGTGCCCCTTCCACCACTGGACTTGCCACGATGCGTTCGACCACCCTGACCACCCCCCGGCTTCCTCGCCTGCTCCTGTCCGCGATCCGCGTCGCGGCGATAGGGCTGGCCTTCAGCGCCGCCGCCCAGGCCGACACCGCACCGGACGAAGTGCGCCTGGATTACGCGTACTACTCGCCCGTGAGCCTGGTGCTCAAGCACTTCGGCTGGCTCGAAAAGGCCTTGCCCGATGCCAAGGTGACCTGGGTGTTCAGCCAAGGCAGTAACCGCTCGTTGGAATACCTCAACAGCGGCGGCGCGGACTTCGCGTCCTCGGCCAGCCTGTCGGCGGTGCTGGCCCGCGCCAATGGCAGCCCGATCAAATCGGTGTATGTCTACAGCCGCGCCGAATGGACCGCGCTGGTGGTGGCCAAGGACTCGCCCCTGCAGCGGGTCGAAGACCTCAAGGGCAAGAAGATCGCCGCCACCAAAGGCACCGACCCCTACCTCTTCACCTTGCGCGCCTTGGCCGAGGCGGGTGTGCAGAAGACGGACGTCGAGCTGTTGCACCTGCAGCACCCGGACGGGCGCACGGCCCTGGAAAAAGGCGATATCGATGCCTGGGCCGGGCTCGACCCGCACATGGCGGCCAGCCAGCTGCAGGCCGGTTCGCGCCTGCTCTACCGCAACAAGGACTTCAACAGCTACGGGGTGATCAGCGTCACCGACGCTTTCGCCAAGGCGCACCCGCAGACGGTCACCACCGTGATCAAGGCCTATGAAAAAGCCCGTCACTGGGCGCTCAAACACCCGGACGCTTTCGCTGCCCTGCTGGCCGAGGAATCCAAGCTGCCGCTGGACGTCGCGGCGCTGCAACTCTCACGCACGGACCTGTCGTCGCCCCAGCTCAGCGATGCCGACATCGCCGCCTCCAAGGCCGCCGCGCCGATTCTGGTCTCCGAAGCCCTGGTGCGGCGCGGTACGAATGTCGAGCAGGTCATCGACCAGTTGATCGACCCACGCTTCGGCAAGGCGGCCCTCGAATGAAAGCGCGTCCAGTCCAGGCCGTGGTCGCCCATTCCGCTCGCCCGAGCGGCGCAACCAAATCCTGGCGACAGCGGGCCAAAGGGCTGGCGTTGCCGCTGGCGATCCTGGTGACCCTGGAGAGCCTGGTGCGTCTGGGCTGGATCCCGGCCTACCAGATGCCCGCGCCCAGCGAGGTGGCCCACACCTTGATCGAACTGGCCGACGGCGCGCTGTGGTCACACATCGCCGCGAGCCTGTCGAGGGTGCTGGCAGGCTTCGTCATCGGCGCCTTGCTGGGGCTGCTGTTCGCCGCCGGCGTCGGCCTGAGCCGCGAAGCCGAAGCCTGGCTCGAACCGACGTTCGCCAGCCTGCGGGCGATCCCGAGCCTGGCCTGGGTGCCGCTGCTCTTGCTGTGGCTGGGCATTGGCGAGACGTCCAAGGTCACGCTGATCGCCTTGGGCGCCTTCTTCCCGGTGTACCTCAACGGTGTGGCAGCCATCCGCAACATCGACCGTCGCCTGGTCGAGGTCGGGCGCATGTACGGCTTCGGGCCGCTGCGACTGGCCCGGCGCATCCTGTTGCCGGCGGCGCTGCCGGGCGTGCTCACCGGATTGCGCAGCGCCTTGAGCCTGAGCTGGATGTTCCTGGTGGCGGCCGAACTGATCGCCGCGACCCGTGGGCTGGGCTACCTGCTCAGCGACGGCCGCGAAACCTCGCGCCCGGACCTGGTGCTGGCGGCCATTCTGGTCCTGGCGCTATTGGGCAAACTGAGCGACGGCCTGCTGGCCGCGCTGGAAACGCGCTGGCTGGCCTGGCGCGACACCTTCGACGGCCAGGGGCCGGGAGCCTGACGATGACTGCCCTGCACACCTCCGACATCCCTTCCCTCACGCCCGTGCTCGACCTGCAGGTGCAGCGCAAGCTGTTTGGCGACAGTCCCGTGCTGGGGCCTCTGGAGCTGCGCTTGCAAGCAGGCGAGATCGTCAGCCTGCTGGGACCCAGCGGGTGCGGCAAGAGCACCTTGCTGCGCCTGGTGGCCGGGCTGGACACAGCGTTCACTGGCACCTCGCGTCAACGTACGGCGCAGGTCGGTTTCGTCTTCCAGGAGCCGCGGCTGATGCCTTGGCTGAGCGTGGCGGACAACATCGGATTCAGCGACGGCCGCCGCTTCGATCGCCAGCGGGTCACGCAACTGATCGCGGACGTGGGCCTGGCCGGCTTCGCCGATGCCTTGCCCAAGGCACTGTCTGGCGGTATGGCGCAACGGGTGGCCATTGCCCGTGGACTGTACGAGCGCCCCAGTCTGCTACTGCTGGACGAACCCTTCAGCGCCGTGGATGCCTTCACCCGTTTCGCCCTGCAGGACCTGTTGCTCGACCTGGCGCGCCGCCGAAGGATCGCCCTGCTGGTGGTCACCCACGACATCGACGAGGCGCTGTACCTGAGCGACCGCGTGCTGGTGATCGGCAACCGCCCAGGCACGGTCCGCCGCGAACTGTCGGTACCCCTGGCCTACCCGCGGGACCGGCGCGATGCGCGCCTGGCCGACCTGCGTGGCCAGGCGCTCGAAGCGTTGCAAGCCGCGCACGTCATCTGAATGACACCTCACGCCGGCAATCGACGGAACAGCCAGGCTGAACCTGCGCAGGCCACCGCCCCCATCAGCATGACCCCGGTCACATCGCCCAAGGTCGCGTCGCTGCGACCCTGTAAGGCCGCCAGTGCGCTCAGCAGCAGGCCGGCCAGGCTGACCGACAGGCTCAAGGTCAGCTGCACGGCCATCGCCGACAGGCTGCTGGCCGCGGCCGAGCGCTCGCGGGGGACGTCCCGGTAAGTCGCGGCGCCCAGGGTGGTGAATTGCAGCGAACGCACCAGCCCCGCACCGAACAAGACACCGGCCATCCAGCTCATCGATGTCTGCTCGTCAAAGGTCGCACACAGCGCGATACCCAAGCCGCTGACCAGCGCGTTGCAGGTCAGCACCCGCCGGTAACCGAAGCGCCGTACCACCGGCACGGCGAACGGCTTCATCAGCAAGGCGCCAAGCCCGCCGCTGATCACCAGCCAACCCGCCGCCAACGGGCTCAGGCCCAGGCCTTGTTGCAGCAACAGGACCAACAGAAACGGTTGCGCCGCCGTGCCCAGGCGGAACACGGCGCCCCCGGCCTGGCTGATGCCGAACCCTCGCAAACGGAACAGACGCAGGTCCACCAGCGGATACGGGTGACGCCGGGCATGCCGGCCATAGGCCCAGGCGCACGCCAGCCCCATCAGCACCAGACCGCTCGCCAGCGGCCAGGGCAGTTCGCCCAGGGCCAAAGCCTCGAATCCCACCACCCCGGCGCCCAGGGCAACACCACTGAGCACCAGGCCACGCCCATCCAGCGGCGGCACGGGACGCGCCGGAAAATCAGGCACGTGGCGCAGGATCAGCAGGCAGCCGACCAGGCAGATCGGCAGGTTGATCAGGAAGATCCAATGCCAGGACAGCCAAGTCACCAGCACCCCGCCCAGCAATGGCCCGGCCAGTGGACCGACCAACGCCGGCAGCGCCAGCCAGGACAGCGCGTGCAGCAGCTGCTCGCGCCGCGCCCAGCGCAGGATGATCACCTGGCCCACCGGCGTCATCAGCGCGCCTGCCGCGCCTTGCAGCAGACGTCCCAGGCACAGCTCGAGCAGCGAGTCGGCCAGGGCGCAGGCCGTCGACGCCAGGGTGAACAGCCCCATGGCAGCCATCATCACCCGACGCGGTCGGAAGCGCTCGGCCAGCCAGCCGCTGAGGGGCAGGCACAGGGCCAGGGCCAGCATGTACAGCGACACCACCAGGTTCATGCGCAGGGCCGGCTCGCCAAAGTCAGCGGCCATGCTCGGCAGCGCGGTCATCACGGCGGTGCCGTCGAGCAGTTCCATGAACAGCGCGGTGCCGATGATCGCCGGCACCGTACGGGTCTGGCGGTCGGCGATGCACGCCGACCGTGCCGTCAAAACAGCCCCGACACAGGCGGCGGGGTACCCTTGAGCTGCCAGGCACCGACCACGGCGGCCTTCCAGTGCCGAGGGTTGTGGTTGGCCACGGTGCGTGCGTTGCGCCAATGCCGGTCGAGGTTGTGGGCCCGTCCGGTGGTGGATGCGCCGCCGACGTCGAACAGGGTCTCGGCGGCCTTGAGCGCCAGTTCGGCCACCAGGTATTGGGTCTGCGCCACCGCCAGCGCCGCCTGCTCCACCGCGCGGTCGGGCAACCCGGCGGCCCAGGCCTGATCGAGGCTGTCGGCAGCGTGCAGTACCAGGGCCTCGGCGCCGTAGGCTCGCGCGGCGATGTCGCCGACCGACAGCTCGACATAGGGATCGTCGACCGAGCGTGTGGCACTGCTGTGCTTGATCGGTCGGGCGTGGTCGCGGGCGAAACGGCGGGCGTCATCCAGCGCATTGCGGGCGATGCCGGCCAGGACGGTCCCGAGGAACAACTGCAGGAACGGGGTGACGATGGTGCGCTTGCCGTCCTCCACCGTGCGCGTGCGAAGCTCGCTGGCCTCGACCCGCACGTTGTGCAGGCGGGTCGTGCCGCTGGCCGTGAGCCGCTGGCCCATGGCATCGAAGTCATCGACCAGCTCCAGGCCTTCGCGGTCACGCGGCAGGATGAACGACACCGGCTGGTCCTGCTCGTCCAGCGCGACCGCACTGACCCAGTCGGCGAACAGCGCGCCGGTGCTGTAGAACTTGCTGCCGGTGGCACGGTAATGGTCCCCCTCGCGCACCAGCCGCGCGGCGATTGCGCCGTTGGCACCGCCCAGCTCCCAGCCGGCATTGCCCAGCACCGCGCCTTCCAGGTAACGCCCGAACCAGCGCTGGCGCTCGGCCTCGGCATCGTCGGCGGTGGACGCCAGCAAGCCCTCGACGAAGGCGAACCCTGGACGCAACGCCTGGGCGACGTTGGAATCCACGGCGGCGATCTTCAGCAGCAGCGCGATCACGTCACGCACCTGCCCCTCGGGGCCACCGTGTCGACGCGGAATGCGCGCGGTGTAGACGCCCGCTGCCGCCAGCTGGGCGATGGCGTCGAAGGGCAGCTGGCGCTCGCGCTCGCGCTGGGCGGCACCGGCAGCGATCGCCGGCAGCAAGGCCTCGATGCGCGTCGTCAGCTCGGCCACGTTGCGGGCCGGGGGTTGCAGGGTCAAAGGAGGAACGTATGTCATGGGGGTGTCCTTGTAGGCCTAGATGGCGATTTTCCAGAGGCGGGATTCGTCGAACAGGTGGAAGGCTTCGTCTTCCGGGGCGTAGGCCGGCACGTGCAGCGGCGCACCGGCGCCTGGCAGGCGTGGCACCGCGCCGAGCAGGCGCTGGGTGTAGGCCTGCGCAGGCCGCTCGAACAACTGCTCCACGGGCGCGATTTCCACCACCTGGCCGTGGCGCATCACCAGCACCTCGTCGCTGACGTGGCGAATCACCCCCAGGTCGTGGGAGATGAACAGGTAGGCCAGGCCCAGGGCCTGCTGCAGGTCGGCGAGCAGGTCCAGCACCTGGGCCTGCACCGACACGTCCAGGGCCGAAACCGGTTCGTCGCAGATGATCACCTGCGGCTCACTGGCGATGGCTCGGGCGATGGCCACCCGCTGGCGCTGCCCGCCGGACAGCTGCAGGGGCCGCCGTTGGGCCATCGCCACCGGCAAGCGCACCTGGCCGAGCAGCCGTTCGATCCGTGCGGGGCGTGCGTGAACCTCGACCCCGGCCACGTCCAGGGCATCGTCGAGGATCTGTCCGACACTCCAGCGGGGGTCGAACGAGCCCAAGGGGTCCTGGTAGATGACGCTGATCTCGCGACGCAGCGGCCGTCGCGCGGCCTCGTCGATGGCAGTGCCCGGGCGATTCCAGGGGCGCTGGCGGTACAGCACCTCCCCCTCGTCCGGCGTCAGCAGCCCCAGGGCCAGGCGCGCCACGGTGGTCTTGCCCGAGCCGGATTCACCGACGATACCCAGCGTGCGACCGGCCCGCAGCGTGAAGCCGACACCGCTGACCACCTGACGCTCGACGCCATCGGGTCCTCGGTAGCGCTTGCCCAGGTGGCGCGCCTCGAGCAGCGGCTCGTCGCGCCGGACGTCCTGCCGAGCCACAGGGGCGGACGGCAGCTGCGTCACAGGCCCCGACAAGCGGCTGCCTCGGGGATGTTCGGCTGGCACGGCGGCCAGCAGCGCCTGGGTATAAGGATGACGGGGCGCACGCAGCACGGCCTGCATCGGGCCTTGCTCGACCACCTCGCCATGGCGCAGCACGATCACCTCGTCGGCCAGTTGCGCGACCACTGCCAGGTCATGGCTGATGATCAGCAGCGAAGCGCCGCGCGCCTTGATCTGCTGGAACACCTCCAGAATCTGCGCCTGTACCGTGGCGTCCAGGGCCGTGGTCGGCTCGTCGGCGATCACCAGGGCCGGCGCCATGGCCAGCGCGCTGGCGATCAGCGCACGCTGGCGCAGCCCACCGGACAACTGTCCCGGGCGCTGTCGTGCGCGCAGCGCCGGCTCCGGCACGCCGACCCGCTCGAGCAGCGTCAGCACCTGGGCCGGACGATCGCGGCGGTGGCCATGATCGTGGGTGTCGAGCACCTCGAGAATCTCCTTGCCCACTGGGCGTAACGGGTCGAGCGATACCAGCGCATCCTGCAGCACGAAGCCGATGTCCTTGCCACGCACCCGACGCCACTGCCGCTCGCTCAGCGCCAGCAGGTCATGCTCGCCGAAGCGCAACTGCCGGGCCTGCACCTGGGCCTGAGGACCGGCCAGGCCGACCAGGCTGCGGGCACTGACGCTCTTGCCCGAGCCGGACTCGCCCACCAGGGCGATGCAGCGCCCCGGCGCCAGGCTGAAGGACAACTCGTGGACCACGTGCTGGCCCGCGAAGGCCACGCTCAGGCCCTCGACGGTCAAGGTCTTGTCGCTCATGGGTGACGGCCCTCCAGGCGTTGTTGCAGGTAGCGGCCCGCCACCGTGGTCGACAGGGTCGTCAGCACGATGAACAGGCCAGGGAAGAAGGTCAGCCACCAGGCATTGGCGATGAAGTCACGGCCCATCGACAGCATGGTGCCCCACTCCGGCGCCGGTGGCCGGGCACCCAGGCCGAGGAAGCTCAGGGCCGAGGCCCAGACGATCGCCTGGCCGACGCCCATGGTCAGGGTCACCACCAGCGGCCGCATGGCGTTGGGCAGCAGCTGGCGCAGGATGATGCGCCGGCGGGAATGGCCCAGGGCCTGCGCCGCTTCGATGTAGCCGGCGTTGCGCACGGCGCGCACCTGCCCGCGGACCAGCCGCGCATAGCCCGGTGCGCCGCCCAAGCCGGTGGCGACGATCAGCGGGCCGAGGCCACTGCCGAAGATCGCCACGAACAGCAGCGCCAGGATCAGGCTGGGAAAGGCGAACAGCACCTCCAGCACCCAGCCCACGCTGCGGTCCAGGCGGGCGCCGCCCAGGCCGCCCAGCAGCCCCAGGACGATGGCCAGGCCCATCGCCAGTGCCGTGGCCGCCACGCCGATGAACAGGCTCTGGCGCGTGCCGTGGACGATGCGCGCGAAGATGTCGCGGCCGGACTGATCGGTTCCCAACCAATGCGCCGCGCTGGGGGGCTGGAACGCCTCGCGGGGCACGATCGCCAGCGGGTCGAGGGGTGTGAAGGCTTGCGGCACCAGAGCCGCCAGCAGCAGCGCCGCGAGAAACGCCAGGGCCAGGCTGGCGCCCCAGGGCGGCAAGCGCCAGGTGCGTTGACGGCGTGGCGCCAGCCGGGGTGCATCGAGGGTCAGGTCGGTCATCGTGGCTGCTCCTGTTGACGCGGGTCGATCCAGAGGTAGAGCAGGTCCACCCCGATGTTGGCCAGTACATAGACGGCAGCGACCACCAGGCTGATGCCGATCACCAGCGGCATGTCCTGGGCGATCACCGCCTGGTACAGCTGCCGCCCGATGCCGCGGCGCGAGAAGATCACCTCGCACACCACGGCGCCACTCATCAGCGCGCCGATCGCCCAGCCCGACAGCGAGATCCCCGGGAGCAAGGCATGGCGCAGCGCGTGGCGAAAGCGCACGGCCAGATCGCTGAGGCCGCGGGTGCGCGCGGTCAGCACGAAGGGTTGTTCGAGGGTCAGCTCGAGGGATTCGCGGGTGACCTGGGCGATGAACCCGGCCAGCGGTATGGCCAGGGAGAACGCCGGCAGCACCAGCGCCGTCAGGCTGTCGCTGCCGGCCGGCGGGAACCAGCGCAGGCCGAAGGCGAACACGGCCAGCAGCACGATTCCCAGCCAGAAATGCGGCAGCGCGGCGCTCACGGTCTCGACTAGCGACGCCAGCCCCCGACCAGACGCCCGCGCCCGGCGGTCAGCACGGTGAGCAGCAGTACCAGCACCCAGGCCAGCAGCAGCGAGGCGACCGTCAGCTCGAACGTCGCGCCGCCCTGCTCGGCGAGCACCCGGGTCACGGGCATGTGCTGGGTGTACGAGGCGCCCAGGTCGCCTTGCAGCAGGCGCCCCAGGTAGGCGACGTACTGCACCGCCAAGGGCTTGTCCAACCCGTATTCCTGGCGGGTGGCCTCGAGGGTTTCCGGGGTGGGGTTGCCGCTGGCACCGCCCAGAATCGCCAGCACCGGGTCCCCCGGCATCAGTCGCAGGGCGAAGAAAGTCAGCGTGGCGACCGCCCACAGTACCAGCAGGCCGCCCAGCAGGCGGATGCCGGCACGACGGCCGAGCGCAGCGAGGCGTTCACGGCGCAGCGCGCGCGTGTCCGAGGTCGTGATGAAGGCGGTCATGGCGTCACCCAGGCGTCATAGAGGGAGGTCACCGCCAAGGACGATTCCAGGCGCACGCCATGGGCGGTCCTGTACACGCCCAGGCGTGTGCTTTGCGGGTAGGTCACCAGCTGCAGGTACTGCGCGGCGGCCTGCTGTTGCGCACGCAGGTAGCGTGCGCGGCGTTGCTGCGGGTCCTGGGTGGCCAGGGCACTGTCCATCAGGGCATCGAACCCGGCGTCGGAATAGCCCGCGGTGTTCTGGTGATAGCCGCCCACGCCAGCGGGCTGGATGAACGCCGAGCCGAAGATGATGCGCAACACGTCCGGGGTGTTGGTGTTTCAGTAGCCGAGGCGGATGTCGTAGTCCCAGGCGGCCTGGCGTGCGGTGGTCTGGGTGTCGCTCATCTGCTCCAGGACCAGGTCGAACCCGACCTGGCGCGTGGTCGCCTGCACCTGCTCCCAGAGGGTCTGCTCGGACGGCGGCGTACGGGTGCCGATCAACACGGTGACCTGGAGGCGTTTGCCGTGTTTGGTTCGATAGCCCTGCGCATCGCGCCCGGTCCAGCCGGCCTGATCGAGCAGCTGGGCCGCACGGGCTGGGTCGTAGTCCTGGACGTGCTCGAAGTCCGGGCTGTAGAACGGCGTGGCCGCGCTCAGCGGACCGCCGGCCCGTGGGAATTCACCGAAGTACACACTCTTGAGCGCGCCCTCGACGTCGGCGCTGCGCACGAAGGCTTCGCGCACCCGGACATCGTCGAACGGCGCGCGACGGATGTTGAAGGTGCCATTGGTGGGGTTGCCGGGGCGCTGGGCGATGATCAGCTCGACGTCCGGGTTGCGCCGCGCTGCTTCGTGGGACTCGGGCGGCAGTGCCTCGATCACGTCGACCTCGCCGGCCTGCAGCGAGGCGAAACGCACCGACGGCTCCTGAATGAAGGTCCAGGTGATGCCGTCGAGGTAGGCCGGGCCTTGATGCCGGGCGGTGGGCGGCGCCCAGTCGTAGTCGGGATTGCGGGCCAGCAGCACCCGGCTCTGGCGCTCCCAGCGCACCACCTTGAACGGGCCGCTGCCGACCGGCGACTCGCAGTTCGCTTCACGGCTGCGCACCAGCGCGGTGGGCGACTGCATGCCCAGAAAGCCCTGCGCCAGCACTTCCAGGAACGCGGCATAGGGCGTCGCCAGCTCGACCACGGCCGTGTACTCGTCGATGACCTGGGTACCGCGGTACTGGCGGATGTAACCGCCTGCGGTGCTGGACTGGGTCTTGGGGTCGGTGATGTGGTCGAGGTTGGCCTTGAGCGCTGCCGCGTTGAACGGTGTGCCGTCGGTGAAGCGCACGTCGTGGCGCAGGTGAAAGGTATAGCGCAGGCCGTCGGCCGACACGTCCCAGCGCGTGGCCAGCCAGGGGCCGATGTGACCGTCGGCGTCCATGGACACCAGTGAGTCGAGGTACTGCTGGGCGAGGAAGACTTGCGGCATGTCGCCGGCTACGTGGGGATCGAGGCAGGTGGGCTCGCGATCGGTGGCATAGACCAGCGTGCCGCCATGGACCGGCTGGTCGCTCTGGACCCGGGTCGGTTCGGCGCGTTCGCAACCGCCCGTGGCCAGGGCGGCGATGGCGAGCCAGGGGATGAGAGGATGGGTCGTGACGTTCAAGGTCGCTCCTGCAGATGACGATGCGCGATGGCGTTGGGGGGACGACTGCAGGAGTTGTGCCGGGTTCGAATCGCCCGTGTTTGCTGGGCTTGCCGGGGGTGTGCAGGCGGCGTGTGATCGATCGGGCGGGCAAAGTGTCCGGGGGCTGTTGCTGGACGGACAGTACGAACCGACGTGCGCGATTGGCGTCCGGTCCGGCGCCGCCTGCATCGCGGGCAAGCCCGCTCCCACAGGTCCGTGGCAGTCTGTCTCACCGCGATGACCGCTCCCACAGGTCCGTGGCAGCCTGTCTCACCGCGATGAGGCAGGGCATTGCGATCCGTGTGGGAGCGGGCTTGCCCGCGATGGCGTCCGGTCCGTCACCGCCGGCTTCGAGGTCAAGCCCGCAACGGACCGTCCACGACCCTGCCCCCCTTCAGGATCACGGTGCGGTCGCTCAACGGTCCCAGCGCATCCAGCGTGTGGGCGATGCACAGGCAGGCCAGGGCGCGTTCCCGCGTGAGCGTGGCAAGCAGCGCCAGCAGGCGCGCCTGGACGGTGCCCTCGAGGTTCGAGCCGGTGGTGTCAGCCACCAGCACGCGCGGCCTGAGCGCCAGGGTGCGGGCGATGACCAGACGCTGTCGCTGCTCACTGGACAGCTCCAGCGGACGACGGTCGAGCACGGCTGCGGGCAACTGCACCCGCTCGAGCAAGGCGATACCTTCGGGGCGGCGCAGCTGACGTGGCACCCCGGCCTGGGCCAAGGCCTGGCCGAGCACCCGCCAGACACTATGACGCAGGTCGAAGCAGGCCGAAGGCGCAAGCAGAACGGCTTGAATCCCCTGCGGGCGCTGGCTGTGTGGCCAGCTCGAGGCAGCCAGCCAATCGTGACCGTCGAGCCAGACCTGACCCTGGTCGGCCGACGCCAGCCCGGCCAGGATCTGGCCCAGGACGCCCACACTGCCCTCGCCGACCACGCCCACAGTCTGCCCTGCGTCGAGCTGGAAGGCGACGTCATCGAGCACGGTGCGCCACCGGCCCTGCGGTCCGAGGAGTGTCTTGCCCAACCCGTGGACCTCGAGCAGCGGTCTCGCCGGCGAGGCGTGAGGGGCCGGCTTCACGGTGCAGGATTGGGCAGGCGCCGATGCGCGGCCTGCACCGTTGCAGTGGGGCATAGGCGGTCATGCATGGCGGGCAGTTCCTTGGGTCGAATGAACATCGGTCAGCGCGCCACGCGGGCGGCAATGGGCGTGGTCGGGAGGCTGTACTGGTTGACGGCCTTGGGCAGGCCCAGGTGCTCGCGCAGGGTGCTGCCCTGGTACTCGCGCCGGAACAGCCCACGGCGCTGCAGGATCGGCACGACATGGTCGACGAACACCTCCACCCCGGACGGAAACAGGTCGGGCATGATGTTGAAGCCATCGCCCGCGCCGGCAAGGAACCACTCGACCAGGGTGTCGGCCACCTGCTCGGGCGTGCCGACCATCAGACGATGACCGACCAGGATGCGCCGCGACAGCTGGCGGATGCTCAGGTTTTCCCGCCGGGCAAGGTTCAGCTGGGCTTCGAGAAAGCCCTGCGACCCCCGCTCGAACGCTGCCACTTCGCCAATCCGTGCCCAGGGCAGTGGCGCGTCCGGGTCCAGTTCGCTGGCGTCGATGCCGATGCGCCCGGCCACCTGCTGCAGCAGTCCGTGCTCGCCATGCCAGGCATTGAGCTGGTCAAAACGGGCGTGGGCCTCGGCCTCGGTGCTGCCGATCACGGTGGACAACCCGGGCATGACCTTCAAGTGTGCAGGGTTGCGCCCCCAGGCCTGTGCACGGGCCTTCATCTCGCGGTAGAAGGCCTGACCGTCGGCCAGGGTAGTCTGGGTGGTGAAGATCGCATCGGCATAGCGCGACCCGAGCGCCTTGCCACCTTCGGAGGAACCGGCCTGGACCAGCACCGGCCGCCCCTGGGGCGAACGGGGCAGATTCAGCGGGCCCTTGACCGTGAAGTGCTGGCCGTGAAAGTCCAGGGTATGGACCTTGGCCGGATCGGCGTAGCGCCCGCCGATCCGGTCACCGACCAGGGCGTCCTCCTCCCAGCTGTCCCACAGCTTGAACGTGACGTCGATGAACTCGTCGGCGCGTGCATAGCGGTCGACATGCAGCGGTGCACCGGCCAGGCCGAAGTTCTGCGCCGCGGCGTCGGCGGCGTTGGTGACCGCGTTCCAGGCGGCGCGGCCACGGCTGATGTGGTCCAGCGAAGCGATGCGCCGGGCCAGGTTGAAGGGCTCGTTGTAGGTGGTCGAGGCGGTGGCGATCACCCCGATGCGCGAGGTCGCCGCCGCGATCGCGGTGAGCAGTACGGTCGGCTCCAGGCGTGCGCTCGGGTGCTGGGCCACGTCACCGGCGAGCGCCGGGGTGTCGGCCAGGAAGATCGCGTCCAGGCAACCGCGCTCCGAGGTGCGGGCGATGTCGCGGTAGTAGTCGATGTCGGCACAGGCATCGACCGGTGCTTCGCCTTGACGCCAGGCGGCGGCATGGGCGCCGAAGCCGAGGATGTTCATGCCCAGGCTCATCTGTTGAGGGGTGGTGCTCATGTGCGTGCTCTCCGTTCAGACTGCGCTGGCTTCATCGTTCGCGCGCTGCCCGGGCGCCACGTCGAGTTGACGGGCGCGCCAGGCGGCGGCCGGGCTGATGCCGTTGAGGTAGTAATCGCCCAGCGCCTGTTCGCGGTAGATCGCCGGGTTGTGCGAGGCCAGGGTGCGGGCATTGCGCCAGTGACGGTCGAAGCGCCGCTGGTTGCTGGTGGCCGAAGCGCCGCCCACCTCGAACAGCAACGTAGTGGCTTCCAGCACCTGGGCCAGGACGATCTGCTGGGCTTGATACACCTGCACCTCGGCCTCGGTGTAATGCTGCTCGGTGACGGCGCCCGCCTGCACGGCCTCGGCCACCGTCTGCAAGGCTTTGCCAATGGCACTGACCTGTGCCTCGGCCGCGAAGGCCAGGCTCGACAAGCGACCGATCACCCGCTGCACCAGCGGATCGTCGGCCGGACGTGACTGACCCGGCACGCCAAAGGCGCGGGTACGTCCCTGGACGAAGGCGACGGCATCGGCCAGGACGGCCCGGGCGATGCCGGCCAGCGTGGCCAGGTGGACCGCCTGGTAGAAGGCGCTGAGGTAGGATTCGGCGCGCAGCTCACCTTTGGCGAAGCGCCGCAGCACCTGATGGGCCGGGATTTCCACGGCGGCGAAACGGGTGGTGCCGCTGCCGGTCAGGCGCTGGCCGAAGCCGTCCCAGTCGTCGAGGACCTGCACACCGGGCGCCGAGGTCGGCACCACCACGCTGACGAAGTCCTCGCCTTCGCTGGCGATCGCGGCGATCCAGTCCGCATAGAGGGTACCGGTGCAGTAGAACTTCTCGCCGTCGAGCCGGTAGGCCGCCGATTCGTCTGCAGGGGACACGCGCGTAAGCGTCACGCTGTTACCGGTGCTGTCGGTACGCTCGGCCATGGCCGCGCCCCATAGCTCGCCGGCGGCCACCTTGGGCAGCCACAGCGCCTGGGAGGCCGGGTCGCGAGCGGACAAACGCCCTTCGACGAAGCCCAGGTGCGCCCGAACGATCTGCGGCAAATTCGAGTCCGCCTCGCCCAGGCGCACCAGCTGGCGCAACAGCTGAGGCAGGCTCACCCCCAGGCCGCCCTGCTCACGCGGCACACGCAGCGCGCCGAAACCGGCGTCACGCAGCCAGGCCACCGGTTCGAAGGCCAATTCGCGCTGCTGCTCGCGAGTGACGGCCCCCGCACGGATGCGTGCGAACACTGGTGCGAAATGGGCGTCGAGCGCCGCATCGGTCATGGGAGGTTGAAAAGGTAGGGTCATGCGAACTCCTGGCGAGGGAATGACTGGGCGGTGGGTCGTGTCGACCATGGGGTCTCCGCGAGGCGGATTGCAGACACGCCAGCCTCCACGGACACGTCGCTCCGGCTCGATGGCCATAAGGTCAAGAGGTGATTGCAGAAGTCGTGCCAGCGCTAAGACCCCGTATTCATGGGGCCCTGGCGCCCTGCGGCACGTGACGGCGCAGGACAAACTGTCCGAGGGCTGTTGGGTCAGCAACAGTGAGTGTCGAGCGTGCAGGGCCCTCGCCTTCAGTCATGGGCTTATAACCGCGACTGTCCGGCACGCGACACCCAACCGACAGTGCCTGCAACGGTGTGGCCACCTGGCACGCCGCCTCCGAGGGTCCTTGCGCACTCCAGTTCCCTCCTCGACCCCATGCACGCTGGCGCACACGGCGCTAGCCCAGGCCTGGCATGGAACCTGCTCTACCCCCCTTCGTTGGCCTGACTATGCCCATAGAACGCCGAGGACCATTTGCCATGCGACCGTTTAGGGGAATCATCGATGCACGTGACACGACGCCACACCTTGCGCCTGGCGATCCGCCGGGCCACCCTGGCCACCGGGCTGGGCGCTGCTGCCGTCGGCAGTGGCCCGGTCTGGGCCGCCGCTGACCAGACCCTGGGCACCGTCACCGTTCAGGCCGCCCGTCAGAGCGAAGCGCAGAAAGCCAGCAGTCAGCTGGCGGACATACCAGGCGGCACCAGCGTGGTCGACAGCGAAGAGGTCGCCAAGGGCCGCACCGCCACCTTGCAGGACACCCTGGGTTATCAGCCGGGGGTGTTCGTGCAATCCACCGGCGGTAATGACGCGGCGAAGATTTCGATTCGAGGCTCGGGGCGAACACCTCGCCCGGCTACTTTCGCGAGGGCATCGCGTTTCTCTTCGACGGCCTGCCGATCACCGGCCCGGGCGGCACGCCCTACGAGTTCCTGAACGCCTCGGGCGTCAACTACACCGAGATCCTGCGGGGCGCCAACGCCTTCCAGTACGGGGCGCTGACCCTCGGCGGCGCCATCAACTTCGTCAACCATTCCGGCTACACCGCACCCGGCCTGCGCCTGCGCGCGGAAGCCGGCAGCTATGGCTATCAGAAGCAGTCGGTGAGCGTCGGCGGTGTCGAAGGCGACCTGGACTACTACGTCAACGTCGACAACTACCGCAACCAGGGCTACCGCGACTACAGCTTGTCGAGGAGCCAGGGGGTGGTGGCGAACCTGGGGTACGCCTTCAGCCCGAAGCTCGAGACCCGCTTGCTGTTGCGCTACCGCGACGAGTTCCACGACGACCCAAGTTCCACCACCCTCGACCAGATCAAGCATCACCCGCGCCGCGCCAGCGCCACGGCCGAGTCAAGCGGTGCCGGCAGCCGACGTCCGGGCAGCCTGTGGCTGGGCAGCAAGACCACCTATACCTTCGACGATGACGCGCGCCTGACCTTTGGCGTGGCGTACCACGACTATGCCCACAACAACAGCCCCGACAGCCCGAGCAACCCCAGCTACTGGGACTGGCATGACCTCAATCTGCGGCTGGCCTATGACCGTATCGACCAGTGGTTCGGGCATGAGAGCCGAAGCACCGTCGCCCTGACCTCCACCCAGCACCTGCGGGGCGGCGTGGACTCGACCAACCGGGACAAGACCACGCTCAAGCAGGTGGACTACCAGGGCTCGTTCGACCGCACCCTGAGCCTGGGCAATGACCTGAACCTGGTCGAAGGGCTGTGGTTGACCACCGGGGTGTCGTTCATCAACGTCCGGCGCAACGTCGACATCGAGCAGGCCGTAGCAGCCAATACCACGCCATTCCCCTCACGGGTGGACTATTCGAACTGGAGCGCCGCGCCGCGTATCGGGTTGCGCTACGAATTCACGCCACAGTTGCAGGCGTTCGCCAACGTCAGCCGCTCCATAGACCCGCCGGTGTCGTGGCAGTACTCGGGCTCAGGGCCGACGTTGCCGTACGTGCGCCCATTGGTCGAACAGAAAGCTAACACGGTGGAAATCGGCATCAAGGGCGCCCAGGGCATCTTCGATGGCAGCCTGGCCCTCTACCGCTCCTGGGTCCGCGATGAGCTGCTCAACGTCCAGCTGATTGCGGCCACCGCAAGCCGTGCAGCGGTGACCGGCGCCTTCAACGCGTTGCCAACCATCCACCAGGGCGTCGAGGCCGGGTTGAACACGCGACTGTGGCAAAACGATCGGGGCGACCAGGTGCGCTGGCGGCAGGTGTACACCTACAACGACTTCCACTACCGCGACGACGAACGCTTCGGTGACAACGCCCTGCCCGGTCTGCCCAAGCACGTGTACCAGGGCGACGTGCAGTACCAGCACCACAGCGGCTGGTATGCAGGCGTGAACGTGCAATCGGCGGCGCGCACGGCGGTGGACTATGCCAACACCTTCTATGCGCCGTCCTATACGGTGTGGGGGGCCAACCTGGGGTTCGAAGCGCCCAAAGGCGACTGGAAGGTTTCACTGGATGTGAAGAACCTGGCAAACAAGGCCTATGTCACGGCAGTCACGCCGCAATACGATGCGGCGGGTGCCGATACTGCATCGCTGTGGCCGGGCGATGGCATCGGTGCCTACGCAGGGCTGGAATTGCGGTATTGAAGACCTGGCCGGGCGACGGCTGACGCCTTGAGACCGGCCTGCATCGGGGCGTTCAAGCCACGTCGACACCGACACTGACACTTGGAAAGGTTTTTCACAGAGGACGCTAAACGTTTGCCGTGCCGCACGTTCAAAGCGCCATGCGTCCTACCTTTTTTCTGGAGTCTGCTCACGTGAGCGATAAAGTCCGTGTCGATAACGCTGCCGGTGCCAATATCAAGCAACCGCACAAGGATGTGTTCTTCGCTGCGGTGGAAACAACGCGCATGCCGATGATCGTGACCGACCCCAACCGTCCGGATAATCCGATCATCTTTGCCAACAACGCCTTTCTGGAAATGACCGGGTACGACCTGCACGAGATCCTCGGCGAGAACTGCCGCTTCCTGCAGGGCCCCGACACGGACAGGTCCGTGGTCAACGCCGTGCGCGAGGCCATTGCCGACAAGGTCGACATCGCCACCGAGATCCTCAACTACAAGAAGGACGGCTCGAGCTTCTGGAACGCGTTGTTCATCTCGCCGATCCACAACGACAACGGCGATCTGATCTATTTCTTCGCCTCCCAGCTCGACGTGAGCCGACGCCGGGATGCCGAAGACGCCCTGCGCCAGGCGCAGAAGATGGAAGCGCTCGGCCAGTTGACCGGCGGCATCGCCCATGACTTCAACAACCTGCTGCAGGTCATGGGGGGCTACCTGGGCCTGATCGGCTCGGCGGTCGAGAAAAGCACCATCGATGTGCCACGGGTCAAGCGCAGCGTCGATCACGCCCGTTCGGCGGTGGACCGGGCCAGTACCCTGACCAAGCAACTGCTGGCATTCGCACGCAAGCAGAGCCTGCAAGGCCGGGTGCTGAACCTCAACCACCTGGTGTCGGACATCGAGCCCTTGATCGAGCGCACCTTCGGCGCCGAAGTGGCCGTGAGCTACGACCTGGAACCCCACTTGCGCAACTGCCGGATCGACCCGACCCAGGCCGAGGTGGCGTTACTGAATCTGATGATCAACGCCCGGGACGCGCTGATCGGTCGCGAGGCGCCGCGTATTCTCATCGAGACGCGCAACATCGCGGTCAAGGACCTGGCCAGTGTGTCCTATGACGGCCTGTTGCCGGGCAACTACGTGAGCATTTCGCTGACCGACAACGGCATCGGCATGTCGGCCGACATTCGCGACCGGGTCATGGACCCCTTCTTCACCACCAAGGAGGAAGGCAAGGGGTCGGGGCTTGGTCTCTCGATGGTGTACGGGTTCGCCAAGCAGTCGGGTGGCGCGGCGCGCATCTACACCGAAGAGGACATCGGCACCACCTTGCGGCTGTACTTCCCCGTGGACGATGCCGGCGTGGTCCATCAGGACCCGGTGCGCGCCGTCGATCGCAAGTCGGGCAGCGAGAAGATCCTCATCGTCGAGGACCGGCCGGATGTGGCCGAGCTGGCGAAGATGGTGCTGGAAGACTACGGTTACAGTGCCGACATGGTGCTCAACGCGCGCGAGGCACTCAAGCGCTTCGACACCGGGCACGACTATGACCTGCTGTTCACTGACCTGATCATGCCCGGCGGCATGAATGGTGTGATGCTGGCCAGGGAAGTGCGCCGTCGCTACCCGAAGATGAAGATCCTGCTCACCACGGGCTATGCGGAGAATTCGCTGGAACGGACGGACCTGGGTGGCTCGGAGTTCGAAGTGATTTCCAAGCCCTGCATGCCTCACGACCTTGCACGTAAGGTGAGGCAAGTACTGGACGGCCCGAACGGCGTGGCATGAACCGGTGAGATCAGCACAGTGCCGTACCGTTCGGCACTGCGCTGTGGCAAAGGGATCCAATTGTCGGGTTACTGCTCAAGGATCGACGGTGCACTGCCGATAAGCCGTGCATGTCATAGCAGGTAGCTCATCATGTTCAATACCCGACTCAAGAGTACGATCGCTGCCCAGGCCGCCGAGCTGGCGGAATTGCGGCAGTTGCGCGATGGGCTGCAGCGCGAAATGCTGACGCTCAGCATCGACCCGGCGTTCATCATCCTGGCGTGCAACGTGCATTTCGCCCAGGCCTTGGGTTATCGGCAGGACGAGCTGATCGGCCGGTCGATGGATACCATCGTGCCGACTTATGTCACGAAACTGCCCTGCTATCACAAGTTCCGTGCCGCGATCGGGGCTCGCCAGTCGATCACCGATGAATACCGCTACCTGCATGCCGACGGGTCGCTGGTGTGGCTGCATGCGCACTGGCAGCCGATCCTGGGCGAAGATGGCGCGATCAAGCAGATGATCTGCCATGCCACCAACATCACCAGACGTCTGGAGAAAGCGTCCGAAAACACCTCGTTCATCGATGCCCTGCTGCGTTCGACGGCGGTCATCGAGTTCGACCTCGACGGCAAGGTAGTCACTGCCAACGAGCAGTTCCTGCGGGCCATGGGGTATACGCTGGCTCAGGTGAAGGGCCAGCACCACCGGGTGTTCTGCACGCCTGAAGAATCAGGCGCCCCGGCCTACCAGGCCTTCTGGGAGACGCTCAAACGCGGCGAATTCGTTGCCGGACGCTTCAAGCGCATCGATAGCCATGGCCAGGTGGTATGGCTCGAGGCGACCTACAACCCGGTCTACGACACCGAAGGCAACCTGTGCAAGATCGTCAAGTTCGCCACGGTGGTGACCGAGCAGGTCGCCCGTGAACTGGAGGTCAGCGAGGCGGCGAACACGGCTTTCGGCATTTCGCGTGACACCGACGTCGCCGCCCAGCAAGGCGCCGTGGTAGTCAATGACACGGTGCAGACCATGCAGAAGATCGCCGACGACATGCAATTGGCCTCCACGGGTGTCGAGGCGCTGGGTCGCCAGTCGCTGTTGATCAACTCGATCATCCAGACCATCGGCAGCATCGCCCAGCAGACCAACCTGCTCGCACTCAATGCCGCCATCGAGGCCGCCCGTGCCGGTGAGCAAGGACGAGGGTTCGCCGTGGTCGCCGACGAGGTCCGACAACTGGCCGGGCGCACGAGCACGGCGACCGAGGAGATCGCGGCGGTCGTGCTGCAGAACGGCAAGCTGGTAGAGAAGACCATGCAGGACATGTCCAACAGCAAGCACGAGGCCGAACAAGGATTGGAGCTGGCCGTTCAGGCGGGCAAGGTCATCGTGGACATCCGCGAGGCGGCACGCCGGGTGGTCGATGCGGTCGGGCGGTTCAGCACGCACCTGGGTAGTTGAGTGAGCGGCAGGCCATCGATCGAGCGTCGCCACTGAACGTCTGCAGTGAGCCGACCTCTGACATTCATGCAGGGCGAGCGACGCGCTGCCTCATGAACGTTTGGAGGATAGGCTCACATGAAGATCCTGATGGTGCTCACATCTCACGACCAACTGGGCAACACCGGCAAGAAGACCGGCTTCTGGCTCGAGGAATTCGCGGCGCCCTACTACGCCTTCGTCGATGCGGGTGCCCAGATCACCCTGGCCTCGCCCAAGGGTGGGCAACCACCGCTCGACCCCAAGAGCGACGAGGCCGACGCACAGACCGACCACACCCGTCGCTTCCAGCAGGACGAGGAAGCAAAGAAGGTGCTGGCCAATACGTTCCCGCTGGGTGAGGTCGACCCCTACGATTTCGATGCCGTGTTCTACCCCGGTGGGCATGGGCCGCTCTGGGACCTGGCCGAGGACAAGGACTCCATCACCCTGCTCGAGTCGTTCTATGCCTCCAACAAACCCATCGGCACGGTGTGCCATGCGCCGGCGGTACTCAAGCACGTGAAAGCGCCCGATGGCCATCCCGTGGTCAAGGGCAAGCGCGTCACCGGGTTCAGCAACAGCGAAGAACAGGCCGTGGGCCTGACCGATGTAGTGCCCTTCCTGGTGGAGGACATGCTCAAGGCCAATGGTGGTGAGTATTCCAAGGCGGATGACTGGGCCAGCTATGTGATCGAGGATGGTCATCTGGTCAGTGGGCAAAATCCGGCCTCCTCGGCGGCAGTAGCCGAGGCCTTGATCAAGCGTTTGGAGAAGGAGCCTGGCATCGAGTGATGCGCAGGGCCGAAGAGGCATTCCTACGGAAGGCCTCTCGGTGGAATAAAGAGGGGGCCGTTAGGCTCCCTTCCCTATCTAGACCCCCCCATCTTGTTCAACTTGTGCCTTTGTGGGGTTTTGCAGGTTGAGTTGTTTTGAAACCATCTTCAATATTGGGGTGGTATAAAATTACCACTGTGCCATCCGTCATCGTGCAGTCATCTTCAGGTCGTATTGTCCTGGCACTTCATCTCGTCGGGATCTCCAGCCGTGGCCCAGCGTCGCCTGCTTCACAACGGTCTTCTGCCGCTGCTTCTCCTGCTCTCGTGCACCACCCTGCTGGCGTTTCTCTGGGGCTCCTACTCCAGCCAGCGCGCCTTGTCCCGTCAGGATGCCCTGGCAGCCAAGGCGGCCGAGCATCTGAACCTGGCCAGCGTCGTCGCAGAGCAGCTGGTCCAGACCTTGGAACGCGCTCAGGCGCTGGGCAGCAGGCAGACGCCTGATACGCTGCCGCCTGCCCTGGCGCATGACCCGCTTCTCCAGCTGACCGCCCTATACGACCGTGAGGGTCGACGTCGGCCCGGGCAGCCTGCACAAGCTCCCGAACGCTTGCCCGCCGCCTGGATGGCTCACCTGCGCAGCCACCTGGCAAACCAGGGCGCAGCACCCCTGTTGCTCAATCGCAGCGTGAAGGCTTCGACCGTTCGACCCACTGCCCTGCCCTTCCTGCTACCGCTCACCGACGCGACAGGCGACGTCGAGGCCCTGCTTCTGGTTCAGCTCGACATCGATTACTTCGCCCGGCTGTTTCGCCATGTCGACCTGGGCACCACGGGCCTGATACGCCTGCTGCAGGAGGACGGACAGGAACGGTTGCGCGTCGACACCCACGGCGTGGCTATCGACGGGCAGAACCTTCTACCCGACCTGCCGGCCACCGCTGCCATGACAGGCCAGCTCACCCAGTACACCCAGCAAGGCACCTACCAAAGCCTGTTCCGCCGCGTGCCGAACCGTGGCATGAGCGTGGTGGTCAGCCAGCGTCACGATGAAATGCTCGCAGCACCGACCCAGGCCTATGCTCGCCAGTTCTGGGCGAACCTGGGCATCAGTGCGATGATCCTGGCCGGGCTGGGCTGGACCCTGTTGCTGCTCTACCGCCGCCAGGAGGCCTTCCATGCCCTCGAACAGGCCCAGCAGATCAACCAGCAACTGATCGGTCGACTCGAAGAAGAGCACCGGCGCAGCAGTCATGCGGCGGCCACCGATCACCTCAGTGGTCTGCACAACCGCCGCCAGTTCGTCGACCTGGCCGGTCGGACGCTGGTGCGGCAGCGCGGCCAGCGGCGTCTGATGGCGATGCTGTTCATCGACATGGACCGCTTCAAGTCGATCAACGATTCGCTCGGACACAAGGTCGGTGACCTGTTGTTGCAGGCCATCGCCGGCCGTATCACCCGACTGCTCGAGCCGGGCGACGAAGCCTCGCGCTTCGGTGGTGACGAGTTCGTCGTCCTGCTGGCCGGACACCGCAGCGAAGACCAGATCACGGCCTGGGTACGCGCCTTGGTCGACAAGCTGTCGGCGACCTATGCGCTGGATGGGCAGGAGGTCAACACCAGCCCCAGTGTAGGCGTCGCCATCTGCCCGCGTGATGGGCAGGACGTCGACAGCCTGATCCGTCATGCCGACGCCGCGATGTATTCGGCCAAGCAGGCCGGTCGTGCGCAGTATCGGTTCTTCGACCCATCGCTGAACCTGTCCGACATCCAGGCCTTCACCCTTGAACAGGCGCTGGGGCAGGCGGTGGCCGAGCGACAGTTCGTGCTGCATTTTCAGCCGCAGATCCGTCTCGACACCCTCCAGGTGACCGGCTATGAGGCCCTGGTTCGGTGGCAGCACCCCACCTTCGGGTTGCTCTATCCTGACCGGTTCATCGGGGTGGCCGAACGTAGCGGTTTCATCGTTGCCCTGGGCTGGGAAGTCGTGCGCCTGGCATGCGAAGCGCTGGCCGACTGGCGAACCGAGGGCCGGTCAGCGCGCCTGGCCGTGAACGTGTCGGCCATGCAGCTGTGGCAGCCCGATTTCAGCGACCGCCTGCTCGCCACCCTGGCGCACTGGCGGGTAGCACCCGAGCAGCTGGAGCTGGAAATCACCGAGACCACCGTGCTGGACCCGGAAGGCACGGCCATGGCCCATCTGCACCGCCTGCGTGCTGCGGGCATCGGCATCAGCCTGGACGATTTCGGCCGTGGTTACGCCGGCTTCGCGCATTTGCAGTCGCTGCCGTTGAGCAAGCTCAAGATCGACCGGGCCCTGATCGCGCCCTTGTGCAACAGCTACGACGACAGCCCCATCGTCTCTTCCACGATCATCCTGGCCAAGCGCCTGGGCCTGGAAGTGGTGGCCGAGGGGGTCGAGACCCGTGAGCAGGTGGTCTGCCTCAAGCTGGCCGGCTGCGATGTAGCCCAGGGTTATCACTTCAGCCGGCCGTTGGCTCCAGCGCAGCTGCGGCAATATCCACCCTTTGCGGGAGCAGAACGCCTCGCCTGTGCCTAGCGCCCTCTGAATCGTAGGGGTCCGCTGGGCAGCATGGCCAGGCTTGTTTATCCTGTGCGCTCGTTCCGCTCGACCCGCCCGCCGCCATGACCGACATTCAACGCTACGTTCAAGCCGCCACCCGCGACAACACCCGGCGCAGCTACCAGGCGGCCGTGGAGCATTTCGAAGTGCACTGGGGCGGCTTTCTGCCGGCGACCGCAGAGAGCATCGCCCGCTACCTGGCCGAGCACGCCGACCGCCTGGCAGTCAGCACCTTGCGTCAGCGTCTGGCCGGCCTGAGCCAGTGGCACCAGAGCCAGGGCTTCCCTGACCCGACCAAGGCGCCCCTGGTCAAGCAGGTACTGCGTGGCATCCGGACGCTGCACCCTGCCCCGCCCCGTCAAGCGGCGCCGTTGCTGCTCGAACACCTGAGCAAAGCCACGGAGACGTGCGAGCGCGAGGCGACGCAGGCACGCGCGCGCGGGGATCTGGCTGCACTGCTGCGCGCCCGGCGCGATCAGGCACTGTTGCTGCTGGGGTTCTGGCGCGGTGCACGCGGCGATGAACTGGCGCGCCTGCAGGTCGAGCACATCCAGGCGCAGGCCGGCAGCGGGCTGACCCTGTTCCTGCCCCAGAGCAAGGGCGACCGCCAGGCGCTGGGGGTGCAGCAACGCGTGCCCGCGCTCAAGACGCTCTGCCCCGTGCAGGCGTATCTGCGCTGGATCGAGGTGGCCGGGCTGGCACGGGGCCCGGTGTTTCGCAAGATCGACCGCTGGGGCAACCTGAGCGAGCAGGCGCTCAACAGCAACAGCCTGGTCGGGCTGCTGCGGCGGGTGCTGGAACGGGCCGACGTGCCGGCGGCGCTGTACACCGGGCACTCGTTGCGTCGCGGGTTCGCCACCTGGGCCACGGCCAATGGCTGGGAACTGAAGGCTTTGATGAGCTATGTCGGCTGGAAGGACGCCAAGTCGGCCCTCCGTTATATCGATGCGGCGCAGAGCTTTGGCGAACTGGCGGTCTTGCCTGTCGACACGCGGTCGGCCCAGGGGGAAACGCTGGTGCAGCTTGAGAAGGACGAGTAGGTCGACTCATCAGCGATCTTTATTGGGGTGGTATAAAAACTCATACATCGATCGGCACGGCGCGCGAAGCGTCGGCATCGAAGCTTCGCAGGACGGCTTTGCTCGAGATCAGCTGAGGGAAGAGGTCACTGCCCTCGATGGGCAGCCAGACGCCAGAGCCGCACGATGTCACCGGCGCGAGCGCGCAGCAGACGCTCGGCATCGGAGCAGGCCTGCTCCAGGTTCATGGGGCCACTGGTCAGGGCGAAGGCCGCATCGATGCCATGGGCATACAACTGTTCGTACCCCTCCCCCAAGGTGCCGGCGATGACGACCACCGGCACGCCATGGCGCTTGGCGACCCGTGCCACGCCCAGGGGCGTCTTGCCGCGCAGGGTCTGGGCATCGAAGCGCCCTTCCCCGGTGATCACCAGGTCGGCCCCTTCGACCAGGGCTTCGAGCCAGGCCAGCTCGGCGACCACGTCCACCCCCGGGCGGAAACGCGCGGCCATGAACGCCTTGGCGGCGAAGCCCATGCCGCCCGCCGCGCCACACCCGGGATATTCGCGCACATCCTCGCCCAACAGGTCGCGGCAGTGGTCGGCAAAATGCCCGAGCGCCTGGTCCAGGGCCTGGACCTGCTCGGGGCTCGCGCCCTTCTGCGGGCCGAAGATCGCCGACGCCCCGTGCGGGCCGCACAGGGGGTTGTCGACGTCCGCCGCCACCTCGACCTGCACCTCGGCCAGCCGTGGGTCAAGGTCGCTGGCGTCGATGCGCGCCAGCTTCGCCAGGGCCAGCCCGCCTTCTTCCAGTGGCTGACCCTCGGCATCCAGCAGGCGCAGGCCCAGGGCGCGCAGCATGCCACTGCCCCCATCGTTGGTGGCGCTGCCGCCGATCGCCAGGACGATGCGCTGGGCGCCGGCGGCCAAGGCTGCGGCGATCAGTTCGCCAGTGCCCCAGGTGCTGCTGCGACAGGCGTCGCGCTGGCCGGTCGGGATCAGTTGCAGACCGCTGGCCTGGGCCATTTCGATGATCGCGGTGCGCGTCTGCGCAAGCCAGCCCCACCCCGCCTCGACAGATTCACCCAACGGGCCTCGCACCGTCAGGTGACGCAGTTCGCCCTGACTGGCCGCCAGGATGGCCTGCATGGTGCCCTCCCCGCCATCGGCCATCGGGCATTCGATGCACTCGGCCTCGGGCCAGGCGTTTGTGATGCCTGCAGCGATGGCCCGGGCGACACCGGCAGCCTCGAGGCTGTCCTTGAACGAGTCGGGCGCGATGACGATCTTCATGGGCAAGCTCCTGATCCAGATGATGCGATGCTGACAGCAAGGCCGGGGCGGCACCTCGGTCGATTGCACAATGGTCCACCCGGTTGTTTGGGCATTCGCTGTGCCCGCGCAGGCTCAATCGATCGGCAGCAGTTGCAAGGCCAGGTAGAGGCCGAGCATCCCTTCGAGGCTGAACGGATCGACGCCGCCTACCTCGGCGATGCGCTCCATCCGATAGCGCAGGCTGTTGCGGTGGATGCCCAAGGCATCGGCGCAGGCCTGGCTCTGGCCATCGTGGGCGCACCAGGCGCGCAGGGTCGCCAGCAACTGCCCGCTGGCATCTCGGGCGCTCAGCCGCCGCAGCGGTTCGAGCAGCCCCTCGAGCGCTTCCTTGTCCGGGTGTCGCCATAGCATGGCGGGAACACGGTAGCGCTGCAGGTCGAGCAGACGTTCGGTCGGGCGGACCTGCCGCCCATAGGCGCTCAGGTCCCCGACCCGCTGGTGACCCTGGCGCAGCCGTTCCAGGCTGTCCGCCGGCACGCCGAGCGCCAGCCGCTCAAGGCTCCAGCCATGCCGGTCCAAACGCTCGAGCAGGCGCGCATCGTCCACGACCAGGCTCGCCGGGCGGCACCAGAGCAAGGTATGCGCCCCGGTGCTCAGGCACCAGCTGTCCGGGAAGCGGCTGAGCAGCCAGCTCGTCAGGCCTTCGACGTGCGACTCGCCGTCCAGCTCGAGCAGGCACGGCGTGCGCGGCAGATGCGGCTTGAGCCCAAGCTGACGGGCCTCATCGAGCAGCCGCAGCGTATCCCCATGGCCCCCGAGCAACAGCGCCAGCACGTCGTCGCAGCGCTGCCGTCGCCATTGCTGCTCCTGCTGCTGATGACGCTGGGCGAGCAGCATCTCGGCGGTCATGCGGACCAGTTCGCCGAAGGTCCGCACATGGGCCGGCTCACCGGTCAGGCCGAGCACCCCGACCAGGCGACCGTCGAGCAGCAACGGCAGGTTGACGCCCGGCTGTACGCCCTTGAGGCAGCGCGCCGCCTCGGCATCGAGTTCGACGATACGGGCATTGGCCAGCACCAGCTGGGCGCCTTCATGGCGAGTATTGATGCGCCCCGGCTCGCCACTGCCGAGGATCAGCCCTTGGCTGTCCATGACGTTGACGTTGCAGGGCAGAATGGCCATCGCCCGGTCGACGATGTCCTGGGCCAGGTCATGGTCCAGTTCGAACATGATACGGTCCTTGCAGTGGCACGTAGAGGCAGGCACCCAGGCAGGCACCTTGGTCGCACGCACAGCAGGGCGCCTCGCCCGCTGTGCAGTGGCACAAAGACAGCCGCCGCGCACTCCAAGAGACTCATGGGGCAGCGTCGACGAACGCCGCAGCGACTATATAACAACAGAGAGCTCATCATGGCACACAGCCCTGCCGCTGACCAAGGCACCGATCCGTCCCGCGACGCGCTCTACCGGCGCATCACCCTGCGATTGATCCCCTTCATCTTCATCTGCTACCTGTTCAACTACCTGGACCGCGTCAACGTCGGCTTCGCCAAGCTGCAGATGCTCGACGCGCTGAAGTTCAGCGAGACCGTGTATGGCCTCGGCGCCGGGATCTTCTTCATCGGCTACGTGGCCTGCGGCCTGCCGAGCAATCTGGCGCTCAACCGCTTCGGACCACGGCGCTGGATCGCCCTGATGATGATCACCTGGGGCACCTTGTCGACCTGCCTGCTGTTCGTCACCACACCGACCGAGTTCTACGCCTTGCGCCTGCTCACCGGCGCGGCAGAAGCCGGGTTCTTCCCAGGCGTGGTGCTGTACCTCTCGCGCTGGTTCCCGGCGGCCCGTCGGGGCCGGATCATGGCGCTGTTCATGTCGGCCATCCCGGTCTCCGGCCTGCTGGGCGGCCCCTTCTCCGGGTGGATCCTGGAACACTTCTCCACCGGCCAGCATGGCCTGGCCGGCTGGCAGTGGATGTTCCTGATCCAGGGCGTGCCGACCGTGGTGCTGGGGCTGCTGGCCATCGTGCTGCTCAGCGACGGTCATCGCAGCGCGACCTGGCTGAGCCCGGCGCAGCGGCAGATGATCGAGGCGGACCTGAACGCCGATGCGGCTCGCCAACCGTCCCAGCGTGGCGACGGCGTGATGGCCGTGCTGAGCAACCCGCTGGTGTGGACGTTCGGCTTCGTCTATTTCTGCATCCAGAGCGGCGTGTACGCGATCAACTTCTGGCTGCCCTCGATCATCAAGAACATGGGCTTCGACAGCGCCTTGCTGATCGGCTGGCTGAGCGCGATCCCCTACCTGCTGGCCGGCGTGTTCATGATCGTGGTCGGCCGCTCGGCGGACCTGCGCAACGAGCGCCGCTGGCACCTGGTGGTGCCCATGCTGATGGGCGCGCTGGGCCTGCTGATCGCGGTGAACTTCGCCCAGACCCCGACCATCGCCATCCTCGGCCTGTCCATCGCCACCATGGGCGCGCTGACTGGCCTGCCGATGTTCTGGCCGATGCCCACGGCCCTGCTGGGTGCCAGCGCGGCGGTCGCGGGGTTGGCGATCATCAACTCCGTGGGCCAGATGGCCGGGTTCCTGAGCCCGTACCTGGTCGGGTTCATCAAGGACCAGACCGGGTCGACCGATGCGGCGTTGTACTCGCTGGCGGGGTTGATCGTGGTGGGGAGCCTGGTGGCGTTGCGGGTGACGCGTAACCGTACGGCGTAAGACACAGAGAGGCTGGCCCGTCGAGCACGGGCCGGATGAAGATAGCTGTCTTCTTGCCTCTCGACGTGCAAGGCAGTGATCAAGGCCTGATTCGGAGGCCTGTTCACTGCCTTCAGGTGACGCTGTGTTACAAAACCTGTGTCATGTCACACCTTGAATGCATTCAGATCATGTCGATGCTTGAGGGCATGACCTGGGCTCATTAAGGTGGCCGGTGTTTCAGTCTGATGACTGCCGGCGACGCCTCATGCCCTCCTCAACCCCTACCCCCCGAAAATTCATCCACCTCGACATGGACGCCTATTTCGTCTCCGTCGAGCTGCTCGACGCCCCTCACCTGCGCCACCTGCCTGTCGCAGTAGGCGGCTCGGCCGCTGAACGTGGGGTGATCAGCACCGCCAATTACCTGGCCAGACCGTTCGGCATCAAGAGTGGCATGGCGACGGCCACCGCCCAGCGGCTGTGCCCGGCGCTGGTCGTGCTGCCGGTCCGGTTCGAACGCTACGAAGCGGTCACGCGCCAGCTCGAAGGCATACTCAGGCGCTATACCGATCGCGTCGAATTCTTCTCGCTGGACGAGGCGTCGCTGGAGGTCACCGGCCAGCCACAATGCGGTGGCTCGGCAACGCGCATGGCGAGCGCCCTGCGTGCCGAGGTGCAGGCTGAGCTGGGGCTGACGGCGTCGGCCGGGGTCGCGCCGCTGCGGTACCTGGCCAAGATCGCTTCCGACATCAACAAACCCAATGGTCAGTTCGTCATCCGCCCCGCGGACGTGCCGCGCTTTCTGGCCGACCTGGACATCCGCAAGTTGCCGGGTGTCGGTCCCCAGACCTGGCGCGTGCTCGAGGGGCTGGGTTGTCGATACTGCGGCGACCTGAACCTGGACACGATCCCGGTGCTGCTGCGCCACCTCGGCCTGCATGGCTATCACCTCTGGATGCTCAGCCAAGGCCATGAGCCCGACACCGAGGTCACGGGCGACACCCGCTCGGTCGGTGTGGAGCATACGCTGCCTGTCGACTGCACGGACGAGGCCGAGTGCACACGCAGACTGCTGGCCTTGCTGCCCGCCCTGCGCGAGCGCGTCGAGTCACTCACCGAGGGGGAGCAGATCGTACGCAATCAGGTCAAGCTGAAGTTCGACGACTTCAGCGTGGCGAGCACCGAAGCCGGTGCGACGGGGGTCGATGAGCAGGTGCTGCGAACGTTGCTGCAGCGGTTGTGGCAGGGTCGCCGCGCCGGCCGCGCCGTTCGCTTGATCGGTATCGCGGTGAAGGTTCGCAAACCCGATCCGCAGGCGAGCCAGCTGGCCTTCGAATGGTAGATGGCTCACCCTTAGCACACAGTGATCGCGCCCGTCAGCAGGCGCCGGACCGAGGCCGAGGCTCACGGTTGGGCCGAAGCGGCAGGCTCCACACGGGTCACGACCACAGTTTGCTGGGTATAGAGGTCGGTCAAGGCGACCTCACCCTCGGCGAATTCCGGGGTGATCAGCACCGAACGGATCAGGTGCAGCGTCTGACCTTCGCGCTCCTGGATGTTCTCGAAGGTCACGATGACCGACTTGTTGCGCCAGTCGGCAATGTCGAAGCCGCCAGCGGCGAGGAATCGGTCGATGTCGCGACGGTCGTTGAACGCCTTGGCCGGCAGCACCAGTGGGCGGCCTTGCAGGTAGACCTGGTAGAACTGGTGTGTGCTGGCTGGAAAGTTGTGCTCAACCACATGCTCGATGCGCCACTGGTAGACGGTGTTTTCGTACACCACGGTGCGTTCGGTCTGCTGGCCGGTGCAGGCGGTGAGCAGCGGCAGCAGCAGGCTGCCGAGCCAGGTCTTGAAGGTGCGCATGATCGGTCCATTCCGTCGGGTGCGCCTACCCTAGGGCGTTGGCGAGCCTGGTGCAAGCACGCGGCGCCGATCGACTCGGGGCGCACGCAGGGTCAGCAAACTGCCCTTCACGCGTGTCCAACGGTTAATCCCTCTACGACCGGACCTCTTCCATGCGCCTCGGCCTCATTTCCGATACACACGGCCTGCTGCGTCCAGAAGCGCTGACGGCGCTCGACGGCTGTGACCTCATCCTGCATGCCGGCGACATCGGTAAACCGGAAATCCTGACAGCCTTGTCGGGCCTTGCTCCGGTGCAGGTGGTACGGGGCAACAACGATCAGCAGGCGCCTTGGGCCAGCGACATCGCCGATCACCTGCTGCTGCACCTCGACGGCATCGAGACCCTGCTGGTGCATGACATCGCTGACGCACCCGCCCTGTTGAGCGACACGACCCGGCTGGTGGTCACGGGGCACTCGCACAAGCCGCTGTTCCAGTGGCGTGGCGAGCGGTTGTTCATCAACCCCGGCAGCGCGGGGCCACGGCGGTTCAAGCTGCCGGTGACGGTGGCGTTGCTCGATCTGTCGCAGACGCCATGGACGCCACAGTTGGTGAACCTGCTGCCTTAGGGCGCACGTGGGCTGACGTTCATCGCAGATGCTCTGCCGGGCGCCCCTATAGACCAAGGCTCATCGCAAGGTCCGAGGCCGGACTGAGCAGCGCCACGAATGACATGCGCCGGCGCCGATGGCCAGACCGGCAGAGTCCTAGGAAGATTCCTGCGCAACGTACAAGAACGCTAACAGCGCGGTGATTGACCCATCTCTCTGGGTGAAGAACCATTGGACATTGCCCGCCGGCATAGGACGTCCAGAAGAGCACCTCCCCACAGCGCCTTCCAGACACGTCACACACATGCAGCAGGATCTTTAGGGATGAACGGTTCGATGTCCTTGCTCAGACGACTGGGCAGCCTGTCACTCATATTGCTTAAAGAGCAACTGAAAGAACCCACGGCTCTTCTCTGGTCCATCGTCTCACCCTGTGCCTTTTACCTCATGCTGCAGTCCGCCAGCGCCACCGATGACCTCTCCTTCGACGCCTACCTGCCCAGGGCCGCCTGGTTCCTGGCTTATCTGTCGGCGATCACGGCGTTCTTCGGGATGAGCTTCTACCTCGTGGGGCGCAGGGAAAGCGGTTTCGTGCGGTCCTTCATCTATACGCGGCGCACGATCCTACTGTTTCTGAGCGCCCACATCACCACGCACTTGGTGGTCAGCCTCTTCTACGCCACTGTCTTCTATGGCATCACGCGGTGGGTCTTCGGGTTGCCGGCGTGGCATGAATACGTTCAGCTCATGTCGGCCTACTTCGTCAGCTATCTCGCGTTCGCCAGTGCCGGGCTGCTGGTCTCGTTGTTGCCCCTGACCTTCTCGGGCGCGAACACCCTGTTCTCGATACTCTCGTTCGCGATGCTGACATCGGGGTATGTCGGGGCTCAACAGGTGGGCTCAACGACGAGCGCGGGCCTGACGTACAACCCCCTGACGTTCTGCACACGCCTGTTCATGGAGCCCATCGATCCGTATGCAGTGGCGGGTGTGCTCCTACTCTTCGGGGCCTGCGCCTGTGCCACAGCCTTTCTATTCCGCGTGCAACCGGTTTGGAGTCGTTACGCATGACGCTCGTCTCAGTGGAAAACCTCACGTTCGCCTACCCAGGCCGTCAGGTGTTCGACAACGCATCGATGAGCGTCGCTCGCCATCGGATCACCGGTATCGTAGGGTCCAATGGCGCGGGCAAGACCACGTTCTTCGACATCCTCTGCGGGCTGCGCACACCCGAGACGATGAACCTCAGCGTTCACGCACGGGACAGGGTCTACCTGTCCCAGACCATCTCAGCGCCCGCCTCGTTGAAGATGCGCGATGTGTACGCGCTCATGGCCTATCTGAACGGGCGCACGCCGCTGTCCGAACGGGCGCTGTCCGTCCGCCTCGAGCGGATCTCGCCTCGTCTGAGCGCACGGTACAAGGATCTCTGGAAAAAGCGGCCAGCGCTGTGCAGCTACGGTGAGCTTCGCAGCTTCTTCACACTGTCGATGCTCATGCTGGATGCCGAGCTGGTCATCCTGGACGAGCCGACGGCAGGAGTCGATCCGGAGTTCAGGTATTACCTGTGGCAAGGCTTGAAGCAGGCCTGCTTGGAGGGTGCGAGCGTGATCGTGTCCTCTCACCACATCAATGAAATCGCCACCTACTGCGATCGCTTCTACCTCTTGCACGACCAACGCTTCGAAGCGTTCGAGAGCGGCGAAGCGTTCATGGACCGGTACGGGGCCACGACACTCGACGGGGCATTCATACAGGCGCTACAGGTGACCTAGCGTTGCTTGACCGGCTGCAAACACCCCGCTGCCTTCGCCCTCGGACTGTTCCTGTCACACGCCTGCAAGCGAACCCTGCCCCTCGCTTCACTGTCACTTGATCAAGGGCGGCAGATCGACGCATCCTCGCCTGCCACCCACCCTCGTCCACGCCAAGGAGGCGCCATGGACCTGCTGTTCCTGGGCACCTGCGCCGGTCTTCCGACCCGCGCCCGCAACGTCAGTGCCACCGCCGTCATCGCCTCCAGCGGCAGCGACTGGTACCTGGTCGACTGTGGCGAAGCGACACAACACCAGTTGTTGCGCACCCCGCTGTCCCTGCGTGACCTGCGGGCGGTCTTCATCAGCCATGTGCATGGCGATCACTGCTTCGGCCTGCCGGGTCTGCTGGCCAGTGCGGGGACCACGGGGCGTACCGCGCCGCTGGACCTGATCATGCCCCGGGCGTTGCACGAGTGGGTGCGTCTGAGCCTGGCCGTCAGCGAGTCACGGTTGTCGTTCGAGCTGCGCCTGTTGGCGGTCGAGGATGGGGAGCCTTGGCATCATCAGACGGTCCGGGTCGATACGGTGGGCTTGTCGCACCGCGTGCCCAGCCATGGGTTCGTGTTCACCGAGACCGATCCCAATCCGCGGCTGGATACCGAACGGTTGATGGCGGATGGCATTCCGCGTGGGCCGCTGTGGGGGGAGATCGCGCGAGGACAGGGGGTCGAGCACGCAGGACGCCGGGTGATGCCGGGCGAGTACTTGCGGGATGCGTGGCCTGCGCAGCGGGTGATCGTCTGCGGCGACAATGACACGCCTGAATTGCTGGCCGAGGTGGCGATGGGTGCGGACGTGCTGGTGCATGAGGCGACTTTTACGGAGCCTGTGATCGCACGGACGCAGGAGACCTATGGGCACAGCACGGCAGCGGCCGTGGCGCGCTTTGCCGAACGCGTGGGGGTGCCGAACCTGGTGTTGACGCATTTTAGCGCGCGGTATCAGGGTGATGTGCGGCGTAGTCCGTCCATCGAGGACGTGCGGCTGGAGGCGCAGCAGCAGTATGGTGGGCAGTTGGTGCTGGCGCGGGATCTGCAGCGGTATCGGTTGAATCGGGAGAAGGTGCTGGCTCTGGTGGTTCAGGAGGGACGCTGAGGCGTCTGCGCGGCCGCTATCGTCGGCAAGCCGACTCCCACAAGGGGCCAATCCAAGGGGGAAATCCTGGCGAGGTTAGCGGGCTTTATCGTCGGCAAGCCAACTCTCACATGGGGCCAATCCAAGGGGCAGATCTTGGGAGAGTTCGCGGCCGTCACCGTCGATAGAGACCATGACGCCCAGGGTACAGGCGACCTGTGGGAGCCGGCTTGCCGGCGATGGCGGCGGCGCAGTCGGCCACGCTTTAAGCAAGAGCGCGGGGTACTTCAGCACCGCCCAGGCCTGTCCTAGACAAGCGTCACGCCCTTGCAATCATCAACCGCCACCCGTTCCATACCCCGTCATCTCCAGATACCCCTCCCCACCCTCGCCGCCCACGACCCGCACCGGCCCCTCCCAGTACGGAAAGCGCGTCTGCATCCAGGCTTGCGGCTGGATCGCTTGCACCTGCACGTCCACACCCCGCTCAGGCAGTCGCAACCGCCACCGTGTCGGCACGGACACACCGTTGCCTTGCCGCGTCCAGTCCAATGGCTCCAGGTTCACCTGCTTGCCATCCACGGGAAATGCCTGGCCTGTTAGGTCGATCCAGGTGCCCGCCTGATAAGGTGCCCCTTGCGCCTCGCGCACGCGAAACAGCATCAGCTTCGCGCCATCGCCCAGG
This sequence comes from Pseudomonas monteilii, assembly GCA_001534745.1. Lineage (NCBI taxonomy): Bacteria > Pseudomonadati > Pseudomonadota > Gammaproteobacteria > Pseudomonadales > Pseudomonadaceae > Pseudomonas > Pseudomonas alabamensis. The sequence goes on from CP013997.1 coordinate 2,446,303, forward strand.
TGCAGGGAAAACCAGTCCCACCCCGATTGTCCGGCGGCCAGCGGCTGGCTGCTCCATTCACGGTCTAGCCACGCCTTACCCGTGACCTCGACGCGCTGCCCGTCCAGTTCGACCTGCCCCTGCACCGTGTAGAACGGCTGGCTGTAGTAATAGGACGCCTGGCCCTGACCGGATTTCTCGCTATAGCCGCGGTCGCCGTGGAGTATCAGGGGCTTGCTGGCCTGCAGGTGCAGGTCGTAGGCGAAGCCTTGGCCAGCGGCTGTCATGCGCAGGTCATCGATGTCGCCCTCACCCTTCAAGGTCCAGTCGTTGATCCAGGCCTGGAACGGCTGCGCCTCGACACCGGCCTGGCCGATGCCCCCGCGCGCGAGGGTTTCAGCCGAGCGGTGACCCTGGGGGCCGGTCAGCGCGACATTGCCCATCCACAGGTTCGGGCTGTTCCAGTCACCGGTCTCGGGGCCGGGACGCAGCGCCGAACGAAACAGCGTCCACTGCACGCCCCAGTCGCGGCCCTGGGCATCCTTGAGGTTGGCGGTCACGTACCACCACTCGATGCGAAAACCCTCGTGGGCGCCATGGTCGCGGGGAAACACCAGCGGCTGGCCGCGCCGTACCGGTTCGAAGGCCTCGGCCTGTTGCCCCAGCCCGGCAAACCCCTTGGGCGCCGGCGGGGCGTCGCCCGGACCGCAGCCGCCGAGCAACAGAGCCAGCATGAGGGAGGCGATCCTACTGTTCATCGGCGAATGACCTCAGCAGCTCGTTGGGTTGGCGCCGGGCCAGTTGCCAGAGCGGCCAGGCGCTGGCCAGCACGCTGCTCAGCAGCCCCATGAAGGCCAGGCGCAGCAATTGATCAGGGAACACCGACAGCGGCAGGCGCCAACCGAACGCCTGGACGTTGACCACCGCCACCAGGCACCAGGCCAGCAGCAAGCCCAAGGGAATCGCCAAGGCGACGGTCAGCCCGCCCAGCAACACGGTCTGCCCCAGGCTGAGCCAGACCAGGTGCGCGCGGCGCACGCCCAGGGCCCAGAGCGGTGCCAGCTGGCCCAGCCGGGTCTGCCCCAGGGTCAGCAGGCTGATGAACAGGGCCACCGCAGCGATGCCCAGGGTCAGGCTGTTGAGGGCCGCCGTCGCGGCGAACGTACGGCTGAAGATCTCGGTGGACCAGCGCTTGAGCGCGGCCTGCTCGATGAGGTGGTCCTGGTCCAGGGCGAAGGTCGCCTGCACGGCCGACATGAGGCTCGACGCCTGGCCCGGCAAGGTCTGCACGCCAAGGCTGGTCAGCCTGGCCTGGGGCCACAGGCTGCGCAACGTTTCGGCGTCGAGCAGCAGGTGGCCTTTGGGGTTGCCGTAATCGGCGTAGATCCCGACCACGGCAACCGGGCGCTCATCCCCCAGGACCAAGGTGCCGCCGACCGTCACCTCGAGCCGTCGTGCCAACTGCTCGCTCAGCATCACGCCCTCGCCCTTGGCCAGACGTGGCCACGCGTTCTGATCGCCAGACAGCAAGGGCCAGTGTTCGCGCAGTCGAGCGGGTTCGGCAACGCCTTGCGCCTGCACGGGCCAGCCCTGCACCTGGACGTCAGTGCGCCAGCTGGCCACTACCGAGGTCACCTCCGGTCGCTGGGTCAGCCAGTCGTCCAGACGCGTGGCCTGTGCCGTGTCCTGAGGGCTGATGTACAGGTCGGCGGACAAGCGCTGGTCGAGCCAGCCGAGAAAGGTCCCGCGAAACCCCTCGGTCATGCTGCCAACCCCGACACTCGCTGCCAAGGCCAGCAGCAACGCCATCAACGCCAGGCTCAGGGCCGGCAGTTGCTGGCGGCTGTCGGCGACGAACCATTGGCTCAGGGGACGCCGCGCCAGGCGTGCGAGCCCGGCCAGGCAGATTTCGAGCAGCAGGGGCAACAGCAAGGCCGCCGCCAGCAGCACGGCCGCGACCAGGGCAAAAGCGCTGGGCAGGCCATGGCCATAGCGCCAGCAGGCCAGCGCCACCACCGCCAGGCCGACCGCGACCAGAGCCTGGCGCTTGAGCCAGGGCAGCTGTGCCAGACGCCAGGCCTGGGGGCGTGCCAAGGCCAGCAACGGCAAGCGGGCCGCCCGGGCCACACTGCTGGCGCCGGCCAGCAGCGCGCCCAGGACCGCGACCCCGACACCGCTCAGCCACCACTGCGCAGGCAGGCTCAGTTGCCTTGCCACGTGGGCACCATAGAGCCCCTGCACGCTGGCCGCCACGTCCGGCAGCAGCAATGCGGCCAGTCCGTAGCCGCTGGCGACCCCGGCGATCCCGCCGACCACCGCGAACACCCCCAACTCCAAGGTCAGGCCCAGCAGCAGTACCCGTTGGCTGACGCCACAGGCCCGCACGGTGCGCAGCAGGGCGCGGCGCTGCTCCAGGGCCAGGCCGATGGCGGCATGGGCGATGAACAGGCCGACCACGAAGGCCAGCAGCCCCAGCGCGGTGAGGTTGAGGTGGAAGCTGTCGGTGAGCCGCCCGAGGTCACCATCGTCGCCGCCCGGCTGCAGGTTGACGCGTCGGGCGAGCGGTTCAGGCAGCGGTGGGCCCGAGGCATTGATCAACAATCGCGAGAGCTGACCGGGCGCCTGCAACAGCGCCTGGGCCTGACCGATGTCCATGACCAGCACACCGGGAGCCAGGTCGGGCTCGAGCCTGAACGGGGGCAGCGCACGACCCTGTAGGTCATGGGCCACTTCCCCCGTCCTCAGCCCCAGGGTCTGCCAGGTGTCCGGTGCGATCAAGGTCTGGCCGGGTGCGTTGATGAAGCCCTGTACATCGAAGTCCTGCAGGGGCTGACCGGCCACGCGTGCGTCGCCCGGCTGGCTGAGCGGTTCAATGCCGATCACACGCAGTTCGTGCGGCGACGGGCCGGCCACGCTCACCCGGCCCTCCAGCAGCGGCGTGACGTCCCAGCCCAGCCGACGCAATTGCACGTAGAGGGACTGGTCCAGGCGCTGACCATCACGCGCCACCAGCCGCGCCTGGGTCGAGCTGCTCAGCACGGCGCTGGCGCGCGCGTAGTCGCTGCGGGCCTGGGCGTTGAGGGCCTGGACACCGGTCCACAACGCCGTGGCCAGCCACAGGCCGGTGAAGATCGCCACACCTTGCAGGCGATGGCGACGCCAATGACTCAGCAGTGCCTGAAGGGTGATCAGCCAGGTGCTCATCGCGCCGGCCCGTCGCACACCTGGCCGGCCTGCAGCCAGCATTGGCGCTGCAGGCGGCTGGCCAGACGCTGGCTGTGGGTCACCATCAGCACACTGCTGCCCGCCTCGTCGACCAGTTGCAGCAGCAACGCCAGCACCTCGTCGCTGCTCGCCTCGTCCAGGCTGCCGGTCGGCTCGTCGGCCAACAGCAAGGGTGGCTTGCTGGCCAGCGCCCGGCCGATGGCCACGCGTTGCTGCTGCCCTCCGGACAGTTGCTCAGGGTAACGGTCCAGCAAGGCACCGAGCCCCAGGCGCTGTACCAGGTGCGCGGTCCAGCGAGGGTCGTGGCGTTGGGCCAAGCGCGCCTGGAACGCCAGGTTGGCAGCGACGTCCAGGCTGCTGAGCAGGTTGTACTGCTGAAACACCAGACCGATGTCTTCACGGCGCCAACGCGCCAGCGCAGCTTCGGAACGGCCGTCCAACGGCACGCCGTCGATCATCACCCGGCCCTGATCGGCGCGGTCGAGGCCGGCGATCAGGTGCAACAGCGTGCTCTTGCCGCTGCCGGACTCCCCCATCAAAGCCAGGCTTTCACGCGCCCCCATCGTCAGGTCCACACCGCGCAGGACGGGCAACTCACCCTGGGCGGTGGCGAAGGATTTGTACAAGCGTTCGACGATGAGCATGACAGTTTCCGTCGGTTGAAGCGGCTGAACGGCGAATGCGATCAGGCCAGGGTGTGCTGCTGTGACACCGCTCTGACGGCACTGGTGCAACTGGATAAACGGATTGCAAATACGAATCGTTGCCAGATAGTATGCGCCACCTTTTTTAGCGCGCCTCCATGCCGCGCTTCGTGCCCTTGGTCCGAGAACCCCATGACCCGCTCTTCGTCGAAACCGCTCGCCGTCCCTTACGCCCTGTGCTCCGTCGTCCTGGGCGTCGGTCTGGCTTGGCCGACCCTGGTGCATGCCGCACAACCTGTCAGCATGCCTGCGGTCGTGGACCTGCCGGCCAGTACGGTAGAGGCCGATTCGGTGCAGCACGAGGCCGACGCCTTTTCCCCGACCACGGCCCAGGTCGCCCAGTCATCGCTGCCTTTGGCCGAAACGCCGCGCAGCGTCCAGGTGGTCTCGCGCGCGGTGCTGGACAGCCAGCAGGCCATGGGCCTGGCCGACGCCCTGAAAAACGTGCCGGGTGTCACCGCCGGGCAATATGGCCGGCGCGGCTGGGATGACCTCATCATCCGCGGGCAAGTAGCTTCGGACTCGCTGTTCGTCGATGGCCTGCGCACGGGCGTCTCCAATCGGGTGGCCGAACAGATCGCCGGGTTCGAACAGGTCGAGGTGCTCAAGGGGCCGGCGTCGCTGGAGTATGGCCTGGTGCTGCCGGGCGGCGTGGTGAACATGGTGAGCAAGCGACCGCGGCTGGATCCGTTCGCCACGTTCGGCCTGAGCTACGGCAGCGATGACCTGCGCCAGGGCACTTTCGATGTCGGCACGCCTTTGTCGGACACGGGCACGGCGGCGCTGCGGGTCAATGGTCTGTTGTCCAAATCCAACGACGACACCGACCATGTCTGGTTCAAGAACCAGTACATCGCCCCCTCGCTGGCCCTGGACCTGGGCCCGGATACCGACTTCACCGTGCTCGCCAGCCACCAGGACCGTCAATACCTGCGCCAGCAGGGTCTGCCCTTGTCCGGCTCGATCGAGGCCAACCCCAACGGCGACCTGCCCCGCCGCCGCTTCACCGGCGAACCGGGCCAGGACCCGTACCATGGCGTCTCCAACCGCATCGGCTACAGCCTTGCGCATCGCTTCGGTGACGGCTGGACCTTCAACCAGAACCTGCGCTGGCAGACCTATCGCCTGGACGGGCAACTGGTCGCCAATGGTCGCGTCCAGGCCAACCACCGTACCCTGACGCGTACCGCCCAGACCCAACACTTCGATGGCGACACGCTGAGCCTGGACAACAACCTGCAACGGGCCTTCGACACCGCCTGGGGCGAGCATGACCTGACGTTCGGCGTCGACTACCTGCGCAGCCGGGAGAGCAACCGCACCACCGCCTGCAAGGTCGGCAACCTGAACGTCTACGCGCCGCGCTATGGCCAGGCCATCACCTGCCCGGCGACGCCGCGCACCTGGACCGACACCACGGTGCGCATGGTCGGCAGCTACCTGCGCGACAGCTACCGCATCGACGAACGCTGGCTGGTCACGGCCGGCCTGCGTCACGACCGCAGCGACACCTATGGCGACAATCACCTCACCGACCGCCGCACCAGCAGCCCGGCCAGTGCCACCACGGGTGCGGTCGCGGTGATGTACGAGCTGCTGCCCAACGTGCGCCCGTACCTGAGCTTCGCCACCTCGTTCTACCCCAACACGGGCACGGACGTGGCGGGCAAGACCTTCGAGCCGGAAAAGGGTCGTCAGTGGGAAGCCGGCGTCAAGTTCGACCTGGTGCCGGGCAGCACCTTGCTGACCGTCGCCGCCTTCGACCTGCGCCGCCAGAACGTGCTGCAGGACGACCCGCGCAACGACGGATTCAGCGTGGCCATCGGCGAGCAGCGCACCCAGGGCGCCGAGCTGGAGCTGACGGCCGACCTGAGCGACCGGCTCAGCCTGCTGGCCGGCTACGCCTACACCTGGGCCGTCATCACCGACGACGGCGACCAGCAGCCGTCGACCGTGGGCGACCGCCTGGCCAACGTCCCGCGGCACAGTGCGAACCTGTTCGCCCGTTACCGCTTCGACGGCACGCCACTGGGCTGGGAAGTCAACGGGGGGCTCAATGCGGTCGGCGAGCGTTACACCAACGGCTATTCGCTGCCCGGCTACACCGTGGTCGATGCCGGGGTCGCCTACGGCACGCCGCATTGGCGCACGGCGTTGAACGTCAAGAACCTGTTCGACCAGCACTATTATGCCGGTGGCCTGGCCCAGGCCGTGGCGCTGGGCAACGACCGCACGGCCGTGATGTCAGTGACCTACAGCTACTGATCCTTCACGGCACGCCAAACACTCTGCGCGGTGGGGCGCTTGCGTCGTCGTGCGTTCTGGCCCAAGCTCGACGTTCCGCTCACGCTGGGTCGTCCGATGTCGCCGCGCTACCGCTTGCTGATCGCCGCTTCCCTCCTGGTCATCGTGCCAGGGGTGCTCGGTTATCTGTGGCACGAGCCGTCAGCCCCGGCGCCCAGTGTACCGCCGCACAGTTATCACCAGGCCCTGCGCCAGGCCCACCAGGGGCAGGCAGGCGCGGCGCGGGTGCTGTATCAGCAGCTGCAGCGGACCGACCTGGCGCCCGACCGACGCGCGGCCCTGCTTGCCGAACTGCCCCACTATCCGTCGCCCCAGGCGCTGAAGCTCGCCCAGGACGCCCTCGAGAACGACGATCCGGGCGTGCGTCGGGCAGGTATTCTCAGCGTACGCGGCCTGCTGTCGGACGCGCAGCGCAGTCTGGTGCTGGGGCCGCTGCTGGACGACGACGAGCAGTCGGTCCGCTTCGCCGCCGTGGATGCCTTGCTGGGGCTCGCGCCGGACGACATCGGCGTGTACTTCGGACCGTTGCAGGAGGTGCTTGAGCGCTATCAAGAGGTGCTCGAGCAACAACCCGAACAACCTGCCGCGCAAGTCCACCTGGCCCGCCTGTACCTGCACGAACGCGCCTTCGAGGCGGCGGCCAAGGCCCTGGATCGCGCCCTGGCGCAGGATCCCGAGAACCTGGACGCTCTGATATTGCAGGTGCGGCTCCTGGAGGACCAGGGCAAGCACGATGCCTCGCGCCACATATTGGCCGAAGCGTTGGTACGCCACCCGGAAGCGGCGGTGCTGCAATATGAGCTTGGCCGCTGGCTACGGCGTCACGACCAGGACGAATATGCGTTACTGGCCTTCGCGCGCGCGGTCGAACTGGGGCCGCGTACTGCCGACTACCGGTATGCCCTGGCCACGACCCTGCACCGCCTGGACCAGGTGGAAGCCGCGCAGAAACAGCTCGAGACCTTGGTCGACCAGCAGCCGGCCAACCGCAAGGCGCGGGTGCTGCTGATCCAGTACTGGAAGGAAACCGGGCAGCTGCAGAACGTGCAGGTCCTGCTGGCGCAACTGGAACAGCAGAACCCGGACGATCCGTTGGTGCAGCAAGGCCTGTGACTTCAGCGCCCAGGGGTGGATCGACCTGCAGACCGAGTCATGCCAGGCCGGCGCGCACCTGACGGACATGCCGTCAATGGCCGATGTCTTCGTTCCACAGTGTCGGGTCGCGTTCGATGAAGGCGCTCATCAATGCGCGACAGGCATCGTCGTCCACGACCTCCACGGTGACCCCGCGGCTGCGCAGCAACTCCTCTTCGCCCATGAACGTCCGGTTTTCGCCCACGATGACCTTGGGGATGCCATAGAGCAGGATGGCCCCCGTGCACATGGAACAAGGTGACAGGGTGGTATAGAGCGTGGACTCCCGGTACACCTGGGCAGGCTGACGCCCGGCATTCTCCAGCGCGTCCATCTCCCCGTGCAACACGGCGCTGCTCGCCTGGACGCGGCGGTTGTGGCCACGGCCGATGATCCTGCCCTGATGAACGAGCACCGAACCGATGGGGATACCGCCCTCGTCGAACCCTGCCTGGGCTTCGTCGATCGCGGCCTGCATGAACGGATCCAGAGTCGATGGCTTTGACATGAAAGACGCCTCGTACGATGGGAAGGAAGCCCGAGGCTAGCACAGACCCTGGATGTCCTGTCGGGAAGGACGATGCGTTGGCCAGCGAACTCATGTCGGTGTCTGACAACACACTGCGCAAAACTCGACGCGGGACGACGCGATGACCTACAGCCGCTCCCTGCCCTCTTGCCTAAGCTGGTGGCGATTCTTGTCCAGCCCCGACTTCCTGTGAGCGACTCGAGCCATGCATAGACTTTCCGCCGGACGCATTCTGCTGGACCTGCTGCTGACCCTCACCATCAGCGTCATTCCGATCGCCTGTGGCATCACGATGATGGTCTTCCAGCTCGAAGCCAAGCTCAGCGAAAACGCCAAGGTTTCCCTCAACGAAGCCATCTACGCGATCGACAAGGTGATCGACGGCCTGCACGACGTCAGCGCCAGGGCGCTGTACCTGGCCAACCGACCCTGCACCGAGACCTTGCCCGAACTGAACGCCCTCGCCTCGGGCAACCCGATGGTACGCTCCCTGGTCCTGTTGCGCTCAGAGGCGGTCCACTGCAGCAGTCTGCGGGGCACTCAAGTCGATCAGGTCGACCTCAAGCAATTGCACGGCGAACGGGTGAGCCTGGTGTTCGGCGCCCAGTCATCCCCGGGGCGGCCCGTGCTTGCCTACACCCTCGACACCGGCGAGACAGGCATCATCGCCACGGCACATGGTTCCGTGGTGAGCAGTGAGCTGTCAGGCTTCCAGGATCAGCTGATCTTGATCGTGCGCATTGGCGAGGCCAGGGTCTGGGCCGCCGGCAGCAGTGCCAGCGAAACCGGGGCGCCTGCCCTGGACCCGCGCGGCAGCCAGACGTCGGCCAAGTACGGCTACACGGTCCTGGTGGGCTACCCCCCTGGCCACCTGGGCCAGGAGGTTCGCCTGATGTTTCCGACGGTCCTGCCATCGCTGCTGCTGGTGGGACTTCTGACGGCCTGCGTGACTTACTGGAGCCTGTACCGCAAGGAACGCGAGATGCGCCAGGCCCTGTCACGCCCTGCGTCTCACGAAGAGACGGTCTGACCTGCATCGAGCACGCCGCGCTGTATCTGGTCACGCTCGATCGATTCGAACAGCGCCTTGAAGTTGCCTTCGCCGAATCCATCGTCGCCCTTGCGCTGGATGAATTCGAAGAACACAGGGCCGAGCAAGGTGCCCGAGAAGATCTGCAGGAGCAGGCGCCGGTCGCCCTGTTCGGAGGCCCCATCGAGCAGAATGCCGCGCGATTGCAAGGCTTCGACCGGCTCGCCGTGGCCAGGCAGGCGCCCCTCGAGCATCTCGTAGTAGGTCTGTGGCGGTGCGGTCATGAAGCGCATCCCGAGGGACTTCAACGCATCCCAGGTGGCGATCAGGTCCTCGGTGAGAAACGCGACATGCTGGATGCCTTCACCGTTGAACTGCATCAGGAACTCTTCGATCTGGCCGGCGCCACGCGAGGACTCTTCGTTCAGGGGGATGCGTATCAGCCCGTCGGGCGCCGTCATGGCCTTGGAGGTCAGGCCGGTGTATTCGCCCTTGATGTCGAAGTAACGGATTTCGCGAAAATTGAACAGCTTCTCGTAGAAGCTCGCCCAATACGCCATGCGCCCTCGGTAGACGTTGTGGGTCAGGTGATCGATGGTGGTGAGACCGGCACCGACCGGATGCCGATCGACGCCTTCGAGGAAGGTGAAGTCGATGTCGTAGATCGAACTGCCCTCCTCGAACCGATCGATCAGGTACAGCGGCGCACCACCGATGCCCTTGATCGCCGGCAGGCGCAGCTCCATGGGGCCGGTCTCGATGTCCACGGGCTGAGCACCCAGCTCGAGCGCCCGCGCGTAGGCCTGGTGGGCATTGCGCACGCGAAAGGCCATGCCGCAGACCGACGGACCATGCTCGGCGGCGAAGTACGACGCGATGCTCTGGGGTTCATTGTTGAGGATCAGGTTGATCCCCCCCTGGCGATACAGATGCACCTGCTTGGAACGGTGGGTGGCGACCAGGCTGAAGCCCATGGCCTGGAAGACCGGCTCCAGGGTGCCGGGGGTCGGTGATGCGAACTCGATGAACTCGAAGCCCATCAGGCCCATTGGATTGTCGAAAAGGTCGGTCATGTGTGTGGTCTCATCGGCGGCAAGCAAGGAAGGGTTGCTGTCAGGCACGGCGATGAGTCGCGGGTGGCGCGCAGGGAATGCCCCTGACGCTGCGGGAAAGGAAATCTCCGAAGAGCAATCTGAAACCGTCGCATGCCATGGCATCGGTTCTCGGTAGGGGCGAACCCGGACGGCCCGCCTTGTTATTGTATTCGTAACCTGATTCTATCTGGCGTAAAGCGGTTTGTCGTCCTGCTTTCTGACGCTGAAACGGTTATCCTCGAAACCCGCTGCCCACCGCACAGGTAGAGCGTCATGCCCCTCACTGTCAACCGCGCTGGTCGCTGGAGCTGGCGAATCCTGCTGCCCTGGCTGGTCGGCCTGGCGCCGCTGTTGTGCGGTCTCGCCGTCATGCACTGGCAAACCCAGGCGGAACTGCGCGCCCTGAGTCAGTCGACGGCCACTCAGGCGGCCCATGAAATCGACGCCATGCTCGATCAGCTCGATGACGCCACCCATGCACTCCTGCCGCTGGCCGGTCAGCCCTGTGAACGGGTGAGCCAGGCGCTGCGCCAGCAGGTGACCAGCCATGCGTTCATCCGCTCGACCAACCTGGGCTGGCGCGACACCTTGTACTGCACCTCGCTGATGGGGCATTTCAAGGAATCGATCGACGTCTCACGCTACGTCGATGGCCGCCTGCTGCTGATGCCGGGCAACGAGGTCACCCCTAGCCATCCCGTACTGATCTACCGCGCCGGTGCCGATGCGCGCAGTGTGCTGGTGGGGCTGGACGGCCTGCATCTGGTGCTGATCCTGCGTCTGCTGGGCGCCGAGACGGAGCTGTCCGTGTGGATCGGCGGGGAATGGCTGGACAAGCGCGGCGTGGTGATGAGCCAGCCTTTCCCGACGCCACCGGTGGCCGCCGTGCAGGTGCACTCGATCCGTTACCCCTTCATCGTCAGCGCCGGGTTCGCCGCGGGCAAGGTCGGCGAGCGCATGCGTGATCACTACCCCCCGATCCTGGGCCTGTTGCTGATCCTGGGTGCCGTGTGCGGCGGCGTCTGCCGCTGGCAATTGCGCAAGGTGCACTCGCCGCATGCCGAACTGCAACGTGCGATGAACGCGGGCGAGTTCGTGCCTTTCCTGCAGCCGCTGGTCGATACCACGAACGGCCACTGGGCCGGCGCCGAAGTCCTGCTGCGCTGGCGACACCCGCGCGATGGACTGGTCGGCCCCGAGCTGTTCATCCCCTACGCCGAACACAGTGGACAGATCGTCGAAATGACGCAGCGCATGATGACCAGCCTGGCGCGTCAGCTGGCGCCTTACGCCCATCACTTGCGCGAGGGTTTTCACATTGGCATCAACATCACGGCCGATCACTGCCAGGACCTGCGCCTGGTACACGACTGCAAGGCGTTCCTGGCGCAGTTTCCTCCCGGGCGCGTGGTCCTGAACCTGGAGCTGACCGAGCGCAAGCTGCTGCGTGCCAGCCCAGTTACTTGGAAACTGTTCGAGCAACTGCATGCGCTGGGCGTGACCATCGCCCTCGACGACTTCGGCACCGGCCAGTCCAGTCTGGCCTACCTGCGCCAGTTCCAGGTGGACTACCTGAAGATCGACCGCGGCTTCGTCGCGCTGATCGGCGGCGACGCCTTGTCGGTGCACATCCTCGACACGATCATCGAACTGTCGGCGCGTCTCGGCCTCGGCGCGATCGCCGAAGGCGTGGAGACGACGGCCCAGCGCGACTACCTGATCCAGAATGGCGTGACCCTCCAGCAAGGCTACCTGTTCGCACGCCCCATGTCGGTGGCGACCTTCATCGACGGGATCATGCACGATAACGGTGCAACACGGTTGCCGAAGCCCACGCCCCCTGAGATCATGCCGGGCTGACCCTTCCGTTCTTTCGTTATCGAGGCACCCGTGTCAAAAGGCATCGTTGCATCCGTCATGGCCTCCTGCCTGTTCGCCGTGATGTATTTCTATACGTCTCTCATGCAGCCACTCGATGGCGAGGAAATCTTCGGCTGGCGGACCTTGCTCACCCTGCCCTGCCTGACGGTGTTCATGCTGGTGGCCAAGGATTGGCACCGCGTGCCCGAACTGCTGGGTCGCATTCGCCGAACGCCCGTCCTGTTGCTGGGCATGATCGGTACTTCATGGCTCATGGGGATCCAGCTGTGGCTGTTTCTCTGGGCGCCCTTGCATGGGCGCAGCCTGGACGTGTCGATGGGCTACTTCCTGCTGCCGCTGACCATGGTGCTCACTGGTTTTCTGGTGTATCGCGAACGCCTGTCACGCCTGCAGAAGGTCGCCGTGCTGTGTGCAGCGGCCGGCGTAGGGCACGAGCTGTACCTGCATGGCAGTTTCGCCTGGGAGACGCTGGTAGTGATGGTCGGCTACCCGATCTATTTCGTGCTGCGACGACGCTGCCGCACCGACCACCTGGGCGGCTTGTGGTGCGACATGTGCCTGCTGCTGCCGTGGGCGGTGTACTTCGTCGTGCAAGGCCCTTCATCGACCCAGGCGCTGGTCGACCGCCCTGCGCTCTATGGACTGATCCCGCTGCTCGGGCTGATCAGCGCTTCGGCACTGATCGCCTACGTGCTGGCCAGCCGCCTGCTGCCTTTCAGCCTATTCGGCCTGCTTGGCTACATCGAACCGGTGCTGCTGGTCGGTGTGGCCTTGCTGCTGGGCGAGTCCATCGGCCCGGATCAGTGGTGGACCTACCTACCGATCTGGGCCGCCGTCCTGATCCTGGTACTCGAAGGGATCAGGCACCTGCTGCGTCAGCGTCGCCGCGTGGGGTGAGGCGCACCTGACGCACGCGTCGTTCCTCGACGGCGACCACGGTCAGTGACCAGCCATTCCAGGCCAGCTGGTCACCTACCCGTGGCAGCCGGTCCAGCAGGCTCATGACCAGTCCTGCCACGGTCTGGTAGTCCTCGGTGGCACGGGCGGCGAACCCGGTACGGGCCTGTACCTGCCCCAGGTTCAGGGCGCCATTGACCAGGAACCCGTCGGCCTCCTCGATGATGCCCGGGCCTTGCACTTCACTGGCATCGGGCAGCTCGCCGGCGATCGACTCGAGGATGTCGGTCAACGTCAGTACCCCGGTGAACTCGCCGAACTCGTTGACCACGAAAGCGATGTGCGTGGACTGCTGACGCATCTGCTCCAGGGCATTGAGGATGCTGAAGCTCTCCAGCAGGTGCAGCGGCATGCGCGCCAGGGTTTCCAGCTCGGGCGTCTCACCGGCCAGCAGGGCCTTGAGCAGCTCTTTCTTGTGCACGAAGCCCAAGGGTTCCTCGATCCGCCCACCGCGGATCAGCGGCAGCCGTGAGTACGGCGAGTTGATCAGCAGTGCGTCGATCATTTCCTTCGGCTGCGCCAGATCGATCGCGTCGACCTCGGCACGCACGGTCATGACGCTGCGGATCGGGCGCTCGGCCAGGTTCAGCACACCACTGATCATGACCCGCTCGCGGCGATCGAACAGCACCTGCTCTTCCCCGCCCTCGACCAGGTCGGCGATCTCCTCGTCCAGCTGATCGGCTTCCAGGCGACGGCCCCCCATCAGGCGCAGCACGGCGTGGGCCGTACGCTCACGCAGCGGGCGCAGGCCCTGCACGCTGCGCTTGCGGCGAGCACGGGCCAGCTGGTTGAACAGCTCGATCAGCAGCGAGAAGCCGATGGCCGCGTACAGATAGCCTTTCGGGATGTGGAAGCCCAGGCCTTCGGCGGTCAGGCTGAAGCCGATCATCATCAAGAAGCCCAGGCACAGCATGATCACGGTGGGGTGGGCATTGACGAAGCGGGTCAGCGGCTTGCTGGCGATGATCATGATGCCGATCGAGAAGATCACCGCGATCATCATCACCGACAGATGCTCGACCATGCCCACGGCGGTGATCACCGCATCGAGCGAGAACACCGCATCGAGCACGACGATCTGCGCGACGATGGGCCAGAACGCCGAATGACGGACCGGACCGCTGGCCTGGGCGACGTGCCCCTCCAGGCGCTCGTGCAGCTCCATGGTGGCCTTGAACAGCAGGAACACACCGCCGAAGAGCATGATCAGGTCACGCCCCGAGAAGCTTTTGCCCATGACTTCGAACAGCGGCGCGGTCAGCGTCACCATCCAGGAAATGCTCGCCAGCAGGCCCAGGCGCATGATCAGCGCCAGGCTCAGGCCGATCACCCGGGCGCGGTCACGCTGGTGCGGCGGCAGCTTGTCGGCGAGGATCGCGATGAACACCAGGTTGTCGATGCCCAGGACCAGTTCGAGCACGATGAGCGTGGCAAGACCCAGCCAGGCCGTGGGGTCGGCTATCCATTCCATGGGCGGTCACTCGAGCGTAGGGTGTGGCGAGGGGTGTCGTGAAGACAGGACGGCGCAGGCCAGGACGGCACGCGACTGGGAGGCTCCGGGAAGACGTTCATAGGGACCTGGTGTGGATTTGGGAATTCGATCCTATAGATATATCAGCACAGTCCTACAGCAAGAAACTATTACAAAACCTGTCTTGCGCGGTGGGAACAGGACGACCACTGTTGCGGGCACGTCCTGTCCTCCTGGCCTGACCGTCCGCGGTGTCTGATCGCTACAGCGTCCAGTCCATGCTGACCATCAGCGTGCGCGGCTCTCCGTGGTACACGCCGTTGTAGAACCCGACGTTGTTGTAGTACTGCCGGTCGAACAGGTTCTTCACGTTCACCGATGCCGACAGGTGCTCGTCGAACCTGTAGCGGGCCATCAACCCCACGACGGCATAGGCGCCCTGCTCGATCCGCGCCCGTTGCGTGACGGGCCGATCGCCATTGACCACACCGGTCGGGCGATTGGCCCAGCGGTACTTGTCGCTCTGCCAGTCCAGGCTGCCGCCCACGGTCAGCGCCGGCAGCACCTGGTAAGTGCTCGACAGGCGCACCAGATTGAGCGGCTGCTCGGGCGTACGGCGTGTCTTCTCCGGCGTCAGGGCATGGGTATAGGCGTAGCTTGCCGTCATCTGCCAGCCGGGCAGCACTTCACCCCCGACTTCGGCTTCGAACCCCTGCACCACGATGCCCTTGCCCCCGGCGGTGTAGTAGGTCTCGCCATTGGGCCCTGGCGGCACCGAGTCGTCGACCTCGGCCACGTTGTCCTGCTTGCTGCGGAACACCGCCGAACTCAGGTTCAGGCGGCCATCGCAGAGGCTGCCCTTGACGCCCAGTTCGTAGACCTTGCCGACGATCGGCTCCAGGAACTGGCCGGACACGTCCTTGGCCGTCTGCGGCTTGAAGATGTCGGCATAGCTGGCGTACACCGTGTAGGCGTCGGTCAGGTCGAACAGCACGCCGGCATAGGGCGTCCACTGGTCGTTCTGTACCTGCTTGCTGCGCGTGACGCCGTCGACACTGAGGTTATCCGCGTAGGTCCAGCTGCGACTGTCGGTTTTCCAGCTGCCATAACGGCTGCCCAGTACCAGGTGCAGGCGATCGGTCAGGTTCAGGCGCGTCGCCAGGTAGCCGGCCTTCTGCTGCAGATCGCTGCGCGTGTTGTCCAGGCCGGTGTCGATGTCCTGAAACTTGGGAATTGCCCCCATGTCCTTCCAGTCGGGGATGTTGGCATAGCCCGGAGCGACTGGCGCGCCGATGAAGTACGGCGAGCGGTTGCGCCGCTCCGAGGTGCCGTAACCGGCCATGAAGTCATGCCGCCGGCCGAACAGCGAATAAGGCCCGGCGACGTTGAGGTCGACCGAGGTCATGGTCTCGTCACCGGCAAAATGGCTGTACCAGGCCCGCATGCCGCTGCGGTCCGCGTGCGGGTAACCGTTGCCGCCGTAGTACACCTTGCCATCGACAGTGGAGTCGCGCCGGGTATAGGCGGCCTTGAGCAGCCAGTCCTCGCCCAGGCGCTGATCGAGGGTGGCGAAGACCGTGTGGTCTTCCAGCGGCCAGGAGGACCACGGCGCAGCCAGGTTGGTCGAGCGCGGCAGGTTCGCCCGGCTGCCGTCGGCCATCCAGTAGGGCACCGTCCCCCAGGAAGCGCCTTGCACGTGTTTGTTCTGATAGTCGTAGCCCACCGCCAGCGTGGTGCTGTCGGTCAGGTCGGCCTCGAGGATGCCGTAGGCCACTTCGCGCTGACTGGCGTAGGTGTCCATGAACGACTGGCTGTCGCGATACGCCAGCACCGTGCGCCCACGCAGCCGCCCGTCCCAGGCGAGCGGACCGCCGATGTCCAGGTAGCCCCGGTAGTGGTCGTAGCTGCCGGCGCTGAGGCCGGTCTTGACCGCCCACTGATGGGTCGGACGCTTGCGGTACATGGCGATGGTGCCCGACGGATCACCGGCCCCCGTGGTCAGCCCAGTGGCGCCGCGTACCACCTCGATCCGGTCGTAGATCACGGTGTCGGAATCGGACTTCACCCCCGAGAAGGTGTTGAGCATGCCATCGACCTGGAAGTTGTCGATCGCGTAGCCGCGCGCGTAGTACGTCGGCCGCTCCGAATCGTTGCGCTGCACGGTGACCCCGGCGACCTGGGCCATGGCTTCGGACAGCGTGTCCAGGTGGAAATCGTCGAGCTGCTGGCGCGTCACCACCGACACCGATTGCGGCGTGTCCTTGATCGAAAGGTTCAGGCGCGTCGCGGCGCTGGTCTCGCCCGTGGTATATGAGCCCGTGCCTTCGGTGAAGCTGCCAAGGCTGTCGGCCAAGATCTCGGTCGAGCCCAGTTCCAGCAGGGCCACCTCGGGCTCGCGCTCACGCTCCTGGGCATAGGACAGGGGGCCGAACGTGGACAGACAGAGGCCCAGGGTGAAGCTCATGGGCCGATGGATGGAGGCGCGCATCGCAACCGTTCTCCTTAATGATGAGTATCCTTGAATGCCGCAAGGGCATCGGTGGGAGAACGAATATGCCAGCGAATTTATTAAACTTTACGCCATTAAAAATCCTGCAACGTTATTTTCCGCGTTCGTGATCTCGGCTTTTAACAACCGTTAAAACTGAAAGATTTTGCATACTTTTGACGGTTGAATGAAAAGACACCCTGTGCACAAACCTTGTGAGTGAAACGCCCCTGATTTTCAGGTTCTGCTGGACATCCGGACGCGCCTTGCAAGGTGGTGCAACGAGCGCTCCAGGCGCGTGCCACTTGTGGTCGGACGGGCGCTACGTCTAAGATGCCGCCCGCCGGTTTCCACCACGGAACTAACAGGGAATGCCGTACCTGCTGCGCAGGAAAACGGAACTGCCCCCGCAACTGTAGGTGCCGAGCTCGCTCCATAGGCCACTGGGATGTCCCCGGGAAGGCGGAGTCGGGCCATGACGCATCAGTCAGGAGACCTGCCGGCGCCACTCATTCACCAACCGGCGGGGTGTCCGGGATTGGTCATCGACACCCTGCCCGGGGTGAAGCCTTGCGTCGTCGGCGCGGGGCTGGCGAGGCCTGTCCGTGCATTCTGCTGGTGCACCTTCGATAGGAGATCGCACCCATGCTACCCCGCGCCCTCATGCTGCTCGCCGGCCTCGGCGTCACCGGTCTGGCCCAGGCCACCAGTACCCACTACCCGCTGACCCTGGAAAACTGTGGCGTGTCGCAGACCTTCCAGCAGGCGCCCCAACGCGCGGTGACCATCGGCCAATCGGGGACCGAGATGCTCTATGCCCTGGGGCTGGGCGATACGCTGGTCGGCACGTCATTGTGGTTCAACGATGTGCTGCCGGCCTACCAGGCGCAGAACGCCAAGGTCGAGCGGCTGGCGGACAACGACCCCAGCTTCGAGGCGGTGATCGGCAAGCGTCCGCAGCTGCTGGCCGTGCAGCTGGCGTGGATGGTCGGCGAACAGGGCGTGGTCGGCACCCGCGAGCAGTTCCATGAGCTGAACATTCCTACCTACATCATGCCCTCCGACTGCGAAGGCAAGGACAACCGGGTCGGTGCCGACGGCACCCGTCTGCAGCCCTTCCAGATCGACACGGTGTACAAGAGCATCCGCCAGCTGGCGCAGATCTTCGACGTCCAGGACCGCGGCGACGCGCTGAACCAGTCGCTCAAGACGCAGCTGGCCAATGCCCAGGCGCGCCTGGCAGGCAAGGACCTGTCGGGCACCAGCGCGCTGTTCTGGTTCTCCAGCGCGGACCTCGAGATCGACCCCTATGTCGCCGGTCGCAAGGGTATCCCTGATTTCATGCTCAACACCCTGGGGGTGCGCAACGTCGTCGAGTCCGACGAAGAGTGGCCCACCGTCGGCTGGGAAACCCTGGCCAAGGCCAATCCGACCTGGCTGGTGATCGCACGCATGGATCGCCGCCGCTTCCCGGCCGACGACTACCAGAAGAAGCTCGACTTCCTGCGCAACGACCCGGTGACCCGCAACATGGATGCGGTCAAGCACAACCGCATCATCGTCCTCGACGCCCATGCCATGCAGGCCAGCCTGCGCCTGTTCAGCGGCATGGACATCCTGGCCCAGGCCTTCGCCAGCGGTGAAGCGCCCCAGCCATGATGCGCTCGTTGCCCGCCGTGGCCTTCGCCCTCGCCGCCCTGGCCCTGGCGCTGCTCGCCGGTATCGCCATCGGCGAGACGCGCCTGTCGCCCAGCGTGGTCTACCAGGTGCTGGCCAACCAGCTCTGGCAGGCCGGGCATGTGGTCGACCCGATCGACCAGGGCATCGTCTGGAACTACCGCCTGACCCGCACCCTGGTCGCAGCGGCCTGCGGCGCCGGGCTGGCGACCTGCGGGGTGATTCTCCAGGCGCTGCTGCGCAATCCGCTGGCCGAACCTTACCTGCTCGGGCTGTCGGCCGGTGCCTCGACCGGCGCGGTGGCGGTGGCGCTGCTGGGTCTGGGTGCCGGTGCCCTGACACTGTCGGGGGGCGCGTTCATCGGTGCCCTGGCCGCCTTCGCCCTGGTGCTGCTGCTGGCCCGCGCCAGCGGCCCGAGCGGCGCCAATGCCCAGGTGATCCTGGCCGGCATCGCCGGCTCGCAACTGTTCAACGCGCTGACGGCGTTCCTGGTGACCAAGTCGGCCAGCGCCGAACAGGCCCGGGGCATCCTGTTCTGGCTGCTGGGCAACCTCAGTGGCGTGCGCTGGCCCTCGGTCTGGCTGGCCGTGCCGGTCGCGTTGGTCGGCTTGGCGATCTGCCTGTGGTACCGCCGCGCGCTGGACGCCTTCACCTTCGGCGTGGATTCGGCGGCGTCCCTGGGCATTCCGGTGCGTCGCGTGCAATTGCTGCTGATCACCTGCGCCGCGCTGGTCACCGCCGTGATGGTGTCGATCGTCGGGGCCATCGGCTTCGTTGGGCTGGTCATTCCCCACGCCCTGCGCCTGCTGCTGGGACCAGGGCACAGCCGCCTGCTGCCGGCCAGTGCCCTGGGCGGTGCGCTGTTCCTGATCACCGCCGACATCCTGTCGCGCACCTTGATCCCGGGTCAGGTGATCCCGGTCGGGGTAGTCACGGCGCTGATCGGCGCACCGGTGTTCGCCCTGATTCTGGTCAGCCGCAGGAGCCAGCGATGAACGCCATGCACCCTCCTCTGGACACGTGCCCGCTGACCTGCCAGGGCCTCGGCTATCGCGTGCGCGACACCCAGTTGCTGTACGGCGTGGACCTGGCGGTGCGGCCTGGCGAGACGCTGGGCATCGTCGGGCCGAACGGCTCGGGCAAGTCGACCCTGCTCAAGCTGCTGGCCGGCCTGCGTGCGCCAAGCAGTGGCCAGGTGTCCCTCCTGGGCCAGCCCCTGGCCCGTCAGCCGCGCCGGCAGATCGCCCAGGCCCTGGCGCTGGTCGAGCAGCAGGCCGACACCCACGACGCCGTCGATGTCTTCGACGCCGTGGCGCTGGGCCGTACGCCCTGGCTGTCGGCCCTGACGCCCTTCACCGCCGAGGACACGGCGATCGTCGATCAGGCCCTGGCCGACGTGGATGCCCTGCACTTGCGCCAGCGCACCTGGAGCAGCCTGTCGGGTGGCGAACGCCAGCGCGTGCACATCGCCCGCGCATTGGCCCAGCGCCCCAAGGTGCTGCTGCTCGACGAGCCGACCAACCACCTGGACATCCAGCACCAGCTCGGGCTGTTGCAGCAGATCCAGGCCTTGAAGGTGACCACGCTGATCGCCCTGCATGACCTCAACCAGGCCCTGACCTGCGACCGGCTGGCCGTTCTCGACAAAGGTCGCCTGGTGGCCCTGGGCGTGCCCCACGAAGTGCTGACCCCCCAGCGGCTGCTCACGACCTTCGGCGTGCATGCCCATTACCTGACCGACCCTTTCGACGGCGCGCGCATCCTGCGCTTTCGCGCCCCCTGACCTGGACGCTTTCATGTTGCTGCGTACGCTTGCCCTGTCCCTGCTGACCACGGCCTTCGCGCCCACCGCGCTGGCCGAAGTGCATGAGGTCCACATGCTCACCCGCGGTGCAGAGGGCGCCATGGTCTATGAACCCGATCACCTGCGCATCGCGCCGGGCGACAGTGTGCGCTTCCTGCCGACCCAGAGCGGGCACAACGCCGCCAGCCTGCCCGATCTCTGGCCCGACGGTGCCCCCACCTTCAAGGGCCCGATCAACCAGCCGATGACCTACACCTTCGATATGCCGGGGCGCTATGGCATCCAGTGCATTCCGCACCTGGCCATGGGTATGGTCATGCTGATCGAGGTCGGCCCGTCATCCGCCCAACCCTTGATCGCCCCCCCGGAATTACCGGCACGCGCCCAGGCACGCCTGACACTTCAGGCCAAGCGCCTGGAGGCGACGCCATGAAGGGTGTTCGCGCCTCCTGGGTCGTGCTGGTTCCCCTGTTCGCGCTCAGCCCGATGGCGTGGGGCGAGACGGCCCAGTCCCAGGCCAAGGGGTTTCTCGAAGACGGCACCTGGAGCGTGCTCAACCGCAGCGTCTTCGATCAGCGCGACTACCGCCACGGCGGTCGCAACAGCGGCGCGCGCAATGCCTACAAGCCGCGCGCCGCGCGCAATGGCCAGGCCGAAGAATGGGGCTACGGGCTCATGGGGACCGTGCAGTCGGGCTTTACCCAAGGGACCGTGGGCGTAGGTGTCGACGCCCATGCCTACCTCGGGGTCAAGCTCGACAGCGGCGGCGGGCGGGCGGGCAAGGCGCGTCTGCTGGGGCTGGACAACCAGGGTCATCCCAAGGACACCTATGGCCGTGCCGGTGCCGCGCTCAAGCTGCGGCTGTCGGACAGCGTGCTCTGGTACGGCGAACAGCGGGTCAAGACGCCGGTGTTCAGTACCTCGGACAGCCGCCTGCTGCCCGAAACGGCGACCGGGCTGTTCCTGGTCAGCAATGAATTCGAGGCACTCAAGCTGGTCGCCGGTCACTTCACCGAGGATGCCGACCGCAACGCCAGCAGTCATGACCAAGGGTTCGCGGTCAACTACTCCAATGCCGCGCAGGGCGATCACTTCGACCTGGCCGGCGCCGTGTACAGCCCAAGGCCCAACCTCAGCGCCAGCCTGTTCACCTCGCGCTACGAGGACACCTGGAACCAGCAGTACCTGGGCGGCAACATCGCCCATGCGCTGGACGACCAGCGCAGCCTGAGCCTGGACCTGAACCTCTACCGCACCACCGACACGGGCAAGGCCTTGTCGGGGCGTATCGACAACACCACCTGGAGCCTGGTCTCGCGCTACAGCCAGGGCCCGCACAGTGTCAGCCTCGGCTATCAACAGGTCGACGGCGACACCCCGTTCGACTACGTGAGCCGGGGCGCCATCTTCATCGGCAATGCCGTGCAGCTGTCGGACTTCAACGCGCCCAACGAGCGCTCCTGGCAGGCGCGCTACGACCTGAACATGAGCGCCTATGGGGTGCCGGGCCTGAGCCTGACGGCGCTGTACGTCCGCGGTTCGGGCATCGATGGCAGCCATGTGGACCCCACCGGCGGTTACGCCTACCTCGGCTATGGCCAGGGGGGTAAGCACTGGGAGCGCGACCTGGAAGCGCGCTACGTCATCCAGACCGGCAAGGCCAAGGGCACCACCTTCTCGCTGCGGCACGACGTGCACCGGGGCAACACCGCGCAGGCCGAACTGGACAGCGACCAGCTTCGTCTGGCGGTGGAATACCCGTTGTCCGGGCCGCTCTGATCGCTGCTGGCGGAATGCTCGATCAGGCTGGTCGGCTCATGTGGGTGGTGTGCCAGACCGGATCGTCCTCGACGTCCACGATCTCGAAGCCCTGGCGCTCCCAGAAGGCGATGGCACCGGGCAGAAACGGGTGGGTATGCAGGTACAGGTATTCGACCCCAGCGTCACGGGCCTGCTGACACAGGGCTTCGAACAGGCGCGCAGCCAGGCCACCGCGACGGTAACGGGGGGACACGAACAGCCGGACGATCTCCCCGGTGCGGCGACCTTGGTAATCGAGCTGGGCGAAGCGGTGGTCGTAGGGCAGATAGCCAATGCCCGCGACCAACTGCCCTTGATCACGCGCGATCAGGAAGCAGCCTGGACCGGTGACGTACGTGCGCTCGAACTGCGCCAGATCGGCTGGCAGCGGTGCATCGGCCAGCTGGGGAAACAGCTCGCGCCGCGCCTGATCGACGAAGGCGCGCACCTCGTCGACGGCTTCGGCCGTGACGCGGTGCAGGGTACAGGTGGATGTGGGCATGTGGACCTGAAACATCATGGGTGGAGGGATGGTTCTACCGTACCCGGCTGGCACTCGCAACGATGGCATGGCCGCTGGCCAGGTGCCCGAGGTACACTCGAGCCCTCCTCTCTCGCCCAAAGGGCCTGTGCATGCCGATCATGAAGAAGACGTCGTTGTTGATGCTGCTCGCCCTGCTGGCAGCCTGCGACCAGCAGAGCAGTCGGGACCAGGAGATTTTGGCGCAGTTGCCGATCCAGGATGCCTACGAGCACAACATCGACAAGATGGCCGAGCTGCTGGCCGGTACGCACCCCGACGTGCCGTTGCCGACGATCGAAGAGGTGCTGCGCCGCAACCTGACAGTCGAAGACCAGCGCCAGGACCTGCTGGAGCTGTACAGCGAGAAGAACTTCAGCGACGCCGAATTCGAGATCATCAAGGCCTCGACCCGCGACCCGGCCAAGGCCCAGGCGCTGAACCAGACACCCGAAGGGCGCCAGGTGAGCGAGAAGCTGACCCGGCTGATGGACCAGCGGGCCAACGATCCTGCCGCCAAGGCCAAGGCCGAGGCGCGGTTGCGCAAGGTGGATGCGGAGTTGGGGGCGTTGGCGAAGGGTCAGGGGTGATAGTGACCGTTGGACGGGGCTGAGGCCTTCGTGTGCAGGCAAGGACCGCAGGGCTGATGTCACGGCCCCTGTGGGGCCGATCGCGGTCACCTGTGGGAGCGGGCTTGCCCGCGATAGCGTTGGCAGCCTCGCTACATCGCCAACAAGCAGAGCGCCGGCCTATTGACCTTGCAGAGGCTGCACAGGCCCTATCGCTGGCAAGCCAGCTCCCACACAGTCTGCATAGAGCCTGTCGGCATACATCCGCCCAATACTACTTCCCTGTGTGCGGCCCCTGCCGGCGCGCCGGACCGACCGCGATCGGGCCCGCCAGAACCCAGATCAGCATTTGGCAGAAACCATAGAATCCCACATGGGAACCGCGACGATCTGCCTCACCGCGGTGTGGCTACGGGTGTGGGAGCGGCCCCTGCCGGGGCGCCGGACCGGCCGCGATCGGGCCCGCAGGGGCCGTAGAATCAGCCCATTCGCACGCCCAGTCCACCTCGCGCGTTCAGCCCCTCAAGGCTCCTGCGCGAATGCCGTACGCTCCTGCCACCCGCCCCCCAGCGCCGCGATCAACTGCACACTGGCCACCAACCGGCCTTCGAGCACGCTCAGCACACTGCGCTCGTTGCTCAACGCCGTCGCCTGGACGTTGACCACATCCAGATACCCGATCAGCCCGGCCTTGTACTGGTTCTCCGTCAGGCGCAGCGACTGGCGCGCCGCTGCCAGGGCCTCGTCGCGCACCCCCGCCTCGTCGGCGTAGACGCGCAACTGCGCCAGGTAGTTCTCGACCTCCCTGAAGCCATCGAGCACGGTCTGGCGATACTGCGCCACGGTCTGGTCATACACCGCCACCGTGCGGTCCACCTCGGCGCTGCGGCGCCCGCCATCGAACAGGGTCATGGCCAGTTGCGGGCCGACCGACCAGAAGCGGTTCGGCAGGCTGATCCAGTCGCGGAAGCTACTGCTGCTGTAGCCGCCGCTCATGCTCAACGTCAGGTCCGGGAAGTAGGCGGCCCGGGCCACGCCGATGTTGGCATTGGCCGCCATCACCTGGCGCTCGGCCGAGGCGATGTCCGGGCGACGCTCGAGCAGTTGCGACGGCAAGCCGACCGGAATGCTCGGCAGCGCCGGGATGTCATCGCGTGCGGCCAGGGCAAAATCGGCCGGCGCACGGCCCAGCAGCACGGCGATGGCATTCTCGAACTGCGCGCGCTGCCAGGCCAGGTCGATCAGGTCGGCCTGGGTGCTCTTGAGCTGGGTGCGTGCCTGGGCAACGGCATCCGGGCCGGAGACACCGGCGCGGTACTGGTTCTCGGTCAGGCGCAAGGAGCGTTCGTAGGTGGCGACGGTGGATTCGAGCAGGCGCTTCTGCGCGTCGATCACCCGCAGCTGCAGGTAGTTCTGGGTCAGTTCCGACTGCAGGCTCAGGCGAATCGCCGCCAGGTCGGCGACGCTGGCCTCGGCGCTGGCACGGCTGGAAGCCAGGGTATCGCGCAACTTGCCCCACAGGTCCAGCTCCCAACTGACCCCCAGCTGCGTCGTGTACGTGTCACGAATGCCACTGCTGTTGTTGCTCAGGCCCGAATTGCTGCTGCCGGTGCCCTGGGCCGAGCGGGTCTTGCCTGCCGACAGGTCGAGGCTGGGGAACAGCGCGCCGCGGCTGCTGCGCACCAACGCCTGGGCCTGACGGTACTGGGCCTCGTACTGGGCCACGGTCTGGTTGTTGCGGTTGAGTTCGGCGATCAGCTGGTTGAGCTGCGGGTCGTTGTACAGTTCCCACCAGGCGCCCCGCGCCAGGGCGTCCGACGGGTTGGCCGGGGTCCAGCCTTCGGCCTGCTTGAACTGCACGGCGGCGGTGGCCACCTCGGGGCGATGGTAGTCGGGGCTCAGGGTACAGGCGCTGAGCAGCGCCAGGCCGGCACCCAGGCCCAGCAGGCGCAGGCTCGGCCTGTGCAGCCGCAGGCGCAATGCACGGTGGACGGGGGTCTGGACGAAAGTCATAACGGCGTTTCCAAGGCAGCGTCGGTACGCACGCCCCGCCAGCGATTGACGCGGTGGCGCAGGCGATCGAAGTAGAGATAGACCACAGGCGTGGTGTACAGCGTCAGCACCTGGCTCAGGATCAGGCCACCGATGATGGTCAACCCCAGCGGCTGGCGCATTTCCGCGCCCTCGGCACTGCTCAGCAGCAGCGGCAGCGCACCGAGGATGGCCGCCAGGGTGGTCATCAGGATCGGACGCAGCCGCTGCAGGCAGGCCTGGCGGATCGACTGTTCCGGGCTCAGGCCTTCATGACGCTCGAGCTGCAGCGCCAGATCGATCATCAGGATGGCGTTCTTCTTCACCACGCCAATCAGCAGGAACAACCCGAGCATGGAGATCAGGCTGAACTCCCCGCCGGTGAGGTACAACGCCAACAAAGCGCCAACCCCCGCCGACGGCAGGGTCGAGAGAATGGTCAACGGGTGCACGTAGCTCTCGTAGAGAATGCCCAGCACCAGGTACACCAGCAACAAGGCACCCAGAATCATCAACGGCTGGCCCTGCTGCGTCTTGGCGAAGGCATCGGCCGTGCCGCCCAGCTTGGCGATCACCGTTTCCGGCAGGCCGAGCTTGGCGATCTCGCGCTCCACCGCCGCCAGCGCCTGGTCCGGGCTGTAGCCTTCGGCGACGTCGAAGGCGATGTCTTCGGAGGCGAACTGCCCATCGTGGCTGACCCGGTCGTTGGCCAGGCTGTTCTCGTAACGGGCGAACGACGACAGGGGCACCCGTGCGCCGTCGGCCGTGATCACCTGCACCTGCTCCAGGGTGGTCGGGTCCCAGGCGTACCTGGGGTTGATCTCCAGCACCACCTGGTACTGGTTGAGGCTGTCGTAGATGGTCGAGATCTGCCGCTGGCTGTAGGCGTTGTTCAACACCGTGGTGACCATGTCCATGTCGATGCCCAGGCGCTTGGCCTGGTCGCGGTCGACCACCAGGGTCACCTGCTGGGTGCCGCTGCTGTCACGCGCATCGATGGCAGTAACCTGCGGCAAGGCGCGAAACGCAGCGGTGACCTTGGGGAACCATTCGCGCAAGGCGGCCAGATCGCCACTCTGCAGGGTGTAGAGGTATTGCGAGGTGCTCTTGTCGCGGCCACCTCCGCCCAGCTGCAGGTCCTGGTCGGCCATCAGGAACAGGCGCCCGCCCGGGACCTGGGGCAAGGTCTTGCGCAGACGCTCGATCACCTGCTGGGCCGAGTCGGCGCGCTCCTTGATCGGCTTGAGGCGCACCAGCACCAAGGCGTTGTTGGTGCCGCTGTTGCCGCCGATGAAGCCGGCCACGCTCTGCACCGCCGGGTCCTTGAGCAAGGCGCGGCGGTAGGCTTCCATCTTCGGTTGCATGACCGTGAACGACAGCCCGTTGTCGCCGCGCACAAAGCCGATCAGCTGACCGGTGTCCTGCTGCGGCATCAAGGTCTTGGGCACGACCACGTAGAGCGCGACGTTGAGCACGATGGTCGCCAGCAGGCTGAGCAGGGTCAGCCGCCGATGGCGCAAGGCCCAGCCCAGGCTGCGGTCGTAGCCGGCGACCATGCGCTCATGGACCCGTTCGCTCCAGCGCTGCAGGCGGGTCTGGCGGTGACTCTGCTGCGCCGTCAGCCAGCGCGCACAGAGCATGGGCGTGAGGGTCAGCGAGACCAGCAACGAGACGAGGATCGCCGCCGCCAGGGTCACCGAGAACTCCATGAACAGGCTGCGCACGATGCCGCCCATGAACAGGATCGACACGAACACCGCCACCAGCGAGACGTTCATCGACAACAGGGTGAAGCCCACCTCCTGGGCGCCTAGATAGGCCGCGCGCAGGGGCGTCTGGCCCTTCTCGATGTGCCGGGAGATGTTCTCCAGGACCACGATGGCGTCATCCACCACCAGCCCGGTGGCCAGGATCAGCGCCATCAGCGACAGGTTGTTGAGCGAGAAGCCGCACAGGTACATCACCGCGAAGGTCCCGACCAGCGACACCGGCACCGCCAGGCTGGGGATCAGCGAGGCGCGCAGGTTGCCGAGGAACAGGTAGACCACCAGGATCACCAGGCCCACGGCGATCACCAGGGTGTGCTCGGCCTCGGCCAGGGTCGCCTGGATCACCGGCGAGCGGTCCATGGCCACGTCCAGTTTCACGCTGGCCGGCAGCAGCGACTGCAAGGCCGGCAATTGCGCCTTGATCTGCGCCACGGTCTCGATGATGTTGGCGCCGGTCTGCCGGTTGATCACCAGCAGCACGGCGGCCTGGTCATTGAAGAAGCCGCTGTTGTAGCGGTTCTCGACGCCATCGGTGATCGTCGCCACGTCGCTCAGGCGCAGGATCGCGCCGTTCTCCTGGCGGATCACCAGCGGTTCGTAGTCCTTGGCCTTTTCCAGCTGGTCGTTGGCCCGCACCTGCCAGTTGCGCTGGGTGTCCTCGACGAAGCCCATGGGCCGACGCTGGTTGGCATTGGCCACGGCCGTGCGCACATCGTCCAGGGCCAGGCCGTACTGGTTGAGCAACTGCGGCTCGACGGCGATGCGCACGGCGGGCAGCGAACTGCCGCCGATCTGCACCTCGCCGACGCCGGACACCTGCGCCAGGCTCTGCGAAAGGATGGTGTCGGCCAGGTCGTACAGCTGGCCCTTGTGCAGCACGTCGGAGGTCAGCGACAGGACCATGATCGGCGCCTGGGACGGGTCGATCTTCTTGTAGGTGGGCATGCTGCGCATGCCGCTGGGCAACAGGTTGCGCGCCGCGTTGATCGCCGCCTGCACCTCGCGGGCCGCAGCGTTCACGTCACGCCCCTGCTCGAAGCCGATGATCACTCGGGTCGAGCCCTGGTTGGAGCTGCTGGTCAGGGTGGTGACCCCGGCAATGCTGCCGAGCTTGCGCTCCAGGGGCGTGGCGACGCTGGAAGCCATGACCTCGGGGCTGGCACCGGGCAGGTTGGCCTGCACCACGATCACCGGGAAGTCGATCTGTGGCAGCGGTGCCACCGGCAGCAGGCCGAAGCTGACGCCGCCGAGCAGCATGATCGCCAGGCTCAGCAGCAAGGTCGCCACCGGGCGACGGATGAAGGGCGCCGACAGGTTCATGGGGTACCCCCAGGCCGCGGCACGCACGGCTGCATCGCTCGACGTGCCGCTGCCCTGCCCTGCACCCCGGTCGGCTGGCCGCTGGCCGCCTGTGATGGGCGGCTTTCATAGTGACTCCGCGGCGCGTTGCTTGCCGAAGCGCCGGGCCAGGCGATCGAAGTACAGGTAGATGACCGGCGTGGTGAACAGGGTCAGCACCTGGCTGACCAGCAGCCCGCCGACCATCACCAGGCCCAGGGGCTGGCGCAGTTCGGCACCGGAGCCGGTGGCGAGCATCAGCGGCACGGCGCCGAACAGGGCCGCCAGGGTGGTCATCAGGATCGGCCGGAAACGCAGCAGCGCTGCCTGGTAGATCGCCTCGCGGGGGGCCATGCCCTGGTGGCGCTCGGCCTCCAGGGCAAAGTCGATCATCATGATAGCGTTCTTCTTGACGATGCCGATCAGCAGGATGATGCCGATGATGGCGATCATGCCCAGGTCGTTGCCGCTCAGGATCAGCGCCAGCAAGGCGCCCACCGCCGCCGAGGGCAAGGTCGAGAGGATGGTGATCGGGTGGATGTAGCTTTCGTACAGCACCCCCAGCACGATGTACATGGTCACCACGGCCGCCAGGATCAGCAGCAAGGTGCTCGACAGCGAGGCCTGGAACGCCTCGGCAGCGCCCTGGAAGCGCGTCTGCACGCCGATCGGCAAGCCGATGGCCTGCTGCACCTCGCCGATCACCTTGACCGCCTCGCCCAGCGACACGCCCTTGCCCAGGTTGAATGACAGGGTGACCGCCGGGAACTGGCCGATGTGCGAAATGGCCAGCTGTGCGGGGCGCTGCTCGATGCGCGCCAGGGCCGAGAGGCGCACCTGGCCGCCGTCGGCCGCCTTGACGTGGACCTGCTCCAGCGCTTCCAGCCCGACGCTGCCACCGTCACGCGACTG
Organism: Pseudomonas monteilii; assembly: GCA_001534745.1. NCBI lineage: Bacteria > Pseudomonadati > Pseudomonadota > Gammaproteobacteria > Pseudomonadales > Pseudomonadaceae > Pseudomonas > Pseudomonas alabamensis. The sequence continues at coordinate 2,475,522 of CP013997.1, forward strand.
CAGCACCACGCGGTACTGGCTGGCCTGGGTATAGATGGTGGAGATCTGCCGCTGGCCGAAGGCGTCGTACAACGCGTTGGTGATCTGCGCGACGTTGATGCCCAGGCGGCTGGCCCGGTCACGGTCGATGTTCAGGTAGACCTGCAGCCCCTTGTCCTGCAGGTCGCTGGCGACGTCGGCCAGCTCGGGCCGCTGGCGCAGCGCGTCGACCAGTTTGCCGCTCCACTGCGAGAGCAGTTCGGCGTCCGGCGAGGACAGGCTGAACTGGTACTGCGTGCGGCTGACCCGGTCCTCGATGCTCAGGTCCTGCACCGGCTGCATGTACAGGCGGATGCCCACCAGGCGGTCGAGCTGCGGTTGCAGGCGGGCGATGACGTCGGTGGCCGTGTCGGCACGCTCGGCATGGGGCTTGAGGTTGATCAGCAGGCGGCCGCTGTTGAGGGTGGCGTTATCGCCATCGACCCCGATGTAGGACGACAGGCTCTGCACCGCCGGGTCCTCGAGGATGACCTTGGCCAGGGCCTGCTGGCGCTCGCTCATGGCGGCGAACGAGGTGGACTGCGGCGCTTCGGAAATGCCCTGGATCACGCCGGTGTCCTGCACCGGGAAGAAACCCTTGGGCACGGCCAGGTACAGGACCACCGTGAGCACCAGGCTGGCGACGGCGATCAGCAGGGTCAACGGCTGGTGGCGCAGCACCCAGGTCAGGCCGCGGCCATAGTGGTGGACCAGCCAGTCGATCCAGGCCCCGCTGGCGCGGTAGAAGCGGCCCTGCTCGTGGGCCTCGGGCTCGCGCTTGAGCAGCCGGGCGCACATCATCGGCGTCAGGGTCAGCGAGACCACCAGGGAAATCAGGATCGCCACCGCCAGGGTGATGGCGAACTCGCGGAACAGACGGCCGACCACATCGGCCATGAACAGCAGCGGAATCAGCACCGCGATCAGCGAGAAGGTCAGCGAGATCAGGGTGAAGCCGATCTGCCGGGCACCCTTGAGCGCCGCCTGCAACGGCGTCTCGCCCTCTTCGATGTGCCGGGAGATGTTCTCGAGCATGACGATGGCATCGTCCACCACGAAACCGGTGGCGATGGTCAGGGCCATCAGCGTGAGGTTGTTGATGGAGAAGCCGGCCAGGTACATCACGCCGAAGGTGCCGATGAGCGACAGCGGCACGGCGATCGACGGGATCAGGGTAGCGCTGATTCGGCGCAGGAACACGAAGGTGACCATGACCACCAGCACGATGGCGATCAGCAGCTCATGCTGCACGTCCCTGACGGCTGCCCGGATGGTCTGGGTACGATCGGTGAGCACCGAGACGTCCAGGCCGGCCGGCAGGTTGTCGGTGATCGAGGGCAGCGTCTGCTTGATCAGGTCGACCACCTGGATGACGTTGGCCCCGGGCTGGCGCTGGATGTTCAGCAGCACGGCCTGGTTCTGGTTGGCCCAGGCGGCGAGGCGCTCGTTCTCGGCGCCGTCGACGATCTCGGCCACATCGCGCAGGCGCAGCGGCGCGCCGTCCTTGTAGGTGAGGATGAGGTTGGCGTACTCCTCGGGCGAGCGCAGCTGGTCGTTGGCGTCGAGCATCGACACCCGGGTCGGGCCGTCGAAGTTGCCCTTGGGCTGGTTGACGTTGGAAGCGCCGACCAGCGTGCGCACGTCCTCCAGGTTCAGCCCGGCAGCGGCCAGGGCGTCGACGTTGACCTTGATGCGCACGGCCTGGCGCTGGCCACCGGCGATGCTGACCATGCCCACGCCGCTGATCTGGGCGATCTTCTGCGCCACGCGGGTATCGACCAGGTCGTTGAGCTTGGGCAGCGGCATGGTCTTGGAGGAGATCGCCAGGGTCAGCACCGGGGTATCAGCCGGGTTGACCTTGTTGTACACCGGCGGGGCCGGCAGGTCGCTGGGCAGCAGGTTGCTGGCGGCGTTGATCGCGGCCTGGACCTGCTGCTCGGCGACGTCCATGTTCATGTCGAGGTTGAAGCGCAAAGTCAGCACCGAGGCGCCGCCGGAGCTGGTGGAGGCCATCTGGCTGAGGCCCGGCATCTGGCCGAACTGGCGCTCCAGGGGCGCGGTGACTGCGCTGGTCATGACCTGCGGGCTGGCGCCGGGGTACAGGGTCATGACCCGGATGGTCGGGTAGTCGACCTGGGGCAACGCCGACACCGGCAGCAAGGTGTAGGCGATCAGGCCGGCCAGGACGATGGCCACCATGCTCAGCGTGGTGGCGACCGGGCGAAGGATGAACAGCCGGGACAGGTTCATGCGCCGGCCTTGCCCGCTTCACCGGCTTCGGCCGCGCCCTTGGTTTCCTGGCCCTGCAGGTGCTGGCCCGGCGTGGCCGGAACCTGCGAGCTGTCCTGGACCACCTCGACCTGGGTGCCGTCACGCAGGCGGTCGGTGCCTTCGAGCACCAGGCGGTCGCCGGCGGCCAGGCCTTCCTCGATCACGCTGCGCTCGCCGTCGCTGGGGCCGACCTTGACCGGCTGGATCTTGACCTTGTCCTGGGCGTCGACCACGTAGACGAAGGTGCCGTCGGTGCCGAACTGGACGGCGGCAGCGGGCACGGTCACCACCTGGCGCAGGGTGTCGGCGAGCAGGCGTACGTTGACGAACTGGTTGGGGAACAGGGCCTGGTCCTTGTTCTCGAAACGCGCCTTGAACTTGAGCGTGCCGGTGGTGATGTCGATCTGGTTGTCGAGGCTGGCCAGGGTTCCGGTGGCCTGCAGACGGGTATCGCCCCGGTCCCAGGCCTCTACCGACAGCGCCGCACCGCTGCGGTAGCGCGCCAGCACGGTGGCCAGCTCGCTTTCCGGCAGGGTGAAGGCGACGTTGATCGGCTCGGTCTGGGTGATGACCACCAGGGCCGTGGTGTCGTTGGCGGCCACCAAGTTGCCCAGGTCCAGCTGGCGCAGGCCGACCCGACCGCTGATGGGCGCGCGGATCTGGGTGAATTCCAGGTTCAGGCGGGCGTCGTTCACCGCCGCCTGGTTGGTCATGATGGTGCCACGGTACTGCCCGACCAAGGCCTCGGCGGTGTCCAGGGTCTGCTTGGCGATGCTGTCTTCGGCATACAGGCCCTTGTAGCGGGCGAAATCGACCTGGGCGTTCTTCAGCTGGGCCTGGTTCTGGGCCAGCGTACCTTCGGTCTGCTGCAGGGCGATGCGGTAGGAGCGCGGGTCGATTTCAGCCAGCAGGTCGCCAGCCTTGACCTGCTGGCCCTCCTTGAAATGCACCTTGACCAGCTCGCCGGAAACGCGGCTGCGCACGTTGACGGTATTGATCGCGGTCACGGTGCCGAGCGCCTTGTAGTACAGCGGGAAGTCGTTGACCGTGGCCGGCTCGACTCGCACCGGCACAGGGTCGGTCGATGCCCCGAAACCGGGCCGCCCGCCTTTGCCCGCCTCGGCAGCGGTGTCCTGATGGCTCGTCGAGGCAGGCCACAGCCACCAGGCCAACAAGGCGACGAGCACGAGGATCAGCAGGCCGAACAGCCAGCGGCGAGAGGTGCGGGAAGAGGAAACATGCATGGATTGAACGAACCTTGTTCGAGGACGACGACGTGAGGAGGGTGAACGATAAGCACTTGGGCGTGTTTAGCAAAGGCCCTTTACGTGGGTTTTACCTTCATTGACAGGGTTCTGCGTGGCAGGCGCCCGTGAAAGAGCCGGACCGCAGCTATCGCGCACGCATCGCTCTGGCCAGTCGGGCAAGCAGCTTGTAGGGCTTGCCCGCGCTGCAGGCGGCGCTTGAGGGGGCCCTATCGCTGGCAAGCCAGCTCCCACACAGATCTCAGACGCCTGTCAGTGCGGTGTCGCCCGGGCTGCGCCAGCAGCCTGTGGGAGCGGGCTTGCCCGCGATGCAGGCGGCGCCTGACAGGGCCCTATCGCTGGCAAGCCAGCTCCTATAGAACAAAAACTAGCTTGTTGATTTCAAAGGAAATAATTTTTAGGGTTTTGTGGGCCCTGCGGGCCCAATCGCGGCACTGGGGCCGCTCCCACAGGTGACCGCGATAGCCTGCAACCCCGCGGTGGGGCTGCGGGTGTAGGAGCGGCCCCTGTGCCGCGATGGGCCGCAAAGCGGCCCTAAAATCGATTAGCAATGAAGCTTCGGATCCTGCCAGCTATCGCCATGTTCTCTGCGCGACAACGCGGCGCCAAGGCGGCGGCCGGACTCCCACACAGATCGCTGCAGCCTGTCGGTGGCAGCCATGCCAACTGAGGCGGAAAAAGAAAACGGCCTGAGATCAACCCAGACCGTTTCGATACATCGACCTTCAGGGCCCGACAGGCCTGAGGCCAGGCTTACTTCAGGACGGCCAGCGCCTGCTCGTAGTTCGGCTCGTCGGCGACTTCGCTCACCAGCTCGCTGTGCAGGACCTTGTCGTGCTCGTCCAGCACCACCACCGCACGGGCGGCCAGGCCGGCCAGCGGACCGTCGGCAATGGCCACGCCGTAGGTTTCGAGGAACTCACGGCCGCGCAGGGTCGACAGGTTCTTCACGTTTTCCAGGCCTTCGGCGCCACAGAAACGGGCCTGGGCGAACGGCAGGTCGGCCGAGATGCACAGCACCACGGTGTTGGCCAGGTCGTTGGCCTGGGCGTTGAATTTACGCACGGAGGTCGCGCAGGTCGGAGTATCGACGCTCGGGAAGATGTTCAGCACCTTGCGCTTGCCGGCAAAGGCCTGCAGCGAGGTGTCCGCCAGCCCTTCGCCGACCAGGGTGAAGGCCGGAGCCTGGCTACCGACTGCGGGCAGGTCGCCTGTGACGTGAACCGGATTGCCTTTGAGAGTGACCTGAGCCATGAACGGTTTCCTTGTAGGGATGAAAGAGGATGCCGAGTTAAGCATGAAGCCGCTCGAGTGCCTATGCCCCAAGCGGCAAAATGTATGTAGGCAAAGCTCGACCCATGCGCAGGAACCCTGTGCGGCAACCCACGCCTGGACCGTCAAGGCCTTCAGTCGAACAATCCACCGATCACCGAGTACAGCACCGACGACATCGCCACCAGCCCGACCACCACCACGAACGCATTGGACAACGCGCCCCGGTACTTCTGCATGGCCGGCACGCGGCGAATGGCGTACATCGGCATGAGGAACAGGATGGCGGCGATCACCGGCCCGCCGAACGACTCGATCATCGACAGGATGCTCGGGTTCAGGGTCGCGACGATCCAGCACACCACCAGCATGCCGATCGCCACCAGGCGGTCCAACCCTTTGCCCTGGGGGCTGCGGCCGGTCTTGGCGATGATGCCCTTGAGCCCTTCGCTGGCGCCGATGTAGTGGCCCAGGAACGACTTGGCGATGGCCACGAAGGCGATCAGCGGCGCGGCGAAGGCGATGCTCGGGTTGTCGAAGTGGTTGGCCAGGTAGGACAGGATCGACAGGTTCTGCGCCTTGGCCTCGGCCAACTGGGCGCTGTCGAGGGTCAGCACGCAGCTGAACACGAAGAACAGCACCATCGCCACCATCAGCAGGTGCGCGCGGGCCAGCACCTGGCCGCTGCGCGCATCCGCGTGCTCGCCATGCAGGCGCCTCTGGTCGACGGCGAAGGCCGAGATGATCGGCGAGTGGTTGAAGGAGAACACCATCACCGGAATCGCCAGCCACAGGGTGTGCAGGAAGGCACCGCCCGCCGGGACTTCACGGGCGGTGTCGAGAATGCCACCGTTCCAGTGCGGGATCAGGTAGAGCGCCAGCAACGCCAGCGCCACGATGAAGGGATAGACCAGCAGGCTCATGACCTTGACCGTGGCCTGCTCACCACAGCGCACGATCGCCAGCAGGGCCAGGATCAGCACGAACGACAGCACGATCCGTGGCGGTGGCGTCATGTGCAGCTGGTGCTCCATGAAGCTGGCGACGGTGTTGGTCAAGGCCACGCTGTAGATCAGCAGGATGGGGAAGATGGCGAAGAAGTACAGCACGGTGATCAGCGCACCGGCGCGGATGCCGAAGTGCTCCTCGACCACTTGGGTGATGTCGCCACCGTTGCGCCCGGACAGCACGAAGCGGGTCAGGCCCCGGTGGGCGTAGTAGGTCATCGGGAACGCCAGTACGGCCAGCACCAGCAGTGGCCAGAAGCCGCCCAGGCCGGCGTTGATCGGCAGGAACAGCGTCCCGGCGCCGATGGCCGTGCCGAACAGGCCGAGCATCCAGGTGGTGTCCTGACGTAGCCAGCTGCCTGCAGCAGCCGACTCTGTTTCAAGGCGCGCTTCGACGCCGGGGGCCCGCTCGTTCATCCGGATGCAACTCCACTCGCAAGATTGCAACAGGCTGAAGGCCACGCGACGCAGGCCACGCGCACCTCAGCCGAAAAGAGGGGCGCGATTGTGCGCTGGATCGCCTGCACTTGCAAAGCCAAACTGCCCGGCGTGCGATCGGCTGGGTGGCGCGGGCCGTCAGGTCAGCCCGCGCCAGGGTACGGCATGAAGCGTTACTGCACTGCGGCGAACGCCTCTGCTACCCGTTCCAGGTTGTCCGGGCGCAGGCCGGCCATGCAGACCCGGCCACTGTCGATCAGGTACACGCCGAACTGGTCACGCAGACGACGCACCTGCTCGACGCTGAAGCCGGTGTAGCTGAACATGCCGCGCTGACGCAGCAGGAATTGGAAGTCCTGGCCGGGCAGGCGACGGGCCAGCGCATCGACCAGGCCCTGGCGCATGTCGAGGATGCGCAGGCGCATGGCCTCGACCTCGTTCGCCCAGTCCTCGGCCAGCGCCGGGTCGGCCAGTACCGTGGCGACCAGTTGCGCGCCGTGGCATGGGGGGCTCGAATAGTTGCGACGCACCGTGGCCTTGAGCTGGCCGAGCACGCTGACGGCGCTGTCGGCATCGTCGCTGACCACCGACAGCCCCCCTACCCGCTCGCCGTACAGCGAGAAGATCTTCGAGAACGAATTGCTCACCAGGCATGGCACCCCGGCCCGGGCCATTTCGCGGATGGCGTAGGCATCCTCGGCCAGCCCTTCGCCGAAGCCCTGGTAGGCGATGTCGAGGAAGGCGATCAGCTCGCGCGCCTTGACCACCTCGATCACCTGCTGCCATTGCGCCTGATCCAGGTCCACGCCCGTCGGGTTGTGGCAGCACGGGTGCAGCAGCACGATGCTCTGGGCCGGCAACTGGCGCAGGGTCGAGAGCATGCCGTCGAAATCCAGGCCACGGGTCGCCGGGTCGAAGTATGGGTAGGTGTTCACGGTGAATCCAGCGCCTTCGAAGATGGCGCGGTGGTTGTCCCAGGTCGGGTTGCTGACCCACACCTGCGCGTCGGGGAAATAGCGCTTGAGGAAGTCGGCACCGACCTTCAGTGCGCCCGAACCACCGACGGTCTGCACGGTGGCGACGCGTCCGGCGCTGACCATCGGGTGCTCGGCGCCGAACAGCAGCGACTGGATCGCGGTCCGGTAGCTGCCCAGGCCTTCCATGGGCAGGTACAGCGAGGCGCCGTGGGCCTGGTCGGCCAGGCGCCGCTCGGCCTCGCCCACGGCCGCCAGCTGCGGTACCGCGCCGTCGGCGTCGTAGTACAGGCCGATGCTCAGGTTGACCTTGTCGGCGCGCGGGTCGGCCTTGAAGGTTTCCATCAGCGAGAGGATCGGGTCGCCGGCATAGGCATCGACATGTTTGAACACAGCGTGCAGCTCCTTGGGATCAGGATGGGTACGGGGATGGCTGGGTGCAGGATACGCGTTGTCGCGCCGTGACGACATATCACGCGCGCATTGATGGCCTGCACGGTCGCACGGGGTGCTGGACAAAGACTATGTAGGCTTCTCGTGCGTGCCTCACGTTGACGAGGCGCCGGGACCGGTGCCGGCCAGCGTGTGCAATTCGGCAAGTTCGCTGCGGGTCAGCGCCACCCCCTCACGCGCCGACACGGCCCGCTCATGGTAGCGCCGCTCGCCCGGCAGCCGCTCCAGCCCCACGGCACGCAACTGCGCCACCAGCTCCCCCGCGCGCTCGGCGAACCGTTGCCCTTCGCTACGGGTCGGGTCTATAACGATCAGTGCCTGCCCCGTCCAGGGTGTCTTGGCCCCAGGGTGCCCGGACCAGTCGAACTCCCAGGAGAAGTGCCCACCGGTCAGCGCCGCGGCCAACAGCTCAACCATCATCGACAGCGCCGAGCCCTTGTGCCCACCGAACGCCAGCAACGCACCGCCGTCGAGGATCGCCCGAGGGTCGCAGGTCGGCTGGCCGGCCGCATCCACGCCGACGCCTGGCGGCAGGCTACGGCCTTCGCGCGCGGCGATCTGGATGTCGCCATGGGCCATGGCGCTGGTGGCCATGTCGAAGACCAGGGGGTCGTGGCCGGCGCAAGGCGCGGCGAAGGCGATGGGGTTGGTGCCGAATAGGGGCTGCCGGGCACCGTGTGGCACCACGCAGGTCATGCTGTTGACCACCGTCAGCGCCACCAGCCCGGCGTCGGCGAACGGCTCGACGTCCGGCCACAGGGCGCCGAAGTGGTGCGAATTGTGGATGGCCAGGGCCGCGATGCCGGCGCTGCGCGCCTTGTCCATCAAGGCCGCTCGCGCCGCAGCCAAGGCCGGCTGGGCGAAGCCGCCGGCCGCATCGACCTTGAGCAGACCGGCGGCCACGTCCGATACCACCGGCCGCGCCGTGCCGTCGACCCAGCCACTGGCCAGCGTCGAGACATAGCCGGGCACGCGGAACACACCATGGCTGTGAGCGCCATCACGTTGCGCCGCGGCGCAATTGTCGGCCAGCACGGCGGCGACCGAGGTGCTGCAACCATGACGAACGAGAAGGCCAGTCAGCAGCGCGACCAGGTCGGCGTGCGGGAGGCGGACAGTGTCTGAAGGGTTCACAGGCAAGGCAACTCCATGTCAGGACGCCAGGGCGGCGCGGCGATCGGCACTGTCGAACGATTCGACCGGCGTTGTCAAAGGGCTTACGCAGCTGCAAACGAATGCACCCACAGGCGCTTCGATCATTGCAGCGACGCAAACGACCGTTTGCATGCTCAACCGGTGGCGACCTGGCCTTGCCGCAAGCCCTTGATGGCAAAGGCCCGGCGCCTGAATTCGACGCTCGAGGGCCGCTGGCACCGTTCGTTTGCCTGTTTGACATCTCGAACGGCTCTGGCAAGCTGGCTTCGAGTCCCGACCGGTCCATCGCCGTACGTCCGGCCAGCCGGCAGTGCTCGGGACTTCAGGCACGGCACATGCGTCTCGCCGGCCTGCACGACAACGGCAGGGCAACCCCTGTCCCAAGGTGACTTATGTCCAACAGCAACATTGGCGAGAAGACTCAATCCCTGCGCAAACCGGTCGTCCTGATGACCATGGGTACGCAGGAGCGCAAAGGCCACGACTATCAAGTCATGACCCACAAGTACATCACCCCGCTGGTCGACTTCGCAGGCTGTGTGCCGGTGCTGGTGCCGACCTGCTGCGGCACCGACGACTTGGAGGCTTACCTCGACATGGCCGACGGCGTCTACCTGACCGGCGCGGGCAGCAACATCGACCCGGCGCTGTACGGCCAGGAGAACGAGACTCCTGGCAAGACGCAGGACAAGCAGCGCGACCTGTTCGACATCCCGCTGGTGCAACTGGCCATCGCCCGTGGCCTGCCGATCTTCGGCGTGTGCCGCGGCATGCAGGAGATCAACGTGGCCCTGGGCGGCGACATCTACCAGAAGGTCTATGCCGAGCCGGGTTTCAACGACCACCGGGAGAACCCGGACGACCCGGTCGATGTGCAGTACCAGGCCGTTCACGACGTCACGGTCGAAGCCGGCAGCTGGCTGCAGGCGACGCTGGGCCGCGACACGATCCGCGTCAACTCGCTGCATGGCCAGGGCCTGCGCACCCTGGGCGACGGGTTGCAGGCGATCGCCTGGGCGCCGGATGGCCTGGTCGAGGCCGTACATGGCCCGGCCATCTCGCCCTTCCTGTTCGCCGTGCAATGGCACCCGGAATGGAAAGCGGCGAGCAACCCTGACTCGATTCGCCTGTTCCAGGCCTTCGGCGAGGCCTGCCGGGTTCAGGCACGCAAGCGGCAGCCGGCGCCACGGCAGGCCATGGCCTGAGTGATGGGTGTGAAGCTGTAGGTCGATCCTGATTCAGAAGGCCTGATACGCCTTCAGACGTGCGTGTTCGAACGCCCCGACTGCCTGTGTGGTCGGGGCGTTTTGCGTTGTCTGCTGTTTGTCAGGACGCGGGCTGCTGGAGGAAATGAGGGGGAATGTACTACCGTTATCGCGGGCAAGCCCGCTCCCACAAGCTGCTTGCGCAGCCATGACTACATTGATGGCTGCAGAGGTCTGGGTGGGAGCTGGCTTGCCAGCGATGAGGCCCTGTCAGGCACTGCCTGCGTTGCGGATAAGCCCAAACATCAGCCCATGCGATCGGGCATGTACCAAGTAGAAAAAGACAGTTGCTCCCACAGGTACCTTTTTCAGGTCAATCGCAGCATGGTGGCTCACCCACCCCTGGGAGCAGTCTTGCCGGTGCTGCAGTCAAAAATGGCAGAAATCTGAACATCCCCAACAGTATTCGTATCGGTCTAGCCCTGATTGACAGACTAGTGCACCGAATAACCATGTTGTCGTACCTCTAGCCATCATCCCAATCATCCAGCCTCCTTGTGGGAGCTGGCTTGCCAGCGATAGCGATCGCACAGCCACGCTGCCTTGAGCCTTCACACCAGGCTTTATCAGCGCTACAACCGCCTGCAACCTGCCTTTCCTCGATCTTACGCTCCTTCACCCTTCACAAAAAATATTGCCAATCCCTCTAGCCACAAATCTAGTTGTACGATAACTTACCTCAAGCGCCACAATGACAATCAACCGCGCCACAGGATGCCTCCCCATGACGCCACGTGAACTGCAATCCATTCTTTCCCACGGCCTGCTGTCCTTCCCGCTGACCGACTTCGACGCAGGCGGCGACTTCCATGCCGAAGGCTATCGCAAGCGCCTCGAGTGGCTCGCGCCGTACGGTGCGACCGCCTTGTTCGCCGCCGGAGGCACCGGTGAGTTCTTCTCCCTCGCCGCCAGTGAATACAGCCAGGTGATCAAGACCGCCGTCGATACCTGCGCCGGCACGGTGCCGATCCTGGCCGGTGTGGGCGGCTCGACCCGCCAGGCCATCGAATACGCCCGCGAGGCCCAGCGTCTGGGCGCCAAAGGGTTGCTGCTGCTGCCGCACTACCTGACCGAAGCCAGCCAGGACGGCGTGGCCGCCCATGTCGAGGCGGTCTGCAAATCCGTCGACATCGGTGTGGTGGTGTACAACCGCAACGTCTGCCGCCTCAACGCCGATCACCTCGAGCGCCTGGCCGAGCGCTGCCCGAACCTGATCGGCTACAAGGACGGGCTGGGCGACATCGAGCTGATGGTGTCCATCCGCCGTCGCCTGGGCGAACGCTTCAGCTACCTGGGCGGGCTGCCGACCGCCGAAGTCTACGCAGCGGCCTACAAGGCCTTGGGCGTACCGGTCTACTCTTCGGCCGTGTTCAACTTCGTGCCCAAGACCGCGATGGACTTCTACAACGCCATCGCCCGCGACGACCACGCGACCGTGAACCGCCTGATCGACACGTTCTTCCTGCCTTACCTGGACATCCGTAACCGCAAGTCGGGCTACGCCGTGAGCATCGTCAAGGCCGGCGCACGCATCGCCGGTCACGATGCAGGCCCGGTGCGCACGCCGCTGACCGAGCTGACCGAAGACGAATACGCTCAGCTCGCGGCCCTGATGGACACGCTCGGGCCGCAATAAGCGCCCAGCCAGGCAGGCTGCCACCTGCCGCACCGAGCGGGCCTGCGCCCGCTCAGACAACATGATCGCCCCCGCATAACAATAACGAGTGGGAGTACCTTCGCATGCAAGCGCCCAAGAAGACGCATGTGCGTTACCTGATTTTGTTGATGCTGTTCCTGGTGACCACCATCAACTACGCCGATCGAGCGACCATCTCGATCGCCGGCTCCGCCCTGCAGAAAGACCTTGGCATCGACGCCATCACCCTGGGCTACATCTTTTCGGCCTTCGGCTGGGCCTACGTGCTCGGGCAGATTCCCGGGGGCTGGCTGCTCGACCGCTTCGGCTCGAAGAAAGTCTACGCCCTGAGCATCTTCACCTGGTCGTTGTTCACCGTGCTGCAAGGCTTCGTCGGCTACCTGCCAGTGGCCAATGCCATCGTCGCGCTGTTCATGCTGCGCTTTCTGGTCGGCTTCGCCGAAGCGCCCTCCTTCCCCGGCAACGCACGTATCGTGGCGGCCTGGTTCCCCACCGCCGAACGCGGCACCGCCTCGGCGATCTTCAACTCGGCCCAGTACTTCGCCACCGTGCTGTTCGCCCCGCTGATGGGCTGGATCGTCCACTCCTGGGGGTGGGAGCACGTGTTCGTGGTCATGGGCGGCCTGGGTATCGTGTTCTCGCTGGTCTGGCTCAAGCTGATCTACAACCCCAAGGAACACCCGATGATCAGCGCCGGGGAGCTGGAGCACATCGAGCGCAACGGCGGCCTGGTGGACATGGACAAGCCCCGCGCAGCCGGCAATGGCGGCCCCAAGTGGGGCTACATCCGCCAACTGCTCACCAGCCGCATGATGCTCGGCATCTACCTGGGCCAGTACTGCATCAACGCCATCACCTACTTCTTCCTGACCTGGTTCCCGGTGTACCTGGTGCAGGACCGTGGCATGTCGATCCTCAAGGCCGGCTTCATCGCCTCGCTGCCGGCGATCTGCGGGTTCGTCGGCGGCGTGCTGGGTGGCGTGATCTCCGACCACCTGCTGCGGCGCGGCAACTCGTTGACCTTCGCCCGCAAGGCGCCGATCGTGATCGGACTGCTGCTGTCCACCACCATGGTCATCTGCAACTACGTCGATGCCGAATGGATGGTGGTGGCGATTATGGCCCTGGCGTTCTTCGGCAAGGGCCTGGGCGCGCTGGGCTGGGCTGTGGTCTCGGACACCTCGCCCAAGCAGATCGCCGGGCTGTCCGGCGGCATGTTCAACACCTTCGGCAACATCGCGTCGATCACCACGCCGATCATCATCGGCTACATCATCAGCGCCACCGGCTCGTTCAAGTGGGCGCTGGTGTACGTGGGCGCCAATGCCCTGGTAGCGGTGTTCAGCTACCTGGTGATCGTCGGCCCGATCAAGCGGATCGAGCTGCGCGATCTGCCGCGTGAAGATGAACCGGCCCTGCCACCGGCCGGCAGCGAGCTGGCCGACAGCCGCCGTTGACCCCACGCTGGCGACCTGCCCGTCAGGTCGCCAGCCGACGATATACGCCTGAGAGCACCGCACGAGGGGCCTTGTCATGCAACTGATCGAAACATCCGAATCACCCCGCCACGTTCGCCTGCACGCCGACGACAATGTCGTGGTGGTGGTCAACGACGGAGGCCTGGGCGAAGGCGCCCGCTTCGCCGACGGCCTGACCTTGATCGAGGCCGTGCCGCAAAGCCACAAGGCGGCCACCGTGGACATCGCCCAGGGCATGCCGGTGCGCCGCTATGGGCAGATCATCGGCTATGCCGTCGAGAACCTGCGCCAGGGCAGCTGGGTGCGCGAAAGCCAGCTGGACATGCCCGATGCCCCACCGCTCGACAGCCTGCCCCGCTGCGACGCCATCCCGGCGCCTGCACCGGCACTGGAGGGTTACACCTTCGAGGGCTACCGCAACGCCGACGGCACGGTCGGCACCCGCAACCTGCTCGGCATCACCACCACCGTGCAGTGCGTGACCGGCGTGCTGGAGCACGCGGTCAAGCGCATTCGCCAGGAACTGCTGCCGCGCTACCCCCATGTCGACGACGTGGTGGCGCTGACCCACAGCTATGGCTGTGGCGTGGCGATCAACGCACGCGACGCCTACATCCCGATCCGTACCGTGCGCAACCTGGCCCGCAACCCGAACCTCGGTGGCGAGGCACTGGTGATCGGCCTGGGCTGCGAGAAGCTGCAGGCCGAGCAGGTGATGCACGCCGGCGATCCTTCGGTGGACCTCAGCGAGCCATGGCTGTACAAGCTGCAGGACGCCAGCCTGGGCTTCACCGAGATGATCGAGCAGATCATGGCTCTGGCCGAGACGCGGCTGCGCAAGCTCGACCAGCGTCGGCGCGAGACGGTGCCGGCCAGCGAACTGATCCTGGGCATGCAGTGCGGCGGCAGCGACGCGTTTTCCGGGATCACCGCCAACCCGGCCCTGGGTTTTGCCGCCGACCTGCTGGTGCGGGCCGGGGCCACGGTGATGTTCTCCGAGGTCACCGAAGTGCGCGATGCGATCTACATGCTCACCTCGCGTGCCGAGACGCCCGAGGTGGCCGAGGCGCTGGTGCAGGAGATGGACTGGTATGACCAATACCTGCAACGTGGCGCCGCCGATCGCAGCGCCAACACCACGCCTGGCAACAAGAAAGGCGGGCTGTCGAACATCGTCGAAAAGGCCCTGGGTTCGATCGTCAAGTCCGGCAGCGGCGCCATCCAGGGCGTGCTGGGGCCTGGCGAGCGCGCCGCGCGCAAGGGCCTGCTGTTCTGCGCCACGCCGGCCAGCGATTTCATCTGCGGCACGTTGCAACTGGCCGCGGGCATGAACCTGCACGTGTTCACCACCGGGCGCGGCACCCCCTACGGGCTGGCCATGGCCCCGGTGGTCAAGGTCTGCACCCGCACCGAACTGGCCCAGCGCTGGCCCGACCTGATCGATATCGATGCCGGACGCATCGCCACCGGCCAGGCGAGCATCGAGACCCTGGGCTGGGAGCTGTTCCACTACTACCTGGACGTCGCCAGCGGGCGTCAGCAGACCTGGGCCGAGCGGCACCGCCTGCATAACGACATCACCCTCTTCAACCCTGCTCCGGTGACCTGACTCAGGCTCGCCCCCTCACTTCGAAGGAGTTTCCATGCACGAGATCCTTGGCCACAACTTCATCGCCGGTCAGCGCAGCGCCGCTGGCGAGCAACGCCTTCACAGCCTCGACGCCAGCACCGGCGAGGCCTTGCCCTTCACCTTCAGTCAGGCGACCGAGGCCGAAGTCGATCAGGCCGCGCGTGCCGCTGCCGATGCCTTCGCCGCCTTCCGCCAACTGCCGCCCGCGCGCCGGGCCGAGTTCCTCGAGGCCATCGCCGCTGAACTGGATGCGCTGGACGAAGCGTTCGTCGCCATCGTCTGCCGTGAAACCGCCCTGCCAGCCGCCCGCATCCAGGGCGAGCGAGGCCGGACCAGCGGGCAGATGCGCCTGTTCGCCCAGGTCCTGCGCCGTGGCGACTTCCTGGGCGCACGGAT
Organism: Pseudomonas monteilii; assembly: GCA_001534745.1. Classification (NCBI taxonomy): domain Bacteria; kingdom Pseudomonadati; phylum Pseudomonadota; class Gammaproteobacteria; order Pseudomonadales; family Pseudomonadaceae; genus Pseudomonas; species Pseudomonas alabamensis. The sequence goes on from CP013997.1 coordinate 2,490,801, forward strand.
CGACCTTGCGCTGCCGGACCGTCAGCCCCTGCCGCGTCCCGACATTCGACAGATGCGCATCGGTGTCGGCCCGGTGGCCGTGTTCGGTGCCAGCAACTTCCCGCTGGCTTTCTCCACCGCCGGAGGCGATACCGCCGCCGCGTTGGCCGCCGGCTGCCCGGTGGTGTTCAAGGCCCACAGCGGACACATGGCGACCGCCGACCTGGTCGGCTGCGCCATCCAGCGCGCGGCCGAGCGCACCGGCATGCCCGCCGGGGTGTTCAACATGGTCTATGGCCATCGTGTCGGCGAATGGCTGGTCAAGCACCCGGCCATCCAGGCCGTGGGCTTCACCGGCTCGCTCAAGGGGGGCGATGCCTTGTGCCGCCTGGCGGCCGAGCGCCCGCAGCCGATCCCGGTGTTCGCCGAGATGTCCAGCATCAACCCGGTGATCATCCTGCCGAGTGCCCTGGCCAAGCGCGGCGCGGCCATCGCCCGCGAACTGGCCGGTTCGGTCACCCTGGGGGCTGGCCAGTTCTGCACCAACCCCGGCCTGGTGCTCGGGGTGCGTGGGCCTGCGTTCGAACAGTTGCTGGCTGACCTAGGAGAGCACCTGGGGCAACAGGCGCCGCAGACACTGCTCAACCAAGGCGGGCTGGACAGTTATGCCCGCGGCCTGCAACACCTGGATGCCCACGCTGGCATCGAACGCCTGGCCGGCCAGCCCCAGGAAGGCCAGCAGGCCCAGGCGCGCTTGTACAAGGCCAAGGCCGACCTGCTGGTGAACAGCGACGCCCTGCTGCAGGAAGAGGTCTTCGGCCCGGCCACCGTCGCGGTGGAGGTGGTGGACGACGCGCAGCTCAAGGCCGCGCTGCAAGGCCTGCGCGGTCAGCTGACCGCCACCCTGATCGGCGAGCCGGACGATCTGGAAGCCTACGCCTGGCTGGTGCCGATCCTCGAAGAAAAGGTCGGTCGGATCCTGCTCAACGGTTACCCCACCGGGGTCGAGGTCTGCGACGCCATGGTTCACGGCGGGCCTTACCCAGCCACCTCGGACGCCCGCGGCACCTCGGTCGGCACCCTGGCCATCGACCGCTTCCTGCGCCCGGTGTGCTACCAGAACTACCCGCAGTCGCTGCTGCCGGCCGCGCTGCAGGACGCCAACCCGCTCGGGCTGCGGCGGCTGGTGAATGGTGCCTGGGAGGGGTAAGGCTGGAGAGCCGCAAGCCGCAAGCCGCAAGCCGCAAGCCGCAAGCCGCAAGCCGCAAGCCGCAAGCCGCAAGCCGCAGCGTCAGCGCCACATCAACATCCTGTCAACACCTGGCGAACCGCACTACCGTCCGCTTGTAGCTTGTAGCTTGTAGCTTGTGCTTCGCGGCGCGTCGCGCGCCGCCGGGGAACCGGGCAGTGATGGCAATGTCCCATGACCGTTCCACTCCCTCACTCAAGGACCCTACCGACATGAACGTCTCATTCCGCCCGCAGTGGTTGCTCGCCCTCGCCCTTCCCCTGGCCTTGGCTGCCTGTGGCGACAAGGAACCTGAGCAGCGTGCGGCTTTCAGCCAGTTCCTGCAGACCCGGATCATCGACAAGCCGGGCGTGCGGGTGCCGCAGCTGACACCGGAAGAATCCAAGGCCTTCGGCGACTACACCAGCCACTATGCCGTGATCACCGACTTCAATGGCAGCATGGATGCCTCGATCAAGCCCATGAAGGGCCTGGTGGAGAAAGGCGCCGTGCGCTCGATCAACGACGTGATCGCACGACGCGCCGACATCGAAAGCGCCAAGACCGGGCTGCACGACATGGGCACCGCGCTCAAGGCAGAGCAGGCCAAGGCCGATGCGGCCCATGCGGCGCTGAAGCAGCCGGATGACCTCAAGCCGGTGTACGACAAGGCTTACGAGAAGACCGTGACCTTGCCTGCCACGACCTTCCTGGGCGTGCTGCCGAACCTGGAAGCGACCCTGGACAGCAGCCTGAAGGTGGCCGACTACGTCAGCGCCCACAAGGACCAGATCGAGGTCAATGGCGCCATCGTGCGCGTTGCCGACCCCAAGGTTCAGGCAGAACTGAACGGTCTGCTGGGCGAGCTCAATGCCCAGGCCAAGACCGTGCAGGAGGCGCAGGGTCGGGTTCAGCAGGTACTGTTGGGGCGCTGATCGTGTGCAGGGCATGAGCCGAGCAAGTGTATCGCCGGCTCGAGCAGACAAGGCAGCTCCGGATGGGCTGCCTTTTTCATGGATGATCGGCAGCTGTGTCGCTGATTGATTTCTGGGGCCGCTTTGCGGCCCATCGCGGCACGGGGGCCGCTCCTACACCCGTAGCCCCACCGCGGGGTTGTAAGCTGCCGCGGTCACCTGTAGCGGCCCCGGCCGCGATTGGGCCTGCAAGGCCCACCAGGATCTTCAAGCCACTTCCTTTTAAATCAATAAGATAATCGATTATTTTGAGATCGGACTGTTCATAACGAGACGGTGATGGACCGGGCGTTATCGCGGGCAAGCCCGCTCCCACAGGGGCATGAGCTGTCTTCACTCATGCGCCTGACGGCTGCTGCCCCTGTGCCTGCTGATGCGCATGGCGCAAGCGTTCGCGGCTGTTGCACAGGTGCATGCGCATGGCGAGCTTGGCGCCTTCAGGGTCGCGGCGGACGATGGCCTCGAAGATGGCTTCGTGCTCGTAACGCAGGCGACTCAGGTAATGCGCCTGATCGTCCTGGGCCAGGCTTGCCGAATTCAGCCGGGTACGCGGGATGATGCTGGTGCCCAGGTGGCCGAGGATGTCGGCGAAGTAATGGTTGCCGCTGGCCTGGGCGATCTGCAGGTGGAACTGGAAATCCGCCGCCACGGCATCCGACGCCTTGGCTGCGCCCAAGTTGATCTCGTCCAGGGCCGCACGCATGGCCGCCAGGTGCGTCTCGTCCCGGCGCTCGGCGGCAAGGCCGGCGGATTCGATCTCCAGGGCGATGCGCAGCTCCAGCACCGCCAGCACATCGCGCAGGGTCACCACCGTGGCCGGGTCGATGCGAAAACCGTTGCTTGGTGGGGTGTCCAGCACGAACGTGCCGATGCCGTGACGGGTCTCGACCTGACCGGCTGCCTGCAAGCGGGAAATGGCCTCGCGCACCACCGTGCGGCTGACCCCTTCCTCGACCATGATCTGCGATTCGGTGGGCAGCTTGTCGCCGCGTTTGAGCTGGCCGCTGCGAATGCGCTCGGTGAGGACCGTGACCAACTCCTGCGCCAGGCTGCGAGGCTTGCGCCGGGCCCGTGGCTGTACCTGCTGCTCTGTCATGCCCTGTACGTTTCATGTGAGGAAGCCAGTGCCCATGATACCTCATGCAGTTGTACGATCACACCGACCTGTGAGGCAGCGGCCACGTGGTCTCTCCCGAGCCTATTCGACCCGGCGCGCACCTCCGGCGTGCATCCTCCAGTCGCCTTTTGTCCGTTGACGGCATTTTACTGGCCCCTGCACCCAGCAAAGCGCGGCAGACTTCGATTTTTTTCAACGGGTTAGGACAACCTCATGAAGTCATTTCAAAGCGCCTTGGCCGGATGCCTGCTCATGGCGGCCGCCTCTTCACTACAGGCCAAAGGGCTGAGCACAGGTGATCGTCAGGTGTGTGAGTGGGGAGCCCGCATTGCAGCCGAGGCTCAGCAGTCCAAGCTGTCCGGCGTGAGCCTGTACGCCGTGCGCAAACGGTTGCAGAACCGCCGGTTCCCCAAGCCGTGGATGCGCATGACGGCATTCGGGATCACCGAACAGACCTACACCAGTGCTTCACACCTCAAGCCCGTGGCGATTCGCCAAACCTACTATGAGCAATGCACTGCGCATGCCCAGGCGGCGCGCCAGGCACACCGATGAAGACTCTTGATAAATCACATTAAGTAAATGAAAAATAAGTATAAAAATCATAAGCATAAGATTAATTTCTAATTCTTTTTATCACTGGGTATGTGAGCTGCGCTCGAGTCAGCCACATGCCTTCCTGTGCACAAATCTTCCAGCATTCACCCGTCCCCTGTCGTACAGTTGACGCTCTCTCCTTGTCGCGGGCCGCCCATGGACAACTGGATCGACCTCGCTCTGCACGCGGACACCGGCATCGAATCGGTACGCGCGCATTTCAAAGGGCATGCCTATGAACCGCATTGGCACGACAGCTTCCTGATCGGCTTCACCGAGCAAGGCGTGCAGCAGTTCCATTGCCGGCGCCTGCGCCATCACAGCACACCCGGCCAGGTGTTCCTGCTCGAACCCGGGGAACTGCACGACGGGCATGCGCCGACCGAGGACGGCTTCACCTATTCGACGCTCTACCTGCGCCCCGACTGGCTCGAAAGCGCCTTGTGCGCCCTGTTCGAGCAGGCACCTGCCCACTGCCTGCCCGGGTTTGCCGATACGTTAAGCGAAGACCCGATCCTGGCCCGGTCGATCGCGCGCGCGTTCCAGGCCGTCCACGGCGGCTCGCTGCGCATGGCCCAGGACGTGGCCCTGGATGACCTGCTCGCCCACCTGACCCGCCACGTGCACTGGCGTCGTCAGATGAACCCCGACCCTCGCCTGCCTGGGGTAGCACGCCGGGCACAGGAACTCATCCATGCCTGCTACGCCCAGGACCTGAGCCTGGACAGCCTGGCCGAGGCCTGCCAGGTGGACCGCTTCAGGCTGACCCGGGCCTTTCGCAGTGCGTTCGGCCTGCCGCCCCATGCCTATCTGGTGCAGGTGCGCCTGGCCAAGGCTCGCGAACTGCTGGCCCGTGGCGACACGCCGGTCCATGTGGCCAGCGCCGTGGGGTTTGCCGACCAGAGCCACCTGGGCCGCTGGTTTCAGCGGGCGTACCGCCTGACCCCGGCGGACTACCGACGGCGTTGCTCAAACCTTCCAGACCGCTAGCCTGGCATGCGGCAGGCTGATGGCTCGATGTCCAGGAGCGCTTGCCATGTCCGCCGTTTCGTTGTCGTTTCTGTTGTTCGCCCTCGTCGCCAGTATCAGCCCCGGCCCCAGCAATGTGCTGATCCTGGCCGAGGGCGCCCGGGTCGGCACCCGCCGCACCCTGCCCCTGGTGCTGGCCGCCTGCGTGTCGGCCGCTGGCGTGGTGCTGCTGGTGGGCCTTGGACTGGGTACGCTGCTGGTGCGCCATCCGCTGATCGAGCAGGCGATGGCCTGGTTCGGCATCGCCTGGTTGAGCGTGATGGCCTGGCAGATGCTGCGCGCCGCAGGTCAGCCGTTGCCAGCCGATGCTCCGCCTCGCCAGAGCCTTGTGAGCCTGGCCCTCTTGCAGGTGATCAATCCGAAGGTATGGATGATGGCGATGGCGGTGGTCAGCGTCTTCGCCCTGCCCGCTGCCGAGGGCTCGGCTGCGGCCATTGCCTGGCTGGCGGCCGCCTTCCTGCTGGTGGCCGTGCCCTGCATGACCCTGTGGGCCGCCCTGGGCGCTGCGAGCGCGTCCTGGCTGAACAGCCCTCGGGCACTCAGGCGCCTCAACCAGGCACTGGCGATCCTGTTGCTGGCGTCGGCCTGGTCAGCGCTGTGGCTGTGACCTGAGCCTTCGCCCGCCTTGACTCAGCGATCCGTCGGGACACTCGGCAAGGCCTGAGCGAAACGCCGCGTGTTCAGCGCCGCGAGCACCAGGCCGACCAGCGCCACGCTGCCGCCGACCAGGCCGATGTTGGCCACGCCCATCTGCGAGCTGACGATACTGCCGAGCAGCGCGCCGCCGCCGATGCCGATGTTGTAGATGCCGGAAAACAGCGCCATGGCCACGTCGGTGGCGTCCGAGGCAAGTTTCAAGGTGCGCGACTGCAAGGACAGGCTGAAGCTGAGGATGGAGATCCCCCAGAGCATGCTCAACCCGGCGAACACCGGGAAGTGGCCGGAGAGTGGCAGCAACAGGAGCAGACAGGCGGCCAGCATGCCGATCGAACCCAGCAACAGGCCATGGGGGAACCGATCGCTGTAACGGCTGAACAGCACCGACCCCAACACGCCCGCCCCACCGAACAGCAGCAACAGCACGGTCGTCTGTTGACCGCTGATCTGCGCCACGTGCAGTGCGAAGGGTTCGATGTAGCTGTAGGCGGTGAACTGTGCGGTGATCACCAGGGTGACCAACAGGTAGACGACCACCAGGGCCGGCCGCTTGAACAGCACCGGCAGACTGCGCAGCGACCCGGAGTTCTGGCTCGGCAGCAGCGGCAGCGACTTCATCAGGCACAGCAGCGTCGCCAGTGCGACCCCGCCGATGCACAGGAACGTCACCCGCCAGCCCAGGCTCTCGCCCACCACCCGGCCCAGCGGGATACCCAAGACCATGGCCAGCGTGGTGCCGGTGGCCAACAGCCCCAGCGCCTTGGCCTGCTGCCCCGGCGGCGCCACCCGCACTGCCAGCGACGCGGTGATCGACCAGAAGATGGCATGCGCCAGGGCGATGCCGATCCGGCTGACCAGCAGCATGGCGAAGCTCTGCGCCATCCAGGACAGCAGGTGACTGACGATGAACACAGCAAAGACCACGGTCAGCAGGCGACGGCGCTCGACGTTGCGGGTCAGCAACATCATCGGCAACGACGCCAGCGCGACCACCCAGGCATAGATGGTCAGCATCAGGCCGACCTGTGCCGGGGTCATGGCGAAACTGCGGCCGATGTCGCTGAGCAGCGCCACCGGGACGAACTCGGTGGTGTTGAAGATGAACGCCGCCAGGGCCAGGGCGATGACGCTCAGCCAGCTGCCGCCAGCGGTGGGAGGGGTGGTGGACGTATGCATGGACAGGACGCGGACTCCGAAAACGCAACGACCCGCCAACGCCTGGACGGTATTCGGCCAGGCGCGGGCAGGTTGTTGTTGGAATGGGAAGATACGGGCATGGTACGGGCTGCAAGCTGCAAGCTGCAAGCCAGAAGGTCGGCGCCGCTTCAACGTCCTGTCAACGCCTGACGTATCGCACTACCGCCCGCTTGCCGCTTGCCGCTCGTTTCTTCAGGCCTTCAGGGTCGCCATGTCGATCACGAACCGGTACTTCACATCGCCAGCGATCATCCGCTCGTAGGCTTCGTTGATGTTGCGGATGTCCAGCATCTCGATGTCGCAGGTGATCTGGTGCTCGGCGCAGAAGTCCAGCACTTCCTGGGTCTCGGCGATACCGCCGATGAGCGAACCGGCCAGGACGCGACGCTTCATGACCAGGTTGGCCGCATGCACCGGTGGGTCGATGGGTTCGATCAGCCCGACTAGGATATGCACGCCCCCGAAGGTCAGGGTCTCCAGGTAGGGGTTGATGTCGTGCTGCACCGGAATGGTGTCGAGCAGGAAGTCGAAACGCCCCGCCGCTGCACGCATCTGCTCGGGATCGCTGGAGATGATCACGTGGTCGGCACCCTGGCGACGGGCCTCTTCGGCCTTGGCCACCGAACGGGTGAACAAGGTGACTTCGGCGCCCAGGGCCTTGGCGAGCTTGATGCCCATGTGGCCCAGGCCACCCATGCCCAGCACGCCGATTTTATGGCCAGGACCGACGCCGTGGTGCTTGAGCGGCGAGTAGGTGGTGATACCGGCGCACAGGATCGGTGCGGCGCTGGCCAGGTCGAGGCTGGCGGGGATGCGCACGACGAAGTGCTCGCTGACCACGATGCTGTTGGAGTAGCCGCCCATGGTGTTGCTGCCATCGACCCGGTCCGGGGTGGCGTAGGTCATGGTCGGGCCTTCCAGGCAGTACTGTTCTTCATTGGCCTGGCACGCCGGGCACTGACGGCAGGAGTCGACCATGCAGCCGACGCCGACCAAGTCGCCGACCTTGTGCTGGCTGACCTTGTCACCGACGGCGGTCACACGGCCGACGATCTCGTGACCGGGCATCAGCGGGTACACGGCGATGCCCCACTCGTTGCGCGCCTGGTGGATATCGGAGTGGCAGACGCCGCAGTACAGGATCTCGATCGCCACGTCGTCCGGACGCGGGCTGCGGCGTTCGAAGGTCATGGGCGCCAGCGGGCTGGTGGATGTCTGGGCGGCATAGCCGATTGCGGTGTACATGCGATGGACCTCTCGATGAAACGATTCAGTGTCGACAGTGTGCAGGCACAACGCGCCCATGCCCACCGCAGATCCTCCGGCCCTCATGCCTGATTCTCCGGACCTTCACGCGACAGCTGCCAACCCTCGTTGGTTCTGCGAAGATACGCATGTCCAATCCTCTTTCCAGGCCACTCATGCACCTGACCCGTCACCTCGACGCCAATGCGTCGCTCTGTGCGCTAATCGAAACCCTGGCCGTGCGGCCTGGCTTCGTCCCGACCGCCCTGCCCCAGGTCAAGGTGCTGAGCTGGGACCACTACGTGGCCAGCAGCCCGCAGATCTACGAACCCAGCCTGATGATCCTCGCCCAGGGCAGCAAGCTGGCACGCCTGGGCCCGCGCACCCTGGAGTACGGCGCCGGCCACTATCTGGTGCAGGCGTTGTCGGTACCGTTCATGTGCGAGACCTTCGCCACCCGTGAGGCGCCCCTGCTCGGGGTCGCGGTGGACATCGACCGGGCGATGCTCGGCGATCTGGTGCAGAGCATGGGGCCCATGCTCGACGTACCCGTACAGGCGCAGACGCCTCAGTCGATGACCTCGGCCGCGCTCGACGCGCCGATGCGCGACAGCGTCAAACGGCTGTTGCGCTGCCTGCAGGATCCGGTGGATGCGCGGGTGTTGGGGCCGGCGCGGGTGCGCGAGGTGCTGTACACGGCATTGCGCGGGCCACAGGCCGGGGTATTGCGAGCGCTGGTCGAACAGCAAGGGCACTTCGCACGCATCGGCACCGCGTTGAGCTATCTGCGCGAGCATTACGCCGAACCGTTGAACGTGGACACGCTGGCCGAACGCGCCAACATGAGCGTGTCGACCTTCCACGAACACTTCAAGCGCTGCACGGAACTGGCGCCGATCCAGTACCTCAAGCGCCTGCGCCTGCTCAAGGCCCAACAGATGCTGATCGCCGAAGGGCTGGGCGTGGCCCAGGTCGCGCACCGCGTCGGCTACCAGAGCACCTCGCAGTTCAGCCGCGAGTACAAGCGCCAGTTCGACTGCAGCCCAGGCCAGGAACAGGCGCGCCTCGCCTCGGTGTAAGCCGCCTGCTGCCCATTACGCCAGTGCCCAATCGGCCAGGGGCAGGTAGCGCCCCTTGTACGACTCGTACAACGTGAACTGCCGCACCTTCAACCAGAACGCCGGCGCGATTGCGGCTTCCGGCACCTGGCCGCGAAACTCGCGCATCAAGGTCAGGTGAGGACGGTATTCCTGCGCCGGCGGCTGCGGCACCCACGGCAGCACGGCCTGTTGCAGGTCATAGGCCAGACGACGTAGCGCCGGGGGCGCGTCGGGGGATTCGAGCACCAGCACACCGGGGCGCTGCCAGACCGTCAGGCGATCGAGCACCAACCGCATCGCCGCAGGCCGGCTGACACTTTCGATGGCCGCGCACACGGCCGGCACCTGCTGGCTGTCGACATCGCCCAGGAAAAGCAGCGTCAGGTGGAACTGGCCAGGCGGTACCGGTTTGCCACCGCGCAGGTTCAAGGCATGGCGAAAGCGGGCGATGTCCTGGCGCTGCGGCGCCTCGCATTCGACGGCGACGAACAGGCGCTTGAAGGGTTGGCCGGTTTCACGTGTGTTCATGAGGAGGGCTTCCAATCGGACGATGACGATTGGAGGGGGCGGCACGGCATTGGTGCGATCGTATTGTTCCCCTGCCAACGTAACAAAGTGTACAAAGCCGTCGGTCATTTGTTTATGCTGGCACGCTCACGCCCTGGGCTCGACCTGCTGACCTGTATTCCCATGAAAATCGCACTCGTACTGCTCTTCGTCTTCTCCATCGCCTATGTCCACCTGCGCGGTCGCGTGCGCCACAAGCTGACCCGTCAACTGGGCGACCACTCGAGCTTCCTGGCACCGATCAACACCTTGCTCTACCTGTGCTCGCGCCACCCAGCCAAGCCGTACCTGCCGGTCGAGGCCTTTCCCGAGCTGCAGCCGCTGAAGGACCACTGGCAGGAGATCCGCGCCGAGGCACAGCAGTTGCTTCAGGTGGGCGAGATCAAGAAGTCCGACAACCACGACGACGTCGGCTTCAACTCGTTCTTCAAAAGTGGCTGGAAACGCTTTTATTTGAAGTGGTACGGCGAGAGCCACCCCTCGGCCATGACCCTGTGCCCGCGCACCACCGAGCTGTTGCAAGGCATCGGCTCGGTCAAGGCGGCGATGTTCGCCACCCTGCCGCCGGGCGCCAAGCTGGTGCGTCACCGGGACCCGTACGCAGGTTCCTACCGGTACCACCTGGGGCTGGACACGCCGAACGACGACGCCTGCTTCATCGAGGTGGATGGCGAGCGCTATGCCTGGCGCGATGGCGAGGCGGTGATGTTCGACGAGACCTACATCCACTACGCGGCCAACACCACCGAACACACGCGGATCATCCTGTTCTGCGACGTCGAGCGGCCCTTGAAGTACCGCTGGGCGACGGCCTTCAACCGCTGGTTCAGCCGCAATGTGATGTCCGCGGCGGCCGCCCCGAACGATGCCAAGGACAAGACCGGCGGCATCAACCGCCTGTTCACCAAGATCTATGCGATCAGGGCACGCGGCAAGGCCCTGAAGAAGCGCAACCGCATGCGCTACTACCTGGAGAAGTGGGTGGTGGTCGCGGCGCTGGTGGCGTTGTTCATCTATATCTGAGACAGCGTTGACCTGGCGGCCGCTCCGGGGCCGATCGCGGGCAAGCCCGCTCCCACAGGCTCGCGGCAGCTTGTCTGACTGTGGCGTGCCGGGGGGTGTTTGGACTACATCGCTGGCCTGCCAGGCTGATGCGCTCCCCTTTGTGGGAGCAACTGTCTTTCTCGGTACATGCCCGACCGTGTGCTGCGCTTGACAGGGCCCTATCGCGGGCAAGCCAGCTCCCACCCAGACCTCCGCAGCCATCAACACAGTCATGGCTGCGCAAGCAGCTTGTGGGAGCGGGCTTGCCCGCGATGCACACCACGCTGAACACGCTCCTGTCGATGATCGGCAGCCTCACCCGCTCTACGGGTGCGGTACATCCATTCGCTCACCGCCACACCGCCCCCGCCACGTCCACCCGCCGCGGCAGCACCTTGTTTTCCAGAAACAGGTCCGCCGTACGCTGTTGCGCCGCGACGATCTCGTCGCTCACCGGCAGGATCGGCGATGCCGGTCGGTGGCTGAAGATTTGCCGGACCACGGCTTCGGACACCCCCATGAACCCGGCCAGCAGCGTGATGCTGCCTGCCTCGTCGTGGCGTGTCAGCGCTTCGGCTGCCGTGATCTGGTCGAGCACGGCCTGCACGAACCGAGGATGCGCCTGGACGTAGCCACGCGCGCCGAGCATGAACGGCCCGGTCAAGCCCAGCCCTTCCCCGTTGGCCAGCAGCCGCGAGGTCCCCTCCAGGTCGATGGCCGAGTAGAACGGGTCCCAGATCGCCCAGGCATCGACGCTGCCCCGCTCGAACGCCGCCCGCGCATCGGCAGGCGCCAGGTAGACCGGCTGCACGTCACGCAGGCTCAATCCTGCCTTGCCCAACGCCCGCAGCAGCAGGTTGTGTGCGCTCGAGCCTTTCTGGAAGGCGATGCGCTTGCCTTTGAGGTCGGCCACCTGGGTCAAGGGACTGTCCTTGGGTACCAGGATCACCTCGGCCCGGGGCTTGGGTGGCTCGGCCCCCAGGTACAGCAGGTCGGCACCGGCCGCCTGGGCGAAGAGCGGCGGGATGTCGCCGGTCGAGCCGATGTCCAGGCTGCCGACGTTCAAGGCTTCGAGCATCTGCGGGCCGGCCGGGAACTCGATCCACTGCACCTGCGTGCCTGGAAAGCGCTGTTCGAGCAGTCGGTGTTCCTTGGCCAGGGCCAGGTTGATCGAACCTTTCTGATAGCCGATGCGCAGGTTCTGCGGGTCGGCCGCCAGTGCGCTGCTGCCCGCCAGGGCCAGCAGCAACAGCCAGGCCAGTCGAAGGGTCTTCATGGCTCACTCCTTCCAATCGGTCGAGGGTTTTTCCCACAGGTTGATGCCGCCTTCGACGGCGTGCTGGTCGATCTCGGCCAGCTCTTCGTCGCTGAAAGCCAGGTTTTCCAGGGCCGCCACGTTCTCGGTGATCTGTTCCGGGCGGCTGGCGCCGATCAGGGCCGACGTCACCCGCGGATCGCGCAGGGTCCAGGCCAGCGCCAGCTGCGCCAGGCTCTGCCCTCGGCGGGCGGCAATGGCATTGAGCGCGCGGGCGCGGGCCAGGTTGGCGTCGCTCAGGTGTTCGGGCCGCAACGAGCTGCCGCCCGCGCGGTTGACGCGGGCGTCGTCAGGAATGCCGTTCAGGTACTTGTCGCTGAGCAGGCCCTGGGCCAGTGCGGTGAACACGATCACACCGGCGCCCAGCGCCTCGGTGGTGTCCAGCAGGTCCTGTTCGATCCAGCGGTTGAACAGGTTGTAGGCCGGTTGGTGGATCAGCAGAGGTACCCCTCGCGCCTGCAGCAGTGCGGTGATCTCCCGCGTCTTTCCGGCCGAGTACGAAGAGATGCCGATGTACAGCGCCTTGCCCTGCCGGACGATGTCGGCCAGCGCCGCTGCGGTTTCCTCCAAGGGCGTGTCCGGGTCGAAACGGTGCGAATAGAAGACGTCGACGTAGTCCAGGCCCAGCCGCTGCAGGCTCTGGTCGAGGCTGGCGATCAGGTACTTGCGCGAGCTGCCGCCCTGACCGTATGGCCCTGGCCACATGTCCCAGCCGGCCTTGCTGGAGATGATCAACTCGTCGCGGTAGGCACGCAGGTCCTCGCGCAACAGGCGGCCGAAGTTGGTTTCGGCGCTGCCGTACGGTGGCCCGTAGTTGTTGGCCAGGTCGAAGTGGTTGATGCCCGCGTCGAACGCGGTGCGCAGCAGGGCGCGCTGGGTATCCAGGGGCGTGGCGTCGCCGAAGTTGTGCCACAGGCCAAGGGACAGCGCCGGCAGCACCAGGCCACTGCGGCCGACGCGACGGTAAGGCATGTGATCGTAGCGTTGCGGATGGGCGACGTAGCTCATGGGCAGCCTCGTTCGGTGAAGTAAGGGTTGGCAGGCCGTTGCAGGCCCAGGTGATCACGCAGGGTCCGACCCTCGTAGCGCTGGCGGAACAGCCCGCGGCGCTGCAATTCGGGCACCACGTGCATGGCGAAGTCTTCGAGGCCCTGGGGCAGGTGCGGGACCAGCACGTTGAAGCCATCGGCAGCGCCGTGCTCGAACCAGGCCTGCAGGGCATCGGCCACCTGGACCGGGGTGCCGATCACGGTGTAGTGCCCTCGCCCGCCGGCAATCCGGCGCCCGAGCTGGGCCAGGGTCAACTGCTCGTCCCCGGCCAGCTCGGTCAGCAACTGCTGACGGCTGCGCTGGCCGTTCTCGGTGAGGGGCAGGTCGAGCAATGGGCCGTCCAGCGGGTAGCCGGACAGATCGAAGTTGCCAAGCATGCGCCCCAGCAAGGCAACGCCCACGCGGGGATCGACCAGGGCCTGAAAGTGCGCGTGCTTGGCCTGCGCTTCCGCCTCACTGGAGGCCGTCACCACATAGACACCGGGCATGATCTTCAACGCTTCGGTGCTGCGCCCGAACCGGGCCAGGCGCCCTTTCACGTCTGCATAGAACGCCTGCGCCTTCGCCAGGGAAGGTTGCGCGGTGAACACCACCTCGGCACTCTGCGCCGCCAGTTCGCGACCGACCTCGGAAGAGCCGGCCTGCACCAGCACGGGCCGCCCCTGGGGTGAACGCGCCACGTTGAGCGGGCCGTCGACCGAGAAATGCTCGCCGCGGTGGTCGAGGCGGCGCACGCCGTCCGGGCGATGGAACAGGCCGACCGTCTTGTCGCGCACGAAGGCATCGTCGGCCCAGCTGTCCCACAGCCCTTGCACCACCTGCTGGAATTCCCGCGCCCGGGCATAGCGCTCGGCATGGGGGATGTGGGCGTCGCGGCCGAAGTTGCCAGCCTCGGCGGCGGCATCGGAGGTCACCAGGTTCCAGCCGGCGCGCCCGCCGGAGAGGTGATCGAGCGAGGCGAACGCGCGGGCCACGTGGTAGGGCTCGTTGTAGCTGGTGGTGGCCGTGCTGATCAGGCCGATGCGTTCGGTGACGGCGCTGAGCGCCGACAGCAGCGTCAGCGGCTCGAAGTGCACCGAGCGGGCACTGTGACTGGCCAGCGCATCACTGGGCGCGGCCACGCTATCGGCGATGAACAAGGCATCGAAGCAGGCCGCTTCGGCGATATGGGCCACACGTCGGTAGATGGCGAAGTCCAAAGGATCGCTCGGCACTTCGGGATGACGCCAGGCGGCGACATGGTGCCCGGTCGCCATGACGAAGGCGCCGAGGCTCATGTGTCGTACAGGTGTGTTCATGGTGGTGCGCTCGTGTACGGGGTGTCATGAAACGACGCGCCGACCCGACCGGACCGTAACGGTGCAGGCAGGGTCGGCCCGTCGGACGGGGCTCAGAAGTCCTTGCGGACCTGCACGCCGACATAGCGCTGGTCGTCACGCGGCACCGCGCGGTAGAGATAGTCGCCGCCGGTGTTGAGCATCTGCGCGTAGGACCGGTCGCCCAGGTTCTTGCCGAGCAGGGCCACGCGCCAGCCCGCGTCGTAGTCGGCCAGGGCCACGCTGGCATTCCAGATGCCGTAGGCGCCCTGACGGGTGTCGGGGTTCTGGTCGAGGCTGAACTGCACCTCGTCCTGCCAGCTGTAGTCGGTGGAAAGTTCGATATCCAGGCCGCTGTCCAGGGGGATGCTGTAGTCGGCCCGCAGATAACTCTTCCAGTCCGGGGTGAACGGCAGGTGTCCGCCGTCGATGTTGCAGCTGGCCGCGGCACCCGCCGGGCAGTCGAAGTGGTCGATACGCGCCTTGGTGTAGGCCACCGCGCCGGACAGCTTGAACTGCGGGGTCACCTGGAGACTGGCGTCGAGTTCGACGCCTTGGGTGTTGACCTTGCCGGCGTTGACCAGGCGAGTCACTACCTGGTTGGCCACGGTGTCGAAGAAGTTGGCCTGGTAGTCGTTGTAGTCGGTGTGGAACAGCGCCAGGTTGGCGACCAGGCGGTTGTCCAGGGCGGTGCTCTTGAGACCGATCTCGTAGGCGTCGGACGTTTCCGGCTTGAGGGCGCCGGTGTCACGCGGCTGCATGTTGAAGAACACGTTGTAGGCCGGGCCCTTGTAGCCACGGGAATAGGTGATGTAGCCGGTCAGGTGCTCGTTGAAGTCGTATTGCAAGCCCGTGCGGCCGCTCCAGCCGGTCTCGCTGACCGAACCGGAGCTGCGCGTCGAAGGCTGGATGCCGGTGACCGGGGTCGCCGAGCTGGACACCCGGCGGTGATCGTAGTCGAGGTCATCGTGGGTCCAGCGCAGGCCGAGGATCGCTCGGAAGTCGTCGGTGAGGTTGAAGGTGTTCTCGCCGAACAGCGCGACGCTGTCGTTGGTGGTCGAGTAGTCGGCGCGGCCGGTGCTGGCCACGCCACCGTTGACCGACAGGCGCCGATAGGTCTCGTCGGAGCGGCCATGCATGTAGAAGGCGCCGAGCACGTATTCGTTGAACGCGCCCTTGGGCGAGGCCAGACGCACTTCCTGGCTGAACTGGTCGTAGTCCACCGTGCCCTTGTCGTGGGACGCCGTGACCGGCAAGGCGGCGCGGCGGTCGCCGTCCTGGTACTGGGTGTTGTCCCAGCCGCGCCAGGCGCTGATGGACGTCAGCGTGTAGTCGCCCAGTTGCCAGTCCACCTGCGCCGACAGGCCCTGGTTCTGGTCTTCGACGTGACTCTTGAAGTCACTGTCGATGTCACGGTTGTGGTCGCTCGGCGTCACGCCACGCAACTGCCGGGTGAAGGCGCTGCTGGCACGGGTGAGCACCCCGTTGGGCAGGGTGTCTTCGCCTTTCATGTAGTCGGCGATCAGGGTCAGCTGCAGGTCCTCGCGCGGCTCGAACTCCAGCTTGCCGCGCACGCCCTGGCGTTCGTAGCCATTGACGTCGTGGCCGTTGGCTTGGTTCTCGACATTGCCCTCGTAGTCGCCCCACAGGGTGCTCAGCGAACCTTTGAGCTGGTCGGTCAGGCGCCCGCCGATGCCGAAGCGCAGGCGGTTCTCGTTGCCACCGCCGTAGTGCGAATAGTCGACATAGCCTTCGGTCTGTTCCGGCACCGGGCGGCTGACGATGTTGAGCACGCCCGCCGAAGCGTTCTTGCCGAACAAGGTGCCCTGCGGCCCGCGCAGCACTTCGATGCGCGCCAGGTCGAGCAGGTCCAGGGTCGATTGCCCGGGCCGGCCGAAGACCACGCCATCGACCACGGTGGCGACGGTCGGCTCGACGCCTGGCGAGGTGGAGATGGTGCCGACGCCGCGGATGAACAGCGAGGTGTCCTTGTTCGACGCGCCTGCCCGGTAATTCAGGGTCGGCACCTGCTGGACGAGGCTGGCGACGCTGTTGCGGTTGTCACGCTCGAGCTGCTCGCCCTGCACCACCGAGACAGCGACCGGAACGGCCTGCAGGGTCGACTCGCGACGGGTGGCGGTGACGGTCACGGCACCCAAGGCAGTGGCCTGGGCGCCACTGTCCGAGGCGTCGGCCGCCAGGGCCGTCTGCCCAGGCCCGGCCAGCAAGACGGCCACGGCCAGGGGTGCCAACGGCGGGAAGGTGGAGAACGAAGAAAACGTACCGCTCCTGGCGGCGGAATTGACGAGATCGTGCATGACGCTCACTGCCTTGAGAGACCAGACCGGACCCACCGCAGGATGGGCCATCGAAGAGCATGCCGCGGGATCTGGTCTCGCTCGTGCGAGTGGCAGCCGGTAACCGGCAGTTGCGCTTGGTAGCGCTAACAGGACGAAGTATCGAAGCTCTTTGCTTAGTCCGTCAAATGATAAAAAAGCAGATATATATTCTTTAAGGTTATTGGAAACCAGCCGCACTCTGCGCGCTACCATCGAGTACTTTTTCCAGGAATGCCACTGTGGGCTCAGCCAAGACTCCCTTTCGCAAGCGCCGTGGCGCAGGCCGTGTCACGCTGACCGAGGTGGCCCATGCGGCCGACGTGTCGGCCATCAGCGTGTCGCGCTTCTTCAATCAGCCCGAGCAGGTGTCGCTGCCCCTGCGCGAGCGCATCCAGGCTGCCGTGGAGGCGCTCGGCTACGTACCCAATCGGGTGGCTGGTGGATTGGCTTCGGCCAGGGGGCGCATCGTCGGCATGGTCGTTCCGAACCTCTCCGGGCCGATCTTCGCACCGACCCTGCAAGCGTTCAGCGATACCCTGAGCCGTCACGACTACCAGGTGCTGCTGGCATCGAGCGACTTCGATCCTGTTCGCGAAGAGCGGGCCGTACGGGCGTTTCTTGGCTGGTCGCCCGCCGCCCTGGTGGTCACCAGTCGGTTCCACAGCTTGGCGACGGAAAAACTGCTGGCCCAGGCGGACCTGCCGGTGGTGGAGACCTGGGACTACACCCCGGAGCGCGCACCCGTCCAGGTGGGCTTCGTACACCGTGACGCCGGCGCCCAGGCCTGTCGTTACCTGCTGGACAAAGGCTATCGACGCATCGCCTTCGTGCCCAACAGCGTGCCGGGTGACTTGAGCGCGCTGGAGCGCCGCGATGGCTACCTGGACGTGCTGGCCGAGGCCGGGTTGCCGCCTACGGTGTGGGTGCCCTCGCCGCACGCCACCCCGCTCGACGCCGGGCGGCAGGCGATGGAGGCGCTGCTGGCCTGCGATCCACGGCCTGATGCGATCCTGTTCGCCAATGACAACCTGGCCGCCGGCGCGCTGCTGGCCGGTCAGCGCGCCGGGGTGCGCATGCCCGAGGACATGGCCATCGTCGGCTTCGGCGACTACCCCTTCGCCGGGCTGCTGCTGCCGAGCCTGACGACCCTGCGCCCGCCTGCGCAGGCCATCGGCGAAGTGGCGGCGCAACGGGTGTTGCAAGCCCTCGGCGTGATCGCCGTCGAAGGCGACGTGGCGCGGTTGAATCGCTTGCATTGCGAGGTGATCGAGCGTGAAAGCAGCTGAAGCACGGGCGCGAGACACCCGATCGATGATTCGATGGAGCCATCATTGGATCGGATTTTTCTGACCGCCTTCAGTGAACCGAACCTTCAAAAAAAGGTCTTTGGCTGACGGTCGTTTACCTGACCCGTTCGCCGGCCCGCCCATGGGCCTACATTCGTCCTGTACATGCGAAGACTCACAATGCCCGATTCCCGCTCCTTCACTGCCCTCGCCGCCCTGCGTGGTGGTTTGATCGGCGCCGTGCTGGCGCTCGCCGCGCCCGTCCATGCCGAGGAAGCTGCCAGCGACGCCCGCTGGGTCAGCGACAGCCTCAGCACCTACGTGCGCAGCGGACCGACCGATGGCCACCGCATCGTCGGCACGCTCAAGTCCGGGCAGAAGGTGACGCTGATCGGCACCCAGGGCAACTACAGCCAGGTGCGCGGCCAGAGCGGCGACGTGGTCTGGATCAACAGCAGCGACTTGCAGGCGGTGCCCGGCCAGTTCGAGCGCCTGCCGCAGCTCGATGCCCAGGTAGCGCAGTTGAGCGACCAGCTCAAGAACATCGACGACACCTGGAAGAACCGGGTGCAGGGCATGCAGGAAACCCTCGACTCGCGTAAATCGCTGATCACCGAGCTGGAAACCCGTAACAAGGACCTGAGCGAGCAGCTCGACCAGGCCCAGTCCAACCTGCGCGATACCCAGGCGCGGTTGGGCGACGAGAACAAGCAAGTGATGATGCGCTACATGGTCTATGGGGGCAGCATCGCCGGTGCCGGTCTGCTTGCCGGCCTGATCCTGCCTGCCCTCACCCGTGGTCGCAAACGTAACGATCGCTGGTTCTGAAGCAGCTGCATGTCGTGAGCGGCACGCGGCAAGCAGAGCGTCTGGGCGGAAAGTACCTGGATGGCTGAACGCAGGACGGGGGTGTAGGGGCTTGGGTACCAGCCCCCTATGCGCCGAGTCTCTGCTCAATCTGAGCCTTCCAAGCGTCGCGTATGCTCTGCTGGAGCGCCATGGGACAAGCACTGCGGTATGCTTGCGGCTTGCAGCTTTCTGCTTGCCGCTCACCCCCCCGCTTTCCCGTTGGAGTCATGTGATGTTCATTCTCAGCCGTCTCGACGGCATGCCCCCCGAATCGTTCCAGAGCCAGATCCGTCAACTGGTGATCGACCATGTCGGGGAGGTGAGCAGCGTGGCCATCGCGCCGTCGAACACGCTCTATCCGCTGTACCAGTACGGTGTGGGCCTGGAGGCCCATCAATACCTCGAAGCGCTCGACGGCACCCGCGGACTACAGGCCCGGCTGACCTTGGCGCTCGATGCCGAGGCGCCGGATCGCCTGCTGGGTTTTGCCCTCGGATTGCCGGCGGCGGACCGCGACGATACCTGCGCGCTGGCGTTCTTGATCGTCTTGCCCGAGGCGCGGCGCCAGGGCATCGCCCGGGCCTTGCTGGGTGAGCTGCAGGCCGACTACGCGTGTGTCGAACTGGCCGCTTTCGCGCACCAGGTGCCGTGGTTCGAGGCCATGGGCATGCAGGTGGTGGCGGCCAGCGGCCCGCAGGTGTTGATGACCAGTACCGGGCGGGTCAGCGAGGCCTTGATCGGGCGCCTGGACATTGCACCGCTGTATCAGACCACCGAGGTGGGGCAGATCCATGCCTATCTGCTCAATCACAATGGCGAAGAGGCGATGATTGAGGCGGAGCGTCAGCGTGACGAACGCTTGGACCAGCTGACGCTGGAAGCGGCGCAGTGTGTCGAGGGACGTAGACGGGTGCACTGAGGCTGGTGCTTGTGTCTTGAAGACGCGGTGAAGCGACCGCCGCCATCGCGGGCAAGCCCCACAGGGTGGCGGTCATTGCGCCAATACATGCGTGGAATCAGAACCTGTGGGAGCTGGCTTGCCAGCGATAGCGCCCGATTAAGCGCCGCCTGCATCGAGGGCAAGCCCACTCCCAGGGTGGCGGTCATTGCGCCAATGCATGCGTGGAATCGAGACCTGTGGGAGTCCACCCGCCGCCTTGGCGCCGCGCTGTGGCGCAGAGAACATGGCGATAGCCGGCAAGATCCGAAGCTTCATTGCTAATCGATTTTAGGGCCGCTTTGCGGCCCATCGCGGCACGGGGGCCGCTCCTACACCCGTAGCCCCACCGCGGTGATACAGGTCATCGCGGTTCCTGTGGGCCCCAGCCGGGGTGCCGGACCGGCCGCGATTGGGCCCGCAGGGCCCACAAAATTCTGAAATTATTCCCTTTAAAATCAATAAGATATTTATTTTCTGTGGGAGCGGGCTTGCCAGCGATAGCGCCCGTTCAAGCGCCGCCTGCATCGCGGGCAAGCCCCACAAGAGGGCTGAATACAGGCTGGCCTGAGCCACGGCATGGCTGATCCGGTGGCCTGCAGGACCTACGCCATCAGCCATTCCTCTGCTTCAGACAAACCTCTGCCAGTACGGCCCAGCCGTTAGGGCTTGCCCGCGACGGGCTGCAAGGCAGCCCTCGAAGACTCACTCATGCGCGCTCACCACCCGCCCCGCCTTGATGGCCGCCGCCTTTCCGCGCGTCGCCAGGCAGTAGTACAGCGGCGCCGTCACCAGCAACCCGAACAGCCAGGACAGGTCCGCCCCTTCGACGAGGTTCGAGTACGGCCCCACGTACAACGCGGTATTGGCGAACGGCAACTGCACCAGGATTCCGCAGGCATAGGCGATGATCGCGTGGTGGTTGAAGCGGCCATAGATCCCGCCATCGGCGCTGAAGATCGAGGCGATGTCGTACACACCCTTCTTGATCAGGTAGAAGTCGATCAGGTTGATCGACGCCCACGGCACCAGCACCAGCAGCAGCGCCAGGATCAGCCCGATGAACTGACCGATGAAATCGGCCGAGGCGTTCAACGCCACCATGCCGCAGGCCAGCAGAATCACCGACGCCAGCACGACGCGCACCTTCACGCTCGGCGTCCAGTGGGCGAAGAAGGTCTGGATCGCGGTGACGATCGACAGCACCGCACCGTACAGGTTGAGGGCGTTGTGGCTGATGATGTTGAGCAGGAACAGCACCATCAGCACCGGGCCGAGCCAGCCGGTGGCCTGCTTCACCGCATCCATCGCATCGGTGCCCTGCGGCACGCACAACACCGCCACCGCACCGAAGCTGAAGCACAGGATCGTGCCCAGGGTCGCACCGAAGTAGGTGGCCCAGAACGGCTTGGCGATACCGATCTCCTTGGGCAGGTAGCGCGAGTAGTCGGAGGTGTACGGCGAGAAGCTGATCTGCCAGATGGTGCCCAGCGACACGGTGGCGATGAACCCGGACAGGTTGAAGGCGCCGCGACTGAAGAAGTCGGCCGGCAGTTCCTGGCTGAACATCATGATGAAGCCGGCCAGCAGGGCCGAGCCCATCACCCAGGTGCCGATGCGGTTCAGGCTGTGGATGAAGCGGTAGCCGATCACGCCGATGGCGGTCGCGCTCAGGGCGCCGATGACGATGGCGGTCGGCATGGGCACGCTCGGGGCGATGCCATGGATCGACTTGCCCGCCAGGACGATGTTGGAAATGAAGAAGCCGACGTAGATCAAGGCGGTGAAGAAGACGATCAGCAAGGCGCCGTAGCGACCGAACTGCCCACGGCTCTGCACCATCTGCGGAATGCCCAGCTGCGGTCCCTGCGCAGAGGCCAGGGCGATGACCACGCCCCCGATGAGGTGCCCGAGTGCGATGGCGATCAGCCCCCAGAGCAGGTTCAGGTTGAACACCTGGACCACCATGGCGCCGGTCACGATGGGCAGTGGCGCGATGTTGGTGCTGAACCAGAGGGTGAACAGGTCGCGCGCCTTCCCGTGGCGCTCGGCAGGTGGAACGTAATCGACCGTGTGATTCTCGACAAGCTGGTGCTGCGAAGACGGCTGGGACATAGGATTTTAGCTCGAAAGGTCGTTTTTATCGTTGTACGGAAACCGCTCGGGGCGGCCTCTCAGCTGAGGACCATATTATGGTATTCCAAACTTTTGACAACACTGATCCGCCGTAAATCGCGCCTTCTGATCCGCTCCGGTTCATCCTCAAGGCTTTTGCTGAATCCATTCAGGCCTTTAAATACGCGGCCTCCAGCCGTTCATCCTGTTTTTTTGGCGCCTGCAAAAAGCGCTTGCAAATCGGGTATTACGGTATACCATCAGACACATCAACTATAAAAAACGGCTCCCAATCGAGGATCACGCCATGATTGATGCAACCGTCTACAAGAACGTCCTGGGCTCGTTTCCTTCCGGCGTCACCGTCATCACCACCCTGGACGACGACGGCTCGATCGTCGGCCTGACGGCCAGCGCGTTCTCCTCCCTGTCGATGGATCCACCCCTGGTCCTGTTCTGCCCGAACTACACCTCCGATTCCTACCCGGTGCTGATCCGCAACAAGCGCTTCGCCATTCATCTGCTCTCCGGCGAGCAGCAGGCTGAAGCCTACGCCTTCGCCCGCAAGGGCAAGGACAAGGCGGCCGGCATCGAGTGGACCTTGAGCGAGCGCGGCAACCCGCTACTGGCCAACGCCACCGCCATCATCGAATGCGAACTGTGGCGCGAGTACGAAGGTGGCGATCACGCCATCATGGTCGGCAAGGTCGAGAACCTGATCGTGCCCGCCGATGCCCCCAACCCCATGATCTATTGCCGCGGCAAGATGGCCAGCCTGCCAGCCCTCGGCTGAGCCAGACGCCGCCTGCGGGCCTGCGCCCGCCCTGCCCGCTTCAGCCTGCCCGCCAGGCCACCATGACAATTCTGCGAGGAAAGCCCCATGAAGTTTTCGTTGTTCGTGCACATGGAACGTTGGGATGACCAGGTCAGCCACCGCCAGCTGTTCGAAGACCTGACCGAACTGACCCTGATGGCCGAAGACGGCGGTTTCAGCACCGTCTGGATCGGCGAACACCACGCCATGGAGTACACCATCTCGCCCAGCCCGATGCCGCTGCTGGCCTACCTGGCCGCGCGCACCGAGACGATCCGCCTGGGCGCCGGCACCATCATCGCCCCGTTCTGGAACCCGATCCGGGTGGCAGGCGAATGCGCGCTGCTCGACGTGATCAGCAACGGGCGCATGGAAGTCGGCCTGGCCCGCGGCGCCTACCAGTTCGAGTTCGACCGCATGGCCAATGGCATGCCGGCGACCGATGGCGGCAAGGCCCTGCGCGAAATGGTCCCGGCGGTGCGTGAGCTGTGGAAGGGCGACTATGCCCACGAAGGCGAGGTGTACAACTTCCCCACTTCGACCAGCGTGCCCAAGCCGGTGCAGGACGGCATGCCACCGATGTGGATCGCCGCGCGTGACCCGGACTCGCACAACTTCGCGGTCAAGCACGGCTGCAACGTGATGGTCACGCCCCTAATGAAGGGTGATGAAGAGGTGCTGGACCTGAAGAACAAGTTCCAGGCCGCACTCGACAACAACCCGGACGTGCCGCGCCCTCAACTGATGGTGCTGCGCCACACCCATGTGCACAGCCCGGCGGATCCGGACGGCTGGAAGGTCGGCGCCGAGGCGATCTCGCGCTTCTACCGCACCTTCGACGCCTGGTTCGGCAACAAGACCACGCCGGTCAACGGCTTCCTGGCGCCGAGCCCGGAGTCGAAGTTCGCCGAGGTGCCTGCGTTCGCCCTGGACAACATCCGCAAGAACACCATGATCGGCACGCCCGAAGAAATCATCGCGCGGATCAAGTACTACCAGGAACTGGGCGTCGACGAGTTCAGCTTCTGGTGCGACAACAGCCTGCCCCATGCCGAGAAGAAAAAGTCGCTGGAGCTGTTTATCAACGAAGTGGTACCGGCGTTCCGGTAAACGGTGCGAGGGGGTCTTTACCGCCTTCTGAAGCGGTTCCTGCCGGGGTGCCGGCACGACCGCGAAAGGCCGGATGGCGGCAGCGTCACCCCGCCCCTACGCGCGCGACGTATTTTCCATACACCCTGTTGCAGGTATCGTCTTATGGTATACCATAAGACAACAAAGCCCCGAACACCCATCATGGAGCCGCTCATGAGTTTCGAAATCCGCAAGATCGTCACCTACTCCGAAGAAACCCGCATCGAAGGCGGCAAGGCTACCGACAAGCCGGTGACCATGGTCGGCCTGGCCGTCGTGATCAAGAACCCTTGGGCAGGTCGCGGTTTCGTCGAAGACCTCAAGCCTGAGATCCGTGAGCACTGCTCCGACCTCGGCGCGCTGATGGTCGAGCGCCTGACCGCTGCCATCGGTGGCGCGGACAAGATCGAAGCCTACGGCAAGGCCGCCGTGGTCGGCGCCGATGGCGAGATCGAGCACGCCTCGGCCGTGATCCACACCCTGCGTTTCGGCAACCACTACCGCGAGGCGGTGCAGGCCAAGAGCTACCTGAGCTTCACCAACAAGCGTGGCGGCCCGGGCACGTCGATCCAGATCCCGATGATGCAGAAGGACGACGAAGGCCAGCGCTCGCACTACATCACCCTGGAAATGCAGATCGAAGACGCGCCGCGCGCCGACGAGATCGTGGTGGTCCTGGGTGCCTCCGACGGTGGCCGCCTGCACCCGCGCATCGGCAACCGCTACATCGATCTCGAAGAGATCGCTGCCGAGAAAGCCAACGCTCAATAACAATGATCAGAGGAAACGGGCGCGCCGTCGGCCGCCCTGCCCTCAAGGAGCGCCGTCCATGATTCAGCCTGCTGCTGAACGTACACCGGCCGGGACCAGTTACCTGAGCCTCGGCCAGGGTCAACCTGTGGTGCTGATCCACGGCGTGGGCCTGAACAAGGAAATGTGGGGCGGGCAGTTCGTCGGCCTGGCCAACGACTACCGCGTCATCGCCTACGACATGCTGGGACACGGCATGAGCCCACGCCCGGCAGCCGACACTGACCTGGCCGGCTATGCCGCGCAACTGGTCGAGCTGCTCGATCACCTGCAGATCCAGCAGGCGACGGTGATCGGTTTCTCCATGGGCGGCCTGGTGGCTCGGGCCTTCGCGCTGCACTACCCACAGCGCCTGAGCGCACTGGTCGTGCTCAACAGCGTCTTCAACCGCACGCCCGAGCAGAGCGCCGGGGTCATCGCCCGGGCTGCCCAGGCCGCCGAACTGGGCCCGGACGCCAACGTCGACGCCGCCCTGGAGCGCTGGTTCAGCCCTGAATACAAGGCCGCCAACCCGGCCCAGGTCGCAGCCATCCGCCAGGTGCTGGGCGACAACGACCCCCAGGGCTACCACACCACCTATTCGCTGTTCGCCACCCAGGACATGTACCGCGCCGACGACCTGGACACGATCCAGGCCCCAACGCTGATCGCCACCGGCGAGCTGGACACCGGCTCCACCCCGGCCATGACGCGCCAGCTGGCCGCACGCATCCCGGGCGCCCGCAGCGTGATCCTCGCCGAACAACGCCACATGATGCCGGTGGAAGCGCCGCGTGAAGTCAACCGCATGCTGCTGGACTTCCTTGGCCACGCCCGCACGCTTACCGAATCCGCCAAGGGGATAGTCGCATGACCCTCGTTCGTTTCCAGATGTGCATCGATGGCCAATGGCGCGATGCGCAGAGCGGCAAGACCTTCGACAGCCTCGATCCGGCCACCGCCCAGGCCTGGGCCCAGTTGCCCGACGCCGACGAAGCCGATGTCGAGCAGGCCGTGCAGGCGGCCCAGCGCGCCTTCGACAACCCGGCCTGGCGTGGTCTGACCGCCACGGCCCGAGGCAAGCTGCTGCGCCGCCTGGGCGACCTGATCGCCGAGAACAAGGAGCACCTGGCCCAGCTGGAAAGCCGCGACAACGGCAAGCTGATCCGCGAGACCCGCGGCCAGGTCGGTTATCTGCCCGAGTTCTTCCACTACACCGCCGGCCTGGCCGACAAGCTCGAAGGCGGTACCCTGCCGCTGGACAAGCCGGACCTGTTCGCCTACACCGTGCACGAGCCGATCGGCGTGGTGGCCGGGATCATCCCGTGGAACAGCCCGCTGTACCTGACCTCGATCAAGCTGGCACCGGCCCTGGCCGCCGGCAACACCATCGTGCTCAAGCCCTCCGAGCATGCCTCGGCGACCATCCTCGAGCTGGCGCGCCTGGCCCTGGAAGCCGGCTTCCCGCCGGGCGTGGTCAACGTGGTCACCGGTTTCGGCCCGAGCACGGGCGCAGCCCTCACCCGCCACCCGCTGGTGCGCAAGATCGCCTTCACCGGCGGCGCGGCCACGGCGCGTCACGTGGTGCGCAGCAGCGCCGAGAACTTCGCCAAGCTGTCGCTCGAGCTGGGCGGCAAGTCGCCGAACATCATCTTCGCCGACGCCGACCTGGACAGCGCCATCAATGGCGCCGTGGCCGGGATCTACGCGGCCTCCGGGCAGAGCTGCGTGGCCGGTTCGCGCCTGCTGGTGCAGGACGAGATCTTCGATGAGTTCGTCGAGCGCCTGATCGCCCGCGCCCAGCGCATCCGCATCGGCAACCCGCAGCACGACGACAGCGAGATGGGCCCGATGGCCACCGCGCAGCAGCTGGCCGTGGTCGAGCAGCTGGTCGCGGCCGCCCAGGCCGAAGGCGCTACCCTGCGCATGGGCGGCAAGCGCGCCCAGGTCGAGGGGGACGGCTGGTTCTACGAACCGACGCTGTTCGAATGCGACAGCAACTCGATGACGATCATGCAGGAAGAAGTCTTCGGCCCGGTCGCGGCGGTGATCCGCTTCAAGACCGAGGAAGACGCCCTGGCGATCGCCAACGACTCGCAGTTCGGCCTGGCCGCCGGCATCTGGACCCGCGACCTGGGCCGTGCGCACCGGCTGGCGCGCGATGTCCGCTCGGGTATCATCTGGGTCAACACCTACCGCGCGGTCTCGGCCATGGCCCCGATCGGTGGGTTCAAGAACAGCGGCTACGGCCGCGAGAGCGGCATCGACTCGGTGCTCGCCTATACCGAGCTGAAGACCGTGTGGATCAACCTGTCCACCGCGCCGATGCCCGACCCCTTCGTGATGCGTTGAGAGGTACACTGAGATGATCGAACCCGGGATCTACAAAGACGTGATGGGCTCGTTCCCATCCGGCGTGACGATCGTCACCACCCTGGATGCCGACGGCGGCATCGTCGGCATCACCGCCAGCGCCTTCAGCGCGCTGTCGATCGATCCGGCGCTGGTGCTGTTCTGCCCCAACTACAGTTCGGACACCTACCCGGTCCTGCGCGACAGCAAGTCCTTCGCCATCCACCTGCTGTCGGCCGAACAGACCAAGGAGGCCTATGCCTTCGCCGGCAAAGGCAAGGACAAGGCCAACGGCATCGACTGGCAGTTGAGCGAACGGGGCAATCCCATCCTGCCCAACGCCACGGCGGTGATCGAATGCGAACTGTGGCGCGAATACGACGGTGGCGACCACGCCATCATCGTCGGCGCGGTCAAGCACCTGATCCTGCCGGACACCCCGCTGGCACCGATGCTCTATCACAAGGGCAAGCTTGGCGCCCTGCCGCCGCTTGGCTGATACCGTTTTTGGGGTCGTGCCGCACTCACCCTCGGTTGCGGCCCCGTTTTCTTTCCAGGAGCTTGCGCCATGAGCAGCGAGAAGTACGAAAAAGGCCTGGCCATCCGCACCCAGGTGCTGGGCGAGGACTACGTCAACCGCTCGATCCAGAATGCCGATGCCTTCACCCAACCCTTGCAGGAACTGGTCACCGAGTACTGCTGGGGCCACGTCTGGGGCCGTGATGGTTTGTCGCTCCAGGAACGCAGCATGATAAACTTGGCCATGATTTCCGCGCTCAACCGCCCCCATGAGCTCAAGCTGCATATCCGCGGCGCCTTGCGCAACGGGCTGAGCCGCGAACAGATTCGCGAAATCCTGCTCCAGGTCGGCATCTACTGCGGCGTGCCGGCGGCGGTGGACAGTTTCCGCCTGGCGCGCGAAGCGTTCGCCGAGGCCGACGCGGAGTCAACCCGTTAACAACGGGCCAGTCGAACCCTGCAGGAAGCACCCAGGTTCGGGGTGTCCCGCAGCCAGGATTCGGCGGCCTCTCTCAGAGCGCACTCGATGAAACGCCAGCCCCTCGACGACAGCTTCAAGGTCAACCGCAATCCCGTTACCCTGCGTGAAATCGTGCTCGACAAGCTGCGCGCCGCGATCATGAACTTTCACCTGCTGCCCGGCGACCGTCTGGTCGAGCGCGACCTCTGCGAGCGGTTGGGCGTCAGCCGCACGTCGGTGCGCGAGGCGCTGCGTCACCTGGAATCCGAAGGGCTGGTGGAATTTGCAGACGCCAAGGGGCCCCGCGTCGCCATCATCACCCTGGAAGACGCGCGCGACATCTACGAGCTGCGCTGCGTGCTGGAAGGCCTGATCGTCCAGCTGTTCACCCTCAACGCCAAGGCCAAGCACATCCGGGCCCTGGAGCGCGCGCTGGAAGAAAACCGCGAAGCCCTGGAAGAAGGCGAGCTGCAACAGGTGCTCGACTCGGTCCAGGGTTTCTACGACGTGCTGCTGGAAGGTTCGGGCAACCAGGTCGCCGCGACCCAGCTGCGCCAGCTGCAGGCGCGCATCAGCTACCTGCGCGCCACCTCGGTATCGCAGGTCAACCGCCGAGGTGCCAGCAACCTGGAGATGGAGAAGATGGTCGAGGCGATCAAGAGCGGCGATCCGCTGGTCGCGCACCAGGCCTCGGTCGATCACGTACGTGCCGCCGCCAAGGTGGCGCTGGAGTATCTGCGCCAGAAGCAGGATGACACGGCCAAGGTGCGCGACCTGGTCGCCCCGGTGGCCCTCAAGGACCCCCGCATAGGCCGCTGATCATGCCCAACGCCCCGCGCTACTGCCCCCACTGCACCCTGGAACTGGCTCGGGGCACCCCGCCCGGCGATACCCATGAGCGCCTGCACTGCACAGGCTGTGGGTACATTCATTACGTAAACCCGAAGATCATCGCCGGCTGCATCATCGAACGCGAGGGCAAGTACCTGCTCTGCCGGCGCGCCATCCCGCCCCGTCCTGGGACCTGGACGCTGCCTGCAGGCTTCATGGAAGCCGGCGAGACCACCGAGGAAGCCGCCTTGCGCGAGGTGTGGGAAGAAACCGGCGTTCGCGCCGACATCTTTGCGCCCTATTCGGTGTTCAGTGTGCCGCGCATCAGCGAGGTCTACATCATCTTCCGCGCCACCGTCATCGAGGAAACCGGGCAGTTCGGCACCGAGACGCTGGAGTACCGGTTCTTCGAGCCGGCGGACATTCCGTGGGATGAGATCTATTACCCGGCCATCCGGCAGATCCTCGAACGTTACATCCTCGAGCGGCAAGCCGGTGTCTATGGCATCTACATGGGCAACGATGACACGGGCAAGGTGCACTTCATTCGCTAAGCGATGGGCTGCCATACCGGCTCCGTCGGCTACCGTCGATCGGCCTGTTCCGAAGATGCTTGAATTAACGCACCTGTCGCTTGACCCTCGATCGACCCTTTGCCACCCTCAAAGAACCGACAGGTTCCGCGACGTGCGTTATCTGTCGCGCAAATGAATTGAACGCCTGAAGCCGGGAGGCTTCGAACAGGGACTTTCGCCTACCCTCCCGGGTCATTCGCCAGATGCCCCGACCCTCGTCGATGGAGTCAGTCCCATGAAGTCATCCTGCCGTGCACCCAGCGCCTGCCTCGAACTGGACTATGTTCGCGATACCCTCTTCGGGCCGCTGTCTCAACGGGTCGAGTGCGAAGTGCAGCTCGCCCCGTTGCAATTGGGCGGCCGGCAGGGCTTGCAGCTTCATATCGCACCGCCCCTGCCCAAGAAGCTGGATCGCTCGCACAGCCTCGCCTTCGTCTGGGAAGGCAAGGCGTATCATGGCGTGGTGCGTCACCATGGCAAATGCGGGGACGGCGGCATCAAGCTGCTGCTGGAGCTTCAATAGCTTCCAGCAGCATCAGGCAACGGCATGCCAGGCCCTTTCTGGCTTCAGGCGAATGCCCGGTGCTGGGCCTGGCTGGCAGGAGGATGCTGTTGGTGGCGCAACTGCACGATGAGCCCCAGCACATCCCGGGTGCTGTTCAGGCTGTCGAGCGGCACGCCATCGAGTACCACGCATTCCTCGAGCGAATCGCCTCTACCCAGGCGAATCGTCAGGTGACCGTCTTCCGAGCAGCTCACTTCGCATCGGTCGGGCAGGCAGGCCCGTTCGATGAGCTGACGCATTTCCAGCGTCGACAACCCTAGCAGTGACATACCTTGGCCCTCTCAAGATGGTCCATGGGTGCGAAGGCAGAGCTGACGTCAGTCGAGCGCCGATTGGTGGATGACCAGCCCAGCAATGGGTCATTCGCTCAGGTGCGAATGCGTGCTTCGCCTCTTCACCATAACTGAAGAAATGCCTTGCACCGGTGTTGTGCGATTAACGGAAAGGTCCGAACGACCGGCGGTCTTCGGCGCTGCCTGGGCAAGGCACGCCCAGTATCGGGGTTGAACCCTCCATACCGCGTGCGGTTCGAAGCCTGAAGGCTCTAGTCAGGGGCTTTGCGGACCCATCGCCACAGGAGGGCGCATGCAACGTCGTGAATTCTTGATCAAGTCCGCCGTGACCACGGCGGGCATGGCGCTTGTCCAGGGTGCCTGGGCCAAAGCAGCGCATGAACGCCAATTCGATCATCTGTCTGGCCAAAAAGGTGCAGGTCCAGTGCTACGCCTCAAGGGCCTGGCCATCGGCGAGGGCGCGCCCACGATCATCGCCTCGATCACCGGTCGGGACCTCGACACGATCCGTCGACAGACACAGGCCCTGGCCGCCAGCGAGGCCGTGGACATCGCCGAGCTGCGCCTGGACTACCTGCCCGACACGCTGTCGCTTCAGGACACGGTGGCGTGGGTCGACCAGGTGGTGTCCGACCTGCACGGCAAGCCGCTGCTGGCGACCTTCCGCAGCGCCCAGGAGGGTGGCGAGCGTGCGCTGCCAGACGATGCGTATGCTCGCCTGTGCAGAGCCCTGCTGGAACAGACACGCATCGACCTGCTCGACATCGAGATGATGAAACCCCAGGCCAGCGTCCAGGCGCTGGTCGCCAAGGCGCATCAGCAAGGCGTGGCGGTGATTCTGTCGAACCATGACTTCCAGGCCACGCCCAGCCGTGAGGTGATCGTCGAGCGTCTGCTGCGCCAGCAGGCATTGGGTGCCGATATCCTGAAGATCGCCGTGATGCCCAAGGCGCCGGAAGATGTCCTGACGCTGATGGCGGCCAGTCAGGAGGTGTACCGCCGCGCGGATCGCCCGTTGCTGACGATGTCCATGGGGCCGCTGGGCGTCACTTCTCGCCTGAGCGGCCAGTTGACCGGCGCGGCGCTGACCTATGCCAGCGTCGGACAGGCCTCGGCCCCCGGGCAACTGGAGGCCAGCGCGGTACGCGAGGTGCTGGACATCGTCCAGCGTGGGGCTCAGGACTGAGCCCGGCGGTCCATGGCCATGGCCAGCGCATCGAAAGTGCCCTTGCTGGCCTCGACCGCCTGCACCACCGTGGCCTTGTCGGCCCACAATGAGTCGGACACGGCTTCCGAAAAGATTTCCAGTACATAGTCACCGGTATACCCGCACGCGACGATCGCGCCCAGCAGCCCACTCAAGGGGATCGCACCCTCCCCCAGGGCACGGCGGTCGTGCAGCGAGCGTGGGCGGCGCCAGTCGGCCAACTGCACCAGGAACAGCTTGTCCGCGCTAAGGGTTTCGACCAGCCCGGGATCCTGCCAGCTGTTGTAGAGGTCCAGGCACACCCCGAATGCCGGATGGTCGACCTGGGCGGCCAGCTCGCGCGCCTGGCTGAACGCGAACAGGATCGAGTTGCGGTTCATCAACGAAGGCCCCAGGGCCTCCAAGGCGATCTTAAGGCCATGGGCCTGGGCATGCCGCGCAAGGGTCGGATAGCGCTCGAGGCAGCCGTCCCACACCCGCGCTTCGTTACCTTCGGCATCGGCACCCGTGTTGGTCACCAGCGGCACGTCCTGCCAGAAGCCTGCGAACAGCTCGACCGTGCGCATCAGCGCATCCAGTCGGGCTTCCGGGGCCTGTGGCTCAGGCGCCGACTGCGTGGGGTAGAGGGTCAGGATACGCGGCTGGATCGAGGTGATGCGCACCCCGCTGTCCTTGATCATCGCCAACTGGTCGCGCGCCTGCTGCGGGTCGGTGGACAGCTTCTTTTCGGCAAGTTCCAGCGCGCACCCCAGGCGCCTGCACAGCTGCAGGTCGTCTTCGATGGACAACGGCTGGGTGGTGATCTGGCTGATGGACAGGCGTTGCATGGGCACCCCGGTGAACTGACGGCAAGAAAGACATGCAGTGTCAGAACGACCGGGGTCGGGGGAAGTTCAGGTGGCAAGCGGCAAGCCAGGCCCTGCTCGCGTTGCCTTCAACATTCGACGTAAGCGACCGCCAACCCGCCGCGCGAGGTCTCTTTGTACTTGTCGTGCATGTCCGCGCCCGTGTCGCGCAAGGTGCGGATCACCTGGTCCAGGGAAATGAAGTGCTCGCCATCCCCGCGCAGCGCCATCTGCACGGCATTGATGGCCTTGACCGCGGCGATCGCGTTGCGCTCGATGCACGGCACCTGGACCAGTCCTCCGACCGGGTCGCAGGTCAGGCCGAGGTTATGTTCCAGGGCGATCTCGGCCGCGTTTTCCAGCTGCGGCGGGGTCGCGCCCAGCACTTCGGCCAGACCGGCGGCCGCCATGGAGCAGGCCGAGCCGACCTCGCCCTGGCAGCCGACTTCGGCGCCGGAGATGGACGCGTTCTTCTTGCAGAGGATGCCCACGGACGCAGCGGCCAGCAGGAACGCCACCACGTCATCGTCACAGGCATCGGGGTTGAACTTCATGTAGTAGTGCAGCACGGCAGGAATGATGCCGGCGGCGCCATTGGTGGGCGCGGTGACCATGCGCCCGCCCGCGGCGTTTTCTTCGTTGACGGCCAGGGCGAACAGGTTGACCCACTCCATGGCGCTGAGCGTCGAGCCGATGACATTGGGCTTGCCCAACTCCTGAAGGCTGCGGTGCAGCTTGGCCGCCCGCCGACGGACGTTGAGGCCGCCCGGCAGAATGCCCTCATGACTCAGGCCATTGGCGACGCATTCGCGCATGGCTGCCCAGATCTTCAGCAGGCCGTCACGGATGTCCTGTTCGCTGCGCCAGGCGCGCTCGTTGGCCATCATCAACTGCCCCACGCTCAGGCCGTGGGTCTTGCACAGCGCCAGCAACTCGGCCGCGGTGGAGAACTCATAGGGCAGTATCACGTCGCCCTCACCCTGCGACGGCGCATCGATCTCGGCCTGCTCGACGATGAAACCACCGCCCACCGAATAATAGGTGTGCGACAGCAGGCTGCCGCCCGCGCCAAATGCCTCGAGGCGCATGGCATTGGGGTGGTACGGCAGGTTCTCGTCGAGCAGCAGCAGGTCACGGGTGTAATGGAAGTCGACCGGGTGACGGCCGTCGAGCATCAGGCAGTGCTCCTGCATCAGCTGGTCGATGCGGGGGCCGATGCTGTGCGGGTCGATCTGGTCCGGCCATTGCCCCATCAAGCCAAGCAAGGTGGCACGGTCGGTCGCATGGCCGACGCCAGTGGCCGACAGCGATCCGTACAGACGGGTCTCGACCCGTTCGACCTGTGTCAGCAGACCCTGATCGCTCAGCGCCTTGGCGAAGGTCGCCGCAGCGCGCATGGGGCCGACGGTGTGCGAACTGGAAGGGCCGATGCCGATCTTGAACAAGTCGAACACACTGATAGCCATGCTAATACCTCACCGTCGGTCACGAGATGCGATCGATGAATTCCACGTGAAGGAAGCGATCGATGCCGTTGTGGTGCGATGGTGACGTGATTACCCTACACTGACCAACGAAAATTCCTAACCAAGCCTTTAGCAGGACTAAACCGTGCATCGACAGCTCACCGGCCCCCTGTTCGTCTGGCTGCACGTGTTTTCCTGCGCGGCGCGGCACCTGTCGTTCACGCGCTGCGCCGAGGAGTTGCACATTACACCCGGTGCCGTGAGCCAGCAGATGCGCCAACTGGAAGAGCGGCTCGGCTTTCGCCTGTTCCTGCGCCGTGCCCGTGGCGTGGAGCTGACGGCCGAGGGCCAGCGCCTGGCGCAGACGGTCACCGATGCCTACGGCAGCATCGAGGCCGAGCTGGTGCGGCTGAACGCCGGCGACATCCGTGGCACGGTGCGCCTGCGCTCCATCCCTTCGTTTCTCGCCAAATGGCTTACACCACGGCTGCCACGCCTGCAGCAGCGCTACCCGGACATCGAACTGCGCCTGGTGGCCGAGGACAGCAACCAGCCGCTGCACGAAGGCGACTTCGACCTGGCGGTCGACCTGAACGACGGCAGTTACCCAGGCATGCTCTCCACGCCCCTGCTGGACGAACAGATCTTTCCGGTGTGCTCGCCGGCCCTGCTGCGCGGCCGGCCGCCGCTGCACGGGCCAGCGGACCTGGTCCATTACCCGCTCCTGCACGACATCACCGCCTGGCGTGGCAGCTCCGAGTATTCGGAGTGGGAGTTCTACCTGGACAGGATCGGCGCGGGCGGGCTGGACGTGCGCCGGGGTCATACCTTCAACCGCAACCACCTGACCATCGAAGCCGCCATTGCCGGCATTGGCGTGGCCATCGCCCGGCGCACCTTGCTCAACGACGAGCTGGAGCGTGGCGCCCTGATCGTGCCGTTCGGCACACCGATCCCCAACCACAAACGTTACGTGCTGCTCTACCCACCCGCAGGCCTGATGCGCCCCGGCCCACGGGCGGTACACGACTGGCTGGTGTCGGAGGCGCAGAGCTTTCGGGCGCTGCACCCCTTGAACCCTGAAGCCGACTGACGCACGACGCACGACGCACGACGCCGCCTCAGCGTGCGGCGGGTGCGCCTTCGATGTCCACGTCGCGGCGTGCATAGCGCTGCGCGAGCACGGCACAGACCATCAGCTGGATCTGATGGAACAGCATCAACGGCAGGATCATCGCGCCGATGCCGCTGCCGACGAACAGCACCTGAGCCATGGGCACGCCCGTGGCCAGGCTTTTCTTGGAGCCGGCGAACAGGATCGTGATGCGGTCTTCCAGGTTGAATCCGAACAGCCGACCCACCAGGTGCGTCACCAGCAGGATCGCCGCCAGCAGGACCCCGCAGACCGCGAACAGCCCGGCCAGGTGCTGGGGCGACACGCTCTGCCAGAGGCCGGTGACCACGGCGTCACTGAAGGCGGTGTAGACCACCAGCAGGATCGAGCCCTGGTCGACGATCTTGAGCCAGCGGGCATTGCGCTTGACCCATCCGCCGATCCAGCGGCGCGCCACCTGACCGGCGACGAAAGGCACCAGCAGCTGCAAGGTGATCTTCAGGACCGCATCCAGGCCCGACCCGGTCTCGCCGTCGGCGCCCAGCAGCAGCATCACCAGCAACGGGGTCAGGAAGATCCCCAACAGGCTGGACGCCGCCGCACTGCAGATCGCGGCTGGCACGTTGCCCCGGGCCAGGGAGGTGAAGGCAATGGCCGACTGCACCGTGGCCGGCAAGGCACAGAGGTACAGCACCCCCAGGTACAGCTCGTTGCCCACCAGGGGCATGAACAGCGGCTTGAAGGCCAGGCCGATCAAGGGGAACAGCGCGAAGGTGCAACTGAACACTGCCAGGTGCAGGCGCCAGTGGCCGGCACCGGCGATGATCGCCTCACGGGACAGCTTGGCGCCGTGCAGAAAGAACAGCAGACCGATGGCCAGGTTGGTCAGCCAGCCGAACACCTGGGCGCCCTGCCCATGGCAAGGCACCACGGTGGCCAGCGCGACCACCGCCAAGAGGGTCAAGGTGAAAGGGTCGAAGAGCGTGCGCAGGTATTTCATGGCAACCGGTTCCGAGCGGAGAGAAAGAGCGCTACAGCATAAGCCGCGAAAGGCTGTCCTGCTAACGCCAACACCACCCTGACTGTCGATGAAAGGACAGCGCAAGGCCTTTCGATATCCCTCAGGAAACTGCGACCGCCCAGTCTTGTAGTGACTTTTATTTTTCACTACAAAACGGTTGACGGGTGCTTTCAGGGTTATGCATGATGAGGCCGTCTTCCTGATCGGAGGCAGGCACGGGTAGTCCAGGCGGTCGATTCAGCAGGAAACGGCCGCTCGTGGAGCAGGAACTGTCCAAAAGGCAGGTGACAAAGCCCCTGTGGTGACGCTGCGGTAGCAGCCTGGGTAACGCGCTACATATGAGAAGCGCTGGGAATCACTTCATATTGGATAAAGGGGCTTGACCATGAACTTGAACGATCAACTCACGCTCGACCAACTGGCTCGTCTGTTCGCCACGCGCAAGGATAGCCACGACGACCATGTCCTGTGGATCAGCCAGGCCGGCGACGTACGCCTCGACCGCCTGCCGCCGAACATCGGCGAAAGCGAGATCGACGCGCACATGCCCAGCATGAAAGCCTGTCTCAAGGTGTTCCGCCGCGGCCAGGGCTACGTCGGCAGGAAGGCCGCCGCCGATACCGACTTCGTCGGCGGCGTCCTGGAGTCGCTCAAGGCGCTGGCGCCTGAGGGTGCGGGCCGTCACCTGGCACGTTGAAGCCCTTCTCGGATCAGCCACCCCTTCCCTGTCCAGGGTCCGGGGTGGCCGACCTTGACGTGCCTCACGCACGTTTCTGCTGAGCGCCGCGACCCTCCTCATCGATCGCCAGCGCCCTGGCCCGATTCACGCCCCAGACCATCGCACGGGTCATGCTCTCGCCAGGCCTCGACGGGTAGTACTCCTCCACAAGGGCCTTGCCCGAACGGTCATACACGCCCAGAAACAGCTGGGCAGCGCCTAGCCGCGACAAGCGAACCTGCACGTCGAGGGTGGTGCCGTCGCTCAGGACTTCGTCATGGCAGCGGCTGTGCAAGTGGGCATCGGCCCACGTCCAGTAAGTCTCTTCCCTGATGCGCATGGTGTCGGTCTCCTGTGCCGAAAAGCGCGCACAGTAAGGCACAGCCAACGTTCGACGGCGAGGCGTACTTGCCCTTCGCTTGAGCCGCGTCAACAAACTTGGGAAAATTCCTCAACCAGATTGCCAATCGTCTGATTGCCCAGCGCACAGAACGCTACTGAGCGCCCAGGGCAATCACGCGCCCCATCCCGGCATCAGTTCAGCCGCACCGCCGTACCGGTGGCGAAGACCACTACCATGCCCCCTTGCACCGACGGCATGCTGATCTCGAAATCGACGCCGATCACGGCGTCCGCCTTCACGTGGCGGGCCCGTTCTATCAACTCGGCCGTGGCCTGCTCCCGGGCCTGGCGCAAGGCGCTTTCCAGCGTTTGCGAGCGACCGCCGAAGACATCCCGGAAGCGGGCGAAGAAGTCTCTGACGAAGTTCACGCCTTGTACCGACTCGGCGCTGACGATGCCCAGGTAAGCGCCGACCGGGCGACCTTCGACATGGTGGGTGGTGGTCACGATCATGGGACTCTCCTCGAGCCAGGAAGCAGCGTGAAACCGCTGCCCTCTCAGACAGGGTGAACGGAAGCGCCCATCCTAGCAAAACACCGCGCGCAGACGCTGGCCGAGGCGCGCCCCGAACACGTTGATCAGCAGGCCGAGCATGACCAGCAGCGCCCCCCACCCCTGGATCGCGCTCAGCCGCTCACCCAGCAACCAGGCCGAGGAACTCAGGCCGATCACCGGCACCAGCAGGGAAAACGGTGCCACCTTGCCGGCAGGATGGCGGGACAGCAGCGTACTCCACAGGCTGTAGCCGAGCATGGTGGCGATGAACGCCAGGTAGGCCAGCGCGCCGATCGAGTGCCAGCCGATGCCCGTCAGGGCCTGACCGATCAGGTCCGGCCCCTCCAGCCAGTACGACAGGGCCAGGAACGGCAGCGGTGGGATCAGGCCACCCCAGATCACCAGCGCCACCAGATCCACCGAACCGAAGCGCCGAGTGATGATGTTGCCCATGCCCCACATGGCCCCGGCGCACAGGGTCAACACCAGGGCCAGCAGCGGAACGTGGCTGCTGTCCTCGCTGCCGATCAACGCCAGCCCGCCCGCGGCCACCAGCAGGCCGGCCAGGCTGGCCGGACGCAACGGTTCGCGCAGGAACAGGGCGGCGAAGAACAGGGTGAAGAACGCCTGGGACTGCAGCACCAGCGACGCCAGGCCTGGGGGCATGCCGCTGTACATGGCCTGGAACAGGAAGGCGAACTGACCGAGCGAGATGGTCGCGCCGTAGGCGATCAACCAGCGCCAGGGCAGTTGCGGCCGCTTGATGAAGAACACGGCAGGGAACGCCACCAGGGCAAAGCGCAGCGCGCCCAGCAGCATGGGGGGCAGGCCGTCGAGACCGATCTTGATCACCACGAAATTCAGCCCCCACACCACGATGACCACCAGGGCCAGCAACAGGTCTCTCAGCGGCATCGTGCCTCCTCTTTGTGCGGTTCTTGGAAATATTTCGTAACAGCATAAGCGCAGAGGCCTTCCGGCGGCCAGTCATCGACGTGTCATTCACAGCCGGTAGCCTGGACCCCTGACCCACCGAGAACACGCGTCCATGCGTCATGTGTGCCTTCTGCTGTCGTTGTGGCTGAGCCCTGCCTGGGCAACCGAGCCTCTCCTGCGTATCGCAGGCTCCAACACCCTGGGCGCCGCTGCCCTGCCCACGCTGGTACGCGGTTGGCTGGCCGGGCAAGGCGCTTCGGGCATTCGAACCCAGGCAAGCCCGGTCCTGAACGAAGTATCCATCACTGCCCTGGGCACCGATGGCCAGCCTCTGCGCGTCGAGATCGCCGCCCATGGTACCCAGACCGGCTTCGATGCCTTGGCGGCTGGTCGTGCGGACCTTGCCGCCGCGTCGCGCCCCCTGGATGCCGCTTCTGCCTGGCGACTGCGCGCGCTGGGTGACCTGCACGCGGCCGAGGCCGAGCAGGTCATCGGTCTGGACGGCGTGGCCGTGGTCGTCCATCCGGCCAATCCGTTGAAGGCACTCACCCTCGACCAGCTCACGGCGGTCTTCGCCGGGCGCTTGAGGGACTGGGAGCAGTTGGGCGTGTTGGGCGGTGAAATCCATGTGCTGGCGCGTGACGGGCGTTCAGGCACGTTCGACACCTTCCGGGCGTTGCTGCTCGACGACGCCTCGGCAGCCTTGACGGCGCGTGCCGAGCGCTTCGAATCCAACGCGGCATTGGTCGCACGGGTGGCGAGCGACCCGCAGGCCATCGGCTTCAGCAGCCTGACCGCCCTGCACCACGCCAAGGTCCTGGCCATTGCCGCAGGCGACGCCCCTGCCCTGCTGCCCACACCGGCGACCGTGGCCAGTGAGGACTATTCGCTCACCCGTCGCCTGTACGTCTATCGGCCGACAGCGTTGCCAAACCCTTCGGCCAAAGCCTTGGTGGCCTTCATGCACAGCCCGGCCGGCCAGGCCATCGTTGCCCGCCAAGACTTCGTGTCGCAGCAGGTGCTCGCCTTGCCGACGCGGCGCCTTGGCAACGTGCCGGTCCGTTACCAGGCCTTGCAGAACGACGCGCTGCGGCTGAACGTGAGCCTGCGCTTCCAGCCAGCGAGCGCGACGCTGGACAACAAGGCGCTGCACGATGTGCAACGGATCGCGACCTACGTCCGGGGTCGGGGGCTGGCCGCCACGCAGGTGACGCTGGTCGGCTTTGGCGACCCCAAGCAGACGCCAGGACGCGCCGCCCTGCTGTCGCGCCTGCGGACAATGGCCGTGCGCCGTGAACTGGCCCGTGCCGGGGTGGACGTACGCGAGGTCCTGGGCCTGGGCGATCAATTGCCGGTCGCCGACAATGGACGCGCCAGCGGGCGCCAGCGCAACCGACGGGTCGAAGTCTGGGTGCGCTGAGGCCATGCGCTCCATGCACCTGAGCCAGACTGCCTGGCTGGAAAAACGCTGTAACACCCTGCTCGCTCACTGCCGGTACGACTGCAGCTAGTCTTGATTCAAGTGATTACCGGGCCCCTCTGACGGCTGCCAGGCCGCCATGTCGGAATCACGGTTGCCCATGCAACGACGACATTCATCAGGAGGGGCTCATGACAGCTCTGCAGACGTTTTTGACAACGCCCGTACTGGGCACCAGCACCTGGTTGTGGCTGGTGTTCGTCGCCATCGTCATCGGCTTGCTGGTGCTCGACCTCGGCGTCTTGCATCGCCAGGAGCGCGAGATCGAGATGCGTGAAAGCCTGTTGCTGTATTCAGGCTATTTCAGCGTCGGTGTGCTGTTCGGCGTGTGGATCTGGGTGCAGTTGGGCGCCCAGTCGGCCATGGAGTTCTACACGGGCTTTCTGGTCGAGCAGTCGTTGTCCATGGACAACGTGTTCGTCATGGCGATGATCTTCAGCTACTTCGCCATCCCCCGCCGCTACCAGCACCGTGTGCTGTTCTGGGGCATCCTGGGGGTCGTGGTGCTACGGGCGATCATGATCGGCGTGGGGGCCGCGCTGGTGCAGAACTTCGCCTGGGTGCTGTACCTGTTCGGGGCGTTCCTGCTGTTCACCGGGGTGAAGATGGCGCTGTCCAAGGAGGACAGCCAGCCCGACCTGGCCAACAACCCCATGTTGCGCTTCGTCCGCCGGCACCTGCGGGTCACCGACGAGCTGCATGGCGCCCGCTTCTTCGTGCACAAGACGCCCCCGGGCCAGTCGCGAGCGTTGCGCCATGCCACGCCGCTGTTCCTGGCACTGGTGCTGATCGAACTGGCGGACCTGGTGTTCGCGGTCGACAGCGTCCCGGCCATCTTCGCCATCACCCAGGACCCGTTCATCGTCTACACCTCGAACATCTTCGCGATCCTGGGCCTGCGCTCGTTGTACTTCGCCCTGGCCGCGCTGATGCACCGCTTCGTCTACCTGAAGTATGCGCTGGCGATGGTACTGGTGTTCATCGGCTGCAAGATCTTCTACCACGGGTTGATCGGCAAGGTGCCGGCGCTGCTGTCGCTCGGCGTGACGCTGGGGCTGCTGGTGGGCGGCGTGGTGCTGTCGCTGCTCAAGACCCGTGGACAGCCTGCGGCGCCGTTGACGAACGGACAGCCTCACGCTTCGTCGCTGGCAGACCCTGGCGAAGGGTCCCCCGAGACAAAGGATGAACCCACACCAGGCTCCTCTTATAACCAAAATATCGAACGAAATCAGCGAACGCCATAAGCGTTGAATAAAATTTCCTCATATTACGATTATCTAGAATTTAATTTCACCGCATAAGGATCAAGCCAGTACAAAAAATAATATTTTTCCCGTGAAGCATTAGTACCATTTTGACAGGGGCGTCGACGGTCGATGCCCGTTGTCACGATGGGTCGCCGCCATGCCACGTATACCGCTGTATTTTGACTACGCCGCCACGACACCTGTCGACGAACGTGTCATCGAGGCCATGATCGGCTGCCTCGGCAGCCAGGCCACGTTTGGCAACCCTGCTTCCACAGGACACGCCTATGGCCAGGCCGCACGCATGGCGGTCGAGCAGGCCAGGCAGCACGTGGCCGACCGCGTGGGCGCTGCCCCTGGCGACATCGTCTGGACGTCCGGCGCCACCGAATCGAACAACCTGGCGCTCAAGGGCATCACCCTCACCTCCGGTACGCCGGGCCACGTGATCACCAGCGTGCTCGAACACAAGGCCGTGCTCGATACCGTCGCCGAACTCGAGCGCCAGGGCCATGCCATCACCCGGCTACAGCCTGATGCCCACGGACTGATCCAGCCTGAGGCCGTCGAAGCGGCCCTGAGGCCCGACACCGTCCTGGTGTCGCTGATGGCCGTCAACAACGAACTGGGCACCTGGACCGACATCGCCGCCATCGGTGAGCGGGTGCGCCGTCATGGCGCGCTGTTGCACGTCGACGCCGCACAGGCGGTGGGCCGACGGGTCATCGACGTGCAGCACGATGCGGTCGACCTGATGTCGTTTTCCGCGCACAAGGTGTATGGCCCCAAGGGCATCGGCGCGCTGTACGTCGGGCCGCGGGCCCGGCCTGCCCTGCGTGCCCAGATCCACGGCGGCGGCCACGAGGGCGGCCTGCGTTCAGGCACCTTGGCCACGCACCAGATCGTCGGCATGGGCCGTGCCTTCGCCCTGGCCAGCGTACCGGGCGATGCCGAGCATCGGCGCCTGGAGCGGTTGAGCCAGCGCCTGCGCGAAGGGCTGCTGGCCTTGCCGGGTGTCTCGCTCAACGGGTGTCCGTACCAGCGCATTCCCCACACCCTGAACCTGCGCATCGAGGTTCCTGGCTTCAACAGTGCCGCCCTGGCCGGTGAGCTGGCCCTGTCCTCCACCTCGGCCTGCAACTCTGCCAGTTCATCAGCCTCGCACGTCCTGCTGGGCCTGGGCCTTACCCCGGCACAGGCCCGTGGCAGCGTGCGCCTGAGTCTGGGTCGGCAGACCACCGAGGCCGAGGTCGAGCAGGCCCTCCAGGTGTTCGAACGCATCCTCGCGACCACGACCCCTGCGCTCTGGTGAGTGCCATCGGGTGCTTCTCGTGATGGATACCTGAAACGAGAAGCCCCTGACGGGTGCGCCAGTCTCCCAGGAACTCTTGG
Organism: Pseudomonas monteilii; assembly: GCA_001534745.1. Taxonomy (NCBI): domain Bacteria; kingdom Pseudomonadati; phylum Pseudomonadota; class Gammaproteobacteria; order Pseudomonadales; family Pseudomonadaceae; genus Pseudomonas; species Pseudomonas alabamensis. The sequence goes on from CP013997.1 coordinate 2,533,394, forward strand.
CCTCCTGCGCGGTTCCATCTGCTGAAGGCTTGTCAGCGAACAGGAGTTGCCATGACCACCCAAGCCCTGGACGAACCCTCGGACGGCACGCAAGCGCGCCATTTCGTCACCGACATTCCGGCACGCCTCGACCGCCTGCCGTGGACGCGCTTTCACACCTTGCTGGTGCTGGCGCTGGGCATCACCTGGCTGCTCGATGGATTGGAGGTCACGCTGGCGGGCTCGGTGTCCGGCGCGTTGAAAGACAGCCCGGCCCTGCAGATGAGCAATACCGACATCGGCCTGGCGGGCGCCGTCTACATCGCCGGTGCCGTGCTCGGCGCCCTGTTCTTCGGTTGGCTCACCGATCGCCTGGGACGGCGCAAGCTGTTCTTCATCACGTTGTTCCTGTACATCGCCGCCACGGCGGCCACGGCGTTGTCCTGGAACCTGTGGAGCTTTTTGCTGTTCCGCTTCCTGACCGGCGCAGGCATTGGCGGCGAATACACGGCCATCAACTCGACCATCCAGGAATTCACGCCCGCGCGCTTTCGCGGCTGGGTGGACCTGACCGTCAACGGCACGTTCTGGATCGGTGCCGCCCTCGGCGCGGTCGGTGCGATCGTGCTGCTGGACGGGCACTGGGTCAGTACCGACCTGGGCTGGCGGCTGTGCTTTGGGATCGGCGCAGTACTCGGGCTGATCATCGTCTGGATGCGCCTGTGGATTCCCGAAAGCCCGCGGTGGCTGATGAGCCATGATCGTCCTGACGAAGCCGAGCGTATCGTGGCCGCCATCGAGCAGCGCTACAGGTCGCACGGGATCGACCTGCCGCCGGTGACCAGCCCGCCGTTACGCCTGCGCGCACGGGACCACACGCCGATTCGCGAGGTGTTCTCCACGCTGTTCGTCGGCCACCGCCAACGGGCGCTGGTCGGGTTGACCCTGCTCACGGCCCAGGCCTTCTTCTACAACGCGATCTTCTTCACCTACGCGCTGGTGCTGACGGACTTCTACGACGTGCCTTCGGCCCAGGTGGGCTGGTACGTGCTGCCCTTCGCGCTGGGCAATTTCTGCGGCCCCTTACTGCTGGGGCGCCTGTTCGATGTGGTCGGGCGGCGCATCATGATCAGCTCGACCTTCCTGCTGTCCGGCCTGTTGCTGGCGGCCAGTGGCTACGGCTTCCAGCAGGGCCTGCTCGACGTGACTGAGCAGACGCTGTGCTGGATGGTCATTTTCTTCTTCGCCTCGGCCGCCGCCAGTTCGGCCTACCTCACCGTGGCCGAGACCTTTCCGCTGGAAATCCGCGCATTGGCCATCGCGGTGTTCTACGCCTTCGGCACAGGGTTGGGCGGTATCGTCGGCCCGACGCTGTTCGGCGCGCTGATCGACACCGGGAGTCGCACGTTCGTGTTCTATGGCTACCTGCTCGGCGCGACCCTGATGGTGGTGGCAGCCGTGGTCCAGGCGGTCTGGGGCGCAGCGGCGGAGCGCAAGTCCCTGGAAGAGGTTGCCCGGCCTCTGTCGCAGGTGTCCTGAGGCTTCGAGCTTCAAGCTTCAAGCCAGAGCGTACCGCGTCGCCTTGACGTCCGGCCAACACCTGGCTGTCCGCCCTGACCATCCGCTTGTAGCTTGTAGCTTGCGCTTGCGCTCGCGGCCTGCCCCTCACTGCTCCACTGCAAAGACCCATTGCCCCCACGCCAGCCTGCGAGGCCGGGCGCCTTGTTGGTACACTGCCGCCCTTTATCACCCACCTGCACACAGACTGGTGAATGCAATGATCGAGGTAACCGAGGTTTCCATCGCCGCCCTGCGCGAGGCGCTGGTCAGTGGCCGCACGACGGCGGTCGAGCTGGTCGAGGCGTACCAGGCCCGCATCGCGGCCTACGATGGCGCCGCGACCGCCACGGCCTTGAACGCCGTGGTGGTGCACAACCCTGAGGCACTCGAGGAAGCGCGGGCATCGGACGCCCGCCGGGCACGCGGCGAAACCCTGGGGCCGCTGGACGGCATCCCGTACACGGCCAAGGACAGCTACCTGGTCAAGGGGCTGACTGCGGCTTCGGGCAGCCCGGCCTTCGCCGAGCTGGTCGCGCAACGGGATGCCTTCACCATCGAGCGCCTGCGCGCGGCCGGTGCCATCTGCCTGGGCAAGACCAACATGCCGCCCATGGCCAACGGCGGCATGCAGCGCGGGGTCTACGGTCGCGCCGAGAGCCCGTACAATGCCGACTACCTGACCGCGCCTTTCGCTTCCGGCTCGTCCAATGGCGCCGGCACGGCCACGGCGGCCAGCTTCGCGGCCTTCGGCCTGGCCGAGGAAACCTGGTCCAGCGGGCGAGGCCCGGCGTCGAACAATGGCCTGTGCGCCTACACGCCCTCGCGCGGCGTGATCTCGGTGCGCGGCAACTGGCCGCTGACGCCGACCATGGACGTGGTGGTGCCTTACGCCCGCACCATGGCCGACCTGCTGCAGGTGCTCGATGTGGTGGTAGCCGACGACCCGGATACCCGTGGCGATCTCTGGCGCCTGCAACCTTGGGTACCGATCCCGCGTGCCTCCGCCGTGCGTCCAGCCAGCTACCTGGACCTGGCAGTGGATGCCAATGCCCTGCGCGGCAAGCGGTTCGGCGTACCGCGTCTGTACATCAATGCCGATGCCGAGGCCGGTACCTCCGAGAAGCCCGGCATCGGTGGCCCGACCGGCCAGCGCATCCATACCCGTGACAGCGTCATGGCCCTTTGGCACGAGGCGCGCCAGGCGCTGGAGGCAGCAGGCGCACAGGTCGTTGAGGTGGACTTCCCGTTGGTATCCAACTGCGAAGGCGACCGCCCGGGCGCACCGACCGTGTTCACCCGTGGCATCGTCTCGCCCGAGTTCCTGCATGACGAGTTGTGGGAGCTGTCGGGCTGGGCCTTCGACGACTTCCTGCGCGCCAACGACGATCCACGCCTGAACCGTCTGGCGGACGTCGACGGGCCGAAGATCTTCCCCCATGACCCAGGCACCCTGCCCAACCGCGAGGATGATCTGGCCGCCGGGATGGACGAGTACGTGAACATGGCCAAGCGCGGGCTCAAGCGCTGGGACGAGATTGCCAGCGTGCCGGACGGCCTGCGCGGGCTGGAGCGCACGCGCAAGCTGGACCTGGAAGACTGGATGGACGCGCATGGGCTCGACGCGGTGGTTTTCCCGACCGTGGCCGACGTCGGCCCGGCAGACGCCGACGTCAACCCGGCCAGCGCCGACATCGCCTGGAGCAACGGCGTGTGGGTGGCCAACGGCAACCTAGCGATCCGTCACCTGGGGGTACCGACCGTGACCGTGCCCATGGGGGTGATGGCCGACATCGGCATGCCGGTAGGGCTGACCCTGGCAGGCCGTGCCTACGATGACTCGGCACTGCTGCGCTATGGCGCGGCATTCGAAGCCACCGGCAACCGCCGCCGCGTGCCGCCCCGTACGCCGCCGTTGGTAGGTTGAGCGCAGCGCCTGCGCCTTTGCTGACATCGGGGGTACAGGCGCGGCTGTGGGTTGTCCGCGATGCAGGCGGTGGCTGACCGGACGTCATCGCGGGCAAGCCCGCTCCCACAGGTCCGTGGCGGCCTGTCCCATCGCGGTGTGGTCATGGAGGGTTGGACTTGCATGGCGGGCCTGACAGAACCACGCCATCCCTTGTGGGAGCGGGCTTGCCCGCGATGCAGGCGACGCGGGCTCACAGGTCCATGGCGGTCTGTTTCACCGCAATGTGGTTAGGGAGGATTGGACTGCATGGCGGGTCTGACAGACCGACGCGCTCCTTTTGCATGCTTGACGAACGCTCTTCAATTCAACACCATGTTGCAATTCAACAAAGCGTTTAAAGCATGCCTTCACCTCCTGCTACCGACTCCGAATGCCACCTCGTCTTCACGACCCTGAAGGCCGCCTTGCAGGCCCTGGCCAGCGTGCTGCCGCGCAACGTCGAGTTGATCCTGCATGACCTGCGCACACTCGAACAGTCCGTGGTCGCCATCGCCAACGGTCATCTTTCAGGCAGAACCGTGGGCAGTCCGATCCTCGCCGCGCCCGAGCAGGATCTGGGTTTCAAGGCGTTGATGCGTGCGTCCGAACACCAGGCTGGCAGCGACCCCGTGGTGATTACCGATTACCCGACCTGCCTCAAGGGCCGTTCGCTGCGCAGTGCCACGGCCCTGTTTCGCGACTCGGACGGGGTGCCGTTCGCCAGCCTGTGCGTCAACACCGACGTGACGGGGCTGGGCGCAGCGCTCGAACTGCTGCAAGGCCTGCACCCCCTGGGGGCTCAGCCCGCCGTGACCGAGCGGCCTGTCGCCACTCAGGCACCGGCCGACATGGCCGTGCTCATGGGCGAGATCATCGAGACGGCCCTGCGTCGCTCGGGCCGCGGCAAGATGGACAAGGCGGCCAAGGTCGAGGCCGTGCGCCTGATGCAGGAGCGTGGGCTGTTCATCGTCAAGGGTGGGGTCGAAAAGGCCGCGGCCGCCCTGGGTGTCACTCGCTTCACCGTCTACAACTACCTGGACCAATTGCGCGACGAAGCAGGCGACCCCGCCTCCGCGCGTCACGAACGGAGCCAACCGTGACCTTGCACATCGCTACCCCCCTGATCGAATCGCGCCCTCTGTCGCTGGCCTGTGGCCGACCGCTGTCGCTCAAGCTCGAAGCCCTGCAACCCTGTGGCTCGTTCAAGCTGCGTGGCGTTGGCCATGCCTGCGAAGTCCATTTCGCCCGTGGCGCCCGGCATTTCGTCTCGTCCTCCGGCGGCAATGCCGGGCTGGCCGTGGCCTACGCCGGTCGGCACCTGGGCGCCGCCGTGACCGTGGTGGTCCCACAGACCACGAGCGAGCGGGCCAAGGCACTGCTGGAGATGGAAGACGCCAAGGTCATCGTGCACGGCAGCTCCTGGCAGGAGGCCAACGAACTGGCACTGACCCTGGTCGGGCCGGACGATGCCTTCATCCACCCCTTCGATGACCCGCTGCTCTGGGAAGGCCATGCCAGCCTGGTGGACGAGCTGGCCCAGGCGGCCTACAAGCCCGACGCGATCATTCTCTCGGTCGGCGGAGGCGGTCTGCTCAGCGGCGTCATCGAGGGGCTGCGCCGCAATGGCTGGCACGATGTACCGGTGCTGGCGGTGGAGACCGAAGGCGCCGCGTCCTTGCACCGTGCCCTCGAAGCAGGCGAACGGGTCGAACTGGAACGCATCGACTCCTTCGCCACTTCACTGGGCGCCAAGCAGGTCGCAGCCCAGGCCCTGGCCTGTGCCCAGACGCACCCGGTGATCAGCCACCTGGTCAGCGACCGCGCCGCGCTGCAGGCCTGCGAGCGCTTCCTGAATGACCACCGCCTGCTGGTCGAGCCGGCCTGTGGCGCCGCGCTGGCCCTGGCTTATGCACCCGATGCCCTGTCGGCCTACCGCAACCCGATGGTGGTGGTCTGCGGAGGCGCGACTGCGACGCTCGAACAGATTCAGGCCTGGCTGGGCACCTTGGACTGAGGCGGAGCGGTTCTGGCTGCGCGGTTCAGAATCACCCACTGCATCCAGGGCGACACATGCTGCAACCCTCGCGTGGCGATCATTCGACCGCTGGCCTGCCCCTGGCCGGGTCGATCTGTTAAACAGGGCATTCTTTCCTCGCACTGGAGCCTACGATGCCCAACGCGTTTCCCACCACCAGGCGCCGCTGGCTGTTCGGCGCCCTGGCGCTGGCCCTGGCTGTGGCGTTACCCACCGGCTGCAGCGTGTTGCAACACAAGGAACGTGAACTGGTGTTTCGCATCGAGCCAGGCCAGGCCAGCTGGTTCCACGGCCTGCCGGCCGGCGTGCAGGAGCTGGACCTGCGCGCCCCGAGCTTCGACCAGCAACAGAGCCTGCATGCCTGGTGGTGGCCGGCCAAGCGCGCCAACGCACCCGCCATTCTCTACCTGCACGGCGTGCGCTGGAACCTGACCGGCCAGCTGTTTCGCATCGAGCAGTTGCACGCCATGGGCTATTCGGTGCTGGCCGTCGACTACCGCGGCTTCGGCCAGAGTCGCGGCGACCTGCCCTCGGAATCCACGGTCTACGAAGACGCCCGCATTGCCTGGGAGCGCCTCACCCAGCTGCAACCGGACCCCAGCAAGCGGCTGATCTTCGGCCATTCGCTGGGCGGCGCGATCGCCGTGGACCTGGCCACGGACCTTTCGCAGCGGGCGCGCCAGGCTGGCAGCCCGGTGCCGGCCCATGGGCTGATCCTGGAGTCGACCTTCACGTCGCTTGGCGACATTGCCGGGGTGGTGACCAACACCAGCCTGCCGGTGCGCTGGCTGCTGTCGCAGAAATTCGATTCGCTCGGCAAGATTCCGGAGCTCGACATGCCTCTGCTGGTCGTGCACGGGCTCAACGACCGCTACGTGCCGTCGCGCTTCAGCCAGGCCCTGTTCGACGCGGCGCCGCAGCCCAAGACCCTGCTGCTGGTGCCCGGTGCGGGCCACATCGACAGCATGCGTATCGCCGGGGCACGCTACCGTCAGGCGATCGATGCGCTGCTGTGAACGTCACTGCACCGGCAGGAAGTTCATGAACAGCAAACTCTGGGCGTAGTTCAGGCCGATGCGTCGGTAGCGCTCGTCGAGCATTTCGGCCAGCAGGTCCAGGCGCGCGACGATCTTGCCGAAGCCCACGGCGAAACTCAGGTTGCTGCCCTCCTCCGAAATCTCGTTGGAGAACAGCAGCAACACCCCGTCGGCATCCTGTCGCTGGCTGAGCATCCAGGTGGCCTTCTCGATGTTGCGCGCCGCGTTGCTGACGAACAGCGGGTCGATGGCGTCGGTCATGAAGAACTCGGTGCGCCCGCCGTGCGCGGTGACCAGCATGCTGCCGATGGCATAGATGAAGGCACCGACCCGATCACCCCGGAAGTCGGGGTCCAGCGCGTAGCTCAGGGCCGCGAGGTCGCGACGCTGGCCCAGTTGCGGCAAGGGCTGGCGTTGCTCGATGGCCAAGCGGATCTGCCGTTCGGCGGTCTCGGCGTCCACGTAGCCCGAGCGTTTCCACTGGTCGGGGTTGCGCAGGTACAGCTTGTTCATCAGCCGGTACAGGCTGCGCAGGTTGTCACGCATCGCCAGCGTGGCCATGCGGTCGACGCTGGTCTGGAAGAACTCGCGCGGGGTGCCTTCGCTCAGCTGCGCGGCCAGGCCACGGCCTGACGAATGACTGCATGCGGCAAGGCACAGGCACAGGCTGGCCAGCAGCAGCATGCGGATACGGTTGGACGAACGAACAGCCATGAGACAGGATCGACAGTCGGCGGCGCGCCGGGGATCGGCGCGACCTGGCCATGCATAGAACCGCGAAGCCCGAAAAAGTGCAGTCGCGAGGGCTATTTGCGCGGCATCATGGGCCGTTGACAAGACCATTTCTGCTCAGAGGAGAAACAGATGTTCAAGGCAATCCTGATCGACAAGGCCGCGCATGGGCAGCAGGCGCACGTCACCGACCTTGACGATGACCAGCTTCCCACTGGCACGGTCACCGTGCGCGTGGCCTACAGCACCCTCAACTACAAGGATGCGCTGGCGATCACGGGCCAGAGCCCGGTGGTCCGGCAGTTTCCGATGGTGCCGGGGATCGACCTGGCAGGCACGGTCGAACACAGCGATCACGCTGACTGGAAGGCCGGTGACCGCGTCGTGCTCAACGGCTGGGGTGTGGGGGAGCGTCACTGGGGCGGCCTGGCTCAGCGGGCCCGGCTCGATGGCGACTGGCTGGTGCCCATGCCCGCCGGACTGGACGAGCGCCAGTGCATGGCGGTCGGCACGGCCGGGTACACCGCCATGCTGTGCCTGATGGCGCTGGAGCGTCATGGCCTCACGCCCGATCAGGGGCCGGTGCTGGTCACCGGGGCCAGCGGTGGCGTCGGCAATTTCGCCGTGAGCTTGCTGGCCCAGGCAGGCTATCAGGTCATTGCGGCCACGGGCCGTGCTGAAGAAGCCGATTACCTGCGCACCCTCGGTGCCAGCGAGGTACTGGCGCGCAGTGAACTGTCGGAGCCGGGTAAACCGCTCGGCAAGGAGCGCTGGGCGGCGGCCATCGATTCGGTGGGCAGCCATACCCTGGCCAACGTCTGTGCCGGGACGCGGTCCGAAGGGCTGGTAGCGGCCTGCGGGCTGGCCCAGGGCATGGATTTCCCGTCCTCGGTGGCGCCGTTCATCCTGCGGGGCGTCAGCCTGCTGGGCATCAACAGCGTGACCCAGCCCTATGCGCGGCGGGTCGAGGCGTGGCAGCGGCTGGACACGGTGCTGGACCGCCAGCAACTGGACCTGATCACCCACTCGATCGGCCTGGACGAGGCACTGGATCGAGCCCCTGCCTTGCTGGCGGGCCAGGTCCGTGGCCGCCTCGTCGTGGACGTGAACCGCTGAACGACGTACTCCCGCACCCCGTCATGTTGACGTGCACGTCAACATGACGCTAGCGTAGGCGATCTTCTCGGCGAGCCTTCCCATGAGCGATCAGACCTACAGCATTTCCGACCTGTCGCGGGAGCTGGACATCACCACCCGCGCCATCCGCTTCTATGAAGAACAAGGCCTGCTCAGCCCCACGCGACGGGGTCAGGAGCGCATCTATTCACCCCGTGACAAGGTCACGCTGAAGTTGATCCTGCGGGGCAAGCGCATCGGTTTCTCGATCGCCGAATGCCGCGAGCTGATCGCCCTGTACGACCCCAGCAGCGGCAACCGCAAGCAGCTCGAAAGCATGCTGGCCAAGATCGACGAGCGCCGTGGGCAGCTCGAGCAGCAGATGCTCGACATCCAGCAGATGCAGATCGAACTGGACGTGGCCCAGGAGCGCTGCGAGCAGGCGCTGGCCACGACCCTCGCCCACCCCAGCACCCCCTTGAGTTGAACCGGAGACCTGCCATGTCACTACCGACGCACGTGCGTGTGGTCGAAGTCGGTCCACGCGACGGCTTGCAGAACGAGGCGCGCCCCATCGCGGTGGCCGACAAGATCCGCCTGGTCGACGACCTCAGCGCGGCTGGCCTGCGCTACATCGAGGTCGGCAGTTTCGTGTCGCCCAAGTGGGTACCGCAGATGGCGGGTTCGGCCGAGGTGTTCGCGGGCCTGGCGCGCCAGCCGGGTGTCACCTACGCCGCCCTGGCCCCCAACCTGCGTGGATTCGAAGACGCTCTGGCGGCCGGTGTCGAAGAGGTGGCCGTGTTCGCCGCCGCCTCGGAGACCTTTTCGCAGCGCAACATCAACTGTTCGATCCGTGAAAGCCTGGCCCGCTTCGAGCCGATCCTGACAGCGGCCAAGGCCCATGGCGTACGGGTGCGCGGCTATGTGTCCTGCGTCCTGGGCTGCCCCTATGAAGGCACGATCAGTCCCGAACAGGTGGTGCCGGTGGCCCGGGCGCTGTATCAGATGGGCTGCCATGAGGTGTCGCTCGGCGACACGCTGGGCGTGGGCACCGCGAACGCCACGCGCCGGTTGTTCGATCAGGTGGCGAGCGCTGTGCCACGGGAGGCCCTGGCCGGGCATTTCCATGACACGTATGGCCAGGCCGTGGCCAATGTCTACGCCAGCCTGCTGGAAGGCATCGCGGTGTTCGACGCCTCGGTCGCCGGGCTGGGTGGCTGCCCCTATGCCCGCGGTGCCACGGGTAACGTCTCGACCGAGGATCTGGTGTACCTGCTCCAGGGGCTGGGCATCGAGACCGGTATCGAGCTCGAGCGGCTGGTAGCTGCGGGCCAGCGCATCAGTGACGTGCTGGGGCGCACCACAGGTTCGCGGGTGGCGCGGGCGCGGCAGGTGTCGTCTGTCACCGAGCACGGCGGCTGAGTGTTACCGGCCTGCGTAAACGGGCGAAAAAGCGGGTAACAGGGAAACAATTTGACGCGTATTGCCTGGCACCCCGCCGAACGAAATCTTCAACTGCTTGATTTTAAAGGGTTTTAAAAAGTTGGCACGACATCTGCTATCTCTTAGGCATAACAAGAACAACAAGCGAAACACCCAATAACAATAACAGGCAGCGGTTCTGACATAACAAGAACAACACGGCAGAGACGCAGCAAGCAGATTTTTTTGAAGTCGATGTGCACGGCAGGTCAACCGACACAGAACAACAAGACTACCTCGAGGTAGTGACGGTCGGACACAGGCTCGCAGGCAATTGCAGATCAGCGCTCAAAAAAATACGTTTGCTCTTGACCCCGGATGGGGGTCGTTCGCGACACCGAGACATGGCTGACAATCACAACAACAGGCCGGTCCTCGATAACAATAAGAGCACGCAGCAACATTTCGGGGGGAGCTTAGGCTCCCCCTCGTGCTTTGCGCTCACCCGTTCTCTTCCTCTTCACGCGCCTTGCGCTCGGACCTCACTTCGATACGGTCGACCAGCGTCGGCATGCTGTGCAGCACCAGCAGTGCCATCAGCGTGCTCACCAACGCCGTCGCCTCACGCCCCATGCCCGCTGCCGTACCGATCGCCGCCGTCATCCACAGACCGGCGGCCGTGGTCAGCCCTTTCACGTGACTGGTCTCGCGGCCATTGCCCTTCAGGATGGTCCCGGCCCCGAGAAAGCCGATGCCGGCGACGATGCCCTGAATGACACGGCTCATGGCCTGGGCGTCGGCACCGGCCATATTCGGGGCCAACACGAACAGCGCAGCGCCCAGCGAGACCAGCATGTGCGTACGCACACCGGCCGACTTGCCCTTGCTTTCACGCTCCAGCCCTAGCACTGCGCCCAGCAGCGCCGCCATCAACAACCTGACCAGGATCCGCGTGACCTGCTCCACATCGGCCAGGTCGGCGAATTCGGCTTCGAGGGTGTCGCCGATCGTGTCCAGCACTGCGTTCATCGCAAGAGGCTCCTGGCAGGTTCATGTCAACCATGGACTGCCAGTGCACGCCAGGAGTGCCCTGAATGTGGCGTGCCTGCCAGGGACGCTACCCTCAGGCCGCCGCGCGTGCGCTTGCCAAACGACCGATGCCGGTGGCAACGTCGATGCCTGCACCGGGATACGACCCGAACACCCGCGCCTGGCGTGGGTCTGACAGTCTTACTTCCTCGATCCTCGCCACGGAGAACCGCATGCAACGACGCCCCCTCGGACGCACCTCTTTGCAGGTCAGCGCCATCGCCCTGGGCACCATGACCTGGGGCGAACAGAACACCCAGGCCGAAGCCTTCGAACAGATTCGCCTGGCCAAGGACGCCGGGGTCAACTTCCTCGACACCGCCGAGATGTACCCGGTACCGCCCAATGGCGACACCTATGGCAGCACCGAGCGCATCATCGGCGAGTACTTTCGCCAGTTCGGCGACCGGGGCGACTGGGTGCTGGCCAGCAAGGTCGCCGGTCCCGGGCGCATGCCGCACATTCGCGACGGCAACCCGCGCCTGAACCGGGCCAACATCGTCAAGGCCTTGGAAGACAGCCTCCAGCGGCTGCAGACCGATTACCTGGATCTCTACCAACTGCACTGGCCGGATCGCAAGGCCAACTTCTTCGGGCAGCTGGGCTTCACCTTCGACCCTGACGATCAGTTCGTGGCGATCGAAGATACCCTCGAAGTGCTCGACGAGCTGGTCAAGGCCGGCAAGATCCGCCACATCGGGCTGTCCAACGAAACGCCCTGGGGCACGATGCGCTTCCTGCAGCTGGCCGAAAGCCGCGGCTGGCCGCGTGCCGTGTCGATCCAGAACCCGTACAACCTGCTCAACCGCACGTTCGAGGTTGGCCTGGCGGAAATCGCCCTGCGCGAGCAGATCGGCCTGCTGGCCTACTCGCCTCTGGCCTTCGGCGTACTCAGCGGTAAATACCTCGAAGGAGCGCGACCGGCCGGTGCGCGCCTGACCCGGTTCGAACGCTTCCAGCGCTACACCAATCCCCAGGCCGAAGCTGCATCGCAGCGCTACGTCGAGCTGGCACGCGCGCACGGGCTGGACCCTGCACAACTGGCGCTGGCCTTCGTCACCAGCCGCCCATTCGTGACCAGCAACATCATCGGCGCGACCACGCTGGAGCAGCTGAAGCACAACCTGGCCAGCATCGACCTGACACTGGATGCCTCGCTGGTCCAGGCCTTGGAAGCGATTCACGTCGAACAGCCCAACCCGGCGCCTTGAGCCGCGGAGAAGCCCGGGCGGGTGGCAGCCCTGCATGACCGCCCTCCTGGCGTTGAATCGGGACCTGGGGGGGCAACTGTCTTTTTCGACTTGGTACATGCCCGGCTGCATGGGCTTACCCGCGACGCAGGTGGCGCCTGACAAGGCCCTATCGCTGGCAAGCCAGCTCCCACCCAGACCTCTGCAGCCGTCAGTATAGGTATGGCTGCGCAAGCAGCTTGTGGGGCTTACCCGCGACGCGGGTGGCGCCTGACAAGGCCCTATCGCTGGCAAGCCAGCTCCCACCCAGACCTCTGCAGTCGTCAGCGTAGGTATGGCTGCGCAAGCAGCTTGTGGGAGCGGGCTTGCCCGCGATAGCGTCGGGTTCGTCGCCGCCTGCATCGCGGGCAAGCCCGCTCCCACAACGTAGACTTAGGCCTGTCAGATCATCAATGCGATGCACAATGCAGGAGCTTAAGTAGCAGCGTTTGCGGCGGCACAGCGTCCGCGCGCCAGAATTGTCAGCCTCCCCCATCGCACTTTTCACCCTGTCGACGGTCTATCGACTCTTGCCTGCGGCCACCGTGCAGTTCAGTCCGGGCCAAACGCAAACGGCTTGTGTAGGATGGTCCGGCAGCCTCGGGCCGCTGCCAGTCATAGGGAGATCTTCATGCGCGTGTTGTCATCCGCTGCCTGCCTTGCCTTCGTGGCGCTGAGCGTGGGGCCGTTCACCCTGGCCCACGCCATGAGCGGGGAGGAAACGCAGCTGATCGATTCGATCAACCACTACCGCAGCCAGACCCAGGCCTGCGGGGGTGAAGCCTCCCTGGAACTGGCGCCGCTCAACAGCGACACACGCCTGGCGCTGTCTCCGGAAGGCACCCGCGACCTGCAGCAGGCCATGACCCAGGCGGCCTACCCCATGGTCAATGTCCAGGCCATCAGCCTTTCAGGCCCTCGCAATGCCCAAGCCGCGATGCAGGTGATCGAGGAAAGCTTCTGCCAGGTCGTGCTTGATCCCCAGTTCGTCGACATCGGCGTGAGCCAGGAAGGCCGCGACTGGCGTATCGTGCTGGCCCGTCCGCTGTTGAGTGGACGGCTGGGCGATTGGCAGGTCGAAGGGCAGAAACTGCTTCAGGAGATCAACGCTGCGCGCAGCCTGCCGCGCCAGTGCGGCGGCCAACCCTTCGCCCAGGCCGGCGCCCTCACCTGGAACACGACCCTGGCAGGCGTGGCCGCCACTCACACCCGCGCCATGGCCAACCAGAACTACTTCGACCACCTCGACAAGGAAGGTCGCACGCCCGGCGATCGTGCCGAGCTGGCTGGCTACCTGTACCGGCAGATCGGCGAGAACATCGCCGCCGGGCGCGATACCCCCCGCAAGGTGGTCGATGGCTGGCTGGCCAGCCCTGGACACTGTGCCACGCTGATGAATCCGGACTTCACCGAGCTGGGGGCCGCCTATGCCGTGGACCCCAAGAGCGATGCCGGCATCTACTGGACCGGTCTGTTCGGCGCGCCGCAGTAAGCCAGCCCTGCCCTGCCGCGCTTCTCTTCAATAGTCGAAGCGGTCCACCGCACGTCGCCGTTCGTTGTCGTCCCGGCGGTCGTAGCTGGCGGTGGTCTGGATGTTGGCGTGGTGCGCCAGTTTCTGGGCAATCGACAGGTCATGCTCTTCGATCACCCGGGTGATGAACGCACGACGAAAGTCATGGGGCATGATCTTGATCCCGACCTGCGCGCCCCGCTGGCGGGCGATGTAGTAGATGGCGTGCTTGGTGATGCGTGCCCGGGTGATGTGGTTGCCACGGCGAATACGATTGAACAGGAAGCTGTCGTCTTCCAGCCCCGGGGGCAATGCCTCGCGACGAAAGCTCAGCCAGGCCTGGAGCCGCTCGAAGACCCAGGGCGGCGCGTACTTGATCAATTGGCGGTTACCCTTGCCCAGCACCTGCACGCTGCGCTCCTCGAAATCCACCTGGCTCAGGTCGATGTCCACCGACTCCGACTTGCGCATGCCGGTGCCGTAGAGCAACGCGATGATCGCCGCATCTCGGATGCCTTGCGGCCGGGGGTCGGCAGCGCAGACATCCATCAGTTCGCGGATCAGGCTGCGGCGCAGGTTGCGTCCCGGCGGCAGGCGGCTGCCACTGGCGGGCTTGACCTCGCGGATCTTCAGCAACCGGTCGTGAGAAATCAGCTCCAGGCGCCAGGCCTCGTTCATCACGCCGCGTATGGCATTGACGTAGAGCGACGACGTGTTGGGCGCGAAGCCATCGGTGCGCAGGGCTGCCACCAGCCCGATCACGTGCCCAGCCTCGAGCTGATGCCAGGGCACGTCGGCGATGTCGCAATCGTCGAACCCCAGGCGGTCGGCGACGTCCTGCAGCACGTAGCGCATGGTCAATTGGCTGGACGGCGCCAGGCGAGCGAGGTAGTGCGACAACGGGTTGAGCGGAAGACTGGGCAAAACGAGGTCCTGTGCACGCGGGATGAACGCTTGGTGAGATCGGCTCCGCCCGCCAGCGCCTCGGCGCGGGGCCACGGGGAATGGTACCGCATTCGGCACGTCCAGACGATCAACGCCCATCACCGGATCAAGACGTAACCGTGCCAACCGTTGGTCGGAAAACCCAGAGACGCTCGCGTGCTTGAACGTGCGTGTCATCAGCCAGAAGCCGCGCACTAGACGCTTGCCGCTGCAACACGGTCTGCCCGCCCACGACGTTGGTCGTACTGGACAAGGCTGCGTTCACGCGCCTGTCACGATCAGTACGCGAAGATGGCGTTTCAGGTGCTATCGTTACCCTTCGCGCAGGCCGAGGTTCGGTGGCGCCATCGCCGTGTTCGACGTCGAGAACAAGGAGGCTGGCCATGAACAAGATGACCTTTCCCAATGCATGCCAAGTGATGCGCTGGCACTTTCACCCCTTGGGCTTCGAAGCGACCATGGACGCGCCGCGCAGCCTGATCGCACGCGTCTTCGACCGGTCCACCGGCGAAACGCTGCTGGCGGTCGCCGGCATTCCCTGCACGGCGATCATGGCCGCCGCCGACGTCGAGCGCATCATCGAAGCCATAGAGGCAGAGCTAGAGGCCTTCGTGCCTTACTGCACCTTGCGCCACGCGGGCTAGGTCGGCCGACCCTGGACTACAGTGGCTTCCCCAGCGCGCTCCGAATGGCCTGGCATGCTTCGCTCGCGTGCTCAGGACGAGGCATGCCGGCCGAACCCTAGACAGTGAAGCGTGATGTCCTGTCTGGCCTTCACGGCGTTCATCATGATCGCTGCGGCTGTATTCACAAGATCCCTACTTCCCATTTATCCAGTGAACCCCAGGCACGTTCCTTTTTCGTGTCCACCCGCCAGACGCCACCCTTCCTGACGAGGCTGAACAGCATTTCGTAACGCAACCGCGTACTGGGGGCCTGACGGGTCATGAGCAGCGTACGCCGGGCAAGGGGCTCGACATCGATCAGCGTGTCGTCAGGTGAGTAGGTCGGGGGAAAGCCGAAGCTGCCCAATCGCCCATACGTACGCGGCTTGGGTGTGCAGAAGCGCTCGAATATCTGATTCTGGCTGTGCTGGATGGCCGGCCAGTCCAGCCCTTCATCGTCCGACTGTCTTTGACTTTGCTCGTAGCAATCCGTCTCCCAACGATGCATGGCCAACAGGAACCCGCGCAGTACGCTGACAGGATCCGTATCGTCCACGTCCGATGCGTCAAGCGAGACGGCAGGCCAAGGTATCGATATTTCCACGGGAGGTACCGGCGGCGCAGCCCCGTAGGCCTGCAGCGTGGCCACAACCTGCTCATGGCCACGCTCTTGAGCCATCGACAACGCATTGCGCGCGTCGCCCGTCTGCAGGTTCACCCCTGCGCCGGCAGCCAATAGCGCAGCCACGATGGCTTGGTGGCCTTCCTGGGCGGCGACCATCAAGGGGGTATGCTGAAAGGTGGACGTCTGCAGGTCGACGCAGGCATGTGCGGTCAGCAATGCCTTGACGACAGGCAGATGCCCTTGGTTGGCTGCCCAGCCGAGGGCGGTGTAGCCGATCGCTTCATCCGTGCGGTCGATGCGTGCAGCGTTTTCGATGAGACACTGGACCGTGTTGGTATGCCCCTTGATGGCTGCTTCGATCAGTGCCGTGCGACCCGTGGCCTTGTGGGTGGACTCGATATCGTCACCGCTGGCCAACAGCGCGCGCAGCTCGGCGGTTTGGCCTGAGGCAGCGGCCTGGAGGAGTGCTTTGCTCACGAGATCCGTCTCTGCTGATGAGGTAAGCCGTCAGTGTAAAACGCAAATGACCTTGGGTGGAACTCAACCCCCTCCCACTCAAGGCGCTGCCTGGCTGACCACCGACAGCGGCAGCAGCCCTTGGCCAGCCCTTTCTGCGTCGTCCAACGCGACCGGATCGCCTGCTTCGACCCTCCCTGCCTCGCGCACTCCCACGACTGGCAACGCATCGGCCGGCATCGGCCGCCCCAGCAGATACCCCTGCAGCGCATCGCAGCCCAGCTGGGTCAGGAAGTGGCGTTGGCATTCGGTTTCCACACCCTCGGCGACGATGCGCAGCCCCAGCGCCCGTCCCAGGGCGACGATGGCCGAGATGATCGCGGCATCGTCGCTGTCGTGTTCCAGGTCACGCACGAAGCCACGGTCGATCTTCAGTTCGTTGGCCGGCAGGCGCTTGAGGTACATCAGGCTCGAATAGCCGGTGCCGAAATCATCGATGGACAGATCGACCCCCATGTCGGCGAGCCTGCCGAGCACGGCCAGACTCGCCTCGACATCGTGCATCGCCGTGGTCTCGGTGATCTCGAGGGTCAGGCAATTGGCGGGGAGCTGGTTCTGGGCCAAGGCGCGGGCGACGCTGTCGAGCAGCCCGGCATGGCAGAACTGGATCGCCGACAGGTTGACCGCGATGCGCCAGCCCTCGAACCCCATGTCCCTCCAGACGCGCATCTGGCGACAAGCCTCGTCCAGCACCCAGGCGCCGATGGGCACGATCAGCCCGGTCTTTTCGGCCAGACTCACGAAGCGGTCCGGTGACAGCAGGCCCTGCTCCGGGTGTTGCCAGCGCAACAAGGCCTCGGCGCCGATCGCCACGCCGGAGGCTGCGTCGAACTTGGGCTGGTAATGCAGGCGGAACTGTCCCTCTGCCAGTGCCATCCGCAGGTCCTGGATCAGCTGGACCTGCAGCCGGGCATTGCTGTTCATCGACGCATCGAAGAACCGATAACCGTTCTTGCCACTGCCCTTGGCGTGGTACATGGCCGCATCGGCGTTGCGCAACAGCTCGTGCGCGCCCTGACCATTGCCCGGATACACCACGATCCCCAGGCTGGCGGACATGGCCAGGCGCTGGTCGAGCATGTCGAACGGGCGCGACACCAGCTCCACCTGGAGCGCGGCCAGGTCCAACGCATCGTCGGGGTTCTGCAGGTGCGCCAGCAGCACGAACTCGTCGCCACCGATGCGCGCCAGGGTGTCCCGTGCCTGCAGGTCGGCGCGCAGCCGTGCCGCCACGGCCTTGAGCACCTGATCGCCCAGGTGATGGCCGTAGGCGTCGTTGATCGGCTTGAAGCCGTCCAGGTCGATGAACATCAGGGCGAAGCATCCCCCCTGCTCATCGGCCTGCCTGATCGCCTGGTCGATGCGCTCTGTCAACAGTGCCCGGTTGGGCAGGCCGGTCAAGGCATCGTGCAGGCTCAGCTCGACCAGTTCCTGGTTGGCCTGTGTCAACGAGCGCGCCAGGTGTGCGGTACGCACCTGCATGCGTGCGTCCAGCACCGACGTCAGCAGGGCCACGGCCATCACCGCCAGGGTCGTGACCAGCACCGTGTAGTACAGCCCGGAACCGCTCAGACCGTCGGCGATCGCGGCGCAGACGCTGCCTTCGGGAAAGTTGGCGGCCGCCATGCCGGTGTAATGCATGCCGACGATCGCCACCCCCATCAGCACGGCAGCCGCAGCGCGAATCGGGCGCACATAGGGTGTGTGCTGACGCAGGCGGAACGCGATCCACAGCCCGGCTGCCGAGGCGCCGACGGCGACGGCCAGCGAGGCCATGAACAGGGCCGGGTCGTAGTCGATGCCTGGCTGCATGCGCAGCGCCGCCATGCCCGTGTAGTGCATGCTGCTGATACCGCTGCCCATGATCAGCGAACCCAGCCCCAGTTGCGTCAGCGGCAACTGAGGCTGACTGGCCAGCCACAAGGCGAAACCGGAGGACAGCACGGCGATCAGCAGGGATAGCGCGGTCAACCCGAGGTCGTAGCCCAGCTCGATCGGCAAGCGAAACGCCAGCATGCCGATGAAGTGCATGGACCAGATCCCCACCCCCATCGCCAGCGCGCCACCGCTCATCCAGACATAGGCCACGCGACCGCGCGCCGTGGCGATTCGGCCACTCAGGTCGAGAGCGGTGTAGGACGCCAGGATCGCCACGCCCAGCGAGATGGCGACCAGTGAAGAGGAATAACTGCCTGTAAGCATGCCAAGATCCACGAACGAGGGGCGCGCCGCGGTTCCTTGGCTGGCCTGATGAGGGATCAGTGTACCCAGCCGCTTGCGAAACGCACGCTGATTTGGATGAATGATGTCATAGTGCCTCTCAATGGCCAGAAAACGGCGTTTCCGTCCTCATGCCCGCTGGGACGACGCCTGGCTCGGTCGATGGCTCCTTCGCCTTGAAAAGGTTAAAGTAATGCCTTCACCCTCCCCCCGCTGTTGAGGTCAGGTTTGCCGAACGCCAAGCAAGGCCCTCGCCTGACGCTGCGCACGTTGATCCTG
Source organism: Pseudomonas monteilii (assembly GCA_001534745.1). Taxonomy (NCBI): domain Bacteria; kingdom Pseudomonadati; phylum Pseudomonadota; class Gammaproteobacteria; order Pseudomonadales; family Pseudomonadaceae; genus Pseudomonas; species Pseudomonas alabamensis. The sequence continues at coordinate 2,552,298 of CP013997.1, forward strand.
TCGCTGTCTGCATTGACGGCGCTGGTCATGCTCTGCACGAGCTACTTCGCCAGCTACCGGGTCCAGCGGCAACTGCTGATCGATCATGCACTGGAGTCGAATCGGGTCTATGCCGCAAAGCTGGCCTCGACCACCGAAGCCTTCGTCGTCAGCGCACTCAAGCAGCTGGCCGTCAGTGCCGGCGTCCAGGCGCGCCACATGAACGACGACCAGGCCCTGGCCGAGGAAGCCGACCGCCTGCTGCGGCAAAGCAGCGCCTTCAACTCGACCTTCGCGGTGGATGCCCGTGGCGTCATGCGCGCCATTTCGCCGGCCGCGCTTCAACCCATGATCGGCCGGCAGTTGCAGACGCCTGGCGCGCGGGAGGCCTTGCACGAACGTCGGCCGATCGTCTCCACTCCCTACCTGTCGGTGGCCAACAACCTCGTCGTGGTGATGTCGCAACCGATCTACGGCGCCGATGGGCAGTACCTGGGTTATGTCGGCGGCAGCCTGCACCTGCGCCAGCACAATATCCTCAACACGTTGCTGGGCGAACAGTTTCACAAGGATGGCTCCTACCTCTATGTGGTCGACCGGCACCTGCGCCTGCTCTATCACCCCGACGCGGCGCGGGTCGGCACCCAGGTCAAGGGCAACGCCATGCTCGATGAACTGGCCGAGCACACCAGCGGGACGCGCAGCCTGACCAACAGCCAGGGCGTGCCCATGCTCGCCGGTTTCGCCACTGTGCCCAGTACCGGCTGGGGCGTCGTCGCGCAGCAGCCTCAGGCCATGACCGTGGCACCGCTGCAAGGGCTGGTGCTGAGCATGCTCGAACTGTCAGCCCCCTTGGTGTTGCTGGGTATCGCGCTGCTCTGGTGGCTGGCCCTGGTCATCGCCCGCCCCCTGTGGCAACTGGCCGCCGGGGCACGGCAGATGGACCATGTCGACACGCGGGACCACCTGCAGAACGTACGGGCCTGGTATTTCGAGGCCGAAGAGCTCAAGCGTGCGCTGCTGTTCGGGCTCAACCTGCTGCAGGAACGCATCGGCCGCCTGAGCCATGACGCACAGACCGACCCCTTGACGGGCCTGGTCAACCGGCGCGGACTGGACCATGCCCTGGCCGTGCTCGGGGCGGAGCGCCGGGGTTTTTCCGTGATCGTCCTGGACGTGGACCACTTCAAGCGGGTCAATGACACCTATGGACACGAGGTTGGCGACCACGTGCTGCGCCAACTGGCCGAATTGATGCGCGCCGGCTGCCGCGAAGGCGATCTGCTGTGCCGGACAGGTGGCGAGGAGTTCCTCATGCTGCTGCCAGGCGCGGGTCAGGCCGTGGCGCTGGCGGTGGCCGAACGCCTGCGCCTGTGTGTTGAAGCTGCGCCCATCGAGCCGATCGGCACGGTCACGGTGTCGTTGGGCGTCGCGCACGGCTCCCCCGACGACCAGCTAGTACCCGCTGATGTGTTGAGCCAGGCGGATCGCGCCCTGTACAGGGCCAAGCGCGGCGGACGCAATCAGGTGGTGAGCGGCGACGACCTGCCTCGACGCTCGGCAGACACCCCAGGCTGAAACGAAAGGATCGTAAGGGTTTCCGGTGCGGTCTATCGAAGACGTCCGAACCAGGAGCCGACGATGCCCTTACCTGCCCGCCTGGGCTTTGCCTGCCAGTACCGCCACCCTCACCGAACTCTGCCGAACAAAGAGCTGGAGGCCCTTGAGCGCACGTACAACCCTCGCACCACGACCTTGCGCTGGATCAACAGCGCCAGCGTGGAAACGGCACGCGCCAAGCTGCTGGAGGTCGTCAAGCACAACCTCGAGGCCCAGCTGCGGCTGCTCAAGCATGTCAACACGCTGCCGCCTGCCTTGCACATGGTGCGCCTGAGCAGCGATCTGCTGCCGTTGTACAGCCACCCACAGGTGGCCTGGTTCTACCAAGACCCTGCCGTCCAGCGCCTGCTCGAAGCGCGCTTCGCGCGGATCGGCGAATACGCCCGGGAAGCGGATATCCGGCTGTCGTTCCACCCAGGCCAGTTCTGCGTGCTGGGCTCGGACCGCCCGGAGGTGGTGGAAAACAGCCTGGCCGAGTTCGAGTACCACGCCGACATGATCCGCATGATGGGCTATGGCCGGCGCTTCCAGGACTTCAAGTGCAATGTCCACATCGCCGGACGCCTGGGCGTGGCAGGAACACGCGCCGTCTGGCCGCGGTTGTCGGAGGTGGCGCGCAACACCTTGACCCTGGAGAACGACGAGAAGACCTACGGGGTCGACGATTGCCTGCAACTGGCCGACCTAGCCCCGGTGGTGCTCGACATCCATCATTGCTGGATCCACGAGAACGACTACATCGACCCCCACGGTGCCCGAGTGGCACGCATCGTCGACAGCTGGCGCGACGTGCGACCGACCATGCACTACTCGCAACCCCCGGAACGCCTGCAGGCCTTGGGCTTCGATGCCGACCACAAGCTGGAAATGCCCGCGCTGCTGGAGCAGGTCAACAAGCGCGACCTGTACCTGCACAGCGAACGGATGTGGAACGACTGGACCAATCGCTACGCGCTGGAATTCCTGGACCGGTTCGACATGATGTTCGAGGCCAAGCACAAGAACCTGGCAACCCTGGAGTTCTACGAGCGTTACCAGAAGCCAGCCATGGCCGATCACGGCGCCGCCTGAACACGCCTGTCGCCCTCCGGCAGCCCTGGACGCTCGCGCTCAGGGCTGCACAGCCGAAGACGCTTGTCTTAAAACTGTCATCTCCACGTCATAACCTCTTTCCCACTGTCACACCCGTCATCTCCGGGCCCACGGGCTCTTCATGGAAGGCACCTCCGATGCGCCGTGTCGTTTTCAATCAAAAAGGGGGCGTGGGCAAGTCCAGCATCGCCTGCAACCTGGCCGCGTGCAGCGCTGCGCAAGGCTATCGAACACTGCTGGTCGACCTCGACGCCCAAGCCAATGCCACCCACTACCTCACCGGCTTGAGCGGCGAACAGGTCCCCTCGGGCATTGCCGATTTCTTCAAGCAGACACTCGCGGGCAAGGCGGCCGGCCTGAAGAACCGTGTCGCGATCACCGAGACCCGGCACGATCACCTGCACCTGGTGACCGCCAGCGCCGAGCTGCTCGACCTGCAGCCACGGCTGGAGAGCAAGTTCAAGATCAACAAGCTGCGCAAGCTGCTGCTGGAGTTGTCCGAAGAGTACGAACGCATCTACATCGACACGCCACCCGCGCTGAATTTCTATGCGTTCAGCGCCTTGGTCGCCGCCGATCGGCTGCTGATTCCCTTCGACTGCGACCGCTTTTCCCATCAGGCCCTGCTGCAGGTGATGGCGCATGCCGAGGAACTGCGTCAGGACCACAACGAAGCGCTGGTGGTCGAAGGTATCGTGATCAATCAGTTCGATGGGCGCACGGCACTGCATTCGACACTGGTGGCGCAATTGATCACGGAAGGCCTGCCGGTGCTGCCTGCGTACCTGAGCCATTCGGTAAAGATGCGCGACTCCCACGAGCATTCCCTGCCGTTGGCCCAGCTGGCGCCGCGGCATCGCCTGACCCAGGAGTTCTTCGCCCTGCTCGAGTGCCTGGAGCACCGCGCCTGAGTGACGCCGCCGTGCGAAAAAGACGAACCCTCTGCACCCCCGTCGGTCGATAGCAAAAGGGCATCATCGAGGCGCCGGAACTCGGGCACGCCGGGCGGTGCGTGCCGGACCGGTGGACGCCTCACCCGCGCTCGAGGGATGCCTGTTCATTTTCTATCCTCTGGCAAAGTGGGGCTTCATGAACGATTCTTCGACGACACGATGGCAGCAGGCGGACCCGGCGCGTGACGCCGATGGGTATCTGCCGCTGGAAGCCTATGGCGCCCTGGGCGATGGCCGCTCGGTGGCCCTCGTAGGCTGGGATGGCAGCATCGACTGGTGGTGCGTGCCGCACATGGATTCGCCGCCACTGTTCGATCGCATCCTGGCCCCCCAGACGGGCGGGTATTTCCAGCTCCGTCCTCAGGGCACCTTCAGCGTGGCACGCCGCTACCTGCCCGGCAGCAACGTGCTGGAAACCCTGTTCAGCACGGCAGGCGGCAAGGCGCGCGTCACCGAATCGCTCAACAGCGGCCCAGCCGGGCGTCTGCCCTGGGCGGAGCTGGCGCGTCGCGTGGAGTGCCTCGAAGGCACCGTGACCTTCGAAGTGGACATGGCGTTCGGCACCCAGGCTAACAAGATCGCGCCTTACCTGACCCCCAACGACAATGGCTGCGTGTTCCATGCAGGCAAGGTGCTCGGCACCTTCCTGCACAGCCGCCATACCCGCGTCGAACGCCTCGATGACCTGGGTTTGAAGGCCTACATCACCCTGCAACAGGGCCAGCGCGAGGTGGTGGCCCTGGTCGCCGGGTATGACGAGCCTTTGGTGGTACCGCCGCTGGACCTGATCGACGCGCGGATCGATGGCTCCGACAAGGAATGGCGACAGTGGTCCGAAGGCCTGCTCTACGAGGGTGACGACCATGCCTTGGTCGTGCGCAGCGCGTTGGCGCTGAAGCTGCTGCTGTCCTCCCCCAGCGGCTCGATCATGGCGGCCGCGACCACCTCCCTGCCCGAGCGCATCGGTGGCGACAAGAACTACGACTACCGCTTCGCCTGGGTACGCGATGCGGGTTACACCATCGAAGCGTTCATCGGCATCGGCGCGCTGCCCGAGGCCCAGGCCGCGTTCAAGTGGCTGCTCAAACGCCTGGGCGAGCACGGTCCACAGGTCTGCTATACGCTGGATGGCTGCCTGGGCAAGACCTCCTCGCCCATCGACCTGCCCGGCTACAAGCATTCCCCGCCCATCGTCGGCAACCGTGCGGTGGACCAGCATCAGCATGGCATCTTCGGCGACATCTTCGAGACCGCGCGCTGCTTCATCGACAAGGGCAACATCCTCGATGCGTCCAGTGCCATGGTGCTGTCAGGGCTGGCCGACCGCTGCGCCGACAGCTGGCGCCTGGCCGACTGCGGCATCTGGGAGCTGCCCGAAGCACGTCACTACACCATGTCGAAGATCAGCTGCTGGCAGGCCTTGAGCCGAGCGGTGGAACTGGCCGATGGCGGGCACCTGCCCACCACCTGCCGCGACCGCTGGAACCGCGAGCGTCAGCGGGTCTATGAATGGATCGAAACCCACTGCTGGAGCGAGCGCCGCCAGGCGTACGCCTTCTATCAGGGGAGCGACGACGTGGATGCCTCCCTGGCCTTGGCCGTGCGCTTCGGCTATCCCAACAAGGAACGCCTGCGGTCCACCCTGGAGGCCATCGACGACGAGCTGCGCCATGGCGCCTTCCACTACCGCTACAGCCATGTGCACGAAGAAGAGGCCTGCTTCCTGGCCTGTACGTTCTGGATGGTGCAGGCCTTCAACCTGCTGGGCGAAGGCGAGCGCGCGCGCCGGATGTTCGACCAGGCGATCGCAGGCCTGCACCGCGGCGTCGGGATCTATGCAGAAATGGTGGAGGCCGACACGGGGCACTTCCTGGGCAACCTTCCGCAAGGGTTGACGCACCTGGCGCTGCTGGGCGCAGCGTGCAGCCTGGCGGGGATCAATCCGGAGCGTTGAGACGCAGACAGCGGGCTGGGGCTTCGGCCCAGGCTCGCGCTGTCGTACTCCATCGCGGTGCTGGGCCTATGAGCCCTGTCGGCTCGAGCGCGATCAGTCTGGCGTCCTCATGGCGTGACGCCAGACACCTGCGCTGCACGCAGACTCAACCGAACGTCGAACCCAGGATCAGGACTCGAACCCCTCGACGATGATCACCTCGGCTTTCGCCACGCCCTGGCGATGCTGGCAGGCCTCTTGGTACGCCGCAGACCGGTAGCACGCCAGGGCCTGCTCGTAGCTGTCGAACTCGATCACCACGCTACGCTGCGGCGTCGGCCGTCCCTCCAGTGCCTCACTACGCCCACCCCGGGCCAGGAACCGTCCCCCGTAGGCAGTGAACGCGGCGGGCGCACGCTGGGTGTACTGCTGGTACTGCTGCGGGTCGGTCACATCGACGTGGGCGATCCAGTAGGCCTTCATGAGGCAGCGCTCCTATGGGCGGTGTATTTGTGTATGATGGTATACCACAAAACACCCCTGTGACAGGTGAGCATGCCCATGGCTTTCAACCGCATCGAAGAACTGCTCGACGACTATCGACAAGGCAAGATGGTCCTGCTGGTGGACGACGAAGACCGGGAGAACGAAGGCGATCTGCTGATCGCTGCCGAGCGCTGCGATGCCTCGGTGATCAACTTCATGGCGCGAGAAGCCCGTGGGCTGATCTGCCTGACCCTGACCGACGAGCATTGCCAGCGACTGGGCCTGGAGCAGATGGTGCCCAGCAACGGCAGCGCGTTCAGCACGGCCTTCACCGTGTCGATCGAGGCGGCCGAGGGGGTCACCACCGGGATCTCCGCCGCCGACCGGGCCCGCACCGTGGCCGCCGCGATGGCACCCGATGCCCGCCCTGAAGACCTGGTGCAACCGGGTCACATCTTCCCGCTGCGCGCGCGCGAAGGCGGTGTGCTGACCCGCGCCGGGCATACCGAGGCCGGTTGCGACCTGGCCCGCCTGGCCGGCTTCACCCCGGCGTCGGTCATCGTCGAGGTGCTCAACGACGACGGCAGCATGGCGCGCCGCCCGGACCTGGAAGTGTTCGCCGCACGCCATGGCATCAAGATCGGCACCATTGCCGACCTCATCCACCACCGCCTGAGTACCGAGCACACCATCGAACGCATCGGCGAACGGGAACTGCCGACCGTGCATGGCACCTTCCGCCTGGTGACTTACGAGGACCGCATCGAAGGGGGTGTGCACATGGCCATGGTGATGGGCGAGATCCACCGTGACCAGCCGACCCTGGTACGCGTGCACGCCATCGATCCGCTGCGTGACCTGGTGGGTGCCGAATACGCGGGGCCTGCAAACTGGACGCTATGGGCGGCCCTGGAGCGGGTCGCCGCCGAAGGGGCCGGCGTGGTGGTCGTGCTGGCCAACCACGAGTCGTCGCAAGCGCTGCTCGAACGGGTCCCCCACTTGACCCAGCCTCCCCGCCCCTACCAGCGGGGCCAGGTGAAGACCTATTCTGAAGTGGGGACCGGTGCGCAGATCCTGCAGGATCTGGGCGTGGGCAAGCTCCGTCACCTGGGGCCACCGCTCAAGTACGCGGGATTGGCCGGTTATGAGCTGGAGGTGGTCCAGAGCATTCCGTTCGCCTGACGGACAGGTGCGCGGAAAGACCGGTCACCAGAGTGATGGCCGGTCGCCAACAATGCTTGCGAAAAGTTTGGAATACCATAATATGATATCCCGTAGACCTTGAAAGCTCAGGCCGTCGAGCCCGCGTCCACCACGGCCCTGCACCACTTTGTCTAGCTGCTCCCCGAATACAGGGCGAGTCACATCGGAACACTCGCCTCGAATAACAAAAGTCACGAGGGTGTAACCATGCTGTTGAGCAAACGTGTAAGCGCAGTGCTGTCCGCCAGCCTGCTGACCCTGGCATGCCAGGCTGCGGTCGCCGCCGAAAGCGTCAATTTCGTCAGCTGGGGTGGCACCACCCAGGACGCGCAGAAAGAAGCCTGGGCCATGCCCTTCACCCAGCAGACCGAGATCAAGGTCGTCCAGGACGGTCCGACCGACTACGGCAAGCTCAAGGCCATGGTCGAAAGCGGCAACGTGCAGTGGGACGTGGTCGACGTCGAAGCCGATTTCGCCCTGCGTGCCGCCAGCGAAGGCCTGCTCGAGCCGCTGGACTTCAACACCATCAAGCGCGACCGCATCGATCCGCGCTTCGTCTCCGACCATGGTGTCGGCTCGTTCTTCTTCTCCTTCGTGCTCGGCTACAACGAAGGCAAGCTGGGCGCCAGCAAGCCGGTCGACTGGTCGGCCCTGTTCGACACCAAGACCTACCCTGGCAAGCGCGCCCTGTACAAGTGGCCGAGCCCTGGCGTGCTCGAACTGGCCCTGTTGGCCGACGGTGTGCCGGCCGACAAGCTCTACCCGCTGGACCTGGACCGTGCCTTCAAGAAGCTCGACACCATCAAGAAGGACATCGTCTGGTGGGGCGGCGGTGCACAGTCCCAGCAGTTGCTGGCCTCGGGTGAAGCGTCAATCGGGCAGTTCTGGAACGGCCGTGTGTATGCCCTGCAGCAGGACGGCGCGCCAGTCGGTGTGAGCTGGAAGCAGAACCTGGTCATGGCCGACTTCCTGGTCGTGCCCAAGGGCGCCAAGAACAAGGACGCCGCCATGAAGTTCCTGGCCCACGCCAGCGGTGCCGAGGGCCAGGCCGAGTTCGCCAACCTGACCGCCTACGCCCCGGTCAACCTGGACAGCGTCGACAAGCTCAAGCCGGAGCTGGCGCCCAACCTGCCGACCGCCCACGTCAGTGACCAGATCACCCTGGACTTCGCCTACTGGGCCAAGAACGGCCAGGCCATCGCCGCCCGCTGGAACGAGTGGCTGGTCAAATGAAAGTCGCCATCAATGCCTTGCAGAGCGCGCCGGGGGCCGACCCCGGTACCGCGCCGCCGGCGGCCTCGCGCCGCCCGCCCCTGGGCCAGCGCTGGCGCGGCAGCCGCAACCTGCTGCCGGCCCTGCTGTTTCTCGGCCTGTTCTTCTTCGCGCCGCTGATCGGCCTGCTGCTGCGCGGCGTGCTGGAGCCGGTGCCGGGCCTGGGCAACTACGAGCAGCTGTTCGCCAACTCGGCCTACGCACGGGTGCTGTTCAACACCTTCTCGGTGGCCGGTCTGGTGACGGTGATCAGCGTGCTGCTGGGCTTTCCCCTGGCCTGGGCCATCACCCTAGTCCCCAAGGGCTGGGGCCGCTGGCTGCTGAACATCGTCCTGCTGTCGATGTGGACCAGCCTGCTGGCGCGCACCTACTCCTGGCTGGTGCTGCTGCAGGCCTCGGGGGTGATCAACAAGGCCTTGATGGCCCTGGGCATCATCGATGCCCCGCTGGAGATGGTGCACAACCTCACGGGGGTGGTGATCGGCATGAGCTACATCATGATCCCGTTCATCGTGCTGCCCTTGCAGGCGACCATGCACGCCATCGACCCGATGGTGCTGCAGGCCGGCTCGATCTGCGGCGCCAGCCCGTGGACCAACTTCTTCCGGGTGTTCCTGCCGCTGTGCCGGTCGGGGCTGTTCTCCGGAGCGCTGATGGTCTTCGTGATGTCGCTGGGTTACTACGTGACCCCGGCGCTGCTCGGCGGTGCACAGAACATGATGCTGCCCGAATTCATCATCCAGCAGGTCCAGTCGTTCCTCAACTGGGGCCTGGCCAGCGCGGCGGCTGCCTTGCTGGTGCTGATCACCCTGGTGCTGTTCTTCTTCTTCCTGAAGCTGCAACCGGAGTCCCCGGTCGGCAACGCGAGGTAAGCCATCATGCTGTTGTCCCCCAATGCCATGGGCCGCCCCTTGCGGGTGGGCCTGTATGCCACCACGGGCCTGATCGCGGCGTTCCTGCTGCTGCCGATCCTGTTCATCGTGCTGCTGTCGTTCGGCTCCTCGCAGTGGCTGGTCTTCCCGCCGCCTGGCTGGACGCTCAAATGGTACGGCCAGTTCTTCTCCAACCCTGAGTGGATGGACGCGGCCCTGGCCAGCCTGAAAGTGGCAGTGCTTACCACGGTCTGCGCGGTGCTGCTCGGCCTGCCGACGGCGTTCGCCCTGGTGCGCGGGCGCTTCCCGGGTCGCGAGATGCTCTATGGCCTGTTCACCCTGCCGATGATCGTGCCGCTGGTGATCATCGCCGTGGCGGTCTACGCGCTGTTCCTCAAGCTCGGCTACACCGGCACGCTGTTCTCGTTCGTGGTCAGTCATGTGATCGTCGCCCTGCCGTTCACCATCATCTCGATCATCAACTCGCTCAAGCTGTTCGACCAGTCGATCGAGGATGCCGCGGTGATCTGCGGCGCCTCGCGGGTGCAGGCGATCGTCAAGGTGACCTTCCCGGCGATTCGCCCCGGGATGATCGCCGGTGCGCTGTTCGCCTTCCTGGTCTCATGGGACGAGGTGGTGCTCAGCGTGATGATGGCCAGCCCCAACCTGCAGACCCTGCCCGTGAAGATGTGGACCACCCTGCGCCAGGACCTGACCCCGGTGATCGCCGTCGCCTCGACGCTGCTGATCGGCCTGTCGGTCCTGGTCATGGTCATCGCCGCTGCCTTGCGTCGGCGCAACGAAGTCAGCGCCTGAGCGCCCGGAGACAATAACAATGAGTGCAGTCCGCGACCCATCCGCGCAGCCCAAGACCCTGGTCAGCCTGCGCAACCTGAACAAGCACTACGGCGACTTCACCGCCGTGGACAACCTCGACCTGGAGATCCAGGACGGCGAGTTCCTGACCTTCCTCGGCTCCAGCGGCTCGGGCAAGTCCACCACGCTGTCGATGCTGGCCGGCTTCGAGACGCCCAGCAGCGGCGAGATCCTGGTCGAAGGCCAGTCACTGGTGAAGGTGCCGCCGCACAAGCGTGACATCGGCATGGTGTTCCAGCGCTATTCGCTGTTCCCGCACCTGTCGGTACGCGACAACATCGCCTTCCCCCTGGCGATCCGCAAGCTGGGCGCCAGCGAGACGGCCAAGCGGGTCGACGCCATGCTCAAGCTGGTGCAACTGGACAGCTTCGCCCACCGCCGCCCGGCCCAGCTGTCGGGCGGCCAGCAGCAACGGGTGGCGATCGCCCGGGCACTGGTGTACGAGCCACGCATCCTGCTGATGGACGAACCCCTGGGCGCACTGGACAAGAAGCTGCGCGAGGACTTGCAGGACGAGCTGCGTCAGCTGCACCGGCGCCTGGGTATCACCATCGTCTACGTGACCCATGACCAGGAAGAAGCCATGCGCCTGTCCCAGCGCATCGCGATCTTCAGCCACGGCAAGATCGTCGGGCTGGGCAGCGGCTACGACCTGTACCAGAACCCGCCGAATGCTTTCGTCGCCTCGTTCCTGGGCAACTCCAACTTCCTCAAAATCACCACCCAGGGCGAAGGCGCGGGCAGCTTCGAGGGCCAGCCGCTGGCGATGCGCCTGACGCCGGGCCTGGCGTCCGGTCAGGAGGCACTGGTGATGGTGCGGCCGGAAAAGGCCCTGGCGCTGAGCGACGAACAGGCTCGCCGCGAGCCCTTGCCCGGTGGCTGGAACGAGGTACAGGCCAAGGTGACGGAGGTGCTGTTCCTGGGCGAGAGCCAGACCTGCCATGTGGTCACGGCCGGAGGGACGGAACTGACGGTCAAGGCCCTGTCCGCGGCGGGCATGCCCATGAAGCCGGGCGACACGGTCAAGGTGCGCTGGGCCGTGGCCGATGCCTGCGTGTACACGCAGTGGTCGCCCAGCGACCTGAGCAAGTCCGCCGGCGCGCACTGACGCCGGCGTCTGGCGCGTGCCCGTCGGTGGCACGCGCACGGGGACGGGTCAGGACTTGGCCTGCCCCACCCCGCTGTCGATCACTCGGTCAGACCGACGTAGACGTTCTGCACGTCATCGTGGTGGTCGATGGCCTCGAGGAACGCTTCGACCTCGGCCAGGGCCTCGGCGCTGAGGCTGGCGGCGCTGACTGGGTTCTTCGGCGTGTAGCCGATCTTCGCCGAAGTCACGGTGAAGCCGTGTTCGGGCAATGCCTTCTGGACCGCATCGAGGTCGGTGGTGTCGGTGATGAACAGCGTCGAGCCTTCCTCTTCACCCGCTTCGAAATCCTGGGCACCGGCCTCGATCGCCGCCATTTCCGGGTCGGCGTCCGGGCTGTCCGGGGTGGCTTCGAGCAAGCCGACGTGGTTGAAATCCCAGGCGACCGAACCGCTGGCGCCAAGCTGGCCCTTGCGGAAGGCCACGCGGATCTCGGCCACGGTGCGGTTGACGTTGTCGGTCAGGCATTCGACGATCAGCGGCACGCGGTGGGGCGCGAAACCTTCGTAGGTGACTGCGGTGTACTGCACGGTGTCACCGTCCAGCCCGGCCCCTTTGCGGATGGCGCGCTCCAAGGTCTCGCGGGTCATCGAGGCCTTCTTGGCCTGCTCCACGGCCAGGCGCAGGCGCGGGTTCATGTCCGGGTCGGCGCCATTCTTGGCGGCGATCTGAATTTCCTTGGCCAGCTTGCCCATGATCTTGCCCTTGGCATTGGCTGCGGCTTCTTTATGTTTGGCTTTCCACTGTGCGCCCATGTCGACTCTCTCAGGTTCAACGGCCGGTTCAGGAAGCGACCGGCAAAAGGATGCAGTTTATACGCCGTTGCTGAAGGATCGACAAGAAAGGCCGGGATCGAAAAGCCGCACTACCCGGCATGGGCAGCGTTCAGCGCACGCTTCGCTGCGCCTGCATCAAGCGCACCAGCACGTCGTTCTCGACCGGCCGACTCAACAGGTACCCTTGCACCTCGTGGCAGTGATCTTCCGCCAGCAGCGCCAGCTGTTCAGGCGTTTCCACGCCTTCGGCGGTGACGGTCATGCCCATGGCATTGCCCAGGTTGATGATCGCCTGCACCACGCAGCGGTCGCTGGCGCTCTTGCCGAGCGCCTGGGTGAAGCGCTTGTCGATCTTGATGCCGTCGAAAGGATAGGTGCGCAGGTAGCCCAAGGACGAGTAGCCGGTACCGAAGTCGTCCATGTTCAAGCGTACCCCCAGCTCCTTGAGCGCCTGCATGGTGTGGAGCGCGCCTTCGACGTCGTTGAGCATCACGTTCTCGGTGATCTCCAGCTCCAGCCGGCGCGCCGGCAGCCCCGTGGCCATGAGCACGTCGTGCACATCGCGCACCACGTCACTGCGGCTGAACTGTGCAGGCGACAGGTTCACCGACACCGTGACTTCGAGTGGCCAGGCACGGGCGCGTTCGCAGGCCTCACGCATCACCCAGTTGCCCAGCAGCACGATCAGGTCGGATTCCTCGGCCAGGGGTATGAACGCATCCGGCGCTTGCAGACCGCGCACCGGGTGCTGCCAGCGCACCAGCGCCTCGACCGCCTCGAGCGTGACGCCGTCCACACGAAAGCGTGGCTGGTAATGCAGGCGCAGCTCACCGTGGGCGATCCCGTCGCGCAGCTCCTGTTGCAGCAGACGCTTGTCCAGCAAGGCCGTGCTCATGGCACCGGAGAAATAGCGCCAGGTGTTGTGGCCTTCGCGCTTGGCGGTGTCCAGGGCGATGTCGGCATAACGCAGCAGCTCCAGGGGCGTGCCGCCCTGCTCGCTCGACAGCGCCACCCCCAGGCTGGCCCCGACCTGCACGGTGCGTCCCTCGAACAGGATCGGCTGGCGCACCCTGTCGATGATCCGGGTGCAGAAGCGATCCAGTTCGGGCCGCTGGCCTGGCTTGACCAGCACGATGACGAACTCGTCACCGTCGAGCCGGGCAATGAGATCGCCGTCGCGCGTCGTCTGCATCAGTCGCTCGGTCACCTCCAGCAGCACGGCATCGCCGGCGGGATGGCCAATGCCTTCGTTGATGAGCTTGAACTGCTCCAGGTCCAGCATCACCACCGCCAACTCGGGCGGTTCGTCGTGCGCCAGGTGCTCGAGGTGACGGTACAGCTTGTTACGGTTGGGCAGGTTGGTCAGGGCGTCGTGCAGGGACAGGTGCTGGATCTGCGCGTGGGCCGCGACTTCATCAGTGATGTCCGTGGTCGTGCCCCGGAACCCCTGGCACTGATCGGTGGCGGGAATGGCCCGCGCCGAGATACGACAGATGCGCTGTGCGCCCGAATGGTCGCGGTAGCCGCAACGCAACACGCCAGGCTCGCCGGAACTGCCCAGCTCGCGCAGCCAGATGGCCAGTTCGCCCGTGTTGCAGTCGAGCAGCTCGGTGATCGGTCTGCCCAACCAATGAGCCGTGTCCAGCCCGGTCAATTCGGTGAAGCGGTTGGACAGGTAGATCAGCCGCAGGCTCGGGTCGGTCTCCCAGATCCAGTCGGAAGCGGACTCGGCGATGGCCTTGAAGCGCGCCTCGCTGGTTTCCAGGGCGGCCTTCGACGCCGCCAGCCGCTGCTGGCCGCGATCGATGCTGGCACTGACGCGCAGGGCATACCGACCCAGCACGGCGAGGATCAGGGCGATCAGCAGGATCGCCAGGATCAGGGGGATGCCGACGGCATGCACGAGCGCCTGGCCGGGTTGGGCGACCTGCCAGGTCAGCCAGTGCCCGCTACCGGGCAACGGCAGCCTGTCGGCAGCCGAGCCTTCCGGCGCCTGGCTCGACAACGACACGCCCTCCAGCCCCGCAGAACGACCGAGCGTGGCCAGCAGGTCATCGTCCAGGACACGGATGAAGGTCAGCACGGCACTGGCCGGCGGCAGTGCGGCGGTCGAGGCTGGCGGGCTGATCACCGAGGCGGTGAACAAGGCAGGGCGTCCTTCGTACAGCAGGTAGCCCGTGGCAGCCTCCTCCTGCAGCGCTGCCCGACGGGCCGCTGCCAGGATCGTCGGCGCCTGGGCGCTGCGTCGAGACAGGCTGTCATTGCTCAGCCGCCCTTCGACCACGGCGTAGCGCGTCCCCGCATCGTCCAGCACGTACACCCCTTCGTAGCCGTCTTCGCTGAAGAGCGTGGTGCCGATGTTGTCTTCGCCGAAGGCCCAGCGTGTGTCCACGGTGCGGGACAGATGGTCGTAGGCCGCCTGCCAGACGGCGTGGCCTGTGACATAGGCGCGTTCGGCTTTTTCCAGCTGGGTCAGTGTCGACTCGGCATGGAAGCGGCTGACCTGGACCTCGCGTTCGTCCAACGAACCGGCGAGGCGATACAGCGAGGTCAGCACGACCACCAGCATCACGATCAACAGACCGGAAAACGCCAGCATCAGCCGGCGTATCAGCTGGTTGCGAGTGGACAGGCCCTTGTCACGGATACGATCCATTCGATTTTTCGTCTCGCCTCGGCGTATGCACCATAGACCCCCTGCGGGCTGGTGTGATCGTAGCAGATGACGACCGGGCACGGGCCCTTGGGTGGCTATCGTCGGACGCACGTCTAGACTCTGGGCGACATCCACAAGGAGACACCCATGCCCAGAACCACGCTGTTCGACCTGGAGGGCAAGATCGCCCTGGTGTCCGGGGCCAGCCGCGGCATCGGCGAGGCCATCGCCCGTCTGCTGGCGGACCAGGGCGCCGAGGTCATCGTGTCCAGCCGGCACCTGGACGCCTGCCGACAGGTCGCCGAGGCCATCGTCGCCGCCGGTGGTCGCGCCACGGCGATGGCCTGCCACATCGGCGACCCCGAGCAGATTCGCCAAGTGATGACCCAGGTGCGCGAGCGTTTCGGTCGGCTCGACATCCTGGTCAACAATGCGGCCACCAACCCGCAGATGTGCCATGTGCTGGACACCGACCTCGGCGCGTTCCAGAAGACCGTGGACGTCAACATCCGTGGGTATTTCTTCATGTCGGTGGAGGCCGGCAAGCTGATGCGCGAACACGGTGGCGGCAGCATCATCAACGTGGCCTCGATCAACGGCGTCTCGCCCGGTGCTTTCCAGGGCGTCTACTCCATGACCAAGGCGGCGGTGATCAACATGACCAAGGTCTTCGCCAACGAGTGCGCAGGATTGGGCATCCGGTGCAATGCATTGCTGCCGGGCCTCACCGACACCCGCTTCGCATCGGCACTGGTCAATACGCCGGCCATCCTCGACAGCGTGCTGCAGCGTGTTCCGCTCAAGCGCGTGGCCGCCCCGCGCGAGATGGCCGGCGCGGTGCTGTACCTGGCCAGCGAAGCGTCCAGCTACACCACCGGCGCAGTGCTGAACGTCGACGGCGGCTACCTGGCCTGAGGGCCGCCTCACGGATTGTGTCGCTCGCGGCCGATCCGTTGCACTGGGTCAATGCCAGGTCGACAGCGACCCGCCACACTGTGCGGCATTGCCGGTCGCCGGTGCCTGGGATGACCCGTGTCGATGAATCACGAACTGTTGAGCGTGCTGGGTCTGCTGGCGATCATGATCGGATTGTTCCTGGCCAACCGACCGCGCATGGACATGGTCGCGCTGCTGGCGATGATGGCCTTGCCCTTGACCGGTGTGCTGAGCGTCGAGCAGGCCCTGGCCGGTTTCGGCGACCCGAACGTGGTGCTGATCGCCGCGCTGTTCGTGATCGGCGAAGGCCTGGTCAGAACGGGGGTGGCCTACCGGATCGGGCTCTGGCTGAGCGAGCGTGCCGGTCATAGCGAGACCCGCCTGTTGATCCTGCTGATGCTGGCGGTGGCCGGCCTGGGCTCGGTGATGAGTTCGACGGGCGTGGTCGCGCTGTTCATCCCCGTGGTCCTGAGCCTGTGCGCGCGGATCGGGCTGGCGCCAGGCCGGCTGATGATGCCGCTGAGCTTCGCCGGGTTGATCAGCGGCATGCTCAGCCTGGTGGCGACACCGCCGAACGTGGTGGTGCATGGCGAACTGGTTCGCCAGGGTCATACAGGGTTGGGGTTCTTCAGCCTCACGCCGCTCGGGCTGGTGATCCTGCTGATGGGTATCGGTTATCTGCTCTGGGCACGCCGCTTTCTGCCTGTGCCCAAGCCGTGTGCGCAAGGCACGCCGGGCAGACGCACGCTGCTCGACCTGGTCCGTGACTACGCCCTGAGCGGCCGTGAACGTCGCCTGCGGGTCGCGCCGGATTCGCCCTGGGTCGGGCATACTCTGGGTGAGTTGCAGTTGCGTACTCGCCAGGGCGCCACTGTGATCGCCATCGAGCGCCAACAGCACCTGACCACGCGCATCAAGGCCGCCGACGCCACGACCCGCATCGAAGCAGGCGATGTCCTGCTGCTGGACCTGTTCGGCGCTACCGACGCCCTGGCCACGCTGTGCCAGACGCAGCGCCTCGAACCGCTGCGGTTCAAGGCGGCCTACTTCATCGATCATTCCCAGGACATCGGCATGGCCGAAGTGCTCTTGCCGCCCGGATCATGCCTGATCGGCCATAGCGTGCTGAGCCTGGGCTTTCGCAGCCGATTCGGGCTGCACGTGACCGGTCTGCGGCGCGAGCATGCAGCGCTCACCGACCATCTGGTGGAGTGCCCGTTGCGCATGGGCGATACCCTGCTGGTGGTCGGCCCCTGGAAAGCGATTCGACGGCTCCAGGCCCGGCCCAAGGATTTTCTGGTGCTGAGCCTGCCTGTCGAGATCGAGCAGGTGGCACCTGCCCGCGCACGCGCGCCCCAGGCGTTGTTCAGTCTGGGGGTGATGGTGGCGTTGATGGTCAGCGGGCTGGTGCCCAACGTACTGGCGGCCTTGATCGGCTGCCTGCTGATGGGCGCCGGACGCTGCCTGGACCTTGACAGTGCCTACCGGGCGATTCACTGGCCGAGCCTGGTCCTGATCGTCGGCCTGCTGCCTTTTGCCACCGCGCTGCAGAAAACCGGGGGCATCGACCTGGCCGTCACTGGGCTGGTCGGGGTGCTGGGCGACGCCAGCCCTCGCGTCCTGCTGGCCTGCCTGTTCGCCCTGACCGCGACCATCGGCCTGTTCATCTCCAACACCGCGACCGCCGTGCTGATGGCGCCGGTAGCGGTCAGCCTGGCGACCACCCTCGGGCTGGCACCGCAGCCCTTCGCGGTGACCGTGGCGCTGGCGGCTTCGGCCGCCTTCATGACGCCGGTCTCTTCCCCGGTCAATACCCTGGTGATGGGACCCGGCGGTTACCGCTTCGTCGATTTCGTCAAAGTGGGCGTTCCTTTCACGCTCATGGTGATGCTGGTGGCGGTCCTGATGGTGCCTTGGCTGTTCGCTTTCGAGCCGGCCTTGGGCCCATGAAACAGGGATTGATCGATCAATAATATCCAATTGACATCAACCAGCAGGTTGCACACACTCCCGAGCATGCCGTCCCAAGCGCCCGCCCTTGAGGCCTGGGCGCGGACTTTCGCTTGCCGGACACGCTCATGGTGCCTCCAGCCCTTTCACGCCTGCTTCCCTACCCGGCCCTTACGGCGCTGACGTTCGTCCTGACCCTGGCGGGTATCCTCGCGCGTCCCATCGAGGCGCTGTCCTTGTTCTGGCCGGTGAATGCCGTGCTGATCGGCGTGCTGCTGCGTTACCCGAGACCGGCCACGCCCCTGGGGTTCCTGCTGATGTACACGGCCATGGTCGGCGCCGACCTGGCCTGTGGCAGTCAATGGTTGCCGGCCGCCTGGTACAACCTGTGCAACCTGGGTGCGATCCTGACCGGCTGGGCCCTCCTGGCACGCGTGGCCCGAGCCCACCGCCAGTTGGGTACACCCTATGCGGTACTGAACCTGTGTGGCGCCAGTGCAGCGGCGGCCGGGGTAGCCGCGAGCCTGGCCTGCGTCGCGGCTTTTATCTGGTTCGACCAGCCACTGCGCAGTACCTGGCTGGACTGGTTCAGCGAGCAGTTCTCCACAGCCATCCTGTTGATGCCGGCACTGCTCACCTGCCCCGCGGGCGACTGGACCCGCCGCGTGGACACACCGCCGGTGCGCCTGATGCCCTTGGCCTTGCTGCTGGCGTCGCTGGCCGTCGGTATTCTGGTCGGCGGCCCGGGCGCCATCGCTTTTCCGATCGCCGCGCTGCTCTGGTGCGCCTTGATCTACTCGCCCTTCTTGGTCGCGCTGTTGACGCTGTTGGCAGGCAGCACCCTGATCATCGCGGTGGCGCAGGCCTTGCTGCACTATGGCTATCCAGGGCGCGAGGCTGCGGTCAACACGTTGGTATCGGCGCGTCTGGGCATCGCCATGCTGGTTCTGGGGCCGTTGGTGGTGGCGTGTGTCAGCCATGCCAATCGGGGGCTGCTCGCACGTCTGCAGCGGCAGGCGACCCTGGATCACCTGACCGGCGCGCTGTCGCGCAGCGCCTTCACCGAGCGGGCCACGCGCCTGCTCGAAGAACGCCGGCGACATGCCCATGCTTCACCGATCACGCTGATGATGCTGGACATCGACCATTTCAAGTCGATCAACGATCAACATGGGCATGCCGCCGGTGACCGAGTCCTGAGGCTGTTCACCCAGGTCCTGCAGGAGCAGTTGCGTGAAGAGGACATCCTGGCCAGGCTGGGCGGCGAAGAATTCGTCATCGCCCTGCCCGGCCTGTCGCCGGAACAGGCCAGGTTCACCGCCGAGCGCCTGCTGCGCACGGTACGCGCCATGCCCGTGCACCATGGGGGCAAGCAACTGCGCATCACCGTGAGCATCGGCTACGACGGCTGCGCGGTGGGAGAGGTCTCGCCGACCTTGGATCAGTTGCTCGATCAGGCGGACCATGCGCTGTACCGTGCCAAGGCGCT
This sequence comes from Pseudomonas monteilii, assembly GCA_001534745.1. Taxonomy (NCBI): domain Bacteria; kingdom Pseudomonadati; phylum Pseudomonadota; class Gammaproteobacteria; order Pseudomonadales; family Pseudomonadaceae; genus Pseudomonas; species Pseudomonas alabamensis. Next base: position 2,571,538 of record CP013997.1, read on the forward strand.
GGGCCGTAACCGCACCGAGCGTGCTCGGCAGGTGACGGAGTCGATGCTGTAGGTTCGAAAGTGGCCAGTAGCGTGGAAAACGACTCGCTGGCCGTCAGACAGATGCTGCTCGCGCTGGTCAAATTCTGCTCAAACCAACAGAGGCCGCGCGGGCCTTAGCTTACAGGCCGTTATCCACAGACCTACCCACGTTTTCTGTGGACAGATTCCAATCAAATGAACGACTTGTCGCACAGGGTTCGAGTGAATTGCTCGGCGGCCTCGGTGCAGCGTACGTGATTGCCTTGCCTTCACTCAACCCGGTGGGATCGTGCCCAGCAGGCCGATCAACAGCGTCAGGATCAGAAAACCGCCCAGAAACAGCGCTAGCTTGCCCATGGTGACCTCTACAGTGTGTCGAAACAAAAGGGGCCGAGGCATGTGCAGATCGGTTCAATCTGGGATCCGCCATGTTCGGTGTGGGGTCATTATCCAACGCCAACTGATACGGTTACAGATTCAGGTCTGGGTGAAAAAACCATATCAGATGGCCGATGGTGCCAGGGCTGGCGCCACTGCTCTCTGAACGGGATGCACAGCACGGCGCTACCCACCATCAGTGGGTAGCGTGTGCTGGCATCAGAAGGTAGGTACGTGTGCAGGGGTTCAGGTGCGTTCAGGCTTGTCGCCTTCGCGGCGTCCTGTCTGTTGCGCGGTGGTCTTGCCGTCGTCCGACTCGCTGGTGCCGGAGCGCGAAGCGTCGTTATCACGCTCGACTTCACCCGGCTTGTGTTGCGGATCCGTACTGCCAGTGTGCTTGTCCATGGTGCTCAACCTCCAAGGGGTACCCCGCCTTGGAGTGCCAACGGTGTCGACTGGTTCACCCGCACGGGCCCCGCACAAGCGTGCTGCAAGGCCAGCTGGCGCGCTTTGGCAACCGCATTGGCCAGTGCACGCGTCATCGACTCCCCCGGGCGCTCGTTGTACGCCTCTTCGTGCAAGGCCATGCCTGAGGCAGCATAGATCCCCATGAACACCTGCGTGATGCCGCCGCGCGACAGGCGTACCTGGACATCGAGGGTAGTGCCGTCGACCAGGGTTTCAGGGTGCGTTCGATGATGGAGCGTTGGATCGGCCCACGACCAGAAGAGGTCCCCGCGAATTCTCATGCCAGCGCTCCTGCGACTTTCGTTGTAGAGGTCTTGCCACTACCCCACACAGTAGCGCAAGCCACGTGACAGCCCTTCGATAAAACGCACGTCTGGCGAAAAATTCGGACAGCCGGTTGAACCAATGCGAAAGACGAAAGTCCGCCCGCCTCAGCTGATCCGAGGCGGGGACGAACGAAAGCCGGAGGTGACGATGATCACGCCCGTTGCGAAGTTTCCGGCAGGAACCAGTTGAGGATGACGGCACACAGCCCGCCCGTCGCGACCCCGGATTCCAACACATCACGCAAGGCAGACGGCATGTGCGCGAGAAACTCCGGCACCTGCGCCACACCCAGGCCCAGTGCCAGCGAAACGGCGATGATCAAGAGCGCACGGCGGTCCAGGGACAGGCTGGCGAGGATATTGATGCCCGAGGCGGCGACCGCACCGAACATCACCATGGCCGCGCCACCGAGCACAGGCTCCGGCACGGCCTGGATGACCCCGGCCACGCTGGGGAAAAGCCCCAGCAGCACCAGCATCGCGGCGATCCACAGGCCGACATGGCGACTGGCGATCCCGGTCAGCTGGATCACGCCATTGTTCTGGGCGAAGATCGAACTGGGAAAGGTGTTGAACAACCCGGCCAACAGCGAGTTGGCGCCATTGACCAGCACACCGCCCTTGATCCGCTGCATCCAGACCGGGCCATCGACAGGTTGGCGCGAGACCTTGCTGGTTGCCGTCACGTCGCCGATGGCCTCGAGCGAAGTCACCAGGTAGATGACCAGCATCGGGATGAACAGTGCCCAGGAGAAGCCCAGGCCGAAATGCAGGGGCATCGGGACCTGAACCCAGGCCGCTTCGTGCATGCCAGTGAAATCCAGTCGCCCCAGGTAACCGGCCAGCGCATAGCCCGTGGCGAGCGCGATGACGATGGCGCAGCTGCGCATCCAGACGACCGGCACACGGTTGAGCAGCACGATGATCGCCAGCACAGTGCCCGACAGCAGCAGGTTCTCGCCGTTGGCGAAGGTGCCGTTGCCCATGGCCGTGAAGCCGCCGCCCATGCTGATCAACCCTACCTTGATCAGGGTCAACCCGATCATCAACACCACGATGCCCGTCACCAGGGGGGTGATCAACCGCTTGATGAACGGCAGGATGCGCGACACTGCCATCTCGATGAAGGAACCGGCAATCACGACACCGAAGATCGCCGCCATCACCCCTTCCACCGGCGTGCCTTGCTTGACCATCAGCGCACCGCCGGCGATCAGGGGGCCGACGAAGTTGAAGCTGGTGCCCTGCACGATCAACAGACCGGCCCCGAACGGACCGAAACGTCGGCACTGCACAAAGGTGGCGATGCCCGAAATGATCAGCGACATCGACACGATCAGGTTGGTGTCACGGGCCGGGACGCCCAATGCCTGACAGATGAGCAGACCGGGCGTGACGATCGGCACGATGATCGCCAGCAAGTGCTGCAAGGCCGCCAGCAGGGCGATCAGCGGCCTGGGCTTGTCGTCCAGCCCCAGCACCAGTTCATCGTTGTCGTGGGGGCCTGACCCCGTGGCTGACCTGCGCGCGATGGAACTCATGAAAACACTCTGCCCGTGGAAAAGAGGCGCGCATTCTACGGCCAGAGGTGCCATTGGGGTAGGGAAAATCGGACGGTGTGCTACGTAGGACGATAGGAATGATGGCGTCCAGTTGCACGCCTACTGATCGCCAGCGCCCTACCCATGAAAAAGGGGCGCCAAGCGCCCCTTTCGAGTCATGCCGGGAACGACCGTGAAGATCAGTCGTCGCTGCCCATGATGCCGAACAGCTGAAGCAGGCTGACGAACAGGTTGTAGATGGAAACGTACAGACTGATGGTCGCCATGATGTAGTTACGCTCACCGCCATGGATGATCGCGCTGGTCTGGAACAGGATGCACACCGACGAGAACAGCACGAAGCCGGCGCTGATCGCCAGTTGCAGGCCGCTGATCTGGAAGAAGAAGCTGGCGATCACGGCGCCCATCAGGACGAAGAAGCCGGCGGTGATGAAGCCGCTGAGGAAGCTCATGTCCTTGCGGGTGGTCAGCACGTAGGCCGACAGACCGCCGAAGACCAGTGCGGTCATGGCGAACGCGGAGCTGACGACTTCGGCGCCCCCGCTCATGCCCAGGTAACGGTTGAGGATGGGGCCGAGGATGAAGCCCATGAAACCGGTCAGAGCGAAGGTCGACACCAGGCCCCAGGCCGAATCGCGCAGCTTGGCGGTAAGGAAGAACAGCCCGTAGAAGCCGATCAGCACCACGAAGATGTTCGGGTAGCCGACGCGCATCTGCTGGGCGACGAAGGCCATGACACCGCTGAAGGCCAGAGTGAGGGCCAACAGGCCGTACGTGTTGCGCAGGACGCGGCTGACTTCCTGCTGCTCGACCTGCTGGCCGTGGTTGACGGCATAATCCTGTTCGCGCATGGCGACGCTCCTGTGGTAGATGGTCCAAGGTTTGACACATTTGGATGCAGGCAGCATACCAGAGCCTTTGCCTGGGTCGACAGAGAGAGTTTGACAGCTTGTTTCATTCGGGTATGATTGCCGCCGCTGTACACGGAAGCGTGGCCGAGTGGTTTAAGGCAACGGTCTTGAAAACCGTCGATGGGCAACTATCCTAGAGTTCGAATCTCTACGCTTCCGCCATCTTCAAAGCCCTGATGATTCAGGGCTTTTTCATTTCTGGCGGGGCTGATCCGGATCCCGAGACACGCCGAGACGCCTGCCCTTTCCGAAACCCTTTCGGAACACTTCCGAAACCCATGGCAAATGAGGCTGCTGCCTCTGCATCCGACTCATTTATCCACCTGACGGTGCCATGCCGATTCGGCAAGGCGGTCTACCCGCGCTCGGACGCGAAACGACAAGCCGCTCAGCCAATGCCGTCCTTGGGGTTCATCCCCTTTCTTCACCCATTCACCCGCAAGAACGACTGATACGCCGCGCGACTCATTTCGTCGTGGTCAGCGCCCTGCTCGTTGATGGATCCAATCCCCGACTGGGATACTTGCGCCGTTTTTCAGGGGGGTTCACCACACATGCCATACCGATTCGCTGTTGTCCCGGCAATGCCGCCGCGTAACGAATCCACACGACACATCCGTCGCCCAACGCAGATGACAGACGGCTCGTTCGACATCTACGATTGCCACGGCAAACAACGCTTGACGCCGACGTTCGCGAATCGCCGCAAGGCAGAAGCCGCCTGCCAGCAGCTCAACGGACTGTATCGCTCCACCCAGCCCTGATCGTGCACCCCCGCTCGATACCCGTGCCGCCTGCTCACGGGTTTACGCGTCAGCCCCTGCCTTCTATATTCGGCCACGCCTTCTGCTTCCGGGCAGCGGTCTGTGCTGTCGAGCGGTCCAGGTCGATCTCGGCACGAGGGCCCATGAACGTTTGCCCCTGCCTGGTGCTCTAGCCTACAGCCATGGCTGATGGCCATTCACCAGCCATGATCCCCCATCGATATGACAAGGATGAACACGATGCACACAAGAACCCTATGGCTCGGCACGATGCTCGCGGCAGGCATGCTGCTGGCAGGATGCGATGACGGCCAGCCCTCTCGGGAGACATCGGCTGCACACAGCCAGGCTGCCGCTCACACGCCGAGCGCCGAACAGATCGAGATCGAAAAATACAATGCCTATGTCGACGCCGCCAATCGCGGCGGCAACTTTGCCGAGATACGGGAAAAGCGCCGGGCCGACTACGCGAAGGTACTCGCGTCGAAGGACAAGCTCTCCGACTATGGCCTCTTCAGCGCCTATGACATCAGCGGACTGCGAGACAATCTGAAGAAGGCGTTGGCCTTGTCATCGCCCATGCCAGAACTGGACGAACCGGCCAACGCGATGCTGACGGCGCTGGAAACCCTCGAACCCCTTCACCGCGACCTTTCCAACTACGCAGATTCCAAGGGTTACCTGGCCGATGGCGGACAGAAGGCCAGGGAGCTGGAGCCTGCGCTGGATGCGGCGCTCGAGCGTGTTGCGACCGCGCAGGCCACGTTCTATGAAGGCCTGGCCAAACGCGACGAAATCAACGTGCAGCACGCCTTCGACGAGGCTGAAAAGGACTCGCAGGACTATTACCGTGCGGGTTTCGTGCTATACGCCAAGCAGGCGGTTCGCCTGTCCATGGACTTCTTCGAGTCTGCCGGATCACAGGCGTCGATCGTGCCGTTCGAAGAACGCCTGGGCAAGGTCGCGCAGATGATCGAAGGCTGGAACAAGCAGAATACAGACCAGTCTCCGAGCTGTACCGTACTGCTGAGCCGCATGAACCAGTTCATCGCCAAAGGCCGGGAAGCCATCGAGACGGCCCGCACGGGCGGATACGTCTACGACGAGCAACGCCAACTGTCCTGGAAGATCAACAACCCCATCGAGCGCGATGCGAAGAACTTCAACAGAGCCTATGACGATGTCATCGATGCCCTGAACAGCACGCGTTGCCAGTGATCGGCAGGCCATTCGCCGTTCAGATGCCCTTGAGCGCTAGCGCACCGCGGACGGTCAAGGGCGCACAGCCGAGAATGTTCAGGCAGCCCAGGTTTCATGCAGATGACGCCACAGCACGTCTCCCTCCTGAAGGATGAGCAGCGCCGTCGAGATCCGTGTCTTTGGAGCCTGAGCAGGCAGCCGGTGGGTTTCTCGATAGAGCACCGTCGCGCTGCCTGCCCCCTGCTCCAGGACCTTCAGGTCGGTCAGCTCGATCGTCAAACCCGGTTGGGTCTCTGAGCGCTGCGTGAACAATCGCTCCACTGCCTGCCGATCGATCTGAACCCCTGTGGGCGTGACCATGGAAAAATCCGGATGAAACCGCGCGAGCATCGATTCGATCCGGGGCTCTCCTCGAGCGAAAAGCGCCTCGATCAACACATGCAGGTCAATGACTTCTTTCAGATAGGGGTTCACAACGTGGCCTCCTGATTTGGCTCTCGATTATGGCCAACATGATCAGCAGGCGACAGGGTTCATGTCGAGGGTGGGCCGCTGCCAGGAAGACCATAGGTGAAGGGATCAGCGCCGCGGTTCTGCGCGTTCTTCGCCTTGCGTGCCTCAGTGGGTGGGCTGATCATCTGTACGGTGAGGCTGCCGTCGCTTCCGGCGTACACCACGGCACTGGCACCGCCGTCGAGGTAACTGGCGATGGTGGCCAGGTTGATTTCTACCAACGCGCTGCTGACGCCGGTATTGCCCAGACGCCGGCCGATGTCGTAGCCCTCCTCCACATTGCCCACGTCCAGGCCATGGCCATCGGTATTGAGGCTGTGCAAGGCGTTGGTCAGGGCGATTTCCGCTTCGGTGTTGTCGGTGGTATCGTAGAACACGCGTACCGGTTTTTGTCCATCGGGCAAAGTGTCCAGCGCCTTGAGCCAGCCCGCTTGCAAGGCCTTGGCCTGTAGGGCGGGTTTGAGGCGCTGGCCGTGTTCATTCTGCATCGAGACCTTGATCGGACGGTGTAGATAGCCCAGCACTGGCGCGGCGTCGAATTCTTTGAGCTGGTGTTCGGCCCAGCGCACGGGCAGCCAGTGGGAAGGTTCGAAATCGCCTGGACCGCGGTTGCTGATGGTTTTCCACAAGGTGGGTAGTTGCGATTGCCAGTAGGCGGTGGACATGGTGTAAGGGAGCACAGACTTCTTAGTGCCTTTGGCATGTTCAGCGGCCCTATACCAGTCCACGAATAAATTGCTCTGATCCCAGTAAAACGCCCATAACTTGCCCAGATCCGTATTTTTGTTTTGATTGTCCTCAGTCTCATGGATAGCAAATGGGCGAATATAGCGGTCCACTCGGTCCGAGCGTGTAACCAGCAGGCCAGTCGCGTTTTCGTAAATCACCGGAACCCTGTGGCCATTTTGCAAGCCCGGCGTGCCGGGTTCGCGATAGGGATTTCGCGCCACATCGCCGTCCTGGCTTGCAATCAAGGCTTGCGGCACAGTGGGATTATTGTCAAAGAATGTAAACAGTCGTTCAATCATGACTTGCGCATGGGTCGTGTTTTCATCTTCTTGCCACAGAAACTGGGTAACTCCCAAAGTCGCAGCATTACGCCCTGCATTAATCAAACCTGCTGCTCTATATCCTTTTGCATAGGGGTCAGGGGGACCAAGCGCAAATGCCGGGACTGGCCAATACGCTACTGCCTCACCAGCCGAGCTTTTGAACGCCATGCGGACTTTGATGCGTGAGGAGTTTTCTCTGGACATCAATGATGAGTCATAGTCCTTCGCATCCTGCGAGTAAATGGAAGCAAAGTTGTCGTTCTTCTTCTTTATAAACTGCCAGATTTTAGACTGGCCGTCTTGGTGCAGTCCGAGACCCACTCCCCGAATCTCCAAGGCGTAGCTCCTACCTTGGATGGCTTGCTGTTCGGCGATTCTGGCCTCTGTTTCTTTCTCATGGGCGGTCTTCTCAGCTCTCTCATAGGCCTGGGCGCTATCTCGCCAGCACATGCCAAAGATCACCAGCCAGCCGACAAACGCTGCAATACCCCAAGCCAGGGCGGGCTTCAGGCCGCGAAATGCCATGTCTACGCCACACTCACATTCAGCGCATGGCTGGCCACACCCTGACATCCGCATGCCAGCCGATGGCCTTGCAGCACCACAGGCTTGCCATTCAAGCGACGGCTCGGATGCCCCTCGATGAAAGCGAACACCCCGCCGTGGAGCGGGCAACTGGCTTTGTCGCCCATGACCGCTGGCGTTTTACCGTTGAGGGTGTGGGTGCCAGCCAGTTGGCATGAGATCACGCTGCCACCGCTGCTGGTAGGGTCCCCCAAGCAGATAGGAGCCCTCATGCCGGGGGTGGTCCGTTACCGGGGAGGCCATAGATGAACGGATCAGCGCCGCGGTTCTGCGCGTTCTTCGCCTTGCGTGCCTCAGTGGGCGGGCTGATCATCTGCACGGTGAGGCTGCCATCGCTACCGGCGTACACCACGGCACTAGCGCCGCCATCGAGGTAGCTGGCGATGGTGGCCAAGTTGATTTCTACCAACGCGCTGCTGACGCCGGTACTGCCCAGACGCCGGCCGATGTCGTAGGCCTCCTCCACATTGCCCACGTCCAGGCCATGGCCATCGGTGTTTAGGCTGTGCAAGGCGTTGGTCAGGGCGATTTCCGCTTCGGTGTTGTCGGTGGTGTCGTAGAACACGCGTACCGGTTTTTGCCCATTAGGCAAGGTGTCGAGCGCCCTGAGCCAGCCCGCTTGCAAGGCCTTGGCCTGTAAGGCAGATTTGAGGCGTTGGCCGTTTTCGTCCTGCATCGAGACCTTGATCTGGCGGTGCAGGTAGCCCAGCACTGGCGCGGCGTCGAACTCTTTGAGCTGGTGCTCGGCCCAACGCACGGGCAGCCAGGGGGATGGTTCGAAATCGCCTGGACCGCGGTTGCTGATGGTTTTCCACAAGGTGGGCAGTTGCGATTGCCAGTAGGTGGTGGACATGGTGTACCTAAGCGCTGGCTCTTTAGCGCCTTTAGCAAGCTCGGCTGCTTTATACCAGTCCATGAAGGCTTTATTCCGATCCCAGTAAAAGGCCCATAACTTGCCTAAGTCCGTATTTTTGTTCTGGTTGTCCTCGGCGTCATGGGTGGCGAACGGGCGAATGTAACGATCCACCCGGTCCGAGCGCGTGACCAACAGACCAGTCGTGCTTTCGTAGATCGTTGGAACCACATGGCCACTTTGCAAGCCCGGCGTGCCTGGTTTACGAAACGGGTCTCGCGCCACATCGCCGTCTTGGCTTGCGAGCAAGGCCTGTGGCACCTTAGGGTTCTCGTCAAAAAACGTGAACAGGCGTTCAATCATGCCTTGGGCATGGTCCGTGCTTTCATCGTCTTGCCACAGAAACTGGGTAACGCCCAAGGTCGCGGCATTACGGCCTTCATTGATCAGACCTGCTGCTCTATATCCTTTTGCATGGGGATCGGGCGGCCCAAGCGCAAAGACCGGGATCGGCCAATACGCCACTGATTCGCCAGCCGAACTCTTGAATGCGATGCGGACCATGATGTCTGCGGCATTTTCTCTAGATGTCAATGACGGATTATAATCTTTCGCATGCTGCGAGTAGATCGAGGCAAAGTTGTCGTTCTTCTTTCGAATGAACCGCCAGATTTCGGACTGGCCGTCTCGGTGCAATCCAAGCCCCACTCCTCGAATCTCCAAGGCGTAGCTCCGACCCTGAATGGCCTGCTGTTCAGCAATTTTTGCCGCCATCTCTTTTTCATACGCGGCACTCTTAGCCCTCTCATAGGCCTGGGTGCCATCTCGCCAGCACATGCTAAAGATCACCAACCAGCCGACGAACGCTGCAATGCCCCAAGCCAGGGCGGGCTTCAGGCTGCGAAGTGCCATGTCTACGCCACACTCACATTCAGCGCATGACTGGCCACACCCTGACATCCGCATGCCAGCCGATGGCCTTGCAGCACCACAGGCTTGCCATTCAAGCGACGGCTCGGGTGCCCTTCGACGAAAGCGAACACTCCACCGTGGAGCGGGCAACTGGCCTTGTCGCCCACCACCGCTGGCGCTTTACCGTTGACGGTGTGGGTGCCAGCCAATTGGCATGAGATCACACTGCCACCGCTGCTGGTGGGGTCCCCCAGACAGATAGGAGTACTCATGCCGGGGGTGGTCCGTTACCGGGGAGGCCATAGATGAACGGATCAGCGCCGCGGTTCTGCGCGTTCTTCGCCTTGCGTGCCTCAGTGGGCGGGCTGATCATCTGCACGGTGAGGCTGCCGTCACTACCGGCGTACACCACGGCACTGGCACCGCCGTCGAGGTAACTGGCGATGGTGGCCAGGTTGATTTCCACCAGCGCGCTGCTGACGCCGGTATTACCCAGGCGCCGGCCGAGGTCGTAGGCCTCCTCCACATTGCCCACGTCCAGGCCATGGCCATCGGTGTTTAGGCTGTGCAAGGCGTTGGTCAAGGCGATTTCCGCTTCGGTGTTGTCGGTGGTGTCGTAGAACACGCGTACCGGTTTTTGCCCATCGGGCAAGGTGTCGAGCGCCTTGAGCCAGCCCGCTTGCAAGGCCTTGGCCTGTAAGGCGGGTTTGAGGCGTTGGCCGTTTTCGTCCTGCATCGGGACCTTGATCGGGCGGTGTAGGTAGCCCAGCACTGGCGCGGCGTCGAATTCTTTGAGCTGGTGTTCGGCCCAGCGCACGGGTAGCCAGGGGGATGGTTCGAAATCGCCCGGGCCGCGGTTGCTGATGGTTTTCCACAAGGTGGGTAGTTGCGATTGCCAGTAGGCGGTGGACATGGTGCTCGGGTTTTCTGAGACTTCAACGCCCTTGGCCTGCTCAGCGGCTTTATACCAATCTGTAAATGCCCTATCCCGATTCCAGTAAAATGCCCACAACTTACCCAGATCCGTGTTTTTGTTTTGATTGTCTTCAGCGTCATGGGTAGCAAATGGGCGAATGTAGCGGTCCACTCGATCCGAACGCGTGACCAGCAGGCCAGTCGCGCTTTCGTAGATCGACGGCACTGCATGGCCGTTTTGCAGCCCCCTAGTACCCTGTTTACGAAACGGGTCTCGCGTCACATCACCGTCTTGGCTTACGATCAAGGCTTGAGGCACCTTAAGGTTGTCATCAAAAAACGCGAATAGCCGTTCGATCATGCCTTGTGCATTGGCCGTGTTTTCATCGTCTTGCCACAGGAACTGGGTAACGCCCAAGGTCGCGGCATTACGCCCTTCATTAATCAAGCCTTCTGCTCTATACCCTGTTGCGTTGGGATCGGGCGGCCCAAGCGCGAACACCGGGATAGGCCAATATGCCACCGATTCACCAGCCGAACTCTTGAAAGCAATACGGGTTTTGATGTCTGCGGAAATCCGTCTTGTGTCTAAAGACGGGTCGTAGTCTTTCGCATCCTGCGAGTAGATAGAAGCGAAGTTGTCGTTTTTTTCCTTAATGAACTGCCAGATTTCGGACTGACCGTCTCGGTGTAATCCAAGCCCCACCCCCCGAATCTCCAAGGCGTAGCTCCTACCTTGGATGGCTTGCTGTTCGGCGATTCTGGCCTCTGTTTCTTTCTCATGGGCGGTCTTCTCAGCTCTCTCATAGGCCTGGGCGCTATCTCGCCAGCACATGCCAAAGATCACCAGCCAGCCGACAAACGCTGCAATACCCCAAGCCAGGGCGGGCTTCAGGCCGCGAAATGCCATGTCTACGCCACACTCACATTCAGCGCATGGCTGGCCACACCCTGACATCCGCATGCCAGCCGATGGCCTTGCAGCACCGTAGGCTTACCGTTGAGGCGACGGCTCGAATGCCCCTCGATGAAAGCGAACACCCCGCCGTGGAGCGGGCACCTGGCTTTGTCGCCCATGACCGCTGGCGTTTTACCGTTGAGGGTGTGGGTGCCAGCCAGTTGGCATGAGATCACACTGCCACCGCTGCTGGTAGGGTCCCCCAAGCAGATAGGAGCCCTCATGCCGGGGGTGGTCCGTTACCGGGGAGGCCATAGATGAACGGATCAGCGCCGCGGTTCTGCTCGTTCTTCGCCTTGCGTGCCTCAGTGGGCGGGCTGATCATCTGCACGGTGAGGCTGCCGTCACTACCGGCATACACCACGGCACTGGCGCCGCCATCAAGGTAACTGGCGATGGTGGCCAGGTTGATTTCCACCAGCGCGCTGCTGACACCGGTATTGCCCAGGCGTCGACCGATGTCGTAGCCCTCCTCCACATTACCCACGTCCAGGCCATGGCCATCGGTATTGAGGCTGTGCAAGGCATTGGTCAGGGAGATTTCCGCTTCGGTGTTGTCGGTGGTGTCGTAGAACACGCGTACCGGTTTCTGCCCATCGGGCAAGGTGTCGAGCGCCTTGAGCCAGCCCGCTTGCAAGGCCTTGGCCTGTAAGGCGGGTTTGAGGCGCTGGCCGTTTTCGTCCTGCATCGAGACCTTGATCGGGCGGTGCAGGTAGCCCAGCACTGGCGCGGCGTCGAACTCTTTGAGCTGGTGTTCGGCCCAACGCACGGGCAGCCAGGGGGATGGTTCGAAATGGCCCGGGCCGCGGTTGCTGATGGTCTTCCACAAGGTGGGCAGTTGGGATTGCCAGTAGGTGGTGGACATGGTGCCTGGATCTACCGAAAACTTGACACCCTTGACATGTTCGGCAGCTTCATACCAATCTATGAATGCCTTGTCCTGTTTCCAGTAAAACTCCCATAACTTACCCAGATCAGTGCTCTTATTCTGATTGTCTTCAACGTCGCGGGTAACGAACGGACGTATATAGCGATCCACCCTATCCGAGCGTGTGACCAACAGGCCAGTAGCGTTTTGGTAAATGGTCGGAACCACATGTCCATTTTGTAGACCTGGCGTGCTCGGTTTTCGATAGAGGTTCCGCGTTATGTCACCATCTTCGCTTGCAATCAATGCCTGAGGCACTTTGGAGTTATCGTCGAAAAAAGTGAACAGCCGTTCGATCATGCCCTGTGCATGGGTCGCGCTTTCATTGTCTTGCCACAGAAACTGAGTAACTCCCAAGGTCGCAGCATTACGGCCTGAGTTAATCAGGCCCGCTGCGCTAGAGGCGCTGTCGTACGGGGCAGGCGGACCCAGCGCAAACACCGGAATTGGCCAATACGCTACTGCCTCACCAGCCGAATTTTTGAAGGCGATACGAACTTTAGTACGTGCGGAGTCCTCCCTCGACAATAGCGATGGGTTGTAGTCTTTCGCATCCTGCGAGTAGACAGAAGCGAAGTTGTCGTTTTTTTTCTTGATGAACTGCCAAATTTTGGACTGCCCATCTGAGTGCACCCCAAGCCCCACTCCCCGAATCTCTAGTGCGTAGGTCCGTGCTTGTATAGCTTGTTGCTCGGCGCTTTTGGATTCTATCTGGTTTTTGTAAGTAGCAATCTCTGCTTTCTGATTCGCAAGGGCGTTGCCCCACCAATGAATGCCGAAGATCACTAAGATCATGCCGACAATCACTGCAATGCCCCATGCCAAGACGGGCTTCATATTGCTAAGTACCATATCGGTTTCCTGTGCTTTGAGTTGGACAGTCCAGATGAAGAAAATCCAGACCGCAATCAGCGCCCCAGCGATTAGCCGATAGGGTTTTAGATTAGGCCGTGACTTTGAGATAACTGAGAGGTCCTTCATCTGCCAAAGCCCCTCACAGGTAGGTTGACCAATAAAGACGGCGGCTTGAATGATACAAAATCAGAAGATGGAAACAGGCCTTTGCTATAATATTGAAAACTGGCATTTACTAATGCTTGGGCTTCCTCGCTCAGCTTTGCCCACCCCGATAATTTAGTGATTTTCATAAACCTATCTTTATCAATCTTCCAGTCCGCAATCTCCACCAACACTTCACGCATGTCCGGATCATCAAGGCTGTGAGCCTGGCCAATCGCAATGTCCATCGCCGTCACCCAGCGATGGTTCTCCGGGCTACGTAGAACGGCCGAATGGTAGCTGTTAGCAACCATCTCCTTCGGATCTGTGGACAGTCGGGCCTTGATTTCGTTAGGCGTCTCTTCGCGGTAAATGACATATCGATCCGCGCCCAGGCCGATAGCACGGCCCGGCAGAGGTTTTATCTGCATCTCTCTAGTCTGATCACCGGGCTCTTTGCCAGCGTTCCACTGGACACGTTCTTTTGTCAGATTGACTCGGTTGCGGATGGTACGCTCTGGGACCCATCTGAACCTGGCACTCGGATTGCCCAGCGCTGCGCAGATGCTCACGTCGTCCGGGCTGTCCAGCCCTGCCTGGGTGGGTGTGCCGGTTACTGCCTCGCCGCCAAACAGCTGTGGCGCATGCGGTGGACTCAAGGGCTCGGCGTTAATCAAGCGTTCATGACCGTTTATCATCGGCGCTTGCGAGGCCGCGCTGGGAATCGTCCAGCCGCCGGGGTAACGAGGTTCTCCCTCGGCGCGTAGCAGCGTTTGCTGAATGGCTTGACCGACCAGTACTGGCTCGCCATTGCGATGACGCTTTGTCCACATGCGCTGATAGAAGCGCAATGACTGCAACGCCTTCATTGCCGGCTTGCCATCAGGCAAGGCATTGGGTACACCATAGGTACCGATGCCCTCCATTTTATCCAGCGCAACGGTGGTGTCCTGCGGGCAAAAGTACAGGTACACCTTGCCGCGGTTGTCGCGTTCGGGAAAGACGGTCAGGTTGCCGACCTTGTCCTTGCGGGAGCCTTGCATGGGTGACCACTTGGGACCGGTACGACCGCCATAGGTCTTACTGTCCCTGAGCGCGGAAAGCGGCGGCTGGGCATGGGGTGCCTGAGTAACCGCGGTAACGATGTTGATCAACGTCGCGAGCGTGTCATGGCCTTTGGGTGTGGCCCTGGGCAGCACGCTGTAAGGCGTGTCCACCATGATGATGGTGTCGGCACAGCGCTGGCCCTTGTCGATCAGCATGGCTTGGGCAAGCAGGGTAATCAAGGTGCCCTGGCTGTGGCCCATGATGGTGATGGTTTCATCGGGCGATACACGACGGATCTCGCTGACCAGCATGGCCAGACGGGTAGCTGCGAATACAAAGTAACGCCGGTGTGGTCCCTCTCCCATCCACTGAGTGTTGGGGAGACTAGGTTGTAAGCCATATCGGATGTAATCGTCAAAGCCTGGACCGTACATTTCCAGCAGGTTGTTGGTGGCATTGGTGAAAAAACCGCCGCCCTTGGCAAAGTGCCGGTCCAAACGATTCTCGAAAACATCCTGGTATTGGTCGCGAAGCTTGAACGGGTCATCGTTCTTGTCGCGCCTTATCTCGCCGGGCTCGGCGCGATAGCCCCAATAGAACGGGATCATGAGGCTGCGAGTTTTGGGATCGTCCGCGTCTCGCTTATAAAGAAACGTATCGGGATCGTCGAGAGTGGCTTTATGATCCTCACTGCGCTCCTCAGCCGGAGTATCTTTTGCAACCCTGTAGGCAGCCCCATACCGCCCCGCCTTCAGATCAGGCCGATCCAGCCGCTCGTTCACCCCCTGACACAACCCCGTCTCCACCGACTCGTACGAAGCCCCCGGATCGTTCACGCCATGCAGGAAGATCACCACGCCTGGCAGGTCGGCAGGCACCTCCAGCTTGCGTTCGCTGTTGAAGTTGGGAACCAGTCGAGTGACGCGTTCGGCCACCGTGTGCTGTTCGCCACTCATTGGTTGCCTCCTGTTCTGCCGGTGCTGCGCAGGGCAGCCACGTGTGCCTGGTGCATCGCTTCGCGTTCGACGTGCTCGGTGAGCCCGTTGGCGTCGGTCAGGCCCTGCACGGTGCTGCCGTCATCGAGCTTGATCTGGTAGGCGTGGTCGACGGCCATGCGCACGCTGTCGTCAGCGTGCCCCGGGTAGTGGAAGGCCAGACGTTGCGCCGCCGGGTCGCGGGTGAAGGCGGGCAACGGGGCGCTGTCGGTGCGGGGGCCGACCCAGTCATGCTCGCTGGCATGGACGGTCACCTTGCCTTGGCTGCCGATTTCGACGCCGCCGCCGATCTTGATGTAGCTGCCATCGTCGGCCACCAGGCGCAGGGTCGGCGCGGTGATGACCACCTCACCCTCGGCGGCCGACAGGTGCAGGTTCTTCTGTGCGTTGACGGTGATGTCGTCTTCCTGGGCCTGGACCAGCACCTTGCCGCGGTTGGCGATGGCGCTGATGCCTTCATCCTGGGCGAAGGCACTGATGCCCTTGCCGGCCTGCAGACGCATGGCGGCGCCGCTGGTCAACTGCAGATGGTCCTGGGCGGTGGTGTCGTGGTTGGCACCGGCATAGTGAATTTGCGAGCGAGGGGTGGCACTGGCGATACCGGCTTCGGCCGCAACGGCCATGACGGGCTCGCCCGGGGTGTCGCTATCGGGCGCTGGCCACTGCTTCAGCGCCTGACTCAAGGCGTCCATGCCCTCGCCGTCCACCGCTGCCCCACCTCGCGCCGCGGCAGTCTGGCCGAGGCTTTTGAACAGCTCCCCGCACTCGGCCAGCAGCGTCAGCAGCTCTTCACGGTCCAGCTGTGCCCCCGCGGCCTCCCGGCGGGCGTAGGTGGTCAGCAGCATGCCTTGGGCGGCGCGCAGGGCAATCGCGGCGTCGGTGCGCAATTCAGCCCCGTCGCCACGGGCATTGGCCTGGCCATCGGTACGTGGCTCGGTGAGTTTGCCCAGATTGAGCGCTGTGGCCTGGTGCGTGGTGCCGACACGGGCCCGCAAGGCGCCAGGCGTGTCGTCGAACAATAGCTCGTTGAAACCGCGGCCCTTGTGCTCCTGGGTCTGGATGCCGGAAAGCGCGCGGTTGCCGGGCAGGCCGGAGGCCTTGCTGAAGCGCGGCGGTGTCTGTTCGGCGTTGTCCAGCACCGAGGTCACCACGGGGCGATCGATGTCGCCGGCCAGGAAGGTGACCAGCACTTCCTGGCCGATACGCGGTACGAATTGATGGCCGAAGCCGCTGCCAGCGCTGGGCATCGCGACCCGCACCCAGGTGGTTCCCTGCGGCAGGCTGCCGCTGCGTTGCCAGTGGAACCGGACCTGGACCCGCGCCAGCTCGTCCGTGTAGACCTCTTCATCCTGCGGGCCGACCACGATCGCAGTGAGTGGCCCATTGATGGTCGGGCGCGGCACGGTGATCGGGTGGCGGTAAGGGATGTGCTGGCGAATACAGACGAACTGGTTGTCGTAACCTGCAGGCTCATCGGAGAAGTAGTTGTTGCGCCCACGGTGCTCGACCGACACGAGCAGGAACTGACGCGCGTCTGCCGGGCCCTCATCATGGTCGAAGTGCTGGGTCAGTTCGAAAGTGTAGCCCGCACGCATGGCCCGGCAGTTGCTGGCGCCGGTGAAGGTCTTGGCCTGGACTTCCATGGCCTCCAGGCGGCGACGGACCAGCGCCTGACCCCCTTCAGGCAGGCGGTGACTGTAGGCACCGAGCACATCGTAGATCTCGTAGGACGCGACATCGCCCTGTTCGTTGAGGCTGTCCATGTGGATGGGCAGCGGGTTTCTTGGCTGCTTGTAATCGAACGTCTGGATGGCCATCTTGCCCGACTGCATTTCCCGATGGCTGCGCCATTGGGTGATGGCGTCGTCGGTCTCGGTGACGGCGGCGCTGTGGTAGCGGATATGCGGTTGTTCGGGCAACGCCTGCAGCGCCTGGGATTCATCGGCGATGATCAGGCGATGCCCGTCCGTGTCGTGATCGAAGTAGAAGAACAGGCCATCCTGCTCCAGCAGGCGCAACACGAAATCCAGATCGGTTTCGCGATACTGGGTGATGTAGCTGTGGGAATCGAGCGGCTTGAGCAGGCGAAACTCGAATGCAGCCAGCCCGCCGTAATGCTCGAAAACGGTGCGAATGACCGTTTCGATGGTCTGCTCTTGAAAGATCCGCGAATCGACGCGTCGCGTCAGCATCCACAGCCAGGGGCTCAGTGTCGCACTGTAGCGCGCCAGGCCACCGTCGCTGCCCAGCAGGTTGAACTGGGTGATGTGCCCATGGACAGGACGTACGCCGCCGTCGGCCAGTTCGATGTCCAGACGGGCCGGCTGGCCGATCAACGACTTGAGTTCGAGCCTGGCGTCCTGGCTGATCAGGGACAGCTTGAAGCTGAACAGCGTGGACAACCCTTCATGGCCGCTGAAGTGCTCCAGCAGCAACGTCTGGTCATCTCGAAAGGGCGTGGTGAGCTTGATCAGCCGACGGTTCTGTGGTGCGAAGATCTTCGTCAAGTCCATGACGATACTGCTCCTTGATAAAACAAGCAGCGGAAAGTATCACAATCGTCAGGACTTCAATCACTTGGATTCGCTAGGAGTTGAAGAACTGTGACAGGCGTCCCATTGACAGCAATCGTTCCGTGTTATCAGCAACATCAACTCAGTCTGGCGCCGTCACCCGGTAGAGCCCGCCCTCCCCGGCAACGAAACCGGCTTGGGTGAACATCACATAAGGGGTCTTTTCTGGATACCTGCGACGATCGCGATCCTCGCTTTCGGACGGGTTATCCGCACTGCCTGCCGAGAACTGAAAGAGAAAAAGGCCTTCGGTCGATAGCGCGCACGTCAGCTGATCAGGCAGTGTCCCACCCTCCGCACGCATCTCCTTCTCTTTATCCTCGGGCAACCCGACCTTCAGCGGTATGCGCACCCATTGACCTGCGACGTCACCTTTGGCCATCAGTGCAAAGCCGGCGGCGTCTTTAACGACCTTCAGCGCTACTTCATCTCGAGGCGGGGAGGTTTCGATGATGCTTTTATCTTCAGGCTGGGTGGCGAAACTACCGATGAAGCCATCGCATTCATACTTGGAGGCTGCTGCCGAACCGCTGAACGCCAGTGCGAGCGGCAATGCAATGAATGAAGCCCGCAAAAGGCCAACGCTTGAGGTGGTAAGACGAGAATCGATACGCATGGAAGTCCTTTTCAATAGTCGGTTGAAGCCTGGTGATGCAGTCGTGCCATACAGATCATGCCGCATTGAGCGGCCCAGGTGTTCCAGATTCTGCGCAACATGTCGAAAAATCCAAACAGCGTCTAGTAACCTCAAGGGCTCGTAGACGCCTCGGTCAATGACCCCATTGAGCCTCTTCGCAGCGCTTCCAGGCTGCAATAGAACACCTGCCCACCCGTCCAGCCTGGATGCAAAGCCAGTAACCAAGCCCTGCGTCTTGTAGTAGCGTCACCCCCTCAACGAACGGCCCGGTCCGTCATCGTCAGCCCAGGGACCGGGCGATTGCGATCAGGAGGCAACATGCAACCGGTGGTAGGCCAAGACGCACTCGATTCGGCATTGATCGCGTTCGCGCGGTACAAGATCGGGGAAACGAAATTTTCCGCACTGGAGCGTGCGATGAGTTTCGAGGTCGGCGAGGCGCTTTCCCGAAGCGAGTGGGTGAGGTTCTCGATTTCGAAACTGCCGTCGGGTCGTTATCGCATCGCGGACGAGGGAGAGAACGCCATCACGGAGGCGGGCCGCGCGCACCTCGCGGCGCTTCGAGCGACTCAGGGTTGTCACGAGCCCCAGCTGGCTTCGCATGCCGTGACACCTTTGCTCACACCTGGACAGGCCTGAGCCATGAAAGGAAGCTGCGCCTGCGGCGCCGTCGCGTATGGGATCGACAGCATCGACATGCCGATCAGTCACTGCCACTGCCGCACGTGTCGTAAAACCCACGCCGCTGCCTATGTCACCACGGCAGGCGTGCTCAGGCATCACTTCACCTGGACGCGTGGCACGCTAGCCCTGAAAGCGTTCGAATCCTCGCCAGGCAAACGCCGATTCTTCTGCGGCCACTGCGGCTCGCACCTGGCAGCCGAGCGGGATGGCGCTGCTGCGATGATCATACGGGTGGCGACACTGGACGATGCGCCTCCTGCCCGTCCCGCATTCCATATCTGGACCGCGCATGCCGTGGACTGGCTGGACGGTGAGGGTTTGCCCGAGTACCACCAGTGGCAGCCTGACCGTTAACGTCCGACAGCCTCCTGAATGGTGGCAGGTCCAAACGCGACAAGGTGCGTGCTACCCACGTGCCTTGCGCCGCAAATCCGGTTACAGTAGCGCCCCTTGTTGGGGAGTAGCCTGCCCTTGACCGCGGTCAAGGTGCGTTCGTGTCAACATTCTTGGCCACCTGCCATGGCACGAACACCTTTCGGTTGGCGAGACCAGCGATGCCTCCATGCCCCAGGTCGGGCGTGTGGCGGCGTCGTTGACTCACAGCCCGACCGGATGCACGACCGTGAGCCTGATTTCCCTTTTCTTCATTGCCTTGGCCATGTCCACCGATGCCTTCGCCGCCGCCATCGGCAAAGGGTCCAGCCTGCACAAGCCCACCTTGCGCGAAGCATTGCGTACAGGCGTGATCTTCGGCCTCATCGAAGCGGTGACGCCGCTCGTCGGCTGGGCCATCGGCCAGGTCGCCGCGCGCCATGTCGCGCAGTGGGACCACTGGATCGCCTTCGTGCTGCTGGTGGCGCTGGGGCTGCACATGATCTACAACGGTTGCAAGCACGATGAGGCCGAGGACGAAAAGCCCGCCCAGCACTCGTTCTTCAGGCTGGCGCTCACGGCCTTCGCCACCAGTATCGATGCCCTGGCGGTCGGCGTAGGCCTGGCCTTCGTCGACGTCAACATCCTGGTGGCGGCCGGCGCCATCGGCGTGGCCACGCTGGTCATGGTGACCGTGGGGGTGATGCTGGGTCGCGCACTGGGCGCCGTGGTCGGCAAACGGGCCGAGATCGTGGGGGGCGTGGTGCTGATGCTGGTCGGTGCCACCATCCTCTACGAGCACCTGTCAGCGGCTGCCTGAGTCAAGAACAGGCTTGGCGTGCGAACCTTGATCAGCGACCATTGTCCGATCGCTGGGCCGCGCGCCGCTTGCCGTGGATACCCCAATGCCTCACGCTGCATGGATTGCTAACAGGTACGTTAGCCGACCGGATTCTGGAGCTTCCTTCAATGCCTTCTTCACACTTGCAGCCTCATGACTATCTGTCGCCCGAAGAACGTTCCGCGATCGCCGAAATCGAGGCGACGACCAGCATTCTGCGGCTGGTCACCCGGTTGACCGGCATGCGGTTCGCCGGGATCGCCAAGTTCACCGACACCGAATGGATCACCTGCATGGTGCATGACGTCGGTGAACTGGGCATCGAGGAAGGTGACTGCGAACCTCTGGAAGTCACGTTGTGCAGCGAGTTCAAACGCGATCCACGTGCTTTGCTGGTGCCCAAGATCAGCGAGGACGTCCGTTTCGCCACCCGGCCCGTGGTCAAGCGCTTCGACCTGGAAAGCTACGCCGGGGTGCCGATCTTCCTGCCCGATGGCCGTCTGTACGGTGCCCTCTGCGCGCTGGATTCCGAGCCTACGCTGTTCGACAACCCAGACCTGGCCGAAACCCTGGACCTCTTCGCTCGCCTGATCGGGTGCATCTTCTACGCCAACCTGGCCCCTCAGCCGACGCCTCCCGTGGCCCAACCCGCCTGACGGGCAACAGCCTCGAAACGGGCGGAAACAACCGCCCGCTCCACGCCCGAAGTTCAGCGCGAATGACCCGCGGTAGCGATTATTTCGTACCCGACGAACTGCTCTAAAAAAACTGAATCCTGCCCGCGACGCCTCAGTCAAGAATCATGAACGCAGTTAATCTGACGAGGTAACAGCCATGACTATCGAAGCAGAGACACTCGTACAACTGACCGAGGCACTTCAGGAACGCGGCTTGACGCTGGTCTCAGACATCCACTTCACACGTGCCCCCTACCGGCACAACAACCGCTGGATCTGCATGGTCGAATATTCGGCTCAGGCGTGATTCGCGCGTCACAGCGACGACCCGTTGCTGACCCGATGCACCTGGCGCCGCGTCGCCAGGGTGCAGGGGACGTGTAGGGGTACGGCCACCCAAGTTTTGCTTTATCATGGCGGCAGTTACCAGACAGAGCCTTCCATGAGATTCGCCATCGCGGTTTTTTCCCCCGCCCATGCGCCCTCCTCGCGCCGTGCACTGCGGTTCGCCGAAGCGATCCTGGCCGGCGGGCATCAGATCGAGCGCCTGTTCTTCTATCAGGACGGTGTCCACAGCGCCTCGGGCAATATCGTCGCGCCGCAGGATGAGTGCGACATTGCCGCTCAATGGCGCCAGTTCATCACCGAGCACCAACTCGACGCGGTGGTCTGCATCGCCGCTGCCTTGCGCCGGGGCGTACTCGACGCCTCGGAAGCCAGCCGTTACCAGCGTGAGGCTGCCAACCTGCCTGCGCCTTGGGTGCTGTCAGGGCTAGGCCAGCTGCACGAAGCGGCACAATCGGCCGACCGCCTGGTCTGCTTCGGAGGCGACTGACATGAGCCACTCCCTGTTGATCATCAGCCGTCAGGCACCTGGGTCGGGCCTGGGCGCACGGGAAGCGCTGGACATCGCTTTGGCAGGCGGAGCCTTCGACCTGCCGCTGGGCATGCTCTTTCTCGACGACGGCGTTTTCCAGCTGCTCGACCGGCAACGACCTGCGCACCTAGAGCAGAAGCGCCTGGCCGCCAACCTGCAGGCGCTGCCGCTGTTCGGTGTCGAGCAGTTGTACGCCTGCGCCGCCAGCCTCGCTAGCCGTGGCCTGGCCGACGAGACCTTGGCCCTGCCAGTCGAGACGCTCGATGACGCAGGGCTGCGCGCCCTGCTTGCCCGCTTCGATCAGGTGATGACCTTATGAGCACCACGTTGCATGTGATCGCCCACTCGCCGTTTGGCGACGAGCGTCTGTCCAGTTGCCTGCGCCTGCTAGGTGCCGACGACAGTCTGCTGCTGTGCGGCGAGGCAGTCCAGGCCCTGCGCAGCGGCACCGCACCCCAGGCTCAGCTGCGCGACGCCAGGCTGCAGGGCCGACTGTTCGCCTTGAGCGAGGACCTGGAGGCGCGTGACCTGGCAGACACGTTGGCCGAACGCGTCGATTACCCCGGCTTCGTCGACCTCACCCTGCGCCACGACAAGGTCAACACCTGGCTATGAACGCATTGACGCTGAACGATCGCCAGGTACCCCTGGACAAGGACGGCTTTCTGGTCGACCTGCAGGACTGGTCCCGCGAAGTCGCCGAGGCACTGGCGCTGAACGAAGGCCTGCCGCTGACGCCCGAACACTGGGAAATCCTCGTGCTGCTGCGCCGCTTCCACGAACAGTACGCGCTGTCGCCGGCCACCCGGCCTCTGGTCAAGTACGTCGCCCTGAACCTGGGCACTGACAAGGGCAATAGCGCTTACCTCAATCGCCTGTTCAACGGCACCCCTGCCAAGCTGGCTGCCAAGCTGGCGGGCCTGCCCAAGCCGACCAATTGCATATGACTTCGAACACTTCCCTGCTCCTCGAGACGCCTGAGGAACACCCCTTCGCGACCTTCGTGCGCGTGCTGGGCAAAGGCAAGCGCGGTGCCCGTGGGCTCTCGCGCGAAGAGGCCCGCCAGGCCATGGACATGATCCTGTGCGGCGACGTCGAGGAGGCGCAACTGGGCGCCTTCCTGATGCTGCTGCGGCACAAGGAAGAAACCCCCGAAGAGCTGGCCGGCTTCACTGAAGCAGTTCGCCAGGCACTGGCCGCCCCTGCGCTGGCAGTGGACCTGGACTGGCCCAGCTATGCCGGCAAGCGCCGTCACCTGCCGTGGTACCTGCTGGCGGCCAAGTGCTTGGCGAGCAACGGCGTGCGCATCTTCATGCATGGCGCGGGTGCCCACACCGAAGGCCGCCTGTACACCGAGCAACTGCTCGACCTGCTGCAGATTCCCCTGTGCCGTGACTGGGCATCGGTGGAGGGAGCGCTCGACCAGCATGGGCTGGCGTTCCATCCCCTCCAAGACTGGGCACCTCGCCTGCAGCACCTGATCGACCTGCGCAACGTGCTCGGCCTGCGCTCGCCGATTCACTCGCTGGCCCGTGTGCTCAACCCCCTGAAGGCCCGATGTGCGCTGCAAAGCATCTTCCACCCGGGCTATCAGGCGGTGCACCGCGAAGCCAGTCGCCTGCTGGGCGATCATGCCATCGTGGTCAAGGGTGACGGCGGCGAGATCGAGATCAACCCGGACGTCGTCAGCCACCTCTATGGCACCACCGATGGCCAGTCGTGGGATGACGAATGGCCCGCCCTGAGCGCCCAGCGTCACGTCAAGCCGGCCACCCTCGACCCGAGCCTGCTGCTGGCGGTCTGGCGTGGCGAGCAGTCGGACAGCTACGGCGAGCTGGCCGTGATCGCCACCATGGCCCTGGCCCTGCGCGGCCTCGGCCAGCCGCAGGACGCGGCCTTCGCCCAGGCTCGCCAGTACTGGGAGGCGCGCACGACGACGGTCTGAACGACAGGCCGTCGGATACCCGCGAACCACCGCTCCCGCGTCGGGCTCCAACCTGGACGAGTCTGACGAAGGAGCCTGACATGGGCCTGTTGATCGATGGTCAGTGGCATGACCAGTGGTACGAAAATGGCAAGGATGGGGCCTTCCAGCGCGAGGAGTCCCAGCGCCGCGACACCTCGCTGAGCGCCGAAGCGGGCCGCTACCACCTGTATGTGTCGCTGGCCTGCCCCTGGGCGCACCGCGCCCTCATCCTGCGCAGCCTCAAAGGCTTGGAGCCGATCATCGGCGTTTCGGTCGTCAGCTGGCTGATGGGCGAGCATGGCTGGACATTCGACCGTGACCATGGCTCCACGGGGGATGCCCTCGATGGCTTGCAGTACCTGTACCAGCGCTACACCCAGGACGATCCGCGCTACACCGGGCGCGTGACCGTGCCAGTGCTCTGGGACCGGCAGGCGCAGCGCATCGTCAACAACGAATCGGCGGACATCGTGCGGCTCTTCAACCACGCGTTCGACGACCTGACGGGCAATGACCTGGATCTGTATCCCTCGGCCCTGCAACCGACCATCGATGGGTTGAATGCGCGCATCTACCCGGCGGTCAACAACGGCGTCTACCGTGCCGGCTTCGCCACCACGCAGCAGGCCTATGAAGAAGCCTTCGATGGGCTGTTCGCCGAACTCGATCAGCTGGAGCAGTTGCTCGCGCAACAACGCTACCTGGCCGGGGCCTACCTCACCGAAGCCGATGTCCGCCTGTTCACCACGCTGGTGCGGTTCGATGCCGTGTACCACGGCCACTTCAAGTGCAACCTGCGCCGCGTGGTGGACTACCCGAACCTGTCCAACTGGCTGCGCGAGCTGTACCAGTGGCCTGGCATAGCCGCCACAGTAGACCTGTGGCACATCCAGCATCATTACTACCAGAGCCACACCACCATCAACCCGACCGGTATCGTGCCCAAGGGACCGCACCTGGACTTCGAACGCCCCCATGATCGCGAGCGCCTGCCGGGCCAGGGCATCTGGCGCCGCACGCAGGCCTGACATGAAAACGCCGCGACACCCCAAGGAGGGTCGCGGCGTTTTCACGGACGTGGCCGGTCAATCGTGCTACGCACCCTCGAACCAGGCCAGCTTGTCACGCAACTGCACCACCTCGCCCACGATGACCAGGGTCGGCGCATGCACTTCATGACGCGCGACCAGGTCAGGCAGGTCGGCCAAGGTGCCGACGAATACCCGCTGATTGCGCGTCGTTCCCTGCTGGACCAACGCCGCCGGGGTACTGGCGGCGCGGCCATGGCGGATCAACTCCGCGCAGATGGTAGGCAGCCCCACCAGCCCCATGTAGAACACCAGGGTCTGGGCAGGCGCGACCAGGTCGGACCAGGGCAGGTTGCTGCTACCGTCCTTCAGGTGACCGGTGATGAAGCGCACGGACTGGGCATGGTCGCGGTGGGTCAGGGGAATGCCCGCGTAGGACGAGCACCCGCTGGCCGCCGTGATGCCCGGCACCACCTGGAAGGGGATGCCCTCCTCAGCCAGTTCCTCGATCTCTTCGCCGCCTCGGCCGAAGATGAACGGGTCGCCTCCCTTGAGCCGCAAGACCCGCTTGCCCTGTCGGGCCAGTTCCACCAGCAACCGGTTGATCTGCTCCTGGGGCACCGAGTGTTCGGCGCGGCGCTTGCCCACGTAGATACGCTCGGCATCACGGCGGCACATGTCGATGATGGCGGGCGCCACCAACCGGTCATAGAGCACCACGTCGGCCTGTTGCATCAGGCGCAAGGCGCGGAAGGTCAACAGGTCGGGATCGCCAGGACCGGCGCCGACCAGGTAGACCTCGCCGCCCTGCTGCACCGGCGCGCCATCGACCATGGCCTGCAGCAAGCGCTCGGCCTCGGCGCCCTGCCCAGCCAGCTGACGCTCGGCGATCGGCCCCTGGAACACGGTCTCCCAGAAGCCACGGCGCTGGTTGACGTTCGGGTACAGCGTCTTGACTTTATGCCGGAAACGCGCGGCCAGGCCGGCCAGCTCACCGTAGGCAGCCGGGATCCAGGCTTCGAGCCGGGCCCTGATCAGCCGCGCCAGCACCGGTGCATCGCCGCCACTGGAGACCGCCACCACCAAGGGCGAGCGGTCGACGATGGCCGGGAAGATCACCGTGCACAGGGCCGGTGCATCCACCACGTTGACTGGCAGGCTGCGCAACTGGGCATCGGCCGACACCTGGGCATTGAGGGCAGGATCATCGGTGGCGGCGATGACCAGGCGGCAGCCGTCCAGGTCACTGGCCTGGTAACCGCGCACCTGGACCTCGCCACCGCCCTCGCGCGCCATGGCCGCCAGTTGCCCGTCGACCTCCGGCGCCACCACGCGCAGCGCCGCACCGGCATCGGCCAGCAGACGGGCTTTGCGCAGTGCGATCTCGCCACCACCGACCACCAGCACCTGGGCGCCGTGCAGCTTGTGGAACAGGGGCAGGTAATCCATTTAGCGGATGACCTCGACGCCACCCATGTACGGCTTGAGCACCTCGGGCACACGGATCGAGCCATCGGCCTGCTGGTAGTTTTCCAGCACCGCGACCAGGGTACGGCCCACGGCCAGCCCCGAACCATTGAGGGTGTGCACCAGCTCCGGCTTGCCGGTTTCCGGGTTGCGCCAGCGTGCCTGCATGCGACGCGCCTGGAAGTCGCCGCAGTTGGAGCAGGAGCTGATCTCGCGGTACTTGTCCTGGCTCGGCACCCAGACTTCCAGGTCGTAGGTCTTGACCGCGCTGAAGCCCATATCGCCCGTGCACAAGGCCAGTACGCGGTACGGCAGCTCGAGGGCCTGCAGCACACGCTCGGCATTGGCGGTCAGGCTTTCCAGCGCGTCCATGGACTTGGACGGCTCCACCACCTGGACCATCTCGACCTTGTCGAACTGGTGCTGGCGGATCATGCCGCGGGTATCACGCCCCGACGCACCGGCCTCGCTGCGGAAGCACGGCGTGTGGGCGACGAACTTGACCGGCAGTTGCTTGGCTTCGAGAATCGAGTCGGCCACCAGGTTGGTCAGCGACACTTCGGCGGTCGGAATCAGGTAGAAATCGGCTTCGCCTTCGCGGCTGATCTTGAACAGGTCTTCCTCGAACTTCGGCAGCTGGCCTGTGCCCTGCAACGCCGGCGCCTGAACCAGGTAAGGCGTGTAGGCCTCCTCGTAGCCATGCTCGGCGGTGTGCAGGTTGATCATGAACTGCGCCAGCGCACGGTGCAGGCGCGCGATCGGACCACGCAACACGGCAAAGCGTGCGCCGGACAGCTTGGCGGCCGCTTCGAAGTCCAGCTTGCCGCTCAGCTCGCCCAGGGCGACGTGGTCCTGGATCGGGAAGTCGAACTGGCGAGGCGTGCCCCAGCGGCGCACTTCGACGTTCTCGTCTTCGTCGGCACCGACCGGCACGCTGGCATCCGGCAAGTTGGGAATGGTCAACAGGATGGCATCGAGCTCGGCCTGGATCTGCTCCAGCTCGACCTTGCCGGCGGCCAGTTCGGCAGCCATGCGATCGACGTCGGCCTTCAGCGGCTCGATGTCTTCACCCTTGGCCTTGGCCTGGCCGATGGACTTGGAAATACGGTTGCGGTCGGCCTGCAGCTGTTCGGTACGCGTCTGTACCGACTTGCGGCGCTCTTCCAATGATTCGATGCGCGCGACATCCAGGTTGAAGCCACGGGAGGCCAGGCGACCCGCCACTTCCTGAAGTTGGCCACGTAGCAATTTGGAATCGAGCATATCGTTCTCTCGTTATAGGTGTGTGTTGTTCAGATTCGGGTCAGGGACAGGCCCGCCCAGGTGGCGAGCAGCCCGCCAAGGACGCTGGCCGCAGCATACCCGAAGGCCAGGGGCGCCTGCCCGTTTTCGAGCAGGCGGATGGTGTCCAGGGAAAACGACGAAAAGGTGGTCAGGCCGCCGACGAAGCCCACCAGCAGGCCGACGCGCACTTCGGCGGGCACGCTGGGTCGGGTCAGAAACAGGCCATAGAGTACGCCGATGATCAGGCAGCCGATGAGGTTCACGGCCAAGGTGGCCAGGTAGTAATGCCGGGGGTGATGGGCGGTGACCCAATTTCCCGTGGCGAAGCGCAGCAAGGTGCCGACGATGCCGGCCAGGCTCACCGAGGCGATCATGCCGATCATGCAGGCCTCCGGCGCACGGGACTGTGCCGATCGAGCTCGGCCAGGTGACGCAGCTTCTCGCCGATCTTCAGCTCGAGGCCCCGCGGCACGGGTTGATAGTAGGCACGTGGCTCGAGCGCATCGGGGAAATAGTCTTCACCCGCGGCGTAGCCTTCCGGCTCGTCGTGGGCGTAGCGGTAGTCGTCGCCGTAGCCCAGCTGCTTCATCAGCTTGGTCGGCGCATTGCGCAGGTGCAGCGGCACGTCCAGCGAGCCATGCTCGGCCGCCTCGCGCATGGCGCGCTTGAAGCCCATGTACACGGCGTTGCTCTTCGGCGCGCAGGCCAGGTAGGTGATGGCCTGGGCCACCGCCAGTTCGCCCTCGGGACTGCCCAGGCGCTCCTGCACGTCCCAGGCGGCCAGGCACAGGTTCAGCGCACGCGGGTCGGCGTTGCCGATGTCCTCGCTGGCCATGCGTACCACGCGCCGGGCGATATACAGAGGGTCGCAACCGCCATCGAGCATGCGGGCATACCAGTACAGCGCCGCATCCGGGTTGGAGCCGCGCACCGACTTGTGCAGCGCGGAAATCTGGTCGTAGAAGGCCTCGCCACCCTTGTCGAAGCGCCGGCGGCTGTCACCCAGCAGGCTCTGCAACAGCTCGACGCCGATGTCGCCGCCATCCTCGGCCAGGTCCGAAGCGTTTTCGAGGAAGTTCAGCATGCGCCGACCGTCGCCATCGGCTGCGGCCACCAGCATCTTGAAGGCGTCGTCGCCGACCGTCAGGCGACGACTGCCCAGGCCACGTTCCTCGCTGAGGGCACGGTCGACCAGCTTGCGCAGGGCCGCCTCGTCCAGGCTCTTGAGCACATACACCCGCGCCCGCGAGAGCAGCGCATTGTTGAGCTCGAAGGAAGGGTTTTCGGTGGTCGCGCCGATGAACAGCAGAGTGCCGTCTTCCACATAGGGCAGGAAGGCGTCTTGCTGCGACTTGTTGAAGCGGTGCACCTCATCGACGAACAGGATGGTGCGCCGCCCGTACTGGCCTGCCTGCTGCCGCGCGACCTCCACCGCCTGACGGATTTCCTTGACGCCCGCCAGCACCGCCGAGACCGTTTCGAAATGCGCGTCGCAGAACTGCGCCAGCAGCCGCGCCAGAGTGGTCTTGCCGACCCCGGGCGGGCCCCAGAAGATCATCGAATGCAGGGCGCCCTGCTCCAGCGCTTCGCGCAGGGGCTTGCCACGCGCCAGCAGGTGCTCCTGGCCGACGTACTCGTCCAGGTTGGAAGGCCGCAGACGTGCGGCCAAAGGCTGGGCGACGGGTTCGCTTCGAAACAGGTCCATACGGGTGACGAACGCCTCTATTCCTGGATCACGTCAGCGCCAGCCGGGATCTTGAACTGGAACGTGTTCGGCGCGACCGGCTGGTTGGCCTTCACCCCGTTGAACAGGATGTTGGTGCGCTGGCCGACGCTGTCGATCAACTGCATGTCGTTGATCAGGCCACGCCGGAACGACACGCGCAGCGAATCGAACAAGGTGTCCTTGGTCTTGGGCGTCAGGGTGAAGTCCATGACCTCGCCCTGCTCCTTGGACACGATGTCGAAGCTCTGGTTGATCTTCGAGACGTCGCCCGACAGCAGCAGCGCTGGGGTCTGGCTCAGGCGCACGTCAAGCTTCTTGACCGTAGCCTGCTCGAGGTCCGGGTCCCAGAGGGTGACTTTCTGGCCGTCGGACACCACCACCTGCTCCTGCGGTGCGTCGGTGTGCCAGTAGAACAGGCCAGGGCGCTTGACGGCCATCTGCCCGGTGGTTTCCTGCAGGCTGGTGCCGCTGGCATCCAGGGTCAGCTGCGAGAAGCGCGCCTCGAGGGTCTGGGACTTCTCCAGCAGCTGGGTCAGCCGCGCCACGTCTTTGTCATCGGCATGGGCCGGCAGGGTCGCCAGGGCCAGGGCAGAAACCAACAGCATGCGAATTGCGCGCATGGGAATCCTCATCGAACGGTGGGTGAGCCGGTCGGCCAAGGGGCAGACCGGCGAAGTGTTCATCACTCGCGTGGGCCGCCGGGGGCGATCACTTCCCGCGAGCCGTTGCTGTTCATCGGCGTGACCACGCCGGCCATTTCCATCGACTCGATCATCCGCGCCGCGCGGTTGTAGCCGATCTTGAGCTTGCGCTGGACGGCGGAGATCGACGCACGCCGGCTTTCGAGCACAAACTGCACGGCTTCATCGTACAGGGCATCGGCCTCCGGGTCTTCCCCGTCGCCACCGCCCGAGCCGCCGTCGAAGCCGCTGCCGGCCTCTTCCACGCCATTGAGGATGTCGTCGTTGTAGTCCGGGGCGCCGCGCAGCTTCCAGGCCTCGACGACCCGGTGCACTTCATCGTCGGACACGAAGGCACCATGGACACGGATCGGCAGGCTGGTGCCAGGCGGCATGTAGAGCATGTCACCGTGACCGAGCAGCTGTTCGGCGCCGCCCTGGTCGATGATGGTCCGCGAGTCGATCTTGCTCGACACCTGGAACGCCATGCGCGTCGGGATGTTGGCCTTGATCAGGCCGGTGATGACGTCCACCGACGGCCGCTGGGTGGCCAGGATCAGGTGGATACCGGCCGCACGGGCCTTCTGTGCGATTCGTGCGATCAGCTCTTCGACCTTCTTGCCGACGATCATCATCATGTCGGCGAATTCGTCGACCACCACCACGATGGTCGGCAAGGTCTTCAGCACCGGCGGTTCGTCGTCCATGCTTTCGCGGCGGAACAACGGGTCGGCGATGGTCTCGCCCGCCGCCTCGGCATCCTTGACCTTGCGGTTGAAGCCCGCCAGGTTGCGCACGCCCATGGCCGCCATCAACTTGTAGCGGCGCTCCATCTCGGCCACGCTCCAGCGCAGCGCGTTGGCGGCGTCCTTCATGTCGGTGACCACCGGGCAGAGCAGGTGAGGAATGCCTTCGTAGATCGACAGTTCGAGCATCTTCGGGTCGATCATGATCAGCCGCGCGTCTTCAGGGCTGGACTTGAACAGGATCGACAGGATCATCGCGTTGACCCCGACCGACTTACCGGAACCGGTGGTACCGGCGACCAGCAGGTGCGGCATCTTGGCAAGGTCGGTGATGACCGGCTTGCCGCCGATGTCGTGACCCAGCGCCAAGGTGACCGGCGAGGTGGCGTCCTCGTAAGGCGCCGAGGACAGCACCTCGGAGAAGCGCACCATCTGGCGGTTTTCGTTGGGGATCTCGATACCGACCGTGGTCTTGCCGGGAATGACCTCGACCACGCGCACGCTGGTCACGGCCAGCGAGCGCGCCAGGTCCTTGGCCAGGTTGGAGATGCGGCTGACCTTGACCCCGGCGGCCGGCTGGATCTCGTAGCGGGTGATCACCGGGCCGGGGTGGATCGAGTCCACCGTCACTTCGACGCCGAACTCCTTGAGCTTGATTTCCAGCAACTGGCCGACACCGGCCAGCGACTCGGGGGAATATTCGATCTTCTTTTCTTCGGCAGGGTCGAGGATCGAGATCGGTGGCAAGGTGCCTTCGATGGCGCTGTCGACAAAAGTCTGCACAGGCTTGGGCTTGGGCGCGGCACGTGCGGGTTCCACAGCCCGGGGCGGGGTCGGCGTCGGCATGATCACGGGGGCGGCCAAGGCCGTGGCCGGCACGTCACGAGGGGCCTGCACAGGCGCGGACACGGGTGGCTGGGCCGCCACGGGGTCGCGCTCGATGACCCGCTCGCGGGCTTGGGCTGTTCGCGCTTGTCGGCCACGCTGGGCGCAGTCGGTGCAGGGCTGGCCGGTGCAGCACTGGGGGCGACAGGCCTGGCTGCGGCCGGCGTCGAAGCGGCTGGCTTGACGACGGGCGTGCTGCGCAGCACCGGCTCGTCGACCTCACGCAGCTGGGCCACTAGGCGCTTGCGTTCGTTGCGCGCCTCCCACCAGCGACTGGCCGCACCGCGCACCAGCTCGAACACATCGAGGGTGAGCTTGCCGGTCAGGTCCATCACCTTGAACCAGGACAGGTCGGTGAAGACCGTCAATCCGAACAGGAACAGGGCAATGAAGGCCAGCGTACTGCCCTGTACGTTGAGCGCGCTGCGCGCCAGCTCGCCCAGGCCCTCACCCAGGGCGCCGCCTGCGGAAAACGGCAGGCTGGCGGGCGGGTGGAAATGGATGTGTGCCAGGGCGGCGCCGGAAAGCACCAGAAACACCAGGCCGATCAGTCGCCAGGAGAACAGCCAGCCGCTCCACTGCCAGGGCTGGTGCCGCTCACGGAAGATCTGCCAGGTCTTGATGCCCAGCAGCAGCGGGAAGATATAGGCGAAATAGCCCAACACCATGAACAGCACATCGGCGCAATAGGCGCCCGCACGACCTGCGGCGTTCTGCACCTGGTCGACGTTGCTGGTGTGGGTGAAGCCTGGGTCGGCGGTGTCGTAGGTCAACAGCGCCATCCACAGGTATAGGCACAGCGCGCCGACGGCGATCAGCGCACCCTCCTTGAGTCGGTAATGCAACTGTTGCCGCCACAGGGGCACCGGCAAGGGAGTCGGAGATGCGGTGGATTTCTTCAAAACGCGTTTATTCCTGCGCATGGTGCGCGTCCAAGAGTGATCGACCCACGTGAACAGTCTGTGAATCACTGCCTTCAACAGTGCCGTCTGCCCGTCGCCGTGGCGGCAGGGCCTGAAACAGGGCTGGGTCCTGCACCCGTAATTTGAGCATGCATTTTGTTCTGTGACAAAGGCTTATGCTGTGTTTTTGCACAGGTGTGACAGCAAGGCGCCGTATTAGTTGCCGCCTCGCCCTCGCCACCGGGCGCGCTGCCCGGGCCACTGCCTGACGGCTCGCCGATGCCCCGCGTTGACCTGTCGCCACCGGGCCGCCATGCTGGCCCTCCCCTCCCCTGCCGGCACAGAATGCCCATGCTGACTTGGCTGAACCGTGATTCGCTGACCTTCCCGCCCCTGAATACCGCCCTGCAGGAACCCAACGGCCTGCTGGCAGCCGGCGGCGATCTGCGCCCCGAGCGCCTGATCCAGGCTTACCGCCATGGGTGCTTTCCCTGGTACCAGGACGGCCAACCGATCCTCTGGTGGTCGCCGGACCCGCGCACCGTGCTGTTTCCTGACGAACTCCATGTCTCGCGCTCGCTGGCCAAGCTGATGCGCCAGCAGCGCTATCAGGTGAGCTTCGATCAGGACTTCCCGGCCGTGGTCGCAGCTTGCGCCGCGCCGCGGACCTACGCCGAGGGAACCTGGATCACCGAGACCATGCAGGCTGCCTACTGCGAGCTGCACCGACGAGGCATCGCCCACTCGGTCGAAGTGCGTGAGAACGGCGTGCTGGTCGGCGGGCTCTACGGGCTGGCCATCGGCCAATTGTTTTTCGGCGAGTCCATGTTCAGCCGGGCGGACAATGCCTCCAAGGTCGGCTTCGTGACCCTGGTCAAGCGCCTCGAACAGGCAGGTTTCGCGCTGATCGACTGCCAGATGCCTACCAATCACCTGCACAGCCTCGGCGCGCGGGCGATTTCGCGCGCTGCGTTCGCCGAAGCCCTGGCGCGCCACCTGGACACGCCCCCGGCCCTGGACTGGCTCAGCTAGGCGCGCCGGCCTGGCTGGCTTACACTTAGGGCAACGTTTCGCAAGGGGTTACCCATGACAGAGTTGGCACGTCTTAAGTTCTTCGCCACTCAGCCCCATGACTGCAGCTACCTGCCGGAGCAACAGGCGACCACCCTGTTTCTCGATCCCAGCCAGCCGATGGACGTGCACGTTTACGCCGACCTGTCGGAAATGGGGTTTCGTCGCAGTGGCGATCATCTGTACCGTCCGCATTGCCAACAGTGCAGCGCGTGCGTGCCTGCGCGTATTCCAGCGGCACGCTTCACTCCCAATCGCCAGCAGCGGCGCATCCTCAAGCGCAATGCAGAACTGGACGTCACTGCCGCACGGCCGGCGTTCACCGAAGAGTATTTCGACCTGTACCGCCGCTACATCGAGCAGCGCCACGCCGACGGCGACATGTACCCGCCGAGTCGCGAGCAGTTCTCGACGTTCCTGGTGCGTGACCTGCCCTTCTGCTGGTTCTACGAGTTCCGCCTGGAGGGCCGGCTGCTGGCGATCGCGGTGTGCGACCTGCTGCCTAACGGTCTGTCTGCGGTCTACACCTTCTACGAGCCCGAGGAAGAACGACGCAGCCTGGGCCGCTATGCCATCCTGTGGCAGATCGGCGAAACGCTGCGCCGCAATCTGGACGCGGTGTACCTGGGCTACTGGATCAAGAATTGCCAGAAGATGAGCTACAAGACCCAGTATCGCCCCATCGAACTGCTGATCAACCAGCGCTGGGTCAGCGTCAACTGAAACCATTGGCTTGAGAAGCGATTTTCGGGCATAATCCACGCCACTTTTTTGCCTGATGCAGGGTTGTATCGGGCGATCTTTGGATTATCGAGGACTCAACTGCATGTCGAAAGAAGACAGCTTCGAAATGGAAGGTACTGTCGTCGACACCCTGCCCAACACCATGTTCCGCGTGGAGTTGGAAAACGGGCACGTCGTAACCGCGCACATCTCCGGAAAGATGCGCAAGAACTACATCCGAATCCTGACCGGTGACAAGGTCCGCGTCGAGCTGACGCCCTACGACCTGAGCAAGGGCCGCATCACCTACCGCGCCCGCTGATCGCTCTATCTGCGTCAACGAAAAAGCCCGGCCTTGGCGCCGGGCTTTTTTTGGTTTGGGCTACAAGCACAAGCTACAAGCTGATTGGAGCGCGGTTTTGACACCTGTCTACATCAGCTTGCAGCTAGAAGCTTCTTGCCACCCTCAGCCTGTCAGGCCACCTCCGCCGTGGTCTCGAAGTCGAAGACCAGCTCGCCGTCGCGCAAGTCGACGTGGACGATGCCGCCGTGCTCGGCCAGCTCGCCGAACAGGATTTCTTCGGCCAATGGCCGCTTGATCCTGTCCTGGATGAGCCGCGCCATGGGACGCGCGCCCATCTGCACGTCGTAGCCGCTGGCTGCGAGCCAGCCACGCGCGGCGTCGCTGACTTCCAGCTGCACATGCTTGTCTTCCAGCTGCGCCTGAAGTTCGATGAGGAACTTGTCGACGATGCTCTTGATCGTCTCGTGACTCAGGCGGCCGAACTGGATGATGGTGTCCAGACGGTTACGGAACTCCGGCGTGAAGCTCTTGCGGATGACTTCCATGGCATCGGAGGCATGGTCCTGCTGCGTGAAGCCGATCGAAGCCCTGGACGCGGTTTCTGCACCGGCGTTGGTGGTCATGATCAGGATCACGTTGCGGAAGTCCGCCTTGCGCCCGTTGTTGTCGGTCAGGGTGCCGTGGTCCATCACCTGCAGCAGCAGGTTGAAGACTTCCGGATGCGCCTTCTCGATCTCATCGAGCAGCAGCACGCAATGAGGTTGCTTGGTGATCGCCTCGGTCAACAGACCGCCCTGGTCGAAGCCGACATAGCCGGGCGGTGCACCGATCAGCCGGGACACGGTATGACGCTCCATGTACTCGGACATGTCGAAGCGCACCAGCTCCACGCCCAGCGCCTTGGACAGCTGACGGGCAGCCTCGGTCTTGCCGACGCCGGTAGGACCGGCGAACAGGAACGAACCCACCGGCTTGTCCGGTGCCTTGAGCCCGGCACGTGACAGCTTGATGGCGGTCGCCAGCGAATCGATGGCTGCGTCCTGGCCGAAGACCGTGAGCTTGAGATCGCGCTCCAGGTTGCGCAGCAACTCCTTGTCGGAACTGCTGACGTGTTTCGGCGGAATACGCGCGATCTTGGCCACGATGTCCTCGACCTGCTGCACGTCGATACGCTTGAGACGATTGGCCGGTGGCTGCAGGCGCTGATAGGCGCCCGCTTCATCGATCACGTCGATGGCCTTGTCGGGCATGTGCCGATCATTGATGTAACGGGCAGCCAGTTCGGCAGCAGCGCGCAGGGCCT
Source organism: Pseudomonas monteilii (assembly GCA_001534745.1). NCBI lineage: Bacteria > Pseudomonadati > Pseudomonadota > Gammaproteobacteria > Pseudomonadales > Pseudomonadaceae > Pseudomonas > Pseudomonas alabamensis. Next base: position 2,607,671 of record CP013997.1, read on the forward strand.
CGTCGCTGTACTCGATGTCATGGTGCGATTCGAACCGCCCTTTCAGGCCCCGCAGGATGCCGATGGTGTCTTCGACCGAAGGCTCTGAGACGTCCACCTTCTGGAAGCGTCGAGCCAGCGCCCGGTCCTTCTCGAAGATGCCACGGAATTCCTGGAAGGTCGTCGAGCCGATGCAACGGATCTCGCCGGACGACAGCAGCGGCTTGAGCAGGTTGGAGGCGTCCATGACGCCACCGGACGCAGCCCCGGCACCGATGATGGTGTGGATCTCGTCGATGAACAGGATCGCGTGCGGCCGTTTGCGCAGCTCGCCCAGCAGCGCCTTGAAGCGCTTCTCGAAATCGCCGCGGTACTTGGTGCCGGCCAGCAGCGCGCCCAGGTCCAGCGAATAGACCACACTTTGCGCCAGCAGGTCGGGCACCTGACCGTCGACGATGCGCTTGGCCAGGCCTTCGGCGATGGCCGTCTTGCCGACGCCGGCCTCGCCCACCAGCAGCGGGTTGTTCTTGCGGCGACGCGCCAGGATCTGCGCCACGCGCTCGACTTCCTGCTCGCGGCCGACCAGCGGATCGATACGCCCTTGGCGTGCCTGATCGTTCAGGTTGCTGGCGTAGGCGTCGAGCGGATTGCTCGAAGACGACGATTCACCGCCCTCTTCGTCCTGCATGTCCTGCTCACCCTCGGTGCTGGGCCCATGACCCGGCACCTTGGAGATGCCGTGGGCGATGTAGTTGACCACGTCGATGCGCGCCACGCTCTGCTGCTTGAGCAGGAACACAGCCTGGCTTTCCTGCTCGCTGAAGATCGCGACCAGCACGTTGGCGCCGGTGACTTCGCGCTTGCCCGAGCTTTGCACATGGAAGACGGCACGCTGCAGGACCCGCTGGAAGCCCAGGGTCGGCTGGGTTTCGCGGTCCTCGTCGTGTACCGGGATCAGAGGCGTGGTGGAGTCGATGAACTCTTGCAGGTCGTGCTTGAGCTTGTCGAGATTGGCGCCACAGGCCCGCAGAACGGTCGCGGCGGCTTCGTTGTCCAGAAGCGCCAGCAGCAGGTGCTCGACGGTCATGAACTCATGACGCTTCGAGCGGGCCTCCTTGAAGGCCAGATTGAGGGTGACTTCGAGTTCGCGGTTTAACATGGCTTCACCTCATACCCAAGTGGTCGGCGTTTAACCGTCCTTCTCGATTTCACAGAGTAGCGGATGCTGGCTTTCTCTCGCGTATTGATTGACCTGCGTCGCCTTGGTTTCAGCGATGTCGCGGGTGAACAATCCGCAGACTGCACGTCCTTCAGTATGGACGGTCAGCATGATCTTGGTCGCCAGCTCGCGGTTCAGATTGAAGAACGTTTCGAGCACCTCGACGACGAAATCCATCGGTGTGTAGTCATCATTGAACAGTACCACCTTGTACATGGGTGGCGCCTGCAGGGCCGGCTTGGCTTCCTGGGTTGCCAGACCGGCGCCATCGTCGTCGTCCGACTGCTGGCGATCCTGATTGAATGTTAGTCGAATCTGGCTGATTGCATGCATGGAAAGAATTTCATCACATCGACAGGTTAAGGTAGTGGGTCGTGTCGCGCAGGCCTGCGACGCTGCAGCCGCCACGTGACCTTGACTATCGGCGAATCGGTGTTACAACCAATATAGAGCCCACCGTGGTCAATAAAGATCCGCGCAGTCAACCCGATTTTTTTGCAGGTTCGTATGCGGATGGTGTCGATGATACTCCAGTGATGGAGCCTTTGCAGAGGGACATGAGGATGACAAGCGGTAAAGTCAAGTGGTTCAACAATGCTAAGGGCTATGGGTTCGTGCACAAGGACGGCTCGACCGAAGACCTGTTCGTGCACTATTCAGCGATCAAGGCGGATGGCTACAAGACGTTGAAAGCCGGTCAACGGGTCGTGTTCGATATAGTCCAGGGCCCCAAGGGCCTGCATGCGATCAACATCACGCCTGCGCCAGTCAGCGTCGAAAACGTTTCGCCAGAGGTCATGGAACCGGCCTACACACGCTAACGCCCCACCGCTCCTTGGCCACCGATCGTTTCCCTGAACGATCGGTACGCCTACCCCTCCCCTGTTTTTCCCTACATCTTTGGTCGTATAAACGAACCGATATCATTCCCGCCTTGCCGATTCCGATGCCGTGTTTGTTATACTCCGGCCCTGACCGTAGGGTCACCGGGCGAACCCATGGAAAGACACGGCTCGCCCACCGGCCTTGACGGCCAACCTGCCTGATGTGCATGGCACGCCAGGCCCATGACGCTCGACTGATGCATCCACCATCACCGCTTCGCTGCCGCTCGAGCCGTCCATGCCCAGGCCTGGACGCAGCGCCTACACAGCGCCTCTCGAGACCGGGCACGCTCGGCAAAACAGAGAGTTAACCCGCCTATGCCCTCCCGTTCCAAGATCATCTACACCTTCACCGACGAAGCCCCTGCCCTCGCCACCTATTCACTGCTGCCTGTCATCGAAGCGTTCACCGCGTCGGCCGACATCGCCGTCGAAACGCGCGACATCTCGCTGGCCGGCCGTATCCTGGCCGCCTTCCCCGAGCAGCTTGGCGCCGAGAAGCAGGTAGGCGATCACCTGGCGGAACTGGGCCAACTGGCGACCACCCCTGAAGCGAACATCATCAAGCTGCCCAACATCAGCGCCTCGGTACCGCAGCTCAAGGCCGCGATCAAGGAGCTGCAGGCCCAGGGCTATGCCGTTCCCGACTACGCCGACGAGCCCGCCACGGACGCCGAGAAAGAGTCCCGCGCCCGCTACGACCGCATCAAGGGCAGCGCCGTCAACCCCGTGCTGCGCGAAGGCAACTCGGACCGTCGCGCCCCGTTGTCGGTGAAGAACTACGCGCGCAAGCACCCGCACAAGATGGGCGCCTGGAGCGCCGAGTCGCGCTCGCACGTCGCGCACATGGAAAGCGGTGACTTCTATGGCAGCGAGAAAGCCGCGCTGATCGACGCTGATGGCAGCCTGCGCATCGAACTGGTGGGCAAGGACGGCAACAGCACCGTGCTGAAAGAAAAGACCGCCGTCAATGCCGGTGAAGTGGTCGACTGCGCCGTCATGAGCCGCAAGGCGCTCAAGGCCTTCATCGCCCAGCAGATCGAAGACGCCAAGGCGTCCGGCGTGCTGTTCTCGGTGCACCTGAAAGCCACCATGATGAAAGTCTCCGACCCGATCATGTTCGGCATCATCGTCGAAGCCTTCTATGGCGACGTGCTCAACCGTCACGCCGACGCCCTGGCCAAGGCTGGCTTCAACGCCAACAACGGCATCGGCGACCTGTACGCGCGCCTCAAGGACCTGCCAGCCGACCTGCAGACCGCCATCGAAGGCGAGATCCAGGCCCTGTACGCCGAGCGTCCGGCGCTGGCCATGGTCAATTCCGACAAGGGCATCACCAACCTGCACGTACCGAGCGACGTCATCGTCGACGCGTCGATGCCGGCCATGATCCGCGACTCGGGCAAGATGTGGAACGCCGCTGGCGAGCTGCAAGATGCCAAGGCGATCATCCCGGACCGTTGCTACGCCGGCATCTACCAGGCCGTGATCGAAGACTGCAAGGCAAACGGCGCCTTCGACCCGACCACCATGGGCAGCGTGCCGAACGTGGGCCTGATGGCGCAGAAAGCCGAAGAGTACGGCTCCCACGACAAGACCTTCCAGATCAAGGCCGACGGCGTGGTCCGCGTGTCGGACAGCCAGGGCAAGGTGCTGATGGAGCAGGCCGTCGAGGCCGGTGACATCTTCCGCATGTGCCAGACCAAGGACGCGCCGATCCAAGACTGGGTCAAGCTGGCCGTCAACCGCGCACGCTTGAGCAACACCCCGGCCGTGTTCTGGCTGGACCCGGCCCGCGCCCACGACGCCGTGATGATCGAAAAGGTCCAGACTTACCTCAAGGACCACGACACCAACGGCCTGGACATCCGCGTCATGGCGCCGGTCGATGCGATCAAGTTCTCCCTGGACCGCATCCGCAAGGGCGAGGACACCATCTCGGTGACCGGCAACGTGCTGCGCGACTACCTGACCGACCTGTTCCCGATCATGGAACTGGGCACCAGCGCCAAGATGCTGTCGATCGTCCCGCTGATGAACGGTGGCGGCCTGTTCGAAACCGGCGCTGGCGGTTCGGCCCCCAAGCACGTGCAACAGCTGGTGGAAGAGAACTTCCTGCGCTGGGATTCGCTGGGCGAGTTCCTGGCCCTGGCCGCCTCGCTGGAGCACCTGGGCGAAGTCTACGACAACCCTAAAGCCAAGGTGCTGGCAGCCACGCTGGACAAGGCCACTGGCCAGTTCCTCGACACCAACAAGTCGCCAGCGCGCAAGGTCGGCGGCATCGACAACCGCGGCAGCCACTTCTACCTGACCCTGTACTGGGCCCAGGCACTGGCCGCGCAAAGCGATGACACCGAACTGCAAGCGCGCTTCGCCCCGCTGGCCAAGACCCTGACCGAGAACGAAGCGACCATCGTCGCCGAGCTCAACGCCGTCCAGGGCAAGCCGGCCGACATCGGTGGCTACTACGCACCGAATCCAGAGCTGACGGCCAAGGTGATGCGTCCTAGCGCCACCTTCAACAGCGCCCTCGCGGCCCTGTAAGCCACCTGGCGACCTGCAAGAACCCCGGCCACGCACCGGGGTTCTTGCTTTTTAGGCGGCAAGCGGCAAGCCAGAGCGGCAGCGCCGCCTCGACATCCTGTCGACACCTGACTCACCGCACCACCGTCCGCTTGTAGCTTCCAGCTAATAGCTCCCCCACCCCCCTCAAGGAGCCCCCATGTCCTGGCATCCCCATATCACCGTCGCCACGGTCATCGAAGATCAGGGCCGATTCCTGATGGTCGAGGAATTCAAGGCCGGCAAACACGTGTTCAACCAGCCCGCCGGTCACCTGGAGCCGAACGAGACGCTGTGCCAGGCGGCGCTGCGCGAGACGTTCGAGGAAACGGCCTGGGAGGTCGAGCTGACCGGCGTGGTCGGCATCTACCTCTACACCGCGCCCAGCAATGGCGTGACCTACCAGCGCATCTGCTTCGCCGCGCGGGCGCTGCGTCATCATCCCCAGCAGGCATTGGACACCGATATCGTGCGGGCGGTATGGCTGAGCCGGGAAGCGCTGCTGGCCGAGCCGGATCGCTGGCGCAGCGAACTGGTGCCGCGCTGCATCGACGACTACCTGGCCGGCCCACTGCACAGCCTTGCACTGCTGCGCGACTGACGTGCGTGAAGCGGCCTGCTAGAATCGGCGTTTTTCCCAGATACACACCGGTAGCCATGACCAGCCCAGCACTCAAAGACCCCGCCCAGACCCGTGTCATCGTCGGCATGTCCGGCGGCGTGGACTCTTCCGTCTCCGCCCTGCTTCTGATCGAGCAGGGCTACCAGGTGGAAGGCCTGTTCATGAAGAACTGGGAAGAAGACGATGGAACCGACTACTGCACCGCCCGCGAAGACCTGGCCGATGCCCAGGCCGTGTGCGATCGCATCGGCATCACGCTGCACACCGCCAATTTCGCCGCCGAATACTGGGACAACGTGTTCGAGCACTTCCTCGAGGAATACAAGGCCGGCCGTACGCCCAATCCCGACATCCTCTGCAACCGCGAGATCAAGTTCAAGGCGTTCCTGGACTATGCCCTGTCGCTGGGCGCCGACCTGATCGCTACCGGCCACTACGTGCGCCGACGCGATACCGACACCGAAACGCAGCTGCTCAAGGGACTGGACCCGAACAAGGACCAGAGCTACTTCCTGCATGCCGTGGGCGGCAAGGAGATCGCGCGAACGCTGTTCCCAGTCGGCGAACTGGAAAAGCCACAGGTGCGCGCCATCGCCGAACGGCATGGCCTGGCCACGGCCAAGAAGAAGGACTCGACCGGCATCTGCTTCATCGGCGAGCGTCGCTTCAGCGACTTCCTCAAGCAGTACCTGCCGGCCCAGCCGGGCGCTATCGAGACCACCGATGGCGAGGTCATCGGCCGTCACCATGGCCTGATGTACCACACCATCGGTCAGCGCCAGGGGTTGGGCATCGGCGGCATGAAGGATGCCGGTGACGAACCCTGGTACGTGCTCGAGAAGGACCTGGTCCGCAACGTGCTGGTGGTCGGCCAGGGCAACGATCACCCCTGGCTGTTCGCCCGCGCGCTGCTGGCCTCGGAGATCTTCTGGGTCAACCCGGTCGACTTGTCCACGCCACGCCGCCTCACGGCCAAGGTCCGTTACCGTCAAGGCGACCAGGGCTGCGTGCTGGAGCGCACCGAAAACGGCTACCGCGCCGTGTTCGATGAGGCCCAGCGTGCCGTCACCCCCGGGCAGTCGGTGGTGTTCTACGACGGCGAGATCTGCCTGGGCGGCGGCGTGATCGAGACGGCAGAGCCGTGGAGCCCGCGCGCATGAACACGACCCAGGAGCAATTGGTCGCACTGGGCGCCGTGTTCCAGGCAGCCGTGCTGGTCGACCGCATCGCACGCACCGGCCAGGCCGGCGAGGCCGAGCTGGGCTGCATGCTCGGCAGCCTGCTGGTGCGTGACCCGGACACCACCTTGCAGGTGTTCGGCGGCAGCGATCTCCACCTGCGTGACGGGTACCGCGCGCTGGTCGGCGCCCTCGAGCGCGACCCCAGCAGCCTGCAGCGCGAGCCCCTGCGCTACGCGTTGTCCATGCTCGGCCTGGAGCGCCATCTGGGCAAGCGTGACGACCTGCTGGGCACCATCGGCCAACGGCTGCCGCAGATTCAGTCGCAGGCCGATCATTTCGGCCTGGTCCATGACAATGTGATCGCCTCGTGCGGCGCGTTGTACCAGGACACCCTGAGCACGCTGCGCCAGCGCATCCAGGTGCATGGCGATACGCGCTTCCTGCAACAGGCCAGCAACGCCTCGAAGATCCGCGCCATCCTGTTGGCGGGCATCCGTGCGGCCCGCTTGTGGCGTCAGTTGGGCGGACACCGGTGGCAATTGCTCTTCCGTCGTCGCAAACTGCTGAACGACCTGTACGACCTGATGAGAACCTGACGCCGCCCTTGCCCCAGTCCGTGGCTGCTGATCAGAACGGCGCAGCCGCGTCTCGACGGACGGCAGAATGCCGGGCAACCGGGACGGCACTTGCCGCCAGGCCTGCTGTCCGAGACCGATGGTGTGCAGTGCGCGACGCAAGGTCGCGCTTTTCATGTATGATATGCGCCCTCCAAAAGCCTGACTGTCCGAGAACACGCCATGCAGCTTTCCTCGCTCACCGCGGTTTCCCCCGTAGACGGCCGCTACGCCGGCAAAACCCAGGCCTTGCGCCCGATCTTCAGTGAATACGGCCTGATCCGTTTCCGGGCCCTGGTCGAAGTCCGCTGGCTGCAGCGCCTGGCAGCCCACCCGCAGATCGAGGAAGTGCCGGCCTTCTCCGAGCAGGCCAACGCCCTGCTCGACCGCCTGGCCACCGATTTCCAGCTCGAGCATGCCGAGCGTGTGAAGGAGATCGAACGCACCACCAACCACGACGTCAAGGCCATCGAGTACCTGCTCAAGGAGCAGGCGGCGCAATTGCCGGAGCTGGACAAGGTCAGCGAGTTCATCCACTTCGCCTGCACCAGCGAAGACATCAACAACCTCTCCCACGCGCTGATGCTGCGCGCCGGCCGTGACGACGTGCTGCTGCCGCTGATGCGTCAGATCGCCGATGCCATCCGGGCCCTGGCCCACCTGCACGCCGACGTGCCGATGCTGTCGCGCACCCATGGTCAGCCGGCCTCGCCGACGACCCTGGGCAAGGAACTGGCCAACGTGGTGTACCGCCTGGAGCGTCAGATCGCCCAGGTCGCAGCCGTGCCGCTGCTGGGCAAGATCAACGGCGCCGTGGGCAACTACAACGCGCACCTGTCGGCCTATTCGCAGGTCGACTGGGAAGCCAATGCCCGCGCCTTCATCGAAGACGAGCTGGGCCTGGTGTTCAACCCCTACACCACCCAGATCGAGCCGCACGACTACATCGCCGAGCTGTTCGATGCCATCGCGCGCTTCAACACCATCCTCATCGACTTCGACCGTGACGTCTGGGGCTACATTTCGCTGGGCTACTTCAAGCAGAAGACCGTCGCTGGCGAAATCGGCTCCTCGACCATGCCGCACAAAGTCAACCCGATCGACTTCGAGAACTCCGAAGGCAACCTGGGCATCGCCAACGCGCTGTTCCAGCACCTGGCGAGCAAGCTGCCGATCTCGCGCTGGCAGCGTGACCTGACCGACTCCACCGTGCTGCGCAACCTGGGCGTGGGCTTCGCGCACAGCGTGATCGCCTACGAGGCCAGCCTCAAGGGCATCGGCAAGCTGGAAATCAACACCCAACGCATCGCCGCCGACCTCGACGCCTGCTGGGAAGTGCTCGCCGAGCCGATCCAGACGGTGATGCGCCGCTTCAACATCGAGAACCCCTACGAGAAGCTCAAGGAGCTGACCCGTGGCAAGGGCATCACCCCAGAGGCGCTGCTGACCTTCATCGATGGTCTGGACATGCCGGCCGACGCCAAGGCCGAGCTGAAAGCGCTGACCCCTGCGCGCTACATCGGCAACGCCGCCGAGCAGGCCAAACGCATCTGACCGACGCCCTGCGTGCGACGCCCGGCCTGGCCGGGCGTTTTTATTCGTGACCCAAAACCCAGTTTTATCAATAGGTTGAACATGAATCCTGATACCCCACTTCAGCTGCTGGGCGGCCTGACGGCACGCGAGTTCCTGCGCGACTACTGGCAGAAGAAGCCTTTGCTGGTGCGCAAGGCCTTCACCGACTTCGAAAGCCCGATCGATGCCGACGAACTGGCCGGCCTGGCGCTGGAAGAAGAAGTCGAATCGCGCCTGGTGCAGGAACAGGGCGAACGCCCCTGGGAGCTGCGCCGTGGCCCGTTCACCGAGGAGACGTTCGCCGAGCTGCCCGCACGTGACTGGACGCTGCTGGTCCAGGCCGTCGATCAGTTCGTCCCGGAAGTGGCCGAGCTGCTGGAGCATTTCCGTTTCCTGCCCAGCTGGCGCATCGACGATGTGATGATCAGCTTCGCCGCCCCCGGTGGCAGCGTCGGCCCGCACTTCGACAACTACGATGTGTTCCTGCTGCAAGGCATGGGCAAGCGCAACTGGAAGGTCGGCCAGGTGTGCGACAGCGACAGCCCGCTGATCCCCCATGCCGACCTGCGCATCCTCGCCGACTTCGAGCAGAGCGATGAATGGACGCTGGAACCTGGCGACATGCTGTACCTGCCGCCTCGCCTGGCCCATTACGGCGTCGCCGAAGACGACTGCCTGACCTACTCGGTCGGCTTCCGTGCACCGAGCGCAGCCGAAGTGCTGACCCACTTCACCGACTTCCTCAGCCAGTTCCTGCCGGACGAGGAGCGTTACAGCGACGCCGATGCCGAGCCGGCCAATGATCCACACCAGATCCAGCGCGATTCGCTCGACCGCCTCAAGGCCTTGCTCAGCGAGCACATGGGCGACGAGCGCCTGCTGCTGACCTGGTTCGGCCAGTTCATGACCGAGCCACGCTACCCGGAACTGGTGAGCGGGGAAGAACTGACCGAAGAAGACCTGGTCGACAGCCTCGAGCAAGGCGCCATCCTGATTCGCAACCCGAGCGCGCGGATGGCCTGGTCGGAAGTCGACGACGACCTGCTGCTGTTCGCCAGCGGCCAGAGCCGCCTGCTGCCAGGGCACTTGCGTGAACTGCTGAAGCTGGTCTGCGCCGCCGACGCCCTGCACATCGAGAACCTGGCACCGTGGCTGGAAGACGAAGACGGCCTGACCCTGGTCTGCCAGCTGGTCAAACAGGGCAGCCTGGGCTTCGCCGATGAATAAGGTTCGCGTGCGCCTGGCCGACTGGCACAAGGACAATGCGGCGATCCGGTGCATCCGCGAAGCCGTGTTCGTGGCCGAGCAGCACGTGCCGCCCGAGCTGGAATGGGATGCCGAGGATGCCACGGCGCTGCACTTCCTGGCGCTCGAAGGAGATTACCCGGTCGGCACCGCGCGCCTGCTGCGCGACGGCACCATCGGCCGGGTCTCGGTGCTCAAGGACTGGCGCGGCCTGAAGGTGGGCCACCTGCTGCTCGAAGCAGTGATCCAGGAAGCCGAGCAGCAAGGCCTGACGCAGCAGACGCTCAGCGCCCAGGTGCACGCGACGGCGTTCTACGAGCAGTTCGGGTTTCGGGTAGTGAGCGAAGAATTCCTCGAGGCAGGGATTCCGCACGTGGACATGGTGCGCGAAGCCTGATTTGACTGGCCTGCGAGACGGTGGCGAGGCTGCTACCGTCATCGCGGGCAAGCCCGCTCCCACTCAGACCTCTGCAGCCGTCGGTCTAGGCATTACTGCGCAAGCAGCCTGTGGGAGCGGGCTTGCCCGCGATGCAGACGGCGCCTGACAGGGCCCTATCGCTGGCAAGCCAGCTCCCACACAGATCGCTATAGCCTGGCGGTCTAGGCATGGCTGCGCAAGCAGCTTGTGGGAGCGGGCTTGCCCGCGATGACCTGCAGCGCCCTTCGGGCAATCACCCTGAGAATCTCGTGCAGCTGCCACTCCCCTGTACTCACCTGTACATCCGTACAGATAACGCTTGCCTCCCGCCTTGATTTTCCCCATCCTGACAGGCCTCGACCCTTCACGAAGCGTTTGCGCCCCATGCGCCTGTTCCTCTGCGAAAAACCCTCCCAGGCCAAGGACATCGCCAGCGTCCTCGGTGCCCGTCGACGTGGTGACGGCTGCTGGCAAGGCCCTGACGTCTGCGTCACCTGGTGCATCGGCCACCTGCTGGAGACTGCCCCACCGGACAGTTACGACGAGCGCTACAAGCGCTGGGTGCTGAGCGACCTGCCGATCATCCCGCCGGCCTGGAAGATGCTGGTCAAGCCCAAGACCGCAAGCCAGTTCAAGGTGGTCAAACGCCTGCTCGGCGAAGCCCGTGAGCTGGTGATCGCCACCGACGCCGACCGCGAAGGTGAAATGATCGCCCGCGAACTGGTGGAGCACTGCCGCTACCGTGGGCCGATCCAGCGGCTGTGGCTGTCGGCATTGGACGAAGCGTCGATCCGCAAGGCACTCGGGCAACTGCGGCCAGGGCAGGAAACCTTCACGCTCTACCACTCGGCCCTGGGGCGTTCGCGTGCCGACTGGTTGATCGGCATGAACATGAGCCGTCTGTTCACGCTGCTCGGGCGTCAATCCGGCTACCAGGGCGTGCTGCCCGTCGGCCGCGTGCAAACGCCCACCTTGCGCCTGATCGTGGACCGTGATCACAGCATCGAGGCCTTTGTCCCCATGCCTTACTGGGCCATCGAGGCGCAGCTGGACCACGCCGGCACCTCGTTCACCGCCCACTGGCGCGTGCCTGAAGACCAGAGCGACGACCAGGGACGCTGCCTGAAGCGCGAGGTCGCCGAGCAGGCGGCCCAGGCAATGCGTGCCGCCGGGACAGCGACGGTGCTCGAGGTGACCACCGAGCGCGTGCGCGAGGCCGCACCCCTGCCGTTCGACCTGGGCACCTTGCAGGAGGTGTGCTCGAAGAAACTCGGCCTGGGCGCACAGGAAACGTTGGACATCGCCCAGTCGTTGTACGAGACGCACAAGCTGATCACCTACCCGCGTAGTGACTGCGGCTACCTGCCACTGAGCCAACATGGGGAAGCGGCTGGCATCCTGTCGGCCCTGCAGCGTGCCGACGCGCGTCTGGCCTCTCTGCAGCCTTACCTGCAGCCGCAACGTCGCTCGCGTGCCTGGAACGATGCCAAGGTCACCGCGCACCATGGCATCATCCCGACGGCCGCCGCCAGCGATCCGGAGCGCCTGCCTCGCACGGCCAAGGCGGTGTACACGCTGATCCGGGCGCGCTATCTGGCGCAATTCCTGCCTCATCACGAGTACGATCGCACCCAGGCCGAGTTCGACAGTGCCGGCCATGCCTTGCGCGCGGTGGGCAAGCAGATCGTCGAACCGGGTTGGCGCCGTGCCCTGCCTGAGGCGCTGACGCCTGCCAAGGGCCGTGAAGCCCCACCCGCCCAAGTGTTGCCCAGCTTGAGCCAGGGCCTGGCCTGCCGAATCCTGGAGGTACTGCTCAAGGACCTGTGGACACAGCCGCCCAAGCCCTTCACCGAGGGCGACCTGATCAAGGCCATGAAGAACGTGGCCAAGTGGGTCGAAGACCCGCGGCTCAAGCAGAAGCTCAAGGAGACCACCGGTATCGGCACCGAGGCGACCCGCGCCAACATCATCCAGGGACTGCTCGACCGGGGCTACCTGGTCAAGAACGGCAAGGCGCTGGTCGCTACGCCGGCTGCCCGCAGCCTGATCGCTGCCGTGCCCAAGGCCATCGCCGACCCGGGGACGACGGCCATCTGGGAGCAGGCGCTGGACATGGTGCAAAGCGGCGAGATGACCCTGGACGAGTTCGTCACACGGCAGTCGGCCTGGGTCGGCAAGCTGGTGGAACGCTGCGCAGGGATGCGCCTGACCATCACCGGGCCGGCTGCGCCGGCGGGTCGAGCAGGCACGCCCTGGAAGAAGAAGCGTAAAGCCAGTGCGCCCCGCTCGGGCGAAGGGACCAAAGCCAAGAACACCCCTGGCAAGGCGGCATCGGGTGCACCCCGGCAGCGGCGAGCACGCAAGGCTGATTGACGGCCTGCTTTTGGCTGCCCTGTTTTCACACAGCCCCACAAGGGGCTGAACCCGGAGGCTGGACAGGTAGGCGTAACGAAGCTGACAGGTCCGTCCGTTGCTGGTTACCATGGGACGGTTGAAGGGCAACACGTGCAACAGGCAACGGCGAGCGAGAAACAAACGTCCGTGGGCCTGGCGCGTCCGTCAACACAGCAGACCAAGAACAGGGATGCGCGATCGACAGGGGCGTCGGCTTGGCAGCGATGAACCCATCTCGCTGCAGAACCTGACCTCCCCCACCCTTCAAGCGCGCCTTGCCCCATGCCTTTCGAACTCACCGTTGAACCTCTCACCCTGCTGATCCTCATCGGCGTCGCCTTTCTCGCCGGTTTCATCGATGCCATCGCCGGCGGCGGCGGGCTGCTGACCGTGCCCGCGCTGCTGACCGCAGGCATGCCACCCCATCTGGTGCTGGGCACCAACAAGCTCAGCTCCACCTTCGGCTCGGCCACCGCCACCCTCACCTACTACCGGCGCAAGCTGTTCCACCCGGCGCAGTGGCGATGGGCGATCGGTGGCACCCTGGTCGGCGCGCTGCTGGGCGCCATCGTCGCCCACTACCTGCCTGCCGAGTGGCTGAACAAGATGCTGCCGGTCATGGTCTTCGCCTGTGGCCTGTACCTGCTGTTCGGCGGCACACCCAAAGCCCCCGCCGACGCTGAGGCGCCCATCCGCAAGACCTGGCAAGTGCCCCAGGGCCTGTCGCTGGGCTTCTACGATGGTGTTGCCGGCCCCGGTACGGGCGCCTTTTGGACGGTGAGCACCCTGCTGCTCTACCCGGTCGATCTGGTACGTGCCAGCGGCGTGGCGCGCAGCATGAACTTCGTCAGCAATGCGGCGGCGTTGTCGGTCTTCGTCTTTTCCGGTCAGGTCGACTGGATCGTCGGTCTGGCCATGGGTCTGTCGGTGATGGGCGGTGCGTTCTTCGGTGCCCGCACGGCGATCAGCGGCGGCAGCAAGTTCATCCGTCCGGTATTCATCACCGTGGTACTGGCGTTGACCGTGCGCCTAGCCTGGCAGCACTGGTTCGGGCAGGCCTAGGCGCTGCGCGACGTACAGATCGATCAGGTGACGCGCGATCGAGCGTGTGGCCGGCAGCGGCGGCAGGTCGTGGATGTCGAACCAACGGGCATCCTCGATCTCTTCCGGCTGCATGACGATCTCGCCACTGGCGTACTCGGCATGGAAGCCCAGCATCATGGAGTGCGGGAACGGCCAGCACTGGCTGCCGACATAACGAAGATTGCGCACCTCCACCGCCACTTCCTCGCGTACCTCGCGCACCAGACAGTCTTCGGCCGACTCACCCGGCTCGGCGAAACCGGCCAAGGTGCTGTAGACCCCGGTCACGAAGCGCGGCGAGCGGGCCAGCAACACCTCGTCGCCCCGGGTCACCAGCACGATCATGCTGGGTGAAATCCGTGGATAACTGCGCAGCTCGCAGGCCGCGCAGAACATCGCCCGCTCCCAGCGCACCTGGGTGGTCGGCTGGCCGCAACTGCCGCAAAAACGGTGCTCGCGCGCCCAGGTGCCGATTTGCGCGGCATAGCCCAACACCTGGTAGAGGGTGTAGTCGCCCTCCAGCATGAACGCGCGCAGCCCCTGCCACTGGTGATCGGGTACCTGGGCGGTCCGGCGTAGTTCGAGCAGGAACAGCGGCTGTCCATCGAGATGCCCGATGCCGTGTTCGCCAAGGACGTCCAGCCCCTGGCACTTGAGCCAGCCCCGATCGAACACCGGGCCTGCCTCGCCGATCAGAAAGCCCTCCGGCCCACGGGCGACGGCCAACCCGCCGGGCGTGTCCGGATCCAGTACCGCAGTGCTCCAACGTGACGACATGCAAGAATTCCTTGAGGAGTGCCGACCGATCATCAATCGGCGAAGTCAGGGGTTTGCCGGTTCGCGTGCGCCAGCATGGCCAGACGCACATCCTGCGACTGCAGCATCGCGGCGTTCCAGGTGGCGACGTACTCCAGCCCATCGGCCACGCTGTGGTCACGCATGTAGCTGAGCATACGCTTGGTCCCGGCGACGGCCAGTGGAGACTTGGCCGCGATCTGCGCGGCGATCTCGAACACACCCTGCAACAACGCGGGCGTGTCGCCATAGATGCGGTTGACCAGCCCGATGCGCAAGGCTTCCTGAGCCTCGACCGCGCGCCCGGTGTACGCCAGCTCGCGCAGCAGACCATCACCGATGATGCGCGGCAGACGCTGCAAGGTTCCGACATCGGCTGCCATGCCAAGGTCGATTTCCTTGATCGAGAAATGCGCATCGGCGCTGCAGTAGCGCATGTCGCAGGCCGAGATCAGGTCGATGGCACCGCCGATACAATAGCCCTGGATGGCCGCCAGCACCGGCTTGCGGCATTGATCGACCGCCTCGAACGAGGCCTGCAGGCGCAGGATGGTCCGCCGCAGCGTGCGTGCGTTACGGCCGACGTCAGGCCCCAGTTCACCGGCCACCGAGGCCAGCAGGCTCAGGTCGATCCCCGCGGAGAAGTGCTTGCCAGCCCCGCTGAGCACCACCACGCGCACGGCGTCGGTCTCGTCGGCCCAGCGAAAGACCTCGACGATCTCTTCCCAGAACGCCGCATGCATGGCGTTGACCTTCTCGGCGCGGTCGATCTGGATGTGAGCGATGTGGTCGGTCAGTTCGACCTTGAAGGCGGTGTAGGGATTCACGCGACACTCCTGCGAAGAATGAGCCAGAGCCCGGACTATAACCTCAGCCCGGCGCTCTGTCGTCAGGGCAGGACCTGGCCTCAGGTCGATCGTCAGATGAACAGGCGACGTGCTCGATGATCGGCCTGGGCCGGCCGAACAGGTAGCCTTGCAGATGCGAGCAGCCTTCGTCCGCCAGGCGCAGCATCTGCTCGCGGGACTCCACGCCTTCGGCTGTGGTCTTGATCAGCAGGCTGCTGCTCAGGCCGGTGATGGCCCGGATGATCGACAGCGCCTCGCGGCTCTCGCCCATTTCATGGACGAACGACTTGTCGATCTTGATCCGGTCGAACGGGAAGGAGCGCAGGTAGCCGAGGGAAGAATAGCCGGTGCCAAAGTCGTCCAAGGAAATGCCGACCCCCATCTGCTTGAGCGCCCGCAGGGTCCGGATGTTCTCCTCGCTGTTTTCCAGCAGGACCGATTCGGTGATTTCCAGCTCCAGACGCCGGGCCGGCAAGCCTGAGTCGGACAAGGCCAGCGCCACGTCCTCTACCAGATGGCTGTTCTTGAACTGCGTCGGCGACAGATTGACCGCGATCGTCTTCTCTCCTTTCCAGCTTGCCGCCTCACGGCAGGCCAGGTTGAGCACACGGCTGCCGACTTCATGGATCAGCCCGGATTCCTCGGCGATGGGAATGAAGTCCATGGGCATGATCAGGCCTTTGCTGGGATGGTCCCAGCGCACCAACGCCTCGTACCCCGTAACCCGTTCGCCGGTGCAATCGACGATGGGCTGATAGTGCAGTTGCAGTTGCCCCAGGTGCAGGGCAGCTCGCAGGTCGGTCTCGACCAGACGCCGCTTGCGCGCGGCGACGTCGAGGGCGACATGGAAGCTTTCGTGGCGGTTGCGGCCGCGACGCTTGGCCTCGTACAGCGCCATGTCGGCATACCCGAGCAGTTGCTCGGCCTGGTGGTGATCGACCGGGGCAAAGGCGATGCCGATGCTCAGGCCCAGCGAGAAGCGGTGCCCCTCGATATTGAAGGGCGGCGCCGCAGCGTCGATCAACCGCTGTGCGGTGGCCTGCGCCTGCGCCGGGGAGGTCAGATCGCTGAGCACCACCGCGAACTCGTCCCCTCCCAGGCGGGCCAGGGTGTCCTGATCGCGCAGCTCACGGCGCAGGCGTCCGCTCAAGGCCCGTAGCAACTTGTCACCGAACGCATGGCCCAGGGCATCGTTGACGTTCTTGAAGTTGTCCAGATCCAGGCACAAGGTGGCCGTGACCTGCCCATTGGCCCCGTCGTGCTCCAGGGCCTTGCGTAGACGCTCGTTGAACAGCGTACGGTTGGGCAGGCCCGTCAGTGCGTCGTGGTGGGCCATGTGCTGGATCTGGGCGTGGGCGGCACGCTCTTCAGTGACGTCCTCGGCGATGAACAGCACATAGCTGTCAGTGGCGGCGCCGTTTTCGCAGCGCAAGGCCCGGCTGCGCAGGGTGCGTGTGCCCAGCAAGGTCGGCACGCGGGTCTCGATGACGTGGGCCTGGCTGCGTTCGGCGCCCCAGGCCAATTGCTGGCGCAGGTAGTGCGCGGTTTCCGGAGCCAGGGCCTCCTCCGGCAGATGCCCGACCATGCCGCCGGGCGTCGCGCAGAACAGCTGCTCGGCCTGCTGGTTGGCCAGCAGGATGCGCTGACTGCGAGTCTCCTGGACCACGATGCTGGCAGGAATATGCGCGATCACCGAATCGAGGAACCGTGACAGGGTCTGCATTTCCTGGCTGTAGCTTTCGGCCAGCTCCTTGGCGGCCAACAGTTCCAACTCATGCTTGCGACGCTCGCTGATGTCCCGGGTGATCTTGGCAAAACCGATCAGCTCACCCGCATCGTCATGCACGGCATCGATCACTACATGGGCCCAGAACGTCGAGCCGTCCTGGCGCTGCCGCCACCCCTGATCCTCGAAGCGCCCCTCCTGACGGGCACGCTCGAGGTTGTGCTGGGCAACACCGGCCTTGCGCTCCGATTCCGTATAGAACAGCGAATAGTGCTGTCCGATGATTTCCTCGGACGTATACCCCTTGGCTCGCTGGGCGCCAGCGTTCCAATTGGCGACCACACCGTCAGGCGTCAGCAGATAGATGGCATAGTCGACGACGCCCTGGACGAGCAGGCGGTACATCGTGTCGGAGCTGGGAGTGGACAACATGGCGGAGCGACCTCATGGAACACGCCGATCCCCGGCGGAATCGGCGTCAAATGCTGCCACTATGCCACTTTTGGATCCACCCGTCTGCCTAACCGACGTGTGCCCCCTCGCCGACCGGCGACCAGCGCGCCACAGGCTCCTCGGCGCAATGAGCCCGATCGCGCACGGGACACAGGGAACGATGCAGGTTGAGGGCCGTGTTGATGATGCCGATATGGCTGAAGGCCTGGGGGAAGTTGCCCAGCATGCGTTGGCTCACGGGATCGTATTGCTCGGCCAGCAGGCCGACATCGTTGCACAGCCCGGTCAGCCGCTGGTACAGCGCCAGCGCATCGTCCCGACGCCCGAGCAGCACGTAGACGTCGGCCAGCCAGAACGAGCAGACCAGGAACGTGCCCTCGCCCGTCGACAGGCCATCGGATGCACTTTCGGTGTCGTAACGCAGCAACAACCCGTTGTGCAGCAACCGTTGCTCGATCTGTTCCAGCGTACGCAGGAACCGGGGATCGTCAGCCGGCAAAAAGCCGGTCAACGCGATCTGCAGCAGGCTGGCGTCGGTCTCGCTCGAGCCGTAGGCCTGCACGAAGTGCTGGCCGGTCGGGTCCAGGCCACGCTCGCACACCTCACGGTGGATCTGGTCGGCGACCTGCCGATAGTGCACGCCCAGCTCATGTTCCGCGGGGTTGTCCACGGCCAGGCTGGCGACCCGGTCGAACGCCACCCAGGCCATGACCTTGGAGTGGACGAAATGCTGGCTGCCACCGCGCACTTCCCAGATGCCTTCATCCGGCTCACGCCAGATGCGCTCGACGTGAGGCATGATCAAGCGCGCGATGGAGGCGCTGCGCGGGTGGGTTGGCAGCCCGCCTTTGACGGCCTGGGTCATGGCATCGGCAACCTCGCCGTAGATGTCCAGCTGATGCTGCCCGGCCGCGCCATTGCCGACACGCACCGGTTGCGAGTGCTCGTAGCCGGCCAGCCACGGCAAAGTGTATTCCTGAAGGTCACGTTCGCCGGCCAGGCCGTACATGATCTGCATCTGTTCCGGATTCCCCGCCACCGAGCGCAATAGCCATTCGCGCCAGGCCTGAGCCTCCTCGAAATACCCCAGGTTCATGAACGCCAGCAAGGTCATGGTGGCATCACGCAACCAGCAGAACCGGTAGTCCCAGTTGCGCTCGCCACCGATGCGCTCGGGCAGCGAGGTGGTCGCCGCCGCGACGATACCCCCGGTCGGCGCGTAGGTCAGGGCCTTGAGCGTCAACAGCGAGCGACGCACCAGGGGGGTCCACTGGCCGACGTCCGGGCAACGTGCCGCGAAGGCTCGCCATTGTTCGATGCTGTGGCGTACCGCGTCCTCGGTGTCCACGGGCGCTTCGGGCGGCAGGTGCGAAGGCTGATGGGTCAGGCTGAAGATATGCCGTTCGCCGGCTGCCACGCGAAAGCGGCAGACGCTGTGGTGATCCATGCCGTGGGTCTCCACGGTGCTGCGCAGGATCAGCCGGTCCGGTCCGGCCACGGCGCTGACGGTCAAGGGGTCGAGCTTTTCGACCCAGGGCACGCTGCGGCCATAGTCGAAGCGCAGGACCAGGTCCATCTCGAAGGCCGTCTCGCCGGCTAGCCCCTCGATGATCCGTACCACCGTGTTGTGCTCGCCCATGGGCATGCAGTCGCTGACACGGGCACGGCCGCCAGCGGTCACGTAGGTGGTCTGCAGCACCAGCGTGTCCTCCAGGTAAGCACGCTCGACCGTCTCGACCGTGTCAGTGGGCGCGATGCGCCAGCGGCCATTCTCTTCGTTGCCCAACAGCGCAGCGAACACGGCCGGCGCATCGAAACGCGGCAGGCACAGCCAGTCCATGGAACCGTCGCGGTTCACCAGGGCGGCACTGCGGCAGTTGCCCAGCAGCGCGTAATCTTCGATCAAAGCCGGCATGTCTTCTCCAGAACAGGTGGATCAACCCAATGGGTGCCATTCGCGTTTGTCACGGCTCAGCAACTCCTTGCCCGCCTCGGGCCCATCCTCGCCGGCCGCGTACGTGTGCACCTCGCCACCAAGGGCCCAGGCATCGAGGAACGGCTGCACCGCACGCCAGCCGTTCTCGATGTTGTCGGCACGCTGGAACAAGGTCTGGTCGCCGATCAGGCAGTCGTAGATCAAGGTTTCGTAGCCGGTGGAGGGGGTCATCTTGAAGAAGTCCTTGTAGGCAAAGCCCAACTCGACGTTCTCCATGATCAGTTCGGGCCCCGGACGCTTGGCCTGCAGGTCGAACCACATGCCCTCGTTGGGCTGGATCTGGATCTTCAGGTAGTTCGGCTTGGGCCGCTCAGCTTCCGATTCACGGAACTGCGCATAGGGCGCCGGCTTGAAGCAGATGGCGATCTCGGTGTCGCGCACGCTCATGCGCTTGCCGGTGCGCAGGTAGAACGGCACCCCGACCCAGCGCCAGTTGTCGATCATCACCTTGAGGGCGACGTAGGTCTCGGTCTGGCTTTCAGGGTCGACATTGGCCTCGTCGCGATACCCCGGCAGTGCCTTTTCATCCGTAGAGGCGACGTACTGACCCCGGACCGAGTTCTTCAAGGCCATCTTCGGTGACCAGGGCCGGATCGCTCCGATGACCTTGGCCTTTTCACTGCGCACGGCATCGGCCGCAAAGGCAGCCGGCGGCTCCATGGCCACCATCGCCAGCAGCTGGAACAGGTGGTTGGGCACCATGTCGCGCAAGGCACCGGTGCTGTCGTAGAAGGCACCGCGCGTTTCCACGCCGACGGTCTCGGCAGCGGTGATCTGCACGTGGTCGATGTAGTGGTTGTTCCAGAACGATTCGAACAGGCCGTTGGAGAAGCGGCTGACCAGGATGTTCTGGACCGTCTCCTTGCCCAGGTAATGGTCGATGCGGTAGATCTGCCGCTCGCCCATGACCTGCAGCAAGGCCGCGTTGAGCGCTTCGGCGCTGGCCAGATCGGTGCCGAAGGGCTTTTCGATGACCAGACGCCGGAAACCGCCCTGGCTTTCGTCCAGCAGGCCAGCCTGGCCCAGGCGCTGCGCGACTTCAGGGAAGAAACGTGGTGCGGTGGCCAGATAGAAGACCGCGTTGCCATGGGCGGTCTGTCCGATGCGTTCGGCGATGGCCGTGTAGGTGTCGGCGGACAGGAAGTCGCCCGTCTGGTACTCCAGCCGTTGCGCAAGGCTGGACCACAGTGCGTCGTCGAGCTGGGTGGCGCCCTCGCCCCCTGTCTCCCGCTCACGCATGAACGCCAGCAGGCGTTCGCCGAATTCAGCGGCGGTGGACGTGTTGTGATCGACCCCGACAATGCGCAGGTCGGGGTCGAGCAGGCCATCGCGCGCCAGGTTGTACAACGCCGGCATCAACAGACGCTTGACCAGGTCGCCGCTGGCGCCGAACAGAAACAGCGTGCAGGGTGGCGCTGGAGGGATCGAGTCTGTCTTCATTCGGGTTTCTCGACATGGCCGCCAAAGCCCAGGCGCATGGCCGACAGCAGCTTGTCGCCGTAGGTGCCCTGTTGCTGACGCGAACGGAACCGGGCGAACAGCGCGCTGGACAGGACCGGAACCGGTACGGCCTGCTCGACGGCGGCATCGATGGTCCAGCGCCCTTCGCCGCTGTCACCGACCGCACCGCTGAAGTGCCCCAGCTGAGGGTCGGCGACCAGTGCATCGGCCGTCAGGTCCAGCAGCCACGAGCTGACCACGCTGCCGCGCCGCCAGACTTCGGCGATCTCGCCCATGTCGAGGTCGAAGCGATGCTCCGGTGCCAGATGCTCGCCGCCCTTGCTGCGCAACAGGTCGAAGCCTTCGGCATAGGCCTGCATCAGGCCGTATTCGATGCCGTTGTGCACCATCTTCACGTAATGGCCCGCGCCCGGTGGTCCGGCATGGATGTAGCCATGCTCGGCACGGCCTGGTTCGCCTTCGCGACCCTGGGTGCGCGGAATGGCGCCGACGCCTGGGGCCAGCGCCTTGAACAGTGGCTCCAAGCGCTCGAAAGCGTCTTTCTCGCCGCCGATCATCATGCAATAGCCGCGGTCGAGGCCCCAGACACCCCCCGAGGTGCCGACGTCCAGATAATGGAGGCCGCGCTCGGCGAGCGCCGCAGCGCGACGCACGTCATCCTTGTAGAAGGTGTTGCCGCCGTCGATGACGGCGTCGCCCGGCTCGAGCAGCTCGGCCAGCTTCTGGATGGTCTGTTCGGTAGGCTCGCCGGCGGGCAGCATCACCCAGACCGCCCGTGGTGTATCCAGGGCCTTGACCAGCGCTTCCAGATCATGGGCGCCGGTGCTTCCCTCCTTGACCAAGGTGCCCACGGCGTCATTGTTGCGGTCGTGGACCACGGTGGTATGACCGGCGCGCATCAGGCGCCTTGCGATATTGCCGCCCATGCGGCCCAACCCGACGATTCCCAGTTGCATGTATGGCTCCTTTCCAGAACGACCGACAGGACATGTGCCGTTTCAGGTTAGTCCAGCGCGGTAGCTCAGGGTTCAGCATCGGCCTGGAGGGGCCTGTGAAATTCATGTGGGGGGGCCGTCATGGGGTCGCTGCGTGCGGATCGATGAAGCGTATGGGGGTCTGCTGCCCCATGCCAGGGCACAGGTGCCGGTAAGTGGCGCCATAAGAGGTCATGAAGGTATCGGGGTTCGTGTGCTTTGGGGGAACGAGCTTGTTCGCGAGGTAGGCGGTGACGGACCGGACGTCATCGCGGGCAAGCCCGCTCCCACAGGTCGCTGGCTTCGCCATGCTCACACTGGTGGGCTACAGAGGCCCAGGCAGGGGTTAGCTTGACAGGCTGCTGAGGCCTGAGTGGGAGCTGCCAGGCTGCAGAGGCCTGGATAGAAGTTGGCCTGAAAGGGCTGCAAAGGCCTGGATAGAAGTTGGCCTGAAAGGGCTGCAAGAGCCTGGATGGGAACTGGCCTGGAAATGGCTGCAAGGGCCTGGCTAGGAACTGGCCTGAAATGGCTGCAAGGGCCTGAATAGGAGCTGGCCTGAAATGGCTGCAAGGGCCTGGATAGGAGTTGGCCTGAAATGGCTGCAAGGGCCTAGATAGGAGCTGGTCTGAAATGGCTGCAGGGGCCTGGATAGGAACTGGCCTGAAATGGCTGCAGGGGCCTGGATAGGAACTGGCCTGAAATGGCTGCAGGGGCCTGGATAGGAACTGGCCTGAAATGGCTGCAGGGGCCTGGATAGGAGCTGGCCTGAAAATGGCTGCAAGAGCCTGGATAGGAGCTGGCCTGAAATGGCTGCAAGGGCCTGGATGGGAACTGGCCTGGCAGGCTGTAGGGATCTAGGTGGGAGCTGGCTTGCCAGCGATGGGGCCCTGTCAGGCGCCGCCTGCATCAGGCCTTTCGACGACATGGGATTCTGCAAGGCACGAGAGTTGCAGACCTCTCCCCTGTCCATGACTGAAAGGGCTGCCGATCGCGCCTGCGACCTGGCGGCACGATCGCTTGTTACAAACGGTCAAGGTCGCCGCCCACAAAAAGTGACCGGTGGGTCACACCTTTGTCACGTTGTCTCCTACACTGGGGGAGCTGGCCATGAACCGCTTGGAATTTATGACGAAAACAAGTCGAACTTTCCGAGATCGGTACAGGTCAGCACCTAAGCACGCTGCGGAAAAAAGGCATCACCTTTACCGGGCCTGCCCACCCCTGAACAGACCAAGAGCCTGGCGGCTGGATCGCCGCACTGTGCAGTGTCTGTAAGTTTTTCACCGGGGCATGGATTGCAACACGTACACACGCATGCAGAGAGACCAACGCTTGAGACAACACCGCGAGTGCAGGGCACTCGTTTAGGGACGGAGAGAAGTATGATCAGTGCCGCTGTCGAACCGAATGTAATCACTTTCACCCAGGACCCTCACGAAGTCCCGCGCAAGGACATCGTGACGACAGCCAAGGCACCCGGCGCTCAGCGCCAGCACAACCCGAACAAACGCAAAGTTCTCTTCGTCACCTCGGAAATTGCCGACCTGGTGAAGACCGGAGGTCTGGGTGACGTGTCTGCGGCGCTGCCGCGTGCACTGAGCCACCTGCATGACGTGCGTATTCTCATCCCGGGCTATCCCCAGGTGATGAACAGCAACAACCCCATCCACATCGTTGGCCAGCTGGGCGGCCATGCAGCGCTGCCGCCTTGCAAGATCGGCCGTATGGACCTGCCGGACGGGCTGGTCATCTACGTGCTGATCTGCCCCGAGCTGTACGAGCGCGAAGGCACGCCCTATGGCGACAACGAAGGCCGTGACTGGGCCGACAACCACATTCGTTTTGCCCGCCTGAGCCTGGCAGCGGCCGAGATGGCGGCGGGCGAAGGCATGACCCACTGGCGTCCGGAGCTGGTGCACGCCCACGACTGGCCGACCGGCCTGGCACCCGCCTACATGCACTGGCGTGGCGTGAACGTGCCGACCCTGTTCACCATCCACAACCTGGCCTACCAGGGCGTCTACAGCCTGGGCTGCTGCCCCGAGCTGGGGATTCCCGACCACGCCCTGCAACAGGAGGGCATGGAGTTCTACGGCAAGCTGTCCTACCTGAAGGCGGGCCTGGCGTACTCCAGCCATATCACCACGGTCAGCGCGACCTATGCCCGCGAAATCACCACCCCGGCCTTCGGCTGCGGGCTGGACGGCTTCCTGGCCAGCAAGGCTGAGATGGGCCTGCTCGGCGGCATTCCCAACGGCATCGACGAGAGCTGGGACGCTGCTACCGACACCCACCTGCAACACAATTTCAGCATCAACGACTGGGAAGGCAAGGCGCGCAATGCCGATGAAGTCCGCGCCCTCTTCGAGCTCGATGACTCCGAAGGTCCGCTGTTCGCCGTGGTCTCGCGCCTGGTCTACCAGAAGGGTCTGGACCTGACCCTGGCGGTGGCCGAGTACATCGTCGAGCAAGGCGGCCAGATTGCCATCATCGGCCGTGGCGAGCCTGAAGAAGAACAGGCCATGCGCGAGTTGGCCAAGCGCCATCCGGGGCGCATCGGTGTGCGTATCGGCTTCAACGAGACCGATGCTCGGCGCATGTTCGCCGGCAGCGACTTCCTGCTGATGCCGTCGCGCTACGAGCCCTGCGGCCTGAGCCAGATGTATGCGCAGCGTTTCGGCTCTCTGCCGGTCGCGCGCAACACCGGCGGCCTGGCCGACACCATCGAAGATGGCGTCACCGGTTTCCTGTTCGATGAATCCACCGCCGACAGCTATCGCGAAGCCCTGGGCCGTGCCTTCTATGTCTACGAGAAGAAGGACCTGCTCAATGCCATGCGTTGCCTGTCGATGACACAACCCTTCAACTGGTGCCAGGCGGTCGAACCCTACGCCCGTCTGTACGAAGAACTGGTCTGCCAGACCCAGGCCGCCCACTACTGAGTCGAGGAGTCGAAGATGCACAGGCATGGCGTACATTTCTTGGACGCCACGTCGGCGCGCTTCGCCCTCTGGGCGCCGAATGCGCGTGACGTGAGCGTCGTCATCGGAGAGCAGGCGTTCGCGCTGCAGTCCGATCCCGAGGCAACCGGTTGGTTCATTGGTGAAGTCGCCTGCCAGCCAGGTGACCACTATTTCTACCGCTTTACCAATACCCAGAACGAGAGCCAGGACGTTCCTGACCCAGCGTCGCGGTATCAACCCGAAGGTGTGCATGGGCCCAGTCAGGCCGTCGATACTGGCGCGTTCGAATGGCAGCACGACACCTGGACCGGTCGCCCCTGGCAGGAAGCCGTGATCCATGAACAGCACGTCGGTGTGCACGGGGGCTATGCCGGTGTCGCTGGGCAGCTGCCACGTCTGGCCGAGCTGGGCATCACCGCCATCGAGCTGATGCCCGTGGCCCAGTTCCCGGGCAAGCGCAACTGGGGGTATGACGGCGTCCTCCCCTTCGCGCCGCAGAACAGCTACGGCAAACCCGAAGAACTGGCACGCCTGGTCGATCAGGCGCATGGCCTGGGGCTGTCGGTCATGCTCGATGTGGTCTACAACCACTTCGGCCCGGACGGCAACTACCTGCACAGCTACGCCGATGATTTCTTCGACGAAGGCAAGCAGACGCCCTGGGGTGCCAGCATCGACTTCAAGCGCCCCGAAGTGCGTGAGTTCTTCATCCAGAACGCCTTGATGTGGATCTGTGAGTATCGCTTCGACGGCCTGCGTCTGGATGCAGTGCACGCCATCGACAATCCGGACTTCCTCAAGGAACTGGCCCGCCGCGTGCGCGCCGCCGTCGAGCCAGGTCGCAAGGTCTGGCTGGTGCTGGAAAACGAACACAACCAGGCCTTCCTGCTCGAAGAAGGCTTCGATGCCCAGTGGAACGACGACGGGCACAATGCCCTGCACGTGCTGCTCACGGGCGAGACCGAAGGCTATTACCAGGACTACGAAGACCAGCCGATCCAGAAACTGGCGCGTTGCCTGGGTGAGGGCTTCGTCTTCCAGGGCCAGAAGAACCGCCACGGCAAGGCGCGTGGGGAACCGAGCGGTCACCTGCCTCCCAGCGCGTTCGTGCTGTTTCTGCAGAACCATGACCAGGTCGGCAACCGTGCCCTGGGCGAGCGCCTGACTCGCCTGTGCACGCCCGAAGCATTGCGCGCGGCGACCACCCTGCTGCTGCTGTCGCCGATGATCCCGCTGTTGTTCATGGGGGACGAGCAAGGCAGCCGCAGCCCGTTCCTGTTCTTCACCGATCACCATGACGAACTGGCCGATGCCGTGCGCGAAGGCCGTCGCGCGGAGTTCAAGGGCTTTGCCGCCTTCGAGTCGTCCGAGGATCGTGAACAGATTCCCGATCCCAATGACCCGAAGACGTTCGAGGCTTCCCGTCCCTTGACCGATACGCCGGCCGCCGAAGAATGGCAGGCGCTGTACCGGACCCTGCTGGAGCTGCGTCGCAAGCATGTGGTGCCCTCCCTGCCGGGCATCAAGTCCGAAGGCGTCACGGTGCTCACCGACAAGGCCTTGAGCGCGTGCTGGCGTCTGGAGAACGGCGATCAGCTGCGCATCGACCTCAACCTGGGCGAAACGCCTTGCGAGGTTGATGTGCCCGACGCCGCCTTCTGGCTGCACGACAGCTCACGCAGCAACACTCAGGCCGGGCAGTTGGCGCCGGCCAGCTGCATTGCCAGCCTGATTCCCGCTGGCGAGGGCACCGTATGAGCCAACAACCCTTGTACGACCTGGCCGCACGTGCCGGTATCGCCCGTGACTGGACCGATGCCAATGGCAAGCCCCAGCAGGTGAGCGACGACGTTCTGCGCAAGGTCCTGGCAGGCCTGGGTCATGCGGCAGACGACGATACCGCCGTCGACGCCAGCCTCCAGGCCTTGGACGAGCATGCCCGCCAGCACGTGTTACCGCCGCTGTTGACCATGACCGTGGGCGATGCGATCGCACTGGGTCCAACCTTCGCCGGCATGTCCATGCGCATCGAGCGCGAGGACGGCATGGTGCACGAGGCCAGCGTCGACGCGCAGGGCCAGGTGTCGCTCGATCTACCCATCGGCTACCACCTGCTCAGCCTCGGGCAGCACACCGTGACCCTGGCCGTGGCCCCCGTGCGCTGCTATGGCCTGCAAGATGCAGTCGAACCGCCGCCACGCTGCTGGGGCATCGCCGTGCAGCTTTACAGCCTGCGCCGGGACGACGGGTGCGGCTATGGTGACTGCCAGGCGCTCGAGGATCTGGTCCGTAGCGCTGCCGAGCGCGGTGCGGACGCTGTGGCCATCAGCCCCATTCATGCCCTGTCCACGGCCGAGCAGAGCCATTTCAGCCCCTACTCGCCGTCCAGCCGCCTGCTACTCAATACCCTGTACGCCAGCCCGGCCATTCTGCTGGGCGAGCACGCCGTGCAGACGGCCATCGAAACCTGTGACCTGGCGTCCACCCTGCACACGCTGGAGGCGCAGTCGCTGGTCGACTGGCCAGCCGCTGCCGACGCGCGCATGCAGGTCTTGCGCGCGTTGCACAAGGACTTCGTCAGCGAGCAGACGCACGAGCACGAGGTCGACGAACGCGGCCTGCGCGAGGATTTCGAAGCGTTTCGCCAGGAAGCCGGCCAGGCGCTCGAGCTGCACTGCCGCTTCGAGGTCCTGCAGGCCCATGCCATGGCGGAAGGTCACGGCGCCGACTGGCGCCAGTGGCCTGCCGAGTGGAAAGACCCGAGCAGCCCCGCCGTCGAGAAGGTGACGTCGCGTCAGCCTCAGGAACTGGATTTCCATGCCTTCTGCCAATGGCTGACCGAACGCAGCCTGCAGCGGGTGCAGCAGGTGGCCTGCGAAGGCAAGATGGCCGTTGGCCTGATCGCTGACCTGGCCGTCGGTGCCGACGGTGGCGGTAGCCAGGCCTGGAGCCGCCAAGAAGAATTGCTGGCGGACCTTACCGTGGGCGCGCCGCCTGACATCCTCAACCGTACCGGACAGGACTGGGGCATTAGCGCCTTCTCCCCGAGGGCCTCAAACGCAAGGGTTTCCGCGCTTTCATCGAGATGCTGCAGGCCAACTTCCGGCATGCCGGTGGCCTGCGCATCGACCATGTGATGGGCCTGCGCCGGTTGTGGCTGATCCCCAAGGGGGCAAAACCCAACGAAGGCGCCTACGTCGAGCTGCCGGTGCAGGACATGCTGCGGCTCCTGGCACTGGAGTCGCACAAGCACCGGGCGATCGTGCTGGGCGAAGACCTGGGCACGGTGCCCGAGGGCCTGCGCGAAGACCTGGCCGAGAAGGCCATCCTGGGCATGCGCGTGCTGCAGTTCGAGCAGGATTCCCCAGGGCAGTTTCTGCCCATCGATCAATGGCCCGACGACGCCTTGGCCACCACCGGCACTCATGACCTGCCGACGATGGCCGGCTGGCTCAAGGCTCGGGACATCGATTGGCAGAAGGAGCTGGGGTTGATCGACGATGCAAAAGAAAAGGAATGGCGGGCGTCGCGGCAGGTCGAACTGACAGGTCTGCACAGCAGCCTTGAACGTGAATATGGCCCCCTTCAGGACAACGACACCATGATCGACGCCGCCATTCGCTACATCGGCCATACCCAGGCACCGCTTGTCTTGCTTCCTCTGGAAGATCTGTTGGGCAACGAAGAGCAACCCAACCTCCCCGGCACCACTGAAGGCCATCCCAACTGGCGTCGCCGCTTCGATGCCAAGGCCCGTGAGGTGCTCGACGATCCACACGCAGCACGGCGTCTCGAGATCATCGCGCAGTCCCGCGAACAAGCCTGGGAGCGTGACCAGTGAAGCCTTTGACCGCGACCATCCGCCTGCAGCTGCACAGTGACTTCACCCTCGACGACGCGACGCCTCTGGTGCCCTACTTCGCACGCCTGGGCATCAGTCACGTCTACGCCTCGCCGATCCTCACCGCCCGCGCCGGCTCCCGGCATGGCTACGACGTGGTGGACCCGACCCGGGTGAACCCGGAACTGGGGGGCGAAGCGGCCCTGGAACGCCTGGTGGCGGCCCTGCGCAAGCACGACATGGGCCTGCTGCTCGACACCGTGTCCAACCACATGGCCGTAGGCGGTGCCGACAACCCATGGTGGCAGAGCCTGCTGGCCTGGGGCCGACGCAGCCCCTACTCGGAATTCTTCGACATCCAGTGGCATTCCAGCGACCCGTTGATGGAAGGTCAGCTACTGCTGCCATTCCTCGGCAACGATTATGGCAAGGCGCTTCAGGACGGCGAGATTCCGCTGACCTTCGATGCCAAACATGGCGTGCTGGAAATCGAACACTACGAACACCGCTTCCCGATCTGCCCGCTGGACTACGGCCGCGTGCTGGGCCATAGCGCGTCAGCTGAGCTGCAAGCCCTGGGCGAACGGTTCGCGGCACTGCGCGACAGCACCGACCCCCTGGCCGAGGCCCTGCCCTTGCACCAGGCGCTGGCGGACGCAGTCCGCGACGGCGCCACGCTCGAGGACACCCTGGCTGCGTTCGACAGCCGCACCGATGCAGGCTTCCAACGCCTTCACGCCTTGCTGGAACGCCAGACCTACCGCCTGGCCAGCTGGCGCACGGCGGCCGATGACATCAACTGGCGGCGGTTCTTCGACATCAATGAACTGGGCGGCCTGCGGGTCGAGCGCGCGACGGTCTTCGAGGCTACCCATGCCAAGCTGTTCGAGCTGATCGAACGAGGGCTGGTGGATGGGCTGCGGATCGACCACATCGATGGCCTGGCCGACCCCCGTGGCTACTGCCGCAAGCTGCGGCGCCGTGTCGAAGGCCTGCTGGCGGCACGTCCGGCCGAGGCGGCGCTGGGGCATTTCCCGATCTACGTCGAGAAGATTCTCGGCAGTGGCGAGCATGTCCACAAGGACTGGCAGGTAGACGGCACCACCGGCTACGAATTCATGAACCAGGTGTCGCTGCTGCAGCATGACCCTGCCGGGGAAGCGCCGCTCACGGAGCTTTGGCACCAGGTCAGCGAGCGCCCGCCGTTCGACGAGGAAGTCCGTCAGGCCCGCAATCTGGTGCTCAACGGCACCTTGGCCGGCGACTTCGAATCGGTTGCCCAGGCCTTGCTCGCCGTGGCACGCGACGACCTGATGACCCGCGACCTGACCCTGGGCGCCATCCGACGCACGCTGATGGCGCTGGTCGAGCACTATCCGGTCTATCGGACCTACATCAACCCATTGGGTCGTCCAGCCGAGGACGAGCCGTTCTTCCAGCAGGCCGTGGCCGGTGCCCGGGAAAGCCTCAGTGAAAACGACTGGCCCATGCTCGAACAGCTGCAGCGCTGGTTGGGCGGCCAACGCTGGCGCAGCCTGCCGCCGGGCCGTGCGCGCAAACGCCTGCGCCACGCCTGCGTGCGCTTCCAGCAACTGACCGCGCCGAGTGCGGCCAAAGCGGTCGAGGACACGGCGTTCTATCGCTCGGCACGGCTGCTGTCGCGCAACGACGTGGGCTTCGAAGCGGACATCTTCAGCGCCGATCCTGCCCACTTCAATGATGAGGCACAACGACGTCTGCGTGATTTTCCGGACAACCTGCTGACCACGGCGACCCACGACCACAAGCGTGGTGAAGACTGCCGGGCACGCCTGGCCGTGGTCAGCGAGCGCGGCGAGTGGTTCGCCCAGTGCGTCGAGCAGTGGCGTGAGCTGGCAGCACCCTTGCGCCAGGACCTGGACGATGGTCCGGCGCCCAGCCCGGGCGATGAGATGCTGCTGTTCCAGACCCTGCTTGCCAGTTGGCCGCTGGACCTGTCCCTCGACGACCAGCCTGCCCTTGAACAGTATGCCGAGCGGCTGCGCCAGTGGCAGCAGAAAGCCCTGCGCGAAGCCAAGCTGCGCAGCAGCTGGAGCGCAGCGAACGAAACCTACGAGGGCATCTGCGCGGCCTACATCGCTGCCCTGCTGCTGGACGCCGGGCAATCGGCCCTGCGCCAGGCCATCGCCGATGCCGCACACTCGATCGACAACGCAGGCGCACTCAACGGCCTGGTACAGACGCTGCTGCGCATGACGGTGCCGGGTGTGCCGGATCTGTATCAGGGCAATGAATACTGGGACCTCACGCTGGTCGACCCGGACAACCGTCGCCCGGTGGACTACCCCGCCCGACAGGCCTCGCTCGAGCAGCAGACGCCGCTGCCAGCCCTGCTGGAGCACTGGCGCGATGGGCGCATCAAACAGACCCTGATCGCGCGCGTGCTGGACTGCCGATGCCGTCATCCGCACCTGTTCGCACGCGGTGATTACATCCCGCTGGACGTCGAAGGCCAGCATGCCGACCGCGTCATGGCCTTTGCCCGCGTAGGCGACGAGGCACGTGCGATCGTGGTCATGCCGCGCCTGGCCAGCTCGCTGCTGGAGGAGGCGACGACCCCGTGGATCTCGAAAGCGCAATGGGGCGATACGCGGGTCATTCTGCCGTTCGACCTGAAGGCTGCCAATTGCACGGGACTTTTTGCCGGTGATGTGGTCAGCCAATCAAGGGAGCTGATGTTGAGCGCAGTACTGGCAGAGTTTCCGGTCAACCTGTTGATTGAACACTTTTGAACACCAGGAGCGTCGTGATGAGTGTCGATGATAAACGTATCCGTGAATTCGCCTACCAGATCTGGGAGTCGGAGGGCAAACCCGAGGGCCGGGAGGCCGAGCATTGGGCCAAGGCCCGCAAGCTGGCCGAAGCCGAGTCCAAGGCGCCTGAAGCCAAGCCTGCCAAGGCCCCCAAGGCAGCGGCTGGCAAAAAGCCCGCCCCTGCCAAGTCGAAACTAGCGGCTGAAGCGCTCGAGTCGGCACAGGCGGGCAAGACCGCCTCCAGTGCGCCTAAGCCCGCAAAGTCGGCAAAGCCTGCCAAGGCACCGGCGCCCAAGCCTGAAGCCTCTGCCAAGCCCGCTGCACCCAAGAAGCCCCGCGCTGCCAAGAAACCCGAGGCCGGCTGAATCCGCGGCCTTCGGCTTGATTGACCCAGGCGCGCATCACGCGCCTGGTTTTTACTGAATCTCCTACCTCTTTTGACGGCTCCTGCCGAGCTGCGGCGTCCCTGCGCACGTACCGCGGTGCTCAACCGTTTCACGAGGCCCCTGTTGTGGTTTCAAGGCGCATGGAGGCGCACGCACGACTGCTGTCACTCGCCTTGTCAGATCACTCGACCTGCCGAAGGCTTCAGTACACGGTTCCATTTGCAATGTTCGGTCGAATGAGAGAACGCCATGTCTTCGCAAAAGCAAAAGAAGTCCAACCGCTCCGTCGCGCCTACGCGCATCCGTGAAGGCCTGCCATTCCCGCTGGGCGCCACCTGGGATGGCGTGGGCGTCAACTTCGCCCTGTTCTCGGCCAACGCCACCAAGGTCGAGCTGTGCATCTTCGACTCCACGGGCGAGAACGAACTCGAGCGTATCGAACTGCCGGAATACACCGATGAGATCTACCACGGGTACCTGCCCGATGCTCATCCGGGCCTGGTCTACGGCTACCGCGTCTACGGCCCCTACGAGCCGCAGAACGGCCACCGTTTCAACCACAACAAGCTGCTGATCGACCCCTATGCCAAGCAGCTGGTCGGCGAGCTGAAATGGTCCGAGGCGCTGTTCGGCTACACCCTGGGCCACCCTGATGGCGACCTGAGCTTCGATGAGCGCGACAGCGCGCCCTTCGTGCCCAAGTGCAAGGTCATCGATCCGGCCTTTACCTGGGGCCGCGACGAGCGCGTGCAGATCCCGTGGGAACGCACCATCGTCTATGAAGCCCACGCACGTGGCCTGAGCATGCGTCACCCGGACGTACCCGAGAAAGACCGCGGTACCTTCGCCGGCCTGGGCAACGATCAGCTGCTCAAGCACATCAAGGACCTGGGCGTCTCGTCCATCGAGCTGCTGCCCATCCATGCCTACGTCAACGACCAGCACCTGCTGGACAAGGGCCTGAACAACTACTGGGGCTACAACAGCATCGCGTTCTTCGCACCGCACCCGGAATACCTGGCCAGCGGCAAGATCGCCGAGTTCAAGGAAATGGTCGGGCGCGTGCACAAGGCAGGCCTGGAAGTCATCCTGGACGTGGTCTACAACCACACGGCCGAAGGCAACGAGCAAGGCCCGACGCTGTCCATGCGCGGCATCGACAACGCCTCGTACTACCGTCTGATGCCGGATGACAAGCGCTACTACATCAACGATTCCGGCACCGGCAACACCCTCGACCTCAGCCACCCGTGCGTGCTGCAGCTGGTGACCGACTCCCTGCGCTACTGGGCGGGCGAGATGCACGTCGATGGCTTCCGCTTCGACCTCGCGACCATCCTTGGCCGCTACCATGACGGCTTCGACGAGCGCCACAGCTTCCTGGTCGCCTGCCGCCAGGACCCGCTGCTGCGCCAGGTCAAGCTGATCGCCGAGCCTTGGGATTGTGGTCCAGGGGGCTATCAGGTGGGTCACTTCGCACCGGGCTGGGCCGAGTGGAACGACAAGTTCCGCGACACCGTACGGGCGTTCTGGAAGGGTGACGAAGGCCAGCTGGCCGACTTCGCCGCACGCCTGACCGCCTCGGGCGACATGTTCAACAACCGCGGACGCCGCCCTTACGCGTCGGTCAACTTCATCACCGCCCACGATGGCTTCACCTTGCGCGACCTGGTGTCGTACAACGACAAGCACAACGAGGCCAACGAAGAGAACAACCAGGACGGGACCAGCAACAACATTTCCTGGAACTGTGGCGCCGAAGGCGAGACCGACGATCCAGAGATCAAGGCACTGCGCATGCGCCAGATGCGCAACTTCTTCTCGACCCTGCTGCTGTCGCAAGGCACACCGATGATCGTCGCAGGCGATGAGTTCAGTCGCACCCAGGGCGGCAACAACAACGCCTACTGCCAGGACAGCGAGATCGGCTGGATCAACTGGGACCTGGACGAGGAAGGCACCGAGCTGCTGGCCTTCGTCAAGCGCCTGACCAAGCTGCGCCGCACCTACCCGATCCTGTGCCGCTCGCGCTTCCTGGTGGGTGAGTACAACGAGGCCATCGGGGTCAAGGACGTCACCTGGCTCGCACCGGATGGCAATGAAATGTCGGTCGAGCAATGGGAAGATCCGAACGGCCGTTGCCTGGGCATGTTGATGGACGGGCGCGCCCAGGTCAGCGACATCGCGCGCCCCGGCTCGGACGCGACCCTGCTGCTGATCGTCAACGCCCACCATGACACCGTGCCTTTCCAGCTGCCTGAGGTGCCCGAGGGCGAATACTGGAACTGCCTGATCGACACCGATCGCCCGACGCTGCGCAAGAAGGAGCGCCTGGAGTTCGGCTCGACGTTCGACGTGACGGGTCGCTCGATGCTGCTGCTGGCGCTGCAACGCGACGAAGAGTGATGGAGGGTGCCGCCCGGTGAGTGGATCACCGGGCGGCGTTCGGGCGACGCCCTGGCGTCGCTCAATCTTCCAGTGGTTTTGGCGGCTTGGCAGGTGCAGCGGGCTTGACCGGCTTGCCTGCCTTGGCGTCTTTCGCCGGCGTATCGGCTGTACTGGCCACCGGCTCCGGTGTCGAGACCGCTTTCTCGCTGGCAGGCAGCTCATCTACGGCCTTGAACACCGCCTGCACATCGATCGCATCGCTGTTCTGCTCGTCCTTGAGCATATGCTGCTGGCCATCCTTCCCGATCAGAATGACCTTGGTACCCTTGCTGGCGCCCAGTTTCAGTTCGCGGATCAAGGCCATGGTCGCTTGCTGTTCGAGAAACTTGTCGTCCCGCTTGCCAACCAGACCGGCAACACTGAACAGGACCAGATTGCGCTCCTTGAATCCGGCCTGGGTCTGCGGTGCACTCAACGCCTCGGTGAGGTGTTTGAGCGTCGGGTCGGCGGTACTCGGTGCAATCACCACCAGCGGCCTCGACTTGCCCAGTTCTTGGGTCAGGGGTCCATTATCGGCCGCCGCCCACAGCGGTCCGGCAACGGCGAGCAACGTGGCGAAGGTCAACGACCGCGCAAGCATGGGTCTCTCCTTATGTATCCGTAACTACAAGACTACAGTTTAAAGCGAAATGTCTGACACAAAAGCCTAAACCATCTGGCCGCCTGGCTCATGCCGAAAAATGTAATGGATGATCTCGAGCGCCTTCGAGCGCACCTGTCCCCGGCTTCATCGAGCATAGCCCATGGTCGCTCGCGGCTGTTGGGGGCCACGTCGTCAGCGTACAGGATCTGCCGAAGGGGCGTGCTCAGAACAGCGGCATCTGCTGTCCGGTCAGCGCCGTGAAGTCATCGTCCACGAAGGGCAGGATGGCGTCGGCGATGGGCTTGAGCTGACGTGACACGTAATGCTCGTAGTCGATCGGCGACGGATGATGGTCCAAGGGCTCAGGCCCGGCCAACGTCATCAGGTAGCTGATCCAGCCGCCCTTCTTGTAGGCACTGGGCCGTCCCAGCCCGGCGTGGAAGGCCTCGGCCAGGCGCGCGGCGCGCACGTGCGGTGGCACGTTGCGCTCGTAGTCCGCCAAGGGGCGACGCAGCCGCTTGCGGTACACCAGCAGGTCATCGTGCTCCCCGGCCAGGGTCTGGCGCACGTATTCGCACACGTAGGCCTGGT
Organism: Pseudomonas monteilii; assembly: GCA_001534745.1. Lineage (NCBI taxonomy): Bacteria > Pseudomonadati > Pseudomonadota > Gammaproteobacteria > Pseudomonadales > Pseudomonadaceae > Pseudomonas > Pseudomonas alabamensis. The sequence continues at coordinate 2,643,304 of CP013997.1, forward strand.
AAGGCTGGCGGCGGAAGATCCGGCCGTACAGCTCGCGCTGGAACTCCCGCGCCAGGGGCGACCAGTCGGTGCGCACCGACTCCATGCCTTTGAATACCAGCGTGTCCTCGGTATCACCCTGGCGTGTCAGCCCGGCGTAGCGCTTCTTGCTGCCCTCCTCGGCGCCGCGGATGGTCGGCATCAGGAAACGACGGAAATGCGTGTCGACCTGCAACTCCAGGGCGCTGTCGAGCTGTTGGGTCTGGCGCAGATGATCGCGCCACCACTGATTGATCTCGGTGACCAGCGTGTGCCCCAGGCGCATCGCTTCGTCTTCGTCGAGGGCCTGGCGCAGGCACACGAAGGTGGAGTCGGTGTCGCCATAGATCACTTCCAGGCCGCGTGCCTCGATCAGCGCACGGGTCTGGTGCATGATCTGGTGCCCGCGCAGGGTGATGGACGACGCCAGACGTGCATCGAAGAACCGGCAGCTGGGCGTCCCGAGCACGCCATAGAACGCGTTCATGATGATCTTCAACGCCTGCGACAAGGGCGCGTTACCGTCGCGCTTGGCTGCCTCGCGCCCTTGCCAGACGCGCTCGACGATGTGCGGCAGGCAATGCCGGGTGCGCGAGAACCAGGCGTCGCGAAACCCTTCTATCGCCTGCGCCGGGTCTGGGTCGGCCAGCCCTTCGACCAGGCCGACCGGGTCGATCAGGAAGGTCCGGATGATCGAGGGATACAGGCTCTTGTAGTCCAGCACCAGGACCGAATCGTAGAGACCAGGACGTGAATCCATGACGAAACCGCCCGGGCTGGGGAGGTCCGGCTGGCTGCCCAGGTTGGGCGCGACGAAACCCTGGCGGTGCATCGCGGGCAGGTACAGGTGGCTGAACGCGGCCACCGAGCCGGCACTGCGATCCACGGGCAATCCGGTCACCGTCGCACGCTCGAGCAGAAACGCCATCAGGCCGGTATGGGCGAAGATCCGGGTGACCAGCTCGCAGTCCTTGATGTTGTAGCGCGCCAGCCCTGGCTTGTCCTCGGCGAACAGGCGATTGATCTCGTCCATGCGGTGATAGGGCGTGGCGATGGCCTTGCCCTCGCCCAGCAAGGTGCGCGAAACGTTTTCCAGGCTGAAGGACGGGAAGTTCCAGGTGGCCGAGCGCAGGGCCTCGACCCCATCGATCAGCAGCCGCCCGACGGCGCTGATGTTCGCGTGCCCATGCTGGCCCTGCTCGCGCACCTGCAGGACACTGCCGTCGCGCCCCATGCGCAGGGGCACCTGGAGGTTGACGGCATGCTTGTGCAGCAGACGCAGGTCGAACTGCACCACGTTCCAGCCGATGATCGCGTCGGGGTCATGCTGCTGCAGCCACTGATCCAGGCATTCGATCAGCTCGGCGCGGGTGGCGCGGTAGATCAGCTCGACGCCCGGGTCGTTGGTCGATCCGGTGGGCGGGCCGAGCATGTAGACCTGCCGCTGTCCGCAGCCCTCCAGGCCAATGCAGTACAAGTCGCCCTGAGCGGTGGTTTCGATGTCCAGCGACACCACACGCAGGGTCGGGCGATAGTCGGGATCAGGCCTGAGCACGGCATCGCCGAGCGAACCATCGGCCTGAAGCGTCCCGGTGAAGCGCACGGGCGCATTGATGAAACGTTCCATCAGGTAGCGCTCGGGCGGCCTGACATCGGCTTCGAACACGTCCACACCCGCGGCCCTCAGGCGATGCTCGAGGGCCAGCAGTTGCCGGTAATGGCGGCAATACAGCCCGAACACCGGACGACGGACGAAGTCGCGCAATGCGAGCGGCTTGAGCTCGACACCCGGTTCATCGCCTACCACGGCCAGGGTCAGCTCGCGCTGCTCGAGCGGGATGAACGCGACCGAGGTCTGAGGCGCCAGACGCACACAGCGTGGGCCTGTATCGGTGGCCAGCCAGAAGGTCACCACGGTGCCCTCCGGCAGGTCGTGCCAATGCCGGGTGAGGACGAAACCCTGCTGCCATTCCACGCTCACGCACCCTCGATGTTCTCGACCTGAATGGAGGGCAGTGTACGCGGGTCAATGGCCCTTCAGCCGCGTTTTTTGACCCCGCCTTGACGGGCCTTGAAGCGAGGATTGGACTTGCAGATCACGTAGAGCCGACCGCGACGCTTGACGACCTGGCAGTCGCGGTGACGCAACTTGGCATTCTTGAGAGATGACAGCACCTGCATGATGACGCTCCTGTTTGTGTAATACTATTACATTACAGCGAATACTTTCATGCTTGCAAGGTCCAACCTCTATGCCATGCCCTACTGGCTGAAATCGTCCTGCTGCTCACCCCAAATGACCCTAGGACGGTCTGCCTGAATGCCTGTTTGAGAGGAATGCACCATGTGTGGACGAGTGACCCAGTACAGCGAGACCTCTGAATTCGTCGCGGCCCTGGGCTGGAAGCATGCCTGGCACGATGCGCTCGAGGGGCACGCCGCGCCGCGTTTCAACGTCGCACCGACCACGCCCGTCACCCTGCTGCGCCAGGAGGCTCAGACCCTGCGCGCCGAACGCGTCACGTGGGGCTGGCGTCCGCATTGGGCCACGGACCGCGCCGCGCCGATCAATGCGCGGGTAGAGAAAGTCGCCCACGGTGCTTTTTTCCGCGCCATCTGGCCACACCGTGCAATCACACCGATCGACGGCTGGTACGAATGGGTGGATGAAGGCGGTCCACGCAAGCAGCCCTACTTGATTCGTCGACGTGATGGTCGCCCTGCCCTGTGCGCCAGCATCGGTCGTTTCAAGGGGGATGAGCAGGATGGCTTCGTGATCATCACGGCCGATGCGCAAGGAGGGATGATCGATGTGCATGACCGGCGCCCGGTGGTGCTGGCGCCCGAACTGGCGCGGTCGTGGCTCGATGACACGCTGGAAGGCGAGCGTGCCGAGCAGATGGCGCTGCACCTGGGCGAGCCTGCCGAGACGTTCGAGTGGTTCCGGGTAAGCCCTGCGGTAGGGAACGTGCGTAATCAGGGACCAGAACTGATTCGCCCGATCGAATGAAACCCGGCCTGACGCCGGGTCTCGGGTTCGAACCGTTACAGCTCGGCTGTTTCAGCAGGAGCCTGGCGGGATGCCGTCCTTGTTGACGTCCTTCAGTCGCTCACGCTCCTCGGCGGTCGAATGGGCAGGCACGTCGTCGTTTTCAGGCTTCTCGGTGGGCTGCTCGTTGGTTTTGGGGTCTGTCATGGCCAAGATCTCCAGAGTGGTGCTCATTGGGCACTGCCAGGCCGGGACGGTTCAGTCTGGCACCCCTTCCTCCAGCCTCCACTGAATGTAAAAAAAAATTTCAGCGCGTTGAGGTTGTCACACGCTCCATCATTGGAAAAAGGAGCCACACCATGACGTTTTCGAAATTCTGCCAATGGCTGTCCAACCGATCCGGCAGTTCAGGGACCTTCCTGCTCGCCTTGGCCCTGATCATCGTCTGGGCCACGACCGGCCCCTACTTCAACTACAACGACACCTGGCAGCTGATCATCAACACCGGCACGACGATCATCACGTTCCTGATGGTCTTTCTGATCCAGAACACCCAGAACCGCGACAACGACATCCTGCACGTGAAGCTGGACGAGCTGATTCGGGCCACCAAGGCGGCGGAGAATTCCGTGCTCGATCTGGAAACCATGAGCAGCCGCGAATTGCAGAAGTTGCGCAAGGCCTACAGGGCCATGGCAGAGCAACAGATCGAAGAGGCGCAGGAAGAGGCGGACGAGAAATCGGAGAAGTAGCGATGAGTGTTGGCGGGGCATCGGACGATGCCCCTCGCCCCTGGGCTCAAGGTTAGCCCAGGTGGTTCGTCAGGTCAGGCCGCTGGGACAGGAAAGCTGCCTGAACCGTATGCCGTGTCAGCGGTTAGGCGTCGGCGTTTCAGTCTTGGCCGTACCGTTCTCACGGTCGAGCTGCGAGTCCTGGTCGGAACCGGGGTTGCCCGGTGGCGGTGTCCAGTCTTCCGGCTTTCCGGTCTGTTGGGCATCACCCTGCTTGGGCTCGGAACTGGCCTGTTCGATGCCTGAGCCGTGTCCTTCACCGGTGTCGGTTGGCCCGGAAGGCCCTGGATAGGGCGCTGTTGGGCCGTTGTTGTCTTTGATCATGATGACGCTCCTTCTTCGCTACAAAATGACGGTTACGTACATGTGAGGGAGCTACCTCGGCAAAGTGTCCATGCGGTCGATGAACGGTCGGCGCTCTACCGTAACAGCGTTTTCCAGGATGCAAGTGCCCGATCATTCAAGCGTGGATCAGCCAGGCCGATACATCAGAGACCCCATCACTTCCAAGGCCGGAACATGTTGATCCCCCCTTCAGGCTTGAACCCGATCATCTCCAGCACTGCTCAGACGGCGACTCCTGCACAGGAAAGCGAACCGTCTTCCAGTCGTTCGAACACGGCAGGCACGTCACGTACCGAAGCAGTCAAGATCTCGCTGTCGGGCCTGGCACTGGAAAAGTCAGCCTCCGCGCAGAAGGCAGCCTCGAACCGCGACATCGAAGAAAGCGGCTTGCCGGATACCACGCAGAACATCCTGAAAATGATTCGTGAGCTGAAACAGAAGATTCAGGAGAAGCAGGCGGAATTGCAGGCTGTGCTGATGGATTCGCACCTCGACCCCCAGACGCGGCAGATGAAGGCTGCCGGCGTGCAGTCGGAGTTGGGCGCGTTGTCTGCTGCACTGACCACAGCCAGTGCGGCGTTGAACAAGCAGATCAAGGATGGCGTCCTGTCGGCCGAGCAGGGTCAACAGGCTGCCATGCTCGCAATGAAGTGACAGCCGGTCCTCTCAAGGTCCAATCCCGCTGCCTCTCTGCCCTTAGCGCTCGTGCTCATGGCGTTCGCAGGCGTCCTGCAGGACAGACGTCATGGGCTCGCGGCTTTTGTCCTGGCCCTCATGGCGCATCCGACCGCGTTGCTGCTCCAGCTCTTGCGTCAGGGCCTTGCCTTCGGCAAAGGCCATCCATTGCTCGAAGGCAAGGCGATGGGTGCTGACGACCTCACGCCAGTGCACATCGGGCAGATGACCATAGGCAACATGCTTCATGGTGTCCGTCACGACCTCATTCAGTTGCTTGATCAACTGATACGCCTCGAACTGTGCCGCTTCGTCTTTTGGCGACATGGCATCGAATCCCTGAAAGAAGTGTTTTTACAACTGCTTATGCGGGTGACCTGATGTGGCGTGTCATGGTTCAGAGAAAAATCGGTGCCCCGATGAAGGGAGCTAATGACAGGCGCGCTCACTAGTTGGCGACCAGGGCGCCCCGTCAGGGGCGCCCGCTGGCCGGCGGCACCCCTTGAAAATTCGCCATCGATACGCTGTTCAACGCGCCGTACGCGTCAACTTCAACAGGCCGCCATCGTACCAGGCCAGACCGAGCGAGCCGTCGGCGCCCACGAAGAAGGCAGGGTCTTCCTCGCCCATGGGGCCCCAGCTGCCTGACGCACAGCGTACGCTGTAAGGCGTGGCACGTGACAGCCCCAGCTTGTCGAGCCGGCCTTGAATGTCCTGGTCAGGTGCCACCGTCAGCTTGCGGAAGGTAGGCTGTTTGCAGGCATCTTCGGCGCTGTCCGCTGGCACCCAGGTCAAGGCGTCCGGTGTGAAGCTGGCATGCTTGCCCATCAGGCTGGGGTCGTCGTCCTGCAACGCCTGCACGCCGGAATCCGACACGGCGACCTTCGTCACCTTCCAATCGCCTTGGAACGTCGAGATCAGTTGCGCTGCATTGGTGTGCGCAGACGTGTTGGCATCGCACCCCGACAAGACCAAGGCCAACAGTGAAAGTGATGCGGTTTTCGTGGAAAGCTTCATGGCCACCTCCTTTGAATGACTGAAAGAATCATACCCTTTGGTGCCTTCTCGCGGCGGCCGTCACAGGCATGGCTTGGTTGAGACTGCGGTTGCAAAAACAGGTTCAGGACTGCCGGACACGGGCGCTATGCTTGAGGCGTCGCACCCTGACCGATCAGGCGCGGCAGTCCTCATAACGCAAGCTCGACACGCAAGGATGCCCATGAACAGCACGACCTTGGTACTTTTCCTGCCCGCCTGCTTCGCGCTGAACCTGGCCCCAGGGCCGAACAACCTTCTCTCGATCAGTAACGCGACACGATATGGATGGGGTTGCTCCTGCCTGGCAGGAGTGGGCCGGTTGGTGGCCTTCGCGTTGATGATCGCCCTGGCTTCTGCAGGGCTGGCCGTCGTGTTGCAGACCTCGGAAGCAATCTTCCAGGCCATCAAGGTGGGCGGCGGGCTTTACCTGCTCTACCTGGCTTATCGGCTGTGGCAGGCAGACACCGTAGCCGGGGGCGAGGCTTCCGGGTGCTCGAGCAGCAACTTGTGGGGGCTGGCACGGCAGGAATTCTTCGTGGCAGCGGGCAACCCCAAGGCCATTCTGATCTTCACGGCGTTCCTTCCCCAGTTCGTTGATCCTGCACAAGAGGTCGGTCGTCAACTGGCCCTGCTGGGCGCGCTATTTCTGGTCCTCGAGGCTGTGGCCATCGGACTGTATGCCTACATGGGGCTGCACCTACGGCGCTGGATGACCGAGCCCGCAGGGCGCAGGCGTTTCAACCGCGGCTGCGCAGTGCTGCTGTCACTGGCCGCCTCGTTGCTGCTGACGGCGCGACGCACCTGACGCCGACGTCCTAGGGCAGGTCCTCGGCAGGCTCGGCCTCCTTCCCGGGGCTCAGCGCCCGGTCAAGCAGGCGCTGCTGAAGCGCCACGTCCGGGTGCTCACCCCCGAACAGGGTCCGGAAGATCAACGGCGCAATCAACCCATCCATCAACCTGTCGATCGAAGGCGCAGGCTCACCTCGGGCTTGCGCGCGCTCGAGCAGGATCGTCAGACGTTCGCGGGTCGGCTCGGTGCAGCGAACGGCACATCCCATGTCGGTGGCCATCAGTGCATCCCGCAACATGGCTTGTCCGGGTCGCGACACCAGGTCATCGACGTAGCGCTCCAGCCAGAGGGTCAAATCCCCGCGCAGGCTACCCGTGTCTTCAGGCGGGACGTCGGGCCGGAGCTGTTGCAGGTCGACATCGGCCAGCAGGCTCGGCAGGTTGCCCCAGCGTCGGTAGAGGGTCGAAGGCGTCACGCCGGCGCGGGCGGCGATCAGGGGAACGGTCAGCGCGTCACGGGGTTGCTCGTCGAGCAGGGCCCTGACCGCGTCATGGATGGCCTGCTGCACGCGGGCACTACGGCCGCCTGGGCGGGAGTGTTTGGTCGTCATGCCGACATGATACCGCAACGTTAAAGCAAATTAATTGCTTTTGTGGAGCGGACGCCCTACCCTCTAACGCAAATTATTAGCTTTAGAAGTGCGCGATGACTCTTTTCCGCTTCAATGCCGACACACGCCTGATCCTGTTGGGCGCCCTGCTTTTCACGTTCATGGCCGCCTCCAGCGCGCCGACGCCCCTGTACGCCCGTTATCAGCACGCCTGGGGATTCTCGACGTTCTGGCTGACCTGGGTGTTTGCCGTGTATGCCTTTGCGCTGCTGGCCGCGCTATTGGTGGGCGGTCGGTTCTCGGACCACATGGGGCGCCGCGTCGTCATCCTAGCTGCTGTCGGGATGGAAGCCGGCGCGCTGGCGCTGTTCCACCAGGCCCAGGGCTTGGTCGATCTGATTCTGGCCAGGGCCCTTCAAGGATGGGCTACCGGTATCGCCACCAGCGCGCTGGGTGCGGCGCTACTGGACAGCGATCCACGGCGCGGCCCTTGGCTCAACAGCCTGGCACCGCTGCTGGGCATGGCGGCAGGCGCGCTGGGTTGCGGCCTGCTAGTCACCTTTGCGCCGGCTCCCCTGCAGCGGGTCTACGAAGTGTTTTTCGGTCTCTTCCTGCTACTGGGCATAGGGATGTCAGGGTTGCCTGACGTCTTGCCCCCTCGCCCGGGCCTGCTGGCGAGCATGCGCCCACGGCTGGCAGTGCCACCTCAGGCGCGTACCATGCTATGGCGTGTCCTGCCGATCGAACTGGCGGTCTGGGCCGTCGGCGGCTTCTACCTGTCCTTGATGCCGGGCTTGATCAAGGCCGCTACAGGCACGCCGTCGGTGCTCGTTGGCGGTGCGGTCGTGGCAGGCCTGACCCTGAGCGGCGCGGCCTGCCTGCATGGAGGGCGGCATTGGCCCTGCGAACGTCTGCTCCGGTTGGGCAGCGGTGCGCTATGCACCGGCGCACTGGTGCTCTGGCTGGCCGTGACGAGCGGTTACCTCGGGCTGTTCGCACTCGGCACCCTGGTCACCGGCATCGGTTTCGGCAGCGGCTTCCTGGGCGCCACGCGCAGCCTGTTTCCCCTGGCCGAGCCTGACCAGCGCGCAGGCTTGCTGGCCGCGTTCTATGTGCTTAGCTACCTGGCCTTCTGCGTGCCGGTCCTGCTGGTCAGTGCCCTGGTTTCCTGGCTAGGCCTGACAGGCGCGGCCCAGCTGTACCTGGGAGGCATCGTACTGCTGGCCCTGCTGGGCGGCTGGATGTTGAAGACGCCTCGCCTGCCTCGCCCGGCGTGAGGCGGTAGGCCGCCTCTTGGCCGCTGGCTTGCCTACAGCGCGTCGTTTTCGTACGGTGCGCTGTCATTGATTCGTGTTCATCGGGGGAGCTCACGAGCGCCATCGCGCCCGCCTTGGCACGGGAGCCCCAATGAATGCACCGGCTCGAGAGAATGAAGGATGTTCGATTTTTTGAAGGACCTGTTCAAACGTCATGAGAGACGCAAGCGGCCGGCGGCCTTGACGACGCCTGGTACGGACCATGCGTCCAACGTGCCCCCGCCCGCCACCCTCGCCCCCCTCGTCTTGTTGACGGACGTGTGCGAGCCTTCCCGTTCGAGTACCGCGTGCGATCCTGGGCATCACGGCAGCCACGACAGCGGCGGTTCATCGGGCGACAGTGGCGGCTCCAGCGATGGTGGATCCAGCTCGAGCTGCGATTGATCGTCTGCCACCCACCCGCGGCTCATTCAGTCAGGCATGCAGACCCGCAACCGGTGATCGTCCGGGTCCACGGCCACGAAGGTCAACCCGAGCACCGCTTCGTGCAACGGTTGCTCGATGCGCACGCCTTGCTCGGTCCACTGGTGGTAAAGCGATTCCACGTGTGCCCGCGTGTCCACCAGGAAAGCGATCTCGCCGCGATGGCCGCTGCCGCCACTCTTGAAGTCACGGGCCGAAATCGACCACAGCCCCAGCGCCATCTCTTGACTCAACGCGAAGGACACGTAGCTCGGGAACACGGATTGCGCCTTCTGTCCCAATAACCTTTCGTAGAAAGCGCAGCTTGCCTGCGTGTCGTTCACGTACAACAGAACCAGATGCTGACTACCCATGAGACCTCCTTGCTTGAAGAAGCCACAAGGCTATTCGACGCTGCTGACAGAACCTGTCAGCATCCGCGCATGACCTGAGCCGAACGTCTTCTTGCGTTGGTGCGTCTGCTACGCACCTATCGCTATCCCGTGGCAGGCCAGCAGCTCGCCGAGGCCCTCTCCATCAGCCTGCGCACCCTGTACCGCGATATCGCCACTCTGCAAGCCCAGGGTGCGGACATTCGTGGCGAGCCGGGTCTGGGCTACGTCTTGCACCCCGGCTTCGTTCTTCCGCCCTTGATGTTCACCGAGCATGAACTCGAAGCGCTGATGCTGGGGATGCGCTGGGTCGCACAGCGCGCGGACCCGGCCTTGTCCCAGGCGGCAAACGACGTGCTGGCGAAAGCCGAGGCCGTGTTGCCGCCTGGTGGCGCCGAGCGCTTGAACCGTACGGCGTTGTTCGCACCTGGGGTTCGATCGGACACCCGCCTCGCCTTCGATCCCCAGGCCTTGCGTGATGCCATTCGGCGCGAACGGAAAGTCAGGTTGTCGTACCGAGGAGAAGGCGCGCACGTATCGGAACGTGTCGTCAGGCCGTTGGGGATCGGCTACTTCGACCAGGCGGATATCCTGGCGGCCTGGTGTGAGTCCCGACAGGCCTTCAGGCATTTCAGGCTGGATCGGATTCAGGGGCTAACGCTGCTCGATGAGGGATTCGAAGGCCAGGGGGGCTGGTTGCTGAGGCAATGGCGCATGGCGGGGTTGGCTGTCGTGCCGTGATGGGATGAAGTGAGGCACCGCTCGGGAAAGCACCCGACACCGTGTCAGGTGCCTTGACTGTGTATCTGCTACAGATCTTTCTTGAGGGTCTTGTCGATGTGCTTGTCTTCCTTGTGGCGTTCCTTGTCCAGGTGGTCTGCGTCCTTGTCGATTTCATCATCGTCGTGTCGCACGCCCTTGTCGACTTCCTTGGCATCGTGGTCGACGCCCTTATCGATTTCGCGCACGTCGTGTCGCACGCCTTTGCCGACTTCACCTTCGGCGTAGACAGCTGAGGTGGATAGTAGGCCGGTCAGCGCGATTGCAGCGACGGTAAGGGTTCTGTTCAGCATGGGTGTATCTCCTTTGAGTCGAGTTGAGTCCTGTTCTGGCATAGGCATACGGTAGAGCCAGCCCCGTTATAAGCGGGGCTTCATTCGTATGCCCAGAGTCTTAGCATAGTAAAGTGCCTACTTGCGTCACTACCTACCGCGTCTCGTTGGCAACCAAGCGGCAATCAGCCAGATGACGCCCGTCGCGAGCACCCAAGGCCACCGACTTGCCGGGTTCAAAACCATCCCTATCAACGCCAGCAGAATCAACAACACACCCGCCCAGCGCTTGCGTCTGGGCGTGAACCCTACCTGGAACGCTCTGTACCTTTTTTGCAAATGCATCACGCTGCTCCTACAGGATCCGCAGTGGAGCCTATCACTCACTTTTCCAAGGATTGTCTCCGCCACGTCTTGGACATGAGAAGGCGCCCCTGGAGCGAGCGTCATGTGTCTTTTTACACCTCTGCGCGTCCAATCGGTATCTAGCCTTGAGGAGTGAACGGATGAGAAATGGATTTTCAGCACTGGGCATGACGATCTTGCTGCTCGCAGGCTGCTCGCATTATTCGGGTAATTACCCTGGCGGCTCAACCCATTCGATACCATGCGATGCCTCCCCGCCCAATCAACCGGGTTGCTACGAGCGAACGACAGGAGAGAAAGGTCTGATCAACCAACTGGTCGATGCAGTGCGCGAGAAGAGCTGAGGCGGAAGTTTGAACGTTACCGCCCGATCGCGCACCAGGACGAGTTGCGCTCATTGGACGAGGCTCTGCCCCAATGTCTTCAGACGCAACGACCGAGGGGGGCACCGAGGACTGCGGTGCTCTTCCAGGCATGCAGCGGGCGGACCTAACACCTGACCTTCCAGAGCTGGTCTATCCGCGTCGTATAGGATTGGCTCATCATCGCCCGCTGCATGCCCCAGTCCGGCGATGCCGGCACGCTTGCCGTTCGCACCGTCCCCCTCCCCCAGCGTCCGTTGATGGCATCCATCACACCCATCAGTCGGTCACACGCCTCCGACTGTTTCGGCGCGAACAAATTCCCCGAAAACTCGCCAGGCTGCCTCAAGTCCATCAGCAGCACCTCCGCCTTGCTGTACCGGCAGCCCGGCCGGTAAATGCGGGCGAGCGCCTCGGTGGCCAGGCGCGTCATCAGCAACGTGTCGCAGGTCGGGTATGGCAACTCCACCAGCACGCCCTGGGCGTGGTGCGCCTCGTCCGGGTTGAACATCCCGGTACGGATACTCACGCGCATGCGCTTGCACACCGAGCCTTGCGCACGCAGCTTCTCGGCAGCGCGTGCGACATAGGTGGCCACTGCCTGCTCGATCGGCGCCAGCGCCTCCAGGCGTCGTCCGAACATTCGACTGCAGCAGATCTCCTGCTTCGGTGGCTCGGCCTCGTCCAGCCCAAGGCACGGTGTACCGGTCAACTCGCGGGCGGTCTTCTCGACGACCACGCTGAATGTCTTGCGCAGCAGCCGGGCGTCGGCCCGAGCAAGGTCCATGGCACTCTTGATGCCCATGCCCTGCAGGTGCGCTGTCATGCGCCTACCGATGCCCCATACCTCGTTGACCGCGGTGTTGCGCAGCACCCAGTCGCGCTTGAAAGGGTCGCAGATGTCGACCACGCCGCCGGTGTGCGACATCAATCGCTTGGCGGTATGGTTCGCCAGCTTGGCCAACGTCTTGGTCGGTGCGATACCGACACCCACGGGTATGCTGGTGCACTGGAGCACCCGGGCTCGCACACGGCGACCGAACTGCGTCAGGTTTTCGGTGATGCCCGTCAGGTCGGCGAAGCATTCATCGATGCTGTAGACCTCGGTGGCGGGCACCATGGACTCGATGATGCACATGACCCGTTCGCTCATGTCGCCGTACAGCGCATAGTTGCTGCTGAACGCGAGGATGCCGTGCTTGCGCAGCTTCGACCTGACCTGAAAGAACGGCTCGCCCATCTGCACGTAGGGCTTGGCTTCGGAAGACCGCGCGATGACGCAGCCGTCGTTGTTGCTCAGCACCACGATGGGTACCTTGGCCAGGTCGGGCCGAAAAACGCGCTCGCAGCTTGCGTAGAACGCATTGCAGTCGATCAGCGCGAATACCTGATCACTGCGCATGATCGCGCACGCTATAGCGCACCACGCCCCAGATCACCAGGTCATCGCCTTCCAGAATGTAGCGGTCGGCATAGGCTGGGTTTTCGGATTTCAACACCACGACCCCATCGCGGCGGTACAGACGCTTGCACACCGGTTCGCTGTTCACCGCCGCGATGACGATGTCGTCGTGCTCGGCTTCACGGCCACGGTCGACGATCACCAGGTCGCCGGAGTAGATGCCCGCACCCTGCATACTGTCCCCCTCGACCTTCACCAGGTAGACGTGGGGGGCACGGATGGCGAAAAGCTCGTCCAGCGATATGTGGCCTTCGAGGTGGTCAGCCGCCGGCGAGGGGAAACCAGCCGGCACGTGGAAGGAGTAGAGAGGCAGTTTGGTGGTGCCGCCGGTTGGCGTACCTAGGTAGGTGATGGTCATGGTGAAGGTCCGGTGGATGTTCTGTATGCATGTACAGTAAATAGCGTGATGGACCTCCGGTCAATTGCGCGCGAGATAACTCCGGACGAACGAACGTGTTCAAGGGGTGTACTGATCAGGTCGGCAGCGGCGCCTGGGTGCTCATTGATACTGATCATGACTTGTATTGCATCGTGCAGGAGCATTGTTTTTCAACAGCACCTGGCCTCAACAGAGCCAGTCCGACGAAAACCGAACAAAGCGTATTGATGGTGTTACGATCGATGTCAAGGCGCTATCACCCTTGCTAGTTGTAGCCGTAGCAGCCCTGGTGAACAAAGCGCGTACATAGCGAGCTTGAGTGTTCCTCACGACAGTTCAGACGGCGAAGACCTGAGTGCCGGCCTTTCTACCTTTGAGGAATGCTGGATGGACTTGATCACCCTTCATGTCACGGACGCCCTGGTCAACCTTACCTGTGGCGCCATGTGCTTTTCGATCTGGGCCAGCCGCCCCCGGGACAGGTGTTTTGCCTTTTGGGGGCTAGGTAGCCTGTTGTATGGAGTGACGGCTTCCTGGCTGCCCTACCTGCCCGACGGCGTCCTGGGGCTAGGCCTGGGACACTCGGCCCTCCAAGTGGGCAACATCATGTTCTGGGCAGGCTACCGCGCGTTCGACCGGGTGTCCGCGCTGCCCGTTTGGCTGCTTGCACTGCCCTCGTTGCCCTTCCTGGCCTGTCTGGTCGCAGATGTGCTTACGCAGAGCGAGGTCTGGACGTACCGCATTACCATCATTGCCTACTGCGGCCTTTCAATGAGCCAGGTCGCTTATGTGCTGCGCGGGTGCGAATCCTGGTACGGCCCACGCGCCATATCGGCCTATGCGGTCATCCTTATTCTGGCCTCCATTCTGACCACAAGCTTCCTCAGTGGAACGTTCATCACATACGAGACGGGCGGCGTTCTTTTCATACTGACCGATCACGTGATGTCGATCGTCTTTACACTGGCCGTGATCGCCATGGTGGGTCAGCGTGACCTTCAACACCTGGTCAACACGTCCCGCCGTGATCCGTTGACCGGTGCGCTGAATCGCGCAGGGCTGGCGGCTGTCATTGCCGAGGACCTCCCCGGTACCGGGCTGCTGCTGCTCGATGTGGACCATTTCAAGGTGATAAACGACCGTCACGGCCATGACGCCGGAGATGAAGTACTGCGGACGCTGGTCGCACGTACGTCCGCCGTCATGCGTACCACCGACCACTTGATCCGTATGGGCGGAGAGGAGTTTCTGGTCATCGCCCCTGTAGCGAACGCCGGACAGGCGGCCGAGTTGGCGGAGCAGATCCTGGCTGCAGCGCGCGACAAGCCTGTTCACCATGGTGAGGCGGTGATCCCGTTCACACTCAGCATTGGTTTTGCCTTGCGCACGGGCGCAGAGCCCTTCATGCAGACGTTCAAACGGGCAGATCTGGCCATGTACCATGCCAAGCAATCCGGACGTGACCGTGTGGTGGAGGGGGCTGCTTTTTGCGTAGAACGGGTTTGAATGCTGAAAGAGTGATATCGATATGGTGCCGGATACGCAAGTCGATGGTTTATAGATTGATCATTCGTTGAAAATCGTGTGGCACGGTGGTCAGTAGGGGCTGTGATGAACAGACCGACGATTTCGCTCCAGGTGGTCCTGACGACAGGGTCTTCAGATGGGATGACACCCGCAGACCCTGCGCTCATCGATGCAATCACTCCATCGATGACTGCCCACTACCGCGACTTTCGTTCAGTCAAGACCCAAGCAAACCGGGAAAATAGCGCTGCTCTCTCGCATGTGTTCAATAGGGCCTGACAACCAAATGCCCGCTTGAGCTAGGTTTACCTGGACTTCCAATAAGCCCCCCCTATCGCTGCCGCAGCCAAGCCTAGCAGCACGCCCACTAGCTCAGCCTTGAACAAGGCCTCGGGAGGTGGGATGTTTCGGCTCGATAGCAACAAATCGAAAGTGGCTTCTGGTTCAAAAAGGCTATGCCACCCGTTCGGACAGATCAGCCAGATCAATACAAGAGCTGCAAGGCCTGCATAAATCCACATGTTCTCTTGGTACGTTCTCACTGCGAGCACGATGAGCGCCACAATCCCGATACCCAGGCCAAAGAAGAACGAAGTAATCGCTGATCCAAAGATCGCCGACTGATAGTGTAAAAACTCCACCAAAGCACCTCCATACGAAAGCCTATGAGATTATCAACATGGATCCAATTTGGGCAGGCTACTTGCTTTGACGAGGTATTCTGTGTCCCCTTTCTGGGTGGCACACAGTGCGCGTTCACATAATCTGCATGCTTCAAAAACAAAAAGCCCTTGCTGCATGGCGAAGGCTTGAATAGGTGCGCGGTCTCTCCCGAAGGGCCACCGTGGCGGTGGCGCGCCTGAATCAGAAATGAAAAAGCCCAGCGCGACGGCTGGGCTCTATTACGCAAGGCGAGAGAAGATCATGGCGTCCAGTAAGCAATCTTGCCGCTTGCACCAACCGCTACAAAATTGCCGTTGCCGTAGGCGACGCTTCGGATATCGGTTCCTGCAAAAGTATTGGCTTGCTGAACCCAGCCGATCCCATCCTCGGAAACGGCTGTCTTGCCGCCGTCGCCGACCGCTACATACTTGCCATTACCGTAAGCAATGTCGCGGAGGGTGGTTCCACCGAAACTGGTATCTTCAACAGCAGTCCAGCTCAGCCCATCGGAGGAATATGCCATCTTGCCATCCTCCCCAACGATAAACATCTTCCCGTTGCAAAGCTTCATGGAAAGGATGGTGCTAGTGCCGAAGGTGCTGGTTCTGGTCGCAAATGATTGCGAATCATTCGTCGCCATCTTCAGAGCGCTGAGCAGCTTCCCATTCGACCCCGCAACCAACACATAATGACCAATGACGTTGACGCAGTACACCGTCTCGCTAGACGTGAAGGTCGTCGTGCGCTCCACCTGGCCTGAAAAGTCGCCATAACGGGAAAAGACTTTACCGTTGGACCCAACCAATATCCAGGTCGTATTGCTGCCGAAAAGTGGCTGATAATACACAATGCCTTGCAAGTCTCCGGACGCGCGAACAGTTGCTGTCAGGTCTGTCCAATCCCTCAAAGGACGTGCTGTGCTGCCGTAGATCAGATTGCCGGATTGAGAAAGGGCTTGAAGCGATGTCCCAAGACCGTTCTAGTACAGCTCGTTAATGACCTTCCCGCTAGTAGAGGTGACGGTGCCCTTAAGCATGGTCCACGCGGTACCCGTTGCATCGCCGCTGACAAGCTGAGTGGTGGTGGGAAGACCGTTGCCACCTGCCGCATAAAACTTGCCGTCCGCAAAAACCACGCGCCTCAGCATGCCGGTATTCTCTACCGGTGCTACTTGAGTCCAAAGATCTTGCAAGGTTTGAGATGTTGCGTTTGCGTTTTCCATTTTAAACTCCGTTACTGAGCTGATTTAAGTTCAGGCCTCTGTAGTGGGCGTATGGCGCTCATGGGCGATGGTTCGAGGCTCGCGGCCTTCACATGATTCAGTACCCCGCACCGGGTGCACTTGATCTGGAGCTGTGTCACACCGGCCGCTCGGGTCAGTAGTCGGTTGCAGTTCCCACAACGAACATCTTCTTGCTCGCGCGAGCGGTGAGGGCCTTGGCTGGCTTGCAGGCTAGATCTGCGATCTGGCACCTCCTCTGGATGTTGCTACACCTTGAAGTCACCCTCTCTTTTTTCGAAAAGCACACACAACAAAGCCCCGACTTGATCGGGGCTTCTGCATTTCTGCGGGCGCAAAAAAACCGGCGCAAAAGCCGGTTATTTGTGATGTTTGCCGTAGGTGAAAATGTGACGATGGGGATAAGCTAGCACCAGCCGCACGGGAACACAATACTCTTTTTAGGCGACTGCCTGCATTTTCGTAGATTGCGGCTGCCACGGGCGACAGCGCCTCGCTGTTCAAGTCCCACAGCACTCAGGCATGCCATATCCTAGGCCCAATCACAATTTGATGATTAGAGCCGCACGCTGTAGTGCGCACGCTAGCCTGAGGACCAGAACACTCCAACAGCTCGATCGGATTGAGCCTACGGGGATTTTTGAGGCTCTATGAGGCATCAAAAGACCCGGCTCGGAGACCGGGTCTTTTGATGCGTTTGCCAAAGGCAAAATTGCCAGAGTGGCGACATAGCGTCACCAGCCGGACAAGTCGTCAAGCTGCCCTTTTCATCTCTTTCAACACCCGCAAAATGGGCACCAGCGCGTCACGATCGAGGTCGTTGCATGCGGCGAAACAGGCGTCGATGAATCCCTCCTATTCCCTGCCCCACTGCTCGGACGAAAGCTCCAGCCCGTGGATGGCCAGCAGCCAAGAGCGAAACACCTGTTCGACGACCTGGCTGACGTGATTGAAGGAGTCCGGATGCAGAGATCGTGCTGGCCTATGACTTCCTTCAGAACGACGATTTGCTGACTGGCGGCAGCGATTTGTGAGAGACCAACATCAGCGAGCCATGCCCGAAGGTGCTGGCCCAACTGTACTACGTCCGCCACGCCGCCAAAGCGATTGTGGCAGTCAAAGAGCAGGTTATCACCGCCTGACCCCGCGCTGCCCTCCAGCGTCTCACGAGGCCTTAGCCAGTTTCCAGAACGAACCGGCCAACCCGACAAAGATCGGTACTGCAATCAAGTTCCAGTGGTTCACAGTGAAGCCTTTGAAGGTGACGGCAATGCTCGACAGTGCCATGAGAACAGCGCCTGCAGTCAACGCAAAAATCTTGACTCTCCTCATACATCCTCCCTGAATTGAGCTTCGACTCTAGCAGGGTTCGATAGCCGGCTCAAATGAAGGCCGTGGCCTTTCCATTCAATGATTAGACCTGGAAGTCTCCCCGCGAGAACTCATCGAGTCGATCAAGGATCGTTGCACTAAGGCCCATGAGTATGTGTTCCTGCTCAGCAAGGGACCACACTACTACTTCGACCAGGCCACCATCCGCGAACCAGCCAGAATCCAGGCCGCGCCCAAGAGCGCCAGCAAGCGCAACACCTTCTCCCGTCAGACCAAGCACATCGAGGGTGACCACGGGCAAACAGGCCAGCATCGGGCAAAGCGTGATGACGTCCTGTACGATGAGACCAGGAACAAGTGCAGCGTTTGGACGGTTGTCACCGCCAGCCTCGAGGGCACCCACTTCGCCACTTTCCCGCCCGACCTGACTCGGCCATATTTGATTTTTGACTAGACCTTAGCATCAAACAAAATCAAGCGGTATCATGCGCTCCTCTAACCAACAAGTAAGGACTGCTAAATGTTGAGATCAGAAATTTTAGAGGACATGCTCACCTGCGAACCCAAGACGCCAGAGAAGTAACCGACCATGTGGGAAAAGCTGGCTCAACAGTAATTAGGCACAACAAACGACACAAAAACCATTTTTGATAGCTTAAGGAATATGGGGATTTGTATAGCAATACTGCTAGGCTCTGTACGAAAAGAGATGTCGCAAACACCGCATGGAGCAAGTCAGCGAGACCATGGCGGCATAACTTTTCGCGAGCGTGTCGAAGCGGATCACGATCCGGCGGTTCTCTTTCAGCCAGCCAAACATGCGCTCGATGATGTTGCGCTGTCGGTATTTGGGCCTGTCAAACACTCTTGGTAGGCCAGGCTTGGGCTTGCGCTTCATCGAGCGCAGCGGGATGACGGGTTGCATTCGATATTGATCGCAGTAGCGGCGTAGCGCTTCGGCGTCGTAGCCCTTGTCGGCGAGCAGCCATTTGCAGCGCTTGCGCGGGCGGCCACGTTGGTTCGATGGAATGCTGACCTCGTCCAACAGTGGTTGTGCGTAGCTGATGTCACTGGCTTGACCGCCAGAGAGGAGGAAGCGCAGCGGTGTTCCGTTGGCGTTGCAGAGCATGTGGATTTTGGTCGTCAGGCCGCCGCGACTGCGGCCTAGAGTATGATCGGCAGGCTCGTCAGGCCCCCTTTTTTCCTGGCGCCAGATGAGGCTCGGGTTGCGCGTACTGCAGTTGAGTCGATCATCCAGGTTTGCAGATCGATCAAGCCCTGCTCATTCAATCTCAGGTGCAGACGTTTGAGCATCTGCTCGAAAGTCCCTTGGTTTCGCCAGCCCCGAAACCGTTGATACACCGTTGACCATGGGCCGAAGCGCTCAGGCATATCTCGCCATGCAGCACCCGAGCAGAGTACCCACAGCACACCATCGAGCATCAGTCGGTCGCTCAGTCGCGGCCGGCCCCGGCCATGGGTTTCGATGAAGAGATCGGAGACCATATTCCAGGCCTCGTCCGTGAGTTCGTAGCGCCTTGCCATCACAGAATTCCTTTCCGTTAATGGCGCGTGATTCTACAAAATCTCAGGGCTGGAGGAGCGGCGATCAGGTTTCTCGGGATTTCGTACAGAGCCTAGACCGCATCACTTTACCGGCACTCTTAGGCGGCGGGTTGATTCGCATTGGAAACTTCTTTAACTCAGAATATGAGTCATCGCTGCTCAGTGTCGGACAGTGGCTGAGATAGCTCGACTCAGCGTCGACATTGTCAATGTGTGATGACGCGACGCTCCACTTGGTCATCCAGCTCCGCCAGGCAGTCGGCGGGCCTGACATGTGTGCCTCCAAAGCGGGTCTGTTCACGTTGCATGGGATTGAAAGTGGCGCAAGCACGTCAGGTTTGCTCAAGCGCCAGAAGCCCCATCGATTGCTTGCTCGCTTGGACTCCGGGTACTATGGCTGCGCATGGAGTCTGTACATTCAACGATAAGGACATGTATGAAAAACCGCGTCATCACGTTAGCCGCCCTGACCGCCACTGTGCTCAGCTTCACGGCAATCGGCATGGAAAGAGTGCCAGCGCCCAATGAAGAAAACTGCTCTGGCGCTATGTACGAGCACATTCTGGCCTCTCTGTCGAACCAGCCTGATCGCAATGAGTTCGTTCACAACTGCAAGAGCTTTCACGAAGCACGAAAAATGACGGAATGGACATTCAAGAAGAGTCCTCCAGACGATTTTTGAGTGGATCTCCCCTGCTCATGGTACGTGTACTCGTCAGGCAACCTATTTCGGCCGTGCCGCGCACCAAACCTCTAGGATAGTCTGCTTCAGGCGGCGCCAGAACACGTGCTTGGCCTGCTTGAACGTCGGCGCGCCATACCAGATCTCGTCCTCGACGCTGACGCCCTATTCAGCTGCCAGGCGTACCGCGCGGCGCACCTTTTCCTTGCCGAGGAAGGTCTTGCCAAAGCGTCGGCCGCATACCGCGTCACGGAAGCGCGCCTAAGGCTGGAAGCCTCACACATAGATGTTCGCCTGTTTCGGTGTCAGCTTCGCCAGCGGGTCATAGGAAGGGGTAATCGGGACATTCTCGTGTGGCTCCAGCGTGTACTCAGCAACGGCGTGCTGCTGGTCCGCCTGCGAGCCCAAGGGCTTGTTGGGTTCGATCTTGCGGTTGACGTACATATCACCGCATTCCTTGGCGGCCTGCTCGTACAGCTGGGCAGCCAGTGCCAGGTTGTACGCCTTTGCCTTCCTCCTCTTGTGCGCTCTAGCGATACGCAATGCTGGCCACTTCGCGTCGAAGTAGAGCCCAATGAAGCCGCCCATCTGCTCGTCGCGCTTCGCCACGCGAGCCACAGCGCCGTCGACGGCTAGCGCCAGGTCATCGGTGCTCACGTACTGCTTAGGCTACCTTCTGATGGCACGTTGTCGCGCATCAGGGCGTACAATGGACATACGTACCTAATCCATCTATGCGCCCCTAGCTCCCCTGTCCCAGCACATACGCGCTATCGCCCAGGGATCGGTCGGTGTAGGTTCGTTTCTTCATTGGTCTTCAATTCTTGGTACAGTTCGTCCCGCCAACACTGCGGGGATCATTCGTTCGGAGTCGGCGCCAACTCCATCTGGCTGGCGCCTGGTCACTTGCTCGAGCTGCCTGCTCATGGCCGAGTACCTGTTGAGCATCCTCTGATCGTCACACTGAAAGCCCGCCCCGGCGGGCTTTTGTGCCTGGATGATGAACGTGCCTTCTGGATGGTAGAATCACCCACCCAGATATGGAGATCACGTGTGAATTCCACCGAGAAGAAATGCCCCTATTGTGCAGAGACAATCAAGGCTGAGGCGATCCGCTGCAAGCATTGCAGTGCCAGCCTGCTGACCGGCACTGCCGACGATATTGCGCCTGCCAAGAAACGCCGCTCGATTTGGCCATGGCTTGTCCTTACCCCGCTCATCCTGTTTGGCATTTTGCTTTTGATCGGTGCCCTCTCAGGCCCTCCTGACGCTAAAGATAAGTCCAGGATTGCAATAGAGCTGTGCTGGAAAGACTTCGACGATGACTTGAAGTCGGTCGAGACTCGCAGGTTCATCCGTAGCACCTGCCAGTCCATGGTCAAGAAATACGAGGAACAGTACGGTCGATCTGTAACGCTCCGTCGAGAGTAGACCTCTACACCACACGGCCCGCTTAATGCGGGCTTTTTTGTGGGCGCTCGAAAAATATGAGAGGACCCGACTGTACTACATCCGACACGACGCCAAAGCCATCAGGGCAATCAAAGAGCAGGCTGCCGCAGCCTAACCTCGCGCTGCCGCCCGCACCTTCCTCTCCAAAACGACTGCCTAAGTCATTGCGAGCGATTTCGCTGCTCGCTTTTCTTGCGGAGATAAGAACGAATCATCCTGCGCTTAATCCAGCTCATAATAATGAGCTGCAGTGCCATGCAGAGCACTATGAATGCGCCCCTAGCATATTTACTCAATGAAAGCTCAAAAGATAAAACAGCCCATATAAATATCAGACTCCCTTGAAAGAACAGGCCAATCATTTCATTTACAAAAGCATTAACCCGCCACCAATTATCTGGAATGAATTCCGAGGGACCCATGGCAAAGAGAATGATGCCGAAAGGCATACTATAAACCGTCAATAGCATACCCAGATCTCCGTACCGTAATAGAATGCACCAGATCGCGAACCCACATAGAGAGCCGGTGCGCCAGCGATTCGTCGTCAGCGGCAAAAAAAGAGCCTTCACTATTTTCCGCCAATTCATTACCCCCTCCTTGTTGGTAAATGGCGCAGCATATCACCCCTCTCAAACGATAAGTGCCTTCCCGGCAGAGCGGCGCCTGCACGCATGGAGCAAGCCATGAACCCCTACCCAATCACGGGGCCGGCGCAGATCGGCGTCAGTGGTAGCCGCACAGCGATCACATGCTATGGAAAACCCTTGAAGTCCACGGCGGCGAGCTGCCGGCAGATGTGCATGCTTCTTCCAGAACACCGGCAAAGAGCGCGAGGAGACGCTGGCATTCGTCGACACTATGCCATTAAAACGCTAGCACCAGGGCCTGCAGACCTGGTCGCACAGGCCAGCTCGTGCCAGCGCATGCCGCACGCCTTCGTCGATCACCGCCGTCGAGTACGGGTTGCCGCCGTTCTCATGGACGATGATGCCCACCACCATGCCACGCAGGGGGGCCGGGTTTGTGATGTTGATCGGCGTCGTGGGATGCACGCCGATCCGGGTGGCCACCGCACGCGCATAGGGCCTGGGTGTCGTTCTCTGTGCTCGACGCCCAGCGGTTGATGGTCTCGAGCACGGTGTCGATGTCCCTGCCGCCGACGCCGGGCATGCCGTCCTTGCCACGGTAGTTGACCAACAGCTTGCCTAGGGCGCGGATGCCATTCTCGGGTGAGTCGAACCGGGCGAAGCGCGGCTTGGCCACGCCCCCCTCCAGGCGAGCCGGCCTACCCAGTCGTTGCATGGGTTGAAGTCGATGTTTCCGGGGTGGTGGTTGCGTACACCGCGCGCGGTCAAGGATTTTCAGGGATGAAAAGCCCGCACTGGGTGGGCTTATATGGGCTATACATGGTTGTTAGGAATGAACTGCCGAGGATCGGCTCACTACACTGCGGAACCTCTTCCAAAACGGCCTTTCTATAAAATGATGACAAATTACTGCCAGCGCAATTGATAATGAAAAAACAAATACCACTTTCAACCCTGCGGATATACCTACCGACTCCGCCAGCCATATCAATGGAAAGTGGAACAGAAATAAACCGTACGAAACATTCCCTGCCTGACGCTGGATAAAGTTAAATCCACCGGAAAAATGCATCTTAGAAAGCACAGCAACTAGCGGCACGCCCAGGACATATCCTAGGGCCACCTCGACATCAAAGCTTCGCCGAACGCCCATCTCCCAAAGCGCCGCTATATACAAAAGCATAGAAAGCCACGCCAGGATGACACATAGCCGCCCTCCTCTTGAACCGCTTTCAATGGCCGCACCGGTAAGAAATATAAATAATACACCTAAAATTATTCGATAGCCGAACACATCAGTGTTAAGCCAACCCATTTGCGCAGCACTAAACATCAGGACACTGGCGAAGGTAGCACACATCGCAAACCTGGCACTCAACATCAGAAATGGAACCAGCAAATAAAACTGCAACTCCACGCCCAAAGACCAAGCAGGAGGAAGTAGCGTGAACTGATCCATGCCATTCCACATGTAGTAACTAAGCGGAACAACTGTAAAATTGGCAAGCCAATGTGAAACATTAGGAGGCGCGCTTAGGAAGTAGCTTTCGGCTCCAAACCCCCAGATTGCAGCACCAAACGCTAAAGCTGCAAAATACAAGGGAAAAATCCTAAGCGTTCTATCTTTATAAAACCACAATATCGAGTCAAGCAATTTTTCATGGGGCCTGTGCGCCCAGAGCTTCGCCACCACGTGACCCGCAAGTATGTAGAAAATGACCACCGCCCACACACCTGGATTGAAGCCCTGCACTGTATACGCCATATGACTGACGACAACTAAAGCCGCCAATAAAAACCTTAAAATTCCCATTGCCGCTTCACACCTCTAGCTTGTCAAGATGTTTCAGCGCGGATCATACAGTTACCTTAGAGATTTTGATACAAACTGACAGAAAAGCCTTAGCACCTTCAGTAGACATGCCGCAGGTGGCACCGCTAAAAAAAAGGTGCGACCCAGCGCCTGGATCTGGGTCTTCTTGTCGACTGAAAGCACAATGGCGTTATTTGGAGGGTTGAGGTACAGCCCGACCACGTCGATTACTTTTTCGGCAAACACCGGATCGTTGCTGGTCTTGAAGGTTCTCAGGCAATGGCGTTTGAAATCGGAGGCGGCCCAGACCTGCCGGACTTGCCAGATTGTCACACAGGCATGTCAGGCCATCAGCCGCACGCTCCAGTGGTTGGCTTGCTTGGGCACCCGATGGATCGTCAGGGTCAGGATTTCCTTGATCTTGTCAGCAGCCAACTTCAAGGGCTACCCGCTACGCGGCAAGTCCTTCAGACCGTCGAGGCCGTTTCAACGTAGCGCTTGTGCCATTTGAACACGGTTGAAGTAATGATCTGCACCTGTTCGCAGATAGCCATGGACGCGACCCCTTCATCGAGCAACAACAGGATCTGCGCTCGTTGGGCAAGGCTTTGCTCCAACGTCCTCATACGCAGCTAGCTCTTCAAGGTGACGGCATCAGCAGGCTGCAAGGCGAATGGAGCAATTGCTCAAGGCATGCGTAATCACTAGCCCGGGAACATAGGGCGTGCCGTATGGGGTGATAGGTTGGAAAACGAACTAACCGCTCAGGTCGCTAGCCTCGGCCAATAATTACCTACTGGATGAATCTAGCCTGTCTAGGAACTCACGGATATTATTCTGTACAGCCCGATTGATGGACTCTTTAGCGCGGACATGACCGTAAAACGCGTATCCAGGAGGAACCGAGCCCGTCGTAGTGATTGTCTGCTGCAAGAGCGTCGCGCCACTCTTCCTGCTAACAAGTAAATAGCTAGCGGTAGCATCGGTAACCATGGTGAGACCACCTGCCGGTAGGTCAAGCTGCTTGATTTTGACGAAGAGATTCACTTTGTTCACGGAATCATCGTCAAAAACCGAGCGTTTGTTCACCGCTTCGACTAGCGCTCGCTCCCAAAGCAGCGGTATGCCTTCACCGTTAGAAGGAACCTCTCCTGTTTGCTCGGAAGGGGCTGCAAATGATACGGAGACGCTGCGCAAGTCGGCGTCTATCGAGCGTTTTGAAGGCTCGACGTCCTGTAACGAGAAATTGAGGGGTGGGGCGGAAACGCAACCCGTCAGGAGTGACAACAGAACCAGAGCCGGTACAGAGCGAAAGCGCATCAACGTCTTCCCTAGATTGATGGCGTTTGAGTATCGCAAAACCGTACGCATCTGCATACAGAGAATCCCGGTGCTTGCCGGGGATTCGGCTGTGCCGCGTTGCATTGAGCAGGAGACGCTACTATGAAAAAGGTGCTTCTCCGTCCGTATAGGTGCTTCTACGCTGCTTCTCTGGATTTTCTGAGCGCTTGATCTGTTCACGCGACACCTCTTCAGAGGGGTCTGGCTCTGCCTGCATCGAACCGATCCGTATGCAAGGCCGTGTGATCGTCAGGGCTGCCAGTTTTATCCGTCGCGTCACTACCGGCTTATCCGCGTCCAAGCTCCCTTTCAGGCCACCCTGGCAGTGGGTATCTGCACATTCTCCAGGCACAAAAAATCCAATTCAAGGGTCAGGTTCTTTGGATCAGTCCTCAACGTGCTCAGGAATGACAGGATGGGAATAATTTCGCTCGGTCGCTTATTGAAGCCAGACTTGGCCAACCATATTGCCCAATTCCAATCCAGGGACATTCGGCCCAAGGCCGCTTCGGAGATCAACGATGTGGCAGAAGCCAGCCTGTTGCTGGGACATTCCAAAGAGGGGATCACCGAACGGGTGTACCGCCGCGTGGGAGCCATCGCCAGCCCCACAAAGTGACCGAGTTTTGGAACTCATGCCGAAAAGTTTCGGAACGCTTGGCTTTCTAGCGCCCAAAGAAAAACCCCGCAGACCAAGATCTGCGGGGCTTTCGAATATGGAGGCCGAGGTCGGAATCGAACCGGCGTAGACGGATTTGCAATCCGGAGCATAACCACTTTGCTACTCGGCCTCAAAGTCGGATCAGGTCAGCTTTTCGCCTTCCTTCACCTCGAACCGCTCGACTCCAAGAGTCTGCTGCGTTTCGATGGGCGCCATTATGTCCGCATTCGATCCACCTTGCAACCCCCTCCCCTCAAAAAATTTCCAGAAGGTTCAAGGCCTTAGCGCAGACGATTCAACTTGCTCCATAGCCCGACCAGCGCATTCTCCACCGAACCGCTGGCGGCCATGCCGATGCGTTCCTGCAGGCTCTTGCGCTGGGCGTAGTGCAGGTGGAACACGCCAGCCTCGCGGGCGCGGTCGTTGAGGTACTCGTCGCTGGTGCGCAGTTCGTCGACCAGCTGACGATTGAGCGCCGCGACACCCAGCCAGACTTCGCCGGTGGCGACTTCATCGATGGACAGCTGCGGGCGGTAGCGGGAGACGAAATCCTTGAAGAGCCGGTGCGTGACGTCCAGGTCTTCCTGGAACTTCTCGCGGCCCTTCTCGGTGTTCTCGCCCAATACGGTCAGGGTGCGCTTGTACTCACCGGCGGTCAGCACCTCGACGTCGATGTCATGCTTCTTCAGCAGCCGGTTGATGTTGGGCAACTGCGCCACGACGCCGATCGAACCGAGGATGGCAAACGGCGCACTGATGATCTTGTCGCCGATGCAGGCCATCATGTAACCGCCGCTGGCGGCCACCTTGTCGATGCAGATGGTCAGCGGGACGCCGGCCTGGCGTATGCGCGCGAGCTGGGAGGCGGCCAGGCCGTAGCTGTGGACCAGGCCCCCGCCGCTCTCCAGGCGCAGTACCACTTCGTCACGTGCGGTGGCCATGCTCAGCAAGGCGGTGATTTCATGGCGCAGGCTTTCGGTGGCCGAGGCCTTGATGTCGCCATCGAAGTCCAGGACGAACACGCGCCCCTTGTCCTCTGTGGCTTGCTGCTTCTTCTGTTTCTTCTCGGCCTTGGCCTTGTGCTTGCGCAGGGCCTTGAGTTCGGCCTTGTCGAACAGGCCTGCTTCGAGGCGATCGCGCAGGCCGTCGTAGAACTGGTTCAAGCGTGTGACCTGCAGGTGGCCGCCTGGCTTGCGGCGGCCTTTGCTGCGCAGACCGGCGATGGCCGACAGGACGATCAGCAAGGCGATGACCACGGTTGCGGTCTTGGCTAGAAAGCTTGCGTATTCGGCAAGAAACTCCACGGTGACTCCTCATTGAACCCACGCCCTCACGGCGCGTCAGGCCTGCCAGCATACCGGTGCGTCGGATGCCTCGCCAGCGTTCCACATGCCCTGAAACGGGTTCAAACGACCTTTTCAAACGCTTGTATGTTTTTCCGTTGACAGCCTTCGAGCCGCGCCCTACCCTCGGAGCGTTTCGGCCCCTTCGAGGGCGAACGCTTGCCGTACGCACCTCCTGACCTCCACGACAAGGAACATGCCATGACCTCCGTAGCTGATGCCGTGAAAAAGATGCAAGAGAAGTTCAACCCAGCCGCCGCCCAAGGGCTGGACCTGGTGTTCGGCTTCAACGTCACCGATGAAGACAAGCATTACGCGCTGATCGTCAAGGACGGCACCTGCGAGCTGCAGGAAGGCGAAAACCCGGATGCCAACTGCACCCTGGTCATGGACAGCCAGACCCTGAAGGACATCGTCAGCGGCGAGCTCGACGGCATGCAGGCCTTCATGGGCGGCAAGCTGCGCGTCGAAGGCGACATGATGCTGTCGATGAAGCTGGGCGAACTGTTCCCGAACTGATTGCACGTGCGCTAGGCACGCGCCTGCGCCGGGCCTTGCGCTCGACGAGGCATGCCGACACACGATGGCGCCCGACCTTGGTCCGGCGCCATCGTTGCGTCAGTGCATGGCGTGACCGTGGTCGGCGGAGGTGGTCAACGCACGCACCGGTGCCTTGACCTCGATGACCTGGCGCTCGCCTTTGTCATCCTCGACCGTCAAGGTCAGCGGCACTTCGGTGCCCTCCTTCACCTGGGTATTCAGCCCCATCAGCATGACGTGGTAGCCATTGGGGTCCAGGCTCACCGCCTTGCCGGCAGGCAAGGGCAAGGCGTCGACCTTGCGCATGCCCATGATATCGCCCTTCATGGTCATCTCGTGTACCTGCACGTTCTTGGCCACCGGCGAAGCGACGCTCACCAGTGTGCTGTCGGTGCTGGCGGTCAGCGTCATGAACGCACCGGTGGACGGTTGGTGCGGCACGGTGGCGCGCACCCAGGCATCGCTGACCGTGGTGTCGGCCAGAGCCGGCAGGGCCAGACTGGCCAGGGCCATGGCCAGGCCACGCGCAAGAACGGAACGGGAAACAGGCATCAGCAGATCTCCATCAGGGTAAGCAGGTCTTCGGTGCATTCCTTGGCATTGAGCGAGTGCGACAGGCTCAGGCGCAGCGTGCCACGGGAGTCGTAGACATAACTGGTGGACGAATGAGAGATGGTGTAGGTATCCCCTTCGGGCACCTTCTCGTAGAACACCTTGAACTCTTTGGCTACCTCGGCAATTTCTTCCGGGGTGCCGGTCAGCGCGGTGAAGGACGGGTCGAACGCCTTGACGTAGGCATCCAGCACCTCAGGCGTATCACGCTCGGGATCCAAGGTGATGAACACCACTTGCAGGAAGCCGGCGTCACGGCCCATCAGCTTCTTGATCTGCACCGCGCGCGCCAGCGTGGTCGGGCAGACCGCCGGGCACTGGGTGAAGCCGAAGAAGATCATCGGCATCGAGCCGTAGAAGCTGGACAGGGTACGCACGTTACCCTCGGTGTCTTTCAGGCGGAACGAACGACCGAGGATCTCGTTGCTCATGTTCTTGCCGTACTTGAACTCCAGGCCACGGGCCGGGCTGCACCCGGCGAGCAGGCCAAGGCCCAGTACGCCCATTCCGGCAACGAGCGTGCGCCGGGTCAACAGATCATTCATGGAACCATCCTTTACAGGGAAGGTGCCGGCCCTTGGGCAGGGCCAGGCGACGACGGGCGCATTCTGGCATGGCATGAAGTGCGCTTCCACCCGACGACGGGCCATTGGTCTCCAGCCCTTGAAATACGGCGTGCGGCCTGTTGTCGCAGCCCTTGAATCAGTAACATTTTATTGCTAGCCAGGGCCAGAATCGCAGGTTTCATCCCATGCGACCGACCTGTGCAACGCCCCGCTTCAGGGGGACGTCGGGCTGGCATCCAGCGCTTGCTTCAGGGCCTCAGCGTCGACATAGGTCTCTTGCGCCACCAGCGTACCGTGGTCCAGGCGCATGAGCCGCACACTGGCGTCAGGCACGGCATAACGCTCGGCGACTCGGCCCTGGCGATCGAGCATGACCCGGTAGGCGTAGCCCCGCATGGCCGGGATGGCGAACAAGGTGCTGATCACGGCCGGCATGCGCTCGATGTCGGCAACGAAGACGGCGCCGCGAGCCTCGAGATAACCCGCCGGCTGCTCGGCCAGGGCGGCCTTGACCAGCTTGGCGCCTTGCATGTCACGCGCGACCAGCAGCACACGCGTGTCCGGCGTCAGGGTGTAGGGTCGCTCGTGCTGATCGAGCAGGGTCCAGGGAGCGAGGCGCTCGCCGGGTTCCAAGGCATGGACCAGGCCCGGCAACAGGCACATCAATAGCAGTAACCGTTTCACGCGCGAGGCTCCAGAGCATCATGAGGGCCGACAGGATAACCGAACCGGCCGTGTCGGCGCGCGCGGAGGCACGCCACGGTCGCCTCCAGGCACGCCCTGCCGCAGCGTCTGGTTGTCTTTCCCCAAGCCGGCGAGCACACTCATCGGCGCCAGCCTGTCCAGGGAGCCCGCAGTGCCCACCATCCGCCAGTTCAGCAAGAAAGCCAGCACCACCAATATGGTCAGGCTCAAGCCGACCGCCGCCGACGTCACGCCCTCCTATGGCGTGGGTTTCGTGCTGTTGGAGCACTTTTCCATGGCCAGCTTCACGGTGGCCATGGATGTGCTGGTCACGGCCAACCTCCTGCGCACCGACAGCTTCCGTTTCTCACCCTTGTCGCTGGATGGCGAGCGCGTGCTGAGCGACCTGGGCCTGGAACTGATCGCAGGGGAGCTTGAGCCACGCGCCTTGCGGGATCTGGACCTGCTGATCATCTGCGGCGGCCTGCGCACGCCGTTGAAGTACCCGGAGCTGGATCGCCTGCTCGTGGACTGCGACGCCCATGGGCTGCACCTGGGCGGGCTGTGGAATGGCGCCTGGTTCCTGGGCCGTGCCGGCGTGCTGGCCGACTACGGGTGCAGTGTGCACCCCGAGCAGCGGGCCAGCCTCGCCGAGCGCAGTCCGCAGACACGGATCACCCCGGCCAGCTTCACCTTGGACCGCGACCGGCTGACCGCCGCCAGCCCCAACGGCGCCATGGAGATGATGCTCAGCCTGGTGCGTCGCCTGCACGGTGATGGGCTGGCCGAAGGCGTCGAGGAGATTTTGTCGTTTTCCGGCGCGCGCTACCGTCAGGTCGGGCCAGGGGCGAAGAAGTCCATGAGCCTGCACCTGCGCACCATCGTCGAGCTGATGGAAAACAACCTGGAGGAGACGCTCAGCCTCGATCAGTTGGCCGCCTACAGCGGGCGCTCACGTCGGCAGATCGACCGTCTGTTCCAGGCGCAACTGGGCACCTCGCCACGCCGCTACTACATGGAGCTGCGCATCACCAAGAGCCGCCGACTGTTGCAGTATTCGGACCTGTCGGTGATGGAAGTGGCAGTGGCGTGTGGGTTCGTGTCGGTGTCGCACTTCAGCAAGTGCTATGCGGCGTACTTCGGCTATCCCCCGTCGCGGGAGCAGCGCCTGGGCGAGTGACCCAGGCACCGTGCCGATCGCCTGGAAGGTAAGGCTGCAGAGCCCGACCTCCAGGGATCAACCTCAGGCGGGCTTCATGATCAACACGCCCAAGGGCGGCAATTGCAGGGTCAGCGACAACGGCTGGCCATGGGCAGGCACCGGTTCGCTGCCCACGGTGCCGAAGTTGCCGATGTTGGAGCCGGCGTACCCCTCGGCATCGCTGTTGAGCACTTCCTGCCATTGCGCGCCGAAAGGCACCCCGATACGGTAGCCCTCACGTGGCACCGGTGTGAAGTTGGCTACCACCAGAACCGGCTGCCCCTCGCTGCTCCACCGCAGCCAGGCGAACACGCTGTTGCGCGCATCGTCCCCCACCAGCCACTGGAACCCTTGAGGCTTGCCGTCCTGCTCATGCAGCGCCGGCAGTTCGCGGTACAGACGGTTGAGGTCGCTCACCAGGCTTTTCACGCCCTGATGGTCGGACTGTTGCAGCAGGTACCAGTCCAGCTGGTTGTCGTGGTTCCACTCGCGCCACTGTCCGAATTCACAGCCCATGAACAGCAGTTTCTTGCCCGGGTGCGTCCACATGTAGGTGAGGTACGCCCGCAGGTTGGCGAACTTCTGCCAGCGATCGCCCGGCATCTTGTCGATCAGCGAATGCTTGCCGTGCACCACTTCATCGTGGGAAATCGGCAGGACGAACTGCTCGGAGAACGCATAGTGCAGGCTGAAGCTCAGCTCGTTGTGATGGTAGGGCCGGTAGATCGAATCGTTCTGGATATAGTGCAGCGAATCGTGCATCCAGCCCATGTTCCACTTGTACGAGAAGCCCAGGCCACCTTCTTGCGTTGGCGCACTGACGCCTGGCCAGGCGGTGGATTCCTCGGCGATGATCAGGGCACCGGGAGCCTCGTACTCGACGACGCCATTGAGGTGACGCAGGAAGTCGATCGCCTCGAGGTTCTCGCGACCGCCGTAGCGGTTCGGCACCCACTCGCCATGCTTGCGCGAATAGTCGCGGTACAGCATCGACGCCACGGCGTCGACCCGCAGGCCGTCGATGTGGAAGTGCTTGAGCCAGTGCAGCGCCGACGCCATCATGAAGCCGCGGACCTCGTTGCGCCCCAGGTTGTAGATCAGCGTGTTCCAATCCTGGTGGTAGCCCTCGAACGGGTTGTCGTACTCATAGAGGGCCGTACCGTCGAACTGGGCCAGACCATGTTCGTCGGTAGGGAAATGCGCCGGCACCCAGTCGAGCAGCACGCCGATCTCGGCCTGGTGGCAGGCGTCGATGAAGGCTGCGAAATCTTCCGGCGAGCCGTAACGTGAGGTCGGTGCGAACATCGACAGGGGCTGGTAACCCCAGGAGCCGCCGAAGGGGTGCTCCATGATCGGCAACAGTTCGATGTGGGTGAAGCCGAGTTCCTTGACATAGGGCACCAGGCTCTCGGCCAGTTCGCGCCAGTTGTAGAATCCTGCGACATCCCCCGCTTCGTCCAGCTTGCAGCGCCAGGAGCCTGCGTGCAGCTCGTAGATGGACAGCGGCTGGTCCAGCCCGTGTCGCTGGCTGCGCTGCTCCATCCACGCCTGGTCTTGCCACTCATGCCCGAGCGGCCCTGCGACCTTGGACGATGTGCTGGGTGGCAGCTCGGTGGCGCGGGCCAAGGGGTCGGCCTTGAGCGGCAGCACACCGTTCTTGCCGAGCACTTCGAACTTGTAGGTTTCACCCACGCCCAGCCGGGGAACGAACAGCTCCCAGACGCCGGCCTCGTGGCGAAGGCGCATCGGGTGACGGCGCCCGTCCCAGCTGTTGAAGTCACCGACTACCGAAACGCGGCGGGCATTGGGCGCCCAGACCGAGAAACAGACCCCGTCCACGCCATCGACCTGGGTCGGTTGCGCACCGAAGCGGCCCGACAGATCGCGGTGGTTGCCTTCGGCGAACAGGTACATGTCCATGTCGCCCAGTTGCGGACCGAAGCTGTAGGGGTCTTCGGTCACTTGCTCGCCGCTGGCCCAGCTGATGCGCAGCTGATAGGCCTGCTCGTGTTCCAGGTGTGCGAAGAACAGCCCGGGCAACGTGGCCTGGTGCATGTCGGCCAGCACACGACCATCGTCGCGCGCGATGACCTGAGCCCTCAAGGCGTTGGGCAGAAACGCGCGGACCCAGGTACCACCCGCGCCATCACCGTGCGGCCCCAATACCGAGAACGGGTTGGCGTGCTCGGCGCGGGCCAGGGCATCGAGGTCCCGTCGCCCTAGGCCGCCGTTGTCGCGCGTACTTGCATTCATTTATGACTCTCCCCAGGTACTGATCAGTCCATGCAGGCCATGCAAGGGCACAGCCAGCCAGCTTGGCCGGTTTTCGGCTTCGTAAGTGATTTCGTAGGCCGCCTTCTCCAAGGTGAACAGGTCCAGCGCCGCACGTCTGCCTTCGTCATCGCCTTGAGTCCAGGCGTGAGGCAACTTAAGAGTGGCCTGGTCGTACGCCTCGATGAACGCGTGCCGTGATTGATGCAGGTACCGCCGGGCAATCCGCTGCCGGGCCTGCTGCGCCGCATCGGAAACATCGACGCCAGAGCTGCCGCGCAGCAGCATGGCAGCAGCATAGTCGAACGAACGCAGAACGCCGCCGACATCCTTGAACGGGCTGAGCTTGGCGCGACGCTCCTCCAGGGGCCGGGAGGGTTCGCCCTCGAAGTCGATGAGGTAGGCATCGCCCTGCCTCACCAGCACCTGCCCCAGATGCAGGTCGCCATGCACGCGGATCAGCACACCGCCTTGCGCCTGGTCGGCCAGGCCCTGGACATGCTGCAGCAGCCCTTGGCGCTGCTGTTGCAGGTCATCGACCAGGGCTTGCGCCTCGCGGTCCAGCGCACCACGGTGCTGGACGAGCAGGTCCAGTGCGTGCTCCAGCTCGGCAGTGATCTGCCGCCCCCACTGACTGCTGTCCTGTTCGGTGCTGGCCCGTGGCGCGAAGGCCTCGTCTTCCGTGGGCTGGGCCAGGTGCACGTGCATCTCGCCCAGGCGCTGGCCGAACAAGGCAGCGAAGTCCTTCAACTCGGCCAGCGCATTGGCGCGGCCTTCCTGGTCGGTGACGCCAGGCTCGAGTTCGTCACGGATCGCCCGCTCCAGCGTGTCCTGGGTCCACGCCCAGGCATCGCCCTGGTTACTCAGGTAGCCCTGGGCAATCATCAACAGGTGCGGCTGCTGTTCGTCCACCCGCTCGACCCAGGCCAGCAGGGGCGAGATATTGGCAAAGCCTGCGGCCGTCAGGTAGGCGCTCATCTCCAGTTCAGGATGGATGCCTCCGTTGACGCGGCGAATGAGCTTGAGCACGAGCTTGTCACCGACCACCACCGAACTGTTGGACTGCTCGGCCCCCAGGTAGCGCACCGAACTGTCGGCATTCAGCCCAAGGCTGGCCAGTTGCTCGGTGGATTCAAACCGCAATTCGCCCGCACTGCTGGCCAGGCGCTTGCGATCCTGACAGGCCTGCAACACGGCACGCACGAACGGTTCGAGCACGAAGGCGTCGGTGATCAGGCCGACCTGGCCTTTGCGGCGGACCCGCGACAGCGCCAGCTGCTGCGGCAGGGCCGCTTGCACCTGGTCTTCGGCCAGCAGCCCGAACGGCAGCTGGTAATGGCTGACGGTGCCATTGCTGGTGACTTCGAGTTCACTGAGCAGCACAGGCGTGGTGGCCGTCTCCAGGCGGACGCCATAACGCAGGCGAACCTGGTCGAGCGGCCCTTCTTTGCCGGCGAACCAGCGTCGCTTGGGCAGGTACTGGGGCAGGATGGTGTCCTGCAGGGCGTCTCGGGAGGGGCTGTCGAGCAATTCTTCCATGCGGGCTTTCAATACCAATGTGGTCAATTCGGGTAACCCCTCGGCAGGTTCGACATGCCAGTGCGGCATGCGTTCACGGGGCGCCAACAGGAACCAGTAGAACCCGTAAGGCGCCAAGGTCAGCAGGAACGGCAGTTGGCCGATCGGTGGGAAGGCGCTGCCGCCAAGCATCTCTACCGGCACCCGTTCGGCATAGGCCGAAAGGTCCAGTTCGGCGGCTTGCGCTGCGCGTGAGACGTTGGCGACGCAGAGAATGGTCTCGCTGTTGCCCTGCGCATCGGTGTACTCACGCAGATAAGCCAGGATGCGTCGGTTGCTGGGCGACAGCAGCGTCATGGTGCCGCGGCCGAAGGCCTTTTGCTGGGCTCGCACCGCCAGCAACCGACGGTTCCAGTTGAGCAACGAATGCGTGTCGTGAGACTGGGCTTCGACGTTGATGGTCTGGTAGCCGTACAACGGGTCCATGACCGGCGGCAGCACCAGGCGCTGCGGCTCGGCGCGCGAGAACCCCCCATTGCGGTCGGACGACCATTGCATGGGCGTACGCACCCCATCGCGGTCACCCAGATAGATGTTGTCGCCCATGCCCAGCTCGTCACCGTAATACAACGTCGGCGTGCCTGGCATGGACAGCAGCAGGCTGGTCAGCAGCTCGATGCGGCGGCGGTCACGCTGCAGCAACGGCGCCAGGCGCCGACGGATGCCCAGGTTGATGCGTGCGCGGCGGTCTTCGGCGTAATGATTCCACAGGTAGTCCCGCTCACGGTCGGTGACCATCTCCAGCGTCAGCTCATCGTGGTTGCGCAGGAAGATCGACCATTGGCAGTTGGCCGGAATGGGCGGCGTCTGGCGCAGGATGTCGGTGATCGGGAAACGGTCTTCCATGGCCAGAGCCATGTACATGCGCGGCATCAGCGGGAAGTGGAACGCCATGTGGCATTCGTCGCCATCGCCTTCACCGAAGTACGGACGTGTGTCTTCCGGCCACTGGTTGGCCTCGGCCAGCAGCATGCGGTCGGGGTAATGGGCATCGATCTCGGCACGGATCGCCTTGAGCACCGTATGGGTTTCGGGCAGGTTCTCGTTGTTGGTCCCGTCACGCTCGATCAGGTACGGGATGGCGTCCAAGCGCAATCCATCGACCCCCAGGTCGAGCCAGAAGCGCATCACCCCCAGGACCGCCTTGAGCACCTGAGGGTTGTCGAAGTTGAGGTCCGGCTGGTGGGAGTAGAAGCGATGCCAGAAGTATTGCTTCGCCACCGGGTCCCAGGTCCAGTTGGAGTGCTCGGTGTCGAGAAAGATGATCCGCGTACCGTCGTACTTCTGGTCGGTGTCCGACCAGACGTAGAAGTCACGTGCCTTGCTGCCAGGCTTGGCATGGCGCGCGCGTTGGAACCAGGGGTGCTGGTCGGAGGTGTGGTTGATCACCAGTTCGGTGATGACCCGCAGCCCGCGCTTGTGTGCTTCGGCGATGAAGCGCTTGGCGTCGGCCATGGTGCCGTAGTCAGGGTGCACGGCCTTGTATTCGGAGATGTCGTAGCCGTCATCGCGCCGTGGCGACGGGTAGAACGGCAACAACCACAAGGTGTTCACGCCCAGCTCAGCGATGTAGTCGAGCTTGCCGATCAGGCCGGCGAAGTCGCCGACGCCGTCGTTGTTGGCGTCGAAGAACGACTTCACGTGAAGCTGGTAGATCACCGCGTCCTTGTACCACAACGGGTCATCGATGAAGGCTGCCGGGCGAGAACGCTTGGCCATGTGCGACTCCTTTCAGTTCCAGGCGGGCCTCCACGACGGCCCTGTCTCTCGTCCGGTTCGCGGCCCCTGTGGGAACAGGTTTGCCCACGAAACAGACGACGCAAGACCCGGCATCACCCGTGACGGTGACCCGGGGGCGTCAGCGCTTACGAGGCCTTTTCGATGCGCCAGATCCCGAACGGCTGATACGCCGGGTCGATGCGCATCCACTGCGTCTTGCCGTACCAGGTCCAGCGATGGCCGTTCATCAGGTCCTCGCCATGGGTCTGGGCGTCGTCATCCAGCCCCAGCTCCCACAAGGGCAGCTCGAAATGCGCTTCCTGGACGTTGTGCGGGTCCAGGCTGATGGCGATGAGGATGAAGTTGTCCCGCTCCGGCGTGCGCTTGGCAAAATACAGGATGTTGTCGTTCCAGCAGTTGAAGAATGCCACGCCCAGGTGTGTCTGCAGGGCACGGTTCTGACGACGGATCCGGTTGAGCTGGGCGATCTCGGCGATGATGTTGCCCGGCTGGGTGTAGTCGCGCGGGCGGATCTCGTACTTCTCCGAGTCCAGGTATTCTTCCTTGCCTGGCAGCGCCGCGCCTTCGCACAGCTCGAACCCGGAGTACATGCCCCACAGGCCCGACCCCATGGTCGCCAGCGCAGCCCGGATCAGGAAGCCCGCACGCCCCGAGTGCTGCAGGAAGAACGGGTTGATGTCCGGCGTGTTGACGAAGAAGTTGGGCCGGTAGCAGTCGCGCCACGGGGCCTCGTTGAGCTCCTCGAAGTAGGTGGTCAGTTCCTTCTTGGTGTTGCGCCAGGTGAAGTAGGTGTAGCTCTGGGCATAACCGACCTTGCCCAGGCGCGCCATCATCGCAGGCTTGGTGAAGGCTTCGGCGAGGAACAGCACGTCCGGGTACTGGCTGCGCACATTGGCGATCAGCCATTGCCAGAACGGCAGCGGCTTGGTGTGCGGGTTGTCGACGCGGAAGGTCTTGACCCCCTCCTCGACCCAGCCGATCACTACGTCGCGCAGAGCCAGCCACAGCGACGGGACGGCATCGGCGGCGTAGAAGTCGACATTGACGATGTCCTGGTATTTCTTCGGCGGGTTCTCGGCGTAGCGGATAGTGCCGTCCGGGCGCCAGCTGAACCAACCGGGATGCTCGGTCAGCCACGGGTGGTCCTGGGAGCATTGGATGGCGAAGTCGAGGGCGATTTCCAGGCCATGCTCGGCCGCGGCAGCGACCAGGCGCCGGAAGTCCTCGCGCGAGCCTAGCTGTGGGTGAATCGCGTCATGGCCACCGTCGGCACTGCCGATGGCGTACGGGCTGCCCGGATCGTCCGGGCCGGCATGCAGCGAGTTGTTCGGACCTTTACGGTGCTGACGCCCGATCGGATGTATGGGCGGGAAGTACAGCACGTCGAAGCCCATGTCACGGATCATCGGCAGGCGCGAGTGCACGTCGTTGAAGGTGCCGTGGCGCGCCTTGTCGTCGGTGATCGAGCGTGGGAAGAGCTCGTACCAGCTGGCGAACAACGCCGCCTCGCGGTCCACGTCGACGGCGAATTCGATACTGCGGGTCAGGTAGGTGCGGTGTTCGGCCTGGTGCATGAGGCGAGCGGTGTCCGGGGACAGCAACGTCGTCACCTGATCATCGATCGATTGATGGGCCAGCCCCTGCTGCAAGGTGTCCAGCTGCTCGCGCAGTGCGCCTTCGGTGCGTTCGATGCCCTTGCCCAGCAGCAGACGCCCTTCTTCGAGCTCCAGCTTGACCTCGACGCCGGCATTGAACTTCTTGCCCAGGTCGTAGCAGAACGTGGCATACGGGTCGATCCACGTCTCGATGCTGTAGAGGTGCGGCCCCAACTCGCCGGGCGTGAACTGCGCCAGCCACAGGTCGTTGCCGGCCGACTCCATGGGCACGCAGTGCCAGACCCGACTGTTGGCCTGACGCCAGTTGAGCATCACGGCCAACTGATCGTGACCGTCACAGTAGACCTTGGCCGACACGTCGACCGGCTGGCCGCGCACGGCCTTGGTGGCGAAGGTACCGCCATCGAGGGACGGCTGGACGTCCTCGATCACGATCCGCGGGGCCAGCAGCGCCTGGGACAGGCTGACGGCCTGGTCCGGGTGATCATTCGCCATGGGCACGCTCTCAAAGGGCTCATTACGTGACATCGAACCTTGCTCCGTTTAGCTTGGACGGTAAGGGTTCAGAGCAGCACCTGGGGATGGGGTTCAATAAAAAACGGAGCGTTTGACCACCGGCGCGTGTCTGAACAGACGCACCCTTCAATCAGCTGTTTGCGAGGCGCGATCATGAACATCCCTACTCCACCGGAAACCCCTGATCCGAACATCGACGACCCTACGCTCCCCCCACCCGAACCTGAGCGTGAGCCCGACGACCTGCCGACTCAGCCGACCGTTCCGCCCACCGTGGGTGACCCTCCCAGCCAAGAGCCCCCCGTGCAAGCGCGCGACTAGGTTCATGTGAAAGCCTGGAGGTGCTGGGTACGCTCCTGAGCCCATGAGCGACCCAAGCCCTCCCAGGCCGACTTTTCTTCTTGTTCGTCACCGCCGCCGAGTTGTTTCGTCATACGCGCAAAGCCATGGCAGCCCGGCGACGACGGTCCCCTGCCCGCCCCCATCGAACCCCATCCACCTGGCAATTCTGCCAGATGCGGTCCAGTGCACCACGCGTTAAGTTCATGCCAACCGGTCGCCGTGGCTCTCAGTGGACACAGCCAGTCGTGCGCCCCTCCCTTGACCAGAGGATCGACCATGACCGAGAACACCACGGTGCCGCATGACGCGCTGCCAACCAGCCAGAAGGATAGCGCGGCCTACATGAGCCTGTTCCCGGATGCCAGCACGCGCTGTGCTCCCGGCGCACTGCAGGCCAACACTAGCCATGCCGCCTACCTGGTGTACCTCAAGGGGCTGATAGAAACCTTGGAAGTCCGCGCCGACGTGGCAAGCCCCATCACCCTGCGCACACGGCGGCCTGATCTGCTACGCCTCGAACTGGACGACCATAACGCGAAGAAGGCCATACCGAACCTGCGCTTGGTCTTGGGCCTGCTCGAAAGCCGGGCGCGCGAAGCCGTGCCGGAGGGGCAAACCCTGCAACAGGCGGTGACCAGCACGGTATACAAGGGCAGCCTTCCCTTCGACACGGCCTGGGAGGCATTCAAAGCCGCTCTGATGTTCAAGCAGCTGCCACTGCTGGATGTGCTTCGCGCGTCCGACGTGCACCACCCCTCGTTCGTCCTCGATTACCTGACCCACGCGGACCAGCGTGCGGCCATCGCCCTGAGCAGCGGCTTTGCCCCGCAGCTGCGAACACTGTTGCTGGCCAATCAATCGGCCGATTCGTCCTTGAGCGGCCTGACCACCACCCAGGCGGTGAGCAAGGCGCTGGGGCTGACGCGCAAGGAACTGCGTCGTTTATTGGCCGTCAGTGCCGTCGGCGACAGTGCAACCTCCGTGGTGCTCAGCCGCCATGTGTCGGCCGCCGATTACTATTCGGGATCCAGCGAACTGTACGGCGCGCAATACCTCAACGACTTCAAGACGCCGTTGTACCTCACCCAGCCCGACGCGAACGTCACGACCGTAGACATCAGCGGCATCACCGACGAGCACCTGGGACGGCTGCAGCGCATCGTGCTGATCCAGCGGGCCTTGGCGCTTGAGCCCGAAGAGGCCGATCTGCTGCTGGCGGAGGCGCTTTGGGCAGAACACGAAGGCGATGAACACCCCATTACCGCAGCCACGCTACGGGCCCTTGGCCTGTTCCGTCATTTGCAACTCAACCACGGTGTCGGTGCCCACCAGTACGCAGCCTTCCTGTCGGAAATATCGGTCTACGGCACCCATCGACACCGGCCGTTCTACGACCAGCTGTTCGCCCCGGCCAGCACCGAGGAGCCGTCGGGCCAGGGTTCGGTATTGCAGCTCGACGGCGGCGAGTTCGACCCCAAGGCCAGCGACGGGCCCGATGCCTTGACCGTCAAGCAGTTGTGCCTGGCCTTCAAGGTGGATGAAACCGTGCTGCGGGCGGCCTTGGAATGGGTCGTCGACGCACAGGGCCTCAGCCGCCCCGCACGGTCCCTCGAAGTGGTGTCGGCATGCTACAGGCTGACGGCCCTGCCACGCCTGTTCGGCGTCAAACCCAAGGAAGGGATGCTGCTGCTGGCACTGCTGAATCAGCACGATTCGACTTACAAGACGCAGTTGGCAGGCATTCCTACCCTTGGCGGTGACCAAGCGCAGGCAGACATCGTGGACGTGATCGTTGGCGTGATGGATACGATGCGCTGGTTCAAGTCACAGCACTGGGGCGCCGACCAGCTCTACCTGATGCTGCAGTCAGAGGTCTCGGTGTTTCGCCCGCATTGGGAAAGCGTCTGCCTGGACGTACAGCTCGATGCCGACCTGGAACAACTACAGGGTTGCATCCAAACCGCGCTGCAGCTCGACGACCTGGCAAAAGTGGCGCCGCTGTTGAAATGGGCGGGGCTGGACAATCAGTCTTTCTATGACAACCTGCGTGCCATCCAGCGCAAACGTGCAGATGAACAACTGGCGCCACAGGCTTGTTTCTCTGATCAGGATATCAATGATTGGGCGCGGCTGGACCGCTACAGCACGTTCGTCAAATCAGTGGAACTGAGCACCGGCATGCTCAAGCAGCTGGTCGACGATCCCGCATGGTTCGACCTGTTGGCGGACTCGCAAGCCGGCCTGCGCGATCTCGACCTGTCGACGGTCTACCTGCTGGGCCGTTACAAAGCGTTGCTGGCAAAGCTGCCTGCAGACAAGAACGAAAGCGACGTCATTCAGTACCTGGCGGACGCGAACACGACCGAGGACGGCACTCCACCCGCTGACAAAGCCGCCACTGCATGGACCGTGCTGGAATCGCTGCTGGGCGAGCCCAAAGCCAGCCTCGCCCAACTGACCGCCCTGGCGCCTCCGACCACCTTGGGGCAAATCGACCGCCTGCTCAGGCTGTTGGAATTGGCACAGCAACATAGCCTCTCGGTGACTGCGCTGGTCGAGATCGGCCAATTACCTGCGGCCACGGCTGCGGTTTCGTTCGAACAGGTGTCTACCGCACTGCGCCAGAGCTGCACGGCCACACAGCGCAAGCGATTGGACGAGCAGCTGAGCGTGGCGTGGCGCGATGCGCTGGTGAACTTCATGCTCGCTGAATGGGCGCCTGGCGATGCACAGCGCAGCGGGGTCACCAGCGTGCAGGCGCTGACCGATTACTTGTTGATCGACGTGAAGGTGTCCTATGAGCCGCGCACCACCCGGATGGTTTCCGCGATCGCCAGCCTGCAGCGCTACCTGCACCAGGTGTACTCGCGCCAGGAGAACGGCTACCGCCACACCTTGCTGCAAGAGGCAGAACGGGAGGAGTGGAACGAGTTCGCCAGCCGTTACGAGCATTGGAAGCTGCGCCAGCAGGTGCGCAACGAGCCTCAGAACTTCATCGACCCCACCCGCCGCACCCGCAAGACGAGCGTGTTCACGGAGCTCGAAAACCTGCTCGCGCAAGGCAAATGCCAGCCGCAGGACATCCAGACGGCTATGGTGGGTTACTTGAGCACGTTTGAGAAGCTCAGCAACATCCAACCCATTTCGGCCTACGCCGACGGCACCTCGCCGCTGCAGGACACCTACCACTTCATCGGCAAGACCAACGTTGAACCCATCGAGTACTACTGGCGCACGCTGGACCTGCG
Organism: Pseudomonas monteilii; assembly: GCA_001534745.1. Taxonomy (NCBI): domain Bacteria; kingdom Pseudomonadati; phylum Pseudomonadota; class Gammaproteobacteria; order Pseudomonadales; family Pseudomonadaceae; genus Pseudomonas; species Pseudomonas alabamensis. The sequence continues at coordinate 2,685,415 of CP013997.1, forward strand.
ACAGCGCGATCAAGACGGGGCTCCGAGCATGCTCGCCTGGGGGGAATGGGAAAAGATCACGCTCGGGCTTTCCGGCGTCCTCGCACGCACGCAACTGTCGACGACGTCGCCCTTGCAATACATTGCAGGCAATCCGCAAACCGATGCCGAAACGGCCGCCGAGCAGACCAAAAGGGAAGCCGCCGAAGCATTGAAAGCGACTGAAGACACACTGCTCGCGCAAGACGAACGGACCCACATCGAGTTGGTTCGCCCCGTCATCATCGCCGGTCGGCGCTATGTCGTCTGGGCGGAGTGGGAGACGACCGCCATCGCTTTGGGAGCCAACAACCGAGCCAGTGAGTATTACCCATTGCGGGTGTGTTTCAGCTTCCAGCAAACCGATGGCGCCTGGAGCGCGCCCAATGAACTGCTGCGGCTAGATGGCCATGATGAGAATGGCCAGTTCGACACCAGCGCCACGTTGAAAAGCCCGGTCGGCGGTTCGACCTCGAGCAACGCATTCTTGAAAACCAAGGCGTATCAGCCAGGGTTGGCGGTGATGCTCAACAACATGGGCGATCGGGTCAACGATCCTTGGTTGACGGTCCTGTTGTTCGACAGTGCTAAGGCCGACATACCGTCGATTGAGGACGTCCCTGACTGGAAGAACAAACACGCTTATTTCATCGTCAGCAAAGATCTGCTACTGCTGGAACACAAAACGCTGGACGCCGTGTCCACGGCCAAGAAGCCTATCGAATCGCGCTTGGTGTCCAATTGGTTGCGGTTTTTCCGCGACCCCCGTGTGGTGCAGCACCCGTATGTCGGTGCGTTGATGACGTTGGAAGCGACGGAGACAACGCATATCGAATGGAAAGGGCTCACTGAAACTCAAGCCAAAGACTATGCCATACGAACGACGCCTGCTTTTAGTTTCAAGACGCTGGTGAATGCAGGTCAGTCCGATGTCAAGATCTGGTTGAATTCTAATCTTGAAATTGAACGCATCAAGCAGTACTACATCATAGAGCGTCCTATGCACGGCCCAGTGGCCACATGCAGCGTAGAGCAAATAAAGCGCATCAACAAAACAGGCCCTATAATTACTAAAGATTACGATGTTGTTTTCAATATTATATTTCTTGGCTCACATCTGCAGGACGTTGAGTCAATTCAATTGCCATCCCAACCTAGCATTTCCATCAACAATCCCAGCAAAGGAGAAACTTTAAAATACATCGCAACTCGCTTTGTCGAAATTTATAACGGCTCCGCGTATTCCCTCCCCGAAGTTGCGGTACCGGAGATCGTCAGGAACAAGCTGCTCAAACTTGGATGCTTTTATGCGCACACAAGAAATACCCGTGAAACATTGACACTACCCCTACGCCCTCATTTTCACATGAACGACGTGTCCGTCTCACTTTCCATTGAAACCGCCGATACAAACAGCCCGACGTGGACGTTGTCCACCTCGGAACAGGCGCTGCTGAACGACTTCAAACTGGCAAAAATCAAAGCGTTCGCTACCGATTCGCCCGCTGAATTCAGTAAATTCAAAAAAGACCTTCTGAAGAATCGCTCCATTACTGAAACAGCGCTCAACTCACTCCTCGATCTCCCCGCCCCTCAAAACGCAACCGGGGCATTCGCGATCGAAGATGCGGTCAACAAAGCTGGCACGTTGAACCGCGCGGATGCCATCAACGCCCTTATCGCCCAAGAAGTCGAGGCCTTGAAAAGCAGTGGTGCCGCCCTGCCTGAAGAGATTTCGCTGGAATCGGCGGTCCGTCTACGCCACTTGCACCCCGCTGCCTGCAGAAAGATCCTGCTCTATATCGACCCCGCCCACACCATGCAGTATGAAAGCACCCTGTCCGTCAAAGGCGACGGGCGTGTGCTGTTTCGCTGCCCACTGCCCAAGGACCTGCCCAACTACACCTTCAAAGCCACGGTGCATGACACAGACAACAACGAACTTGGCTCGGCCTCTCAGGCGTTCGAATGGAAGGAGCAACCGGACGACGTGGTACCCAGCGTGCATATCAGGCGCAACCTGGCGCAGGCACTCTACATCGATTTTGCCGAGGCCAACCGCAAGCTGGCCGCTCCCTCAGTGCCGCACATACGCTTGAATACGCTGTTCGGCAAGCAACTGGTAGCGCTGGCCACCCAGTCGGTGGAGCGGGCGCTGTCGTGGGAGGCGCAGTGCCTGCCCGAGCCTGCGCTGGCCTCGACGGACGAACACAGCACCGTCGACTTTCGCAGTGCCAACGGCATGTATTTCTGGGAGCTGTTCTTCCACGTGCCCTTCCTGGTGGCGTGGCAATTGCGGCAGAACCGCGAGTACCGCGCGGCCTGGCGCTGGTGCACGCGCCATCTGTTCGACCCCTACCGCACCTGGGTCCCGGAGGGCAACCATGCACCCCTGTACTGGATGAGCCAACCGCTCAATGCAGCCACAGGGTTCGACGCCAGCCCCGCAGAGAACGACCCCGACCTGCTGGCCTATGCGACCCCCGAGCGGTACCGCAAAGCGCTGCACCTGTTCGTGGCCGAAAGCTGGCAGCGCCAGGGTGACGACCTTTACCGCCAGTTGACCCGCGACACACTGATCGAAGCCGCCCTCTGCTACGACAATGCCCTGCGCCTAATCGGTCCGCTGCCCGAACATTTCTCCAGCGCACCGGTGAAGGCGTCGACGCTCGCCGATGCCCGTCCCAAGGATTTCGTCCCTCCGCTCAACGACAAGCTCGTGGCGCTGCGTGACCTGCTGCGCAATCGGCTGTTCAACCTCCGGCACGGCCTCACCCTGGATGGCAAACCCGCGCCGGTGCTGCTCGAAACCCAGACCTACAACCCAGCGGGGCTGGGTTACGGCGGCCATGGGCTGGCACAGGGCGGTGGCCTCAAGATAGCGCGGCCGGTACCGCCCTGCCGTTACAGCGAGGTGCGCAAGAGCGCTGACGCCGCCGTGCTCCAGTTGATCGAGCTTGGGCAAACACTGATGCGCTTCTATGAGGCCGAAGGTCAGCAAAAGCTGGCCCTGGTGAGCAAGGCCAATGTCGTCAAACTGCTGGACTTCCCATGCCGCCTGCAGGAGCAGGCGCTTGAAGCGGCCAAGCGTGGTCGGGACACCTTGCTGGCCAGCAAGCGCATGATCCAGCATCGCCTGGGGTATTACCAAGGCTTGGTGGATGAAGGCGTCACCGACCTGGAGCATGCATCGCAAGCCATGGCCTACACCTCACAAGTGGCCAAGGGTATTTCAGTCGTGTATGTCGCTTCAAGCGGCATCCTGGAGGCCACCGTACCTACCATCTATGGCATGGCATTCGGCGGCAACCGACCCGGTAAAGGTGTGGCTACGAACGCCACCTTGCTCGATATCGCCAGCGAACTGGCTCTCATGGCCAAAGACGAACTGCGCCTGCAGGCCGACTACCAGCTGCGCGCCCAGCAATGGCAGTTCGAGGCCGACCAGGCGAACCTGGAGGTGCAGGTCGTCGACGGCCAGCTACTCGAGCAGGACATTCACATGCGTGCTGCAAAAATCGCCGTGGCTGAGGCCCGCGCCATGCAAGCGGCGCATCAGGCCGAGTACCAAGTCATCACCTCGGTCTTCGCCAGCCATCCGACCTACCTGTGGTTGATCGGTCGTTTGTCGGATATCTACAGCACGGCCTATGACGCCACTCTGTCGTTGTGCCTGATGGCCGAAGCCAGCTTGCAGTACGAACTGGGCGACTTCCGCACGACGTGGATACGCACCGACGGCTGGCTCGACAACTGGCGCGGCATGCTTGCCGGGGAGGCTCTGGAGCGTGACCTGATCCAGATGGACGTCGCCGCGATCAGCAACAACGAACGCACGTTGGACATCCGCCTGGACCTGTCGCTGTGCAAGTGCATGGGCTGGAACGCCGCCGCGTTACAAAAGCGCATCAAGGATGGCGAAGTTCCGTTCGACCTGACTGCCCGGCATTTCGACGAACAATACCCCGGGCATTACCTGCGCCGCGTCGAACGCATCGTCCTGACGTTCAAAGCAGGTGACAAAACCCTTTCTGGATCGGTTGCCGCGATGCTCACCCAAACGCGCAACCTGGTGTTGCTCAGCAACGACAGTGCCGGCGCCCAGCGCCTGTATCTGGCGAGCGAAGGCAGTGAAGACAACCTGTTGCGCGATCTGCGTCCCAATCAGCAAGCGGCCGTTTGGTACACCAAAGAACTGAGCCGAAACTTCGATTTGCAACCGGGCCCCAAGGACGACACCCGTTACCAACCCTTTGAGGGCACTGGGGCCATCTCCAGCTGGGTTCTGTCATTCCCTGGTGGCGCACAGGCCAATGCCGTCCTGTTCAAGGGTGATGAGTGCCTTGTGACCGATATCGTGATCCAGATGGCCTATAGCGCCATGGATGGCGGTGAAGCGTTCAGCGCGCAGGTCAAGGGCATCATGGACTCGGATAGCTCGAACTCGCCTGCAGGGAGCGAACCGCAGGGGCAACATGGCAATGATGCTGACGCCAAGGGCAGGGCCGAAGCGCAGGCTGCTGCCGAAGCCAAGCGTAAAGCCGAAGCAGAGGCTGCCGCCGAGGCCAAGCGCAAGGCCGAAGCAGAGGCTGCCGCCGAGGCCAAGCGCAAAGCCGAAGCAGAGGCTGCCGCCGAGGCCAAGCGCAAGGCCGAAGCAGAGGCTGCCGCCGAGGCCAAGCGCAAGGCCGAAGCGGAGAAAAATGCAACGGCACAGAAGCGCAAGGCGATCTCGACCGCTGCGGTCAATAAGGCTCGCCAGGCAGAAAAGCAAGCCCTTGAGGCGCTCGCCAGGGCCGAGCAAGATGCCGGCCGTTCCGTTTTCAAAGAGAGTCATGTGGCCATTGAAGCCCAAAAAGCCCTCGACGCGATCGCTAGAGCTCGTGCAGCTGGCGCACAAGCGACTGCGGCTCGAAAACGCGCCGAACAGGCTGATACAGCGGGCCAGGCCGACAGAACAGTCGTGGCGTGCGATGAAACCGTACAGGCCGCAAAAGACGTCGCCACGGCTGCGCAAGAGATCGCCGATGCGCTCGATAGCGCCGAGCGTGCTAAATCGCCTGCTGCCATCTATGCCTTGGCAAAAAAGTTCATGGGCCAGCAAGTTCGAGTGGAGAAAAAAGATGGCACCGTCGAGGTCGGCACGCTTTCAAGTTATGGATCCATAGGAAACCTGTGGGTCTCGGTATCCCGCCACCTCTCGGGTTCTAACACTTCGGTGACAACGATCTACATGGAGCATTTGGCCAACATAACCAAAGCCTAGGCGCTGTATGACGAGTTGTAGTATCGCAGGTGAATAAAGCGCTGCACGATAGGGATTTTGCATGTCCGATCCGGGTGCGGACGTGCGCAAGTCAGTCAACCCGATGACGGTGCCCGGGCAACGCATTGCCGGTGCAAGCATTGACAGACCGAACGACTTACAAGGCTGTACCAAGCGGGCAGAGTATTGATGCCCATCGCCGTAACCCAACGTAAGGAACCTACCATGGCTACCAAAACTGAAATAAAAGCGCTGCTTGCTTCCAAATACGGCATCAAGGAGGACGACATTCTGGACGACACACCCCTGAGCGATATTATGGGCAGCGATAACAAGCTGGGCTCTTACATCAAAGACCAATTCGATGTGGAGCTTTCCACTGGCGAACTGGAGGGCGCAAGCAACGTCGATGACCTGGCGAAGTTGCTTACCTGAGGCTGTATTCCGGTTTGGCCGGCGCGTCAGCTACGTTACAACGGTGTGTTATAGGTGCCGTTGCCGCTGACCTGCAGCCATGCCGTACTACCTGCACGTCCCGGCCCTTGCCGGGCGTGCAGGCGTTCGAGGTGTGCCGAACGCCTGGGCACATGAACCGGCCCGTTCTGCCAGTTACCGCCAGGTGAACCTCAGATTCTGGCACCAGGATGAAGGTATTTCCTGCCCGTGAAAACGTGCCATGGCAGCATCGACTCCGGCCATGACCCGAATGAGCAAGGAGCGGTCCTGACGACTTTGGTTCAGCTGGATCGAGCCACGAACGTACCTTCCTCTGCAGTGTTCCAGGTGTGCATCGGTCTGGTGCCGGCCGTCATCAGCCCCTTCGTGGTCAAGGCGATCGGCGAGCGGGCGACCCGTCGCTATGCCTTGACCGCCGAGCGGTTCGACGCGCACGCGGCACGCCCTGGGCCTGTTCGCCGACACCTGCCCGCAGGAGGCGCTGGAGCAGTGCCTCGAGGGCTGGATCGATACCCTGCTGCTCAACAGCCCGCAGGCCATGCGCGCCTGCAAGGACCTGCTGCACGAGGTGGAGTCGGCCGACCTGACCCCGGCCCTAACGCTCATGAAAGCTTTCACGTGCCATGACTTCCAGTGGCGTGAGGAAATAGCTGATCAGACGACGTTGACGCGTGGTGATTTCAGCGGTGACGGCCATGCCTGGCGTCAGTAACAGCGGCGCTGCGTCTGAAGCATCGAGCCAAGGACTGTCCAGGCGAATGCGCACGGCATAGACCAGCCCACGCTGGCTGTCCTCGATGGCATCGTGGGAGACGCTGCTGACGATGCCTTGCGCCAGGCCGTAGCGGGTATAGCTGAATGTCTCTACCTTCACCTGAGCCGGCTGGCCTGGTTGCACGAAACCGACATCCTTGTTCGCGAGAAAAGCCTCCACCTCGACAGGCTGTTCCTTGGGCACGATCACCATGAGTGGCTGCGCCTCGGTAACCACGCCGCCCACCGTGTGCACGGCCAGTTGCTGCACAGTGCCATCGACAGGTGCCCTGAGCGTGCGCTGCCCATGCCGCAGCCGCGCCTTGTCCATTTCCTGTTCGAGTGTGGCTGCCCGGGACTCGGCTTCCTGCTGCAGGTCGAGCATGTTGCGGCGCTGTTGCGCCCGGATACTCGTGCGTCGATGCGTGGCGACGTCGAGCGAAGCTTTCACTTCGCGCCGCCTGGCCTGCAGCTGATCCAGCTCTCGCCGCTGTTGCAGGTGCTCCTGCTTGCGTTGCAGGTACTGATGCTTGGCTACCGCTTGATCCGCCAGAAGCCGGGCATAATCGTCCACCAGTTCCTGAGCGATGGGCAGCGCATGCTGCAATGCCTGGATCGACACGTCGATGGAACCCAGCTCATGTTCGGCGCGATTGATTTCGGCCGTAGCCTGGTCCAGCTGGCTGCGCAGCTCGAGATACTGGCCTTCGAGCCAGCGTTGGACCGCCTGACGCTTCGTCAAGTCGGCTTCGCCGAGCTGATCAGCAGGCAGCTCAGGCGGCCGGTCGCTTTCGATGGTGGCGATCATGGCCGTGGCCCGGACCCTGTCGATACGCGCCGACAACAGATCCGCCGCCAGCCGTGCCAGATCGGCCGCGGTTGCACGCGCCTCGAGTTCGACCACGACCTCACCCGCCATGACCGACTGACCGTCTTGAACGTGAATGGCCTTGATCACAGCGCTTTCCCGGGGCTGTATCACTTTGCTGCGCCCACTCGGCACGACCTTGCCCTGGGCCGTCGCCACCACATCGATCTTGCCGACGATGGACCACACGAGCGCCAAGAACAGGACCCCGACGATGAGTCCTTGTAGCAGACGCGGAAACACGTGGGGCGGACGCTGTTGAAGTGCAAGCACCGGCGCGAAGAATTGCCATTCTGCGTCTGGACACTGTCGAGGCGCCTCGTGACGCTGACGCCAAGCTGCGCGTACGGCCGTGACATAGCGTCGAACCATGGCTCTCCAGCGGCTCATGCCCTGTCCTCCTGCTGAAGTCGCAGGAGCCGGGCATAATGCCCCTCGGGCAAGGCAGCCAGTTCGGCTGGGCTGCCCTGCTCGATCAGCCGACCTTCGTCGAACACCAAGATGCGGTCACACGTGCGAAGGGTCTCCAACCGATGAGCGATCATGATGAGCGTTCGGTCATGGCGAATACGGGGCAAGGCTGCCATGAAGTCGGCCTGAGCCTCTTCATCCAAGGCGCTGGTGGCCTCATCGAACAGCAAGATGGAGGGCTTGGCCACCAAGGCACGGGCGATCGCGATACGCTGGCGCTGCCCACCGGAAAGAGTGCTGCCTGACTCGGCTACCGGCGTCTCATAGCCACCCGGCAAGCGCTCGATGAACGTGTGGGCGCCGGCCAGGCGAGCAGCCTCGATGACGTCATGCCGGCTCGCCCCTGGCCGCGCCAGTGCAATGTTGTCATGGACGGTGCCTTTGAACAGAAAGGGTTGCTGCATGACGACACCCATGTGCCGACGCAGACTGGCCATGTCGGCCATGGCCAGGTCATGTCCATCCAGCCGTAGCGTGCCCTTACTGGGTGACGCGAAGCCTAACAGCAGCTTGATCAGCGTGCTTTTGCCCGAGCCAGACGTACCGGTGATGCCGATACATTGTCCAGGCTCGACCTCGAAACTGACATGATCCAGTATCAACGGGCCATCAGCGGCATAGCGAAAGCACACGGAATCGACTGCCACCCGGCCAGACACGCGCGGCAAGGCCATCG